>NZ_JBIUBV010000036.1:0-1316 GCF_044548405.1 Streptomyces sp. NPDC052040 | reverse complement strand
CCCCACCCCCTCCGACCACCCCGTCCCATCCGCACCCACCCCGAACGACTTGCACCGACCATCCACCGCCAGCCCCTGCTGACGCGAAAACTCGATCCAGGCCCCGGGGGTGGACATGACGGTGACTCCGCCCACGAGAGCGAGCGTGCAGTCGCCGTGGCGCAGTGACTGGATGGCGGTGTGCAGGGCGACCAGGGAGGAGGAGCAGGCGGTGTCGACCGTGATCGCAGGACCGTGCAGGCCCAGGGTGTAGGCGATCCGGCCGGATGCCACGCTGGCGGCGCTTCCGGCGAGCACATAGCCGCGCAGTTCGTCCGCGCAGGTGTCCATGTCGGCGTAGGTCTGACCGGCGAAGCCGGTGAACACGCCGGTGGGGGTGTCACGGAGGGAGGACGGGTCGATGCCCGCGCGTTCGACGGCCTCCCAGGCGACTTCGAGCAGCAGACGCTGCTGCGGGTCGGTCGCCAGTGCCTCGCGGGGCGACATGCCGAAGAAGGCCGCGTCGAAGTCACCGGCCGCGTCGAGGAAGCCGCCGCGGGTGGAGTCGGAGTGGACGGCGAGGTGGTCGAGGTCCCAGCCGCGATCGTCGGGGAAGTCACCGATGGCGTCCACCCCGTCGGCGACGAGCCGCCACAGGTCTTCCGGCGTGCGAACGCCGCCCGGGTAGCGGCAGGCCATGGAAACGATGGCGATCGGGTCGTCGTCGGCCTCCAGGCCGGCGAGCCGTTCCCGGGTGCGCTGGAGTTCCGCGGTGACCCGCTTGAGGTAGTCGGTGAGCTTCTGCTCGTTGGCGGTGGTCATCGGCGGTCAGTCCCCTTCCGGGCCGAGTTCTTTGTCGACGAGTGCGAACAGGTCGTCCAGGGACGGTTCGGGTTCTGGGCTCAGCAGAGTGCGCAGGTGCGTGGCGAGTGCGGTCGGTGAGGGGTGGTCGAAGACCAGGGTGGGCGGGAGCGCGAGGCCGCTGATCCGGTTGATGCGGTTGACCAGTTCGACGGCGGTGAGGGAGTCGAAGCCGGTCTCGTGGAAGGGCCGTTCGGGATCGATGGCGCCCGGATCCGCGTGACCGAGTACGGCCGCGGTCTGCTCGCACACCGCGTCCAGTAGATGGGAGTCGCGGTCGCTCGCGGGGAGTTCGGCGAGCCGTTCACGCAGTCCGGACTCGGCGGGGGTCACCGCGGGTCCGGTGGATATGACGGTCTCGGGGGGCGCTCCGTCGGCGATCCAGTAGTGGTGGTGGTCGAAGGCATACGTGGGCAGATCCACACGGCGGGCGCCGGTACCGGCGTAGAAGGCGTCCCAGTCCACCGGAACACCCA
>NZ_JBIUBV010000035.1:0-2667 GCF_044548405.1 Streptomyces sp. NPDC052040 | reverse complement strand
CATTTCGTGCCGAGCATGCTGAGCCTGTTCTGCGACGAGATCACCGAGGACCGCCGCCGGGGGCTGTCGGGCCTGCGGTATGTGATCTCCAGCGGTGAAGCACTCCGCCCCGACCTCGTCGGCAAGTTCTACGACCGGATCGGCCCGACGGGCGCCAGACTGTTCAACCAGTGGGGTGCCACCGAGGTCTCCATCGACTCCACCGCCCATGAGTGCACCCCGGACGACCGCTGGGCCGCCGATGTCCCGCTGGGCGGCGCCATCGCCAACAACCAGGTCCTGGTGCTCGACGAGCACCTCAACCCGGTCCCGGTCGGCGTCCCCGGTGATCTGTATCTGGGCGGGGCGGGACTGGCCCGCGGCTACCTGGGTGATGCCCGCAAGACCGCCGGGGCGTTCATCCCGCACCCCTATGTGCCGGGGGAGCGGCTCTACCGGACCGGTGACCGTGGTGTGTGGCGGGCGAACGGGACGCTGACGTTCCTGGGCCGGGCGGACAGCCAGGTCAAGATCCGCGGTATCCGGATCGAGCCCGCGGAGATCGAGCACACCCTGCGCCGCTTCCCCGGCATCCGCGACGCCGTGGTGGTCAAGTGGGAGCCCGCACCCGGCGACCAGCGCCTGGCCGCCTACATCACCGTCGGCGACGAGGCCGCGGGCGAGAACCTCCTCACGGAGCTGAACGCCCATCTGGCCGACCAGTTGCCGATCTACATGATCCCGTCCAGCATCACGGTGCTCGACCGGATCCCGGTCAACGCCAACGGCAAGACCGACTACCGGGCCCTGCCGGAACCGCAGTTCACGGCGGTCGAGTCCACCGCCCGGCCGCGCAGCGAGGCCGAGGAACTGGTCGCCGGAATCTGGTCCGAGGTGCTGGGCCGCGAAGACCTGGACATCGGCGCCAACTTCTTCACCCTCGGCGGTCACTCCCTGCTGGCCACCCGGATCATCTCCCGGCTGCGCCACGCCCTGTCCGCGGAGATCCCCCTCTCTGTGATCTTCGACAACCCCACCATCCAGACCATGGCCATCGCCGTCGAGAACATCCTGCTCGACGCGGTCACCACCGCGGACGTCGCACGGGAGATCGTCGACGAGAGGAACCCCTCATGACCACGAGCCACCTCCCGGACACGGACACATCGGCGGCGCGGCTCGCACTGGTCCGCAATCTGATCCAGAACGCCCGCAACCGCCGGCCGGACGCCCCCGGGACCGCATCGATCCCGGTGGCCGACCGCGACGAGCACGTCCCGTCGTACTCCCAGGAGCGGATGTGGCTGCTGGAGCAGATGATGCCGGGGTATAACACCTCGACCGTCATCCGGCTCCGCGGCCCGCTCGACACCGGCATCCTGGGCCGGGCCCTCGCCCTGGTCGCCGAGCGGCACCAGGTCCTCAGGACCGTCTTCGAGGAGCGTGACGGCGCACCGGCCCCGCGCGTCCTGCCCGCCGCGCCGGTGGCGGTCGCGGTGCACACGCCGACCGGGACGAGCGAGGCCGCACGCTACGAGTCGGCTCTCGAGATCGCCCGTGGACTGATGCGGGAACCGTTCGACCTCGCCACCGGGCCGGTGTTCCGGATCGCCGCGGTCCAGCTGTCCCACGAGGACGCACTGCTGGTCCTGGTGCTCCACCACATCGCCGTCGACGGCTCCTCCATGCGCGTCCTGTGGTCGGAGCTGTCCCGGGCCTACGAGGCACTGGCCACCGGACGCGCCTTCGAAGCGACGGCACTGCCGATCCAGTACGCGGACTACGCCGCCTGGAGCCGCAGACACCAGACACCGCAGGCGCTGCGCGGGCAACTGGACTACTGGCGCGACCGTCTCGACGGGGCGAGCGCCACCGAGCTGCCCACCGACCGCCCGCGTCCTGCCGTCCGCTCCGGCAACGGCGCCCAGGTCTCATTCGCCCTGGACGCCGAACTGGGCGCGGCGGTCAATGAGTTCTCCCGGCGGCACCAGGCCACTCCGTTCATGACGCTGATCGCGGCTTTCAGCGCGGTCGTCGCCCGGCACGCCGCCTCCGCCGATGTCACCGTAGGCACCCCCATCGCCGGACGCGTCCGGCCCGAACTCGAGGAGCTGATCGGCTACTTCGTCAACACCCTCCTCGTCCGCACCGAGCTGACCGACGACCCGTCGTTCACCGAGCTGATCGCGCGGACCCGGACACACATGCTCGCCGCCTACGAGAATCAGGAACTGCCCTTCGAGGCGCTCCTGGAGGAACTGAGGCCCGAGCGCGACCCCAGCCGCAACCCGCTCTTCCAGATCCTGTTCGCCCTCGGCGACGAGGAGACCGACGACCTGGTCCTCCCCGGCCTGGAGAGCGAACGGATCGACCTGGTCGACGGAAAGTCGCGGTTCGACCTGAACGTGGCCCTGACCCGGCACGGCGACACCTTCACCGGTGTCGCGTACTACGAGTCGGACCTGTTCGACCGGGACACCATGACCCGGCTGATGCGGCACTTCACCGCCTTCCTGCGCAACGCGCTGGCCGACCCCGCCCGGCCCCTCTCCACCGTCGCCCTGACCGACCCGGCCGAACGCGCACACCTGATCTCCTCGGGTGTGGGTGAGGAGGTGGTGTTCGGGGGTGGTCTGCTGCCGGAGCTGGTGGATGCGGTGGCGGTGGATGCCGGTGAGGTGCCTGCGG
>NZ_JBIUBV010000034.1:1458-3110 GCF_044548405.1 Streptomyces sp. NPDC052040 | reverse complement strand
TCCCGCAGGAAGGCCAGGACGGCGGGGTTGGTGGAGGGCAGTTCGGTGTAGGAGCCCAGCCCGAACGCGGGGTTCTGTTTGCGGATCTCGATCATGCGGCGGGTCCAGTGCAGCAGCGAGGACGGTGAGGACATCGACGCCTCGACGTTGGTGACCTGGTAGCCGTAGACCGGGTCCATGATCGTGGGCAGGAACAGCCGGCCCGGATCGCTGGAGGAGAACCCGGCATTGCGGTCCGGGGTCCACTGCATCGGAGTGCGCACGGCGTCGCGGTCGCCGAGCCAGATGTTGTCGCCCATGCCGATCTCGTCGCCGTAGTAGAGGATCGGGGAGCCGGGCAGGGACAGCAGCAGCGCGGTGAACAGTTCGATCTGGTTGCGGTCGTTGTCCAGCAGGGGCGCCAGCCGCCGCCGGATACCGATGTTGGCGCGCATGCGGGGGTCTTTGGCGTATTCCGCCCACATGTAGTCGCGTTCCTCGTCGGTGACCATTTCCAGGGTCAGTTCGTCGTGGTTGCGCAGGAAGATACCCCACTGGCAGCCCGACGGAATGGCCGGTGTCTTCGCGAGGATCTCCGAGACCGGATACCGCGATTCACGGCGTACGGCCATGAAGATGCGGGGCATGACGGGGAAGTGGAACGCCATATGGCATTCGTCTCCGCCGCTTCGGTAGTCGCCGAAGTAGTCCACGACGTCCTCGGGCCACTGATTGGCCTCGGCGAGCAGGACGGTGTCGGGGTAGTGCGCGTCGATCTCCTTGCGGACCCGTTTCAGGAAGTCATGCGTTGCGGGAAGGTTTTCGCAGTTGGTGCCTTCCCGCTGGTAGAGGTAGGGCACCGCGTCCAGACGGAACCCGTCGATGCCCAGATCCAGCCAGAACCGCAGCGCGGAGACCATCTCCTCCTGCACGGCCGGGTTCTCATAGTTCAGATCCGGCTGGTGGGAGAAGAAACGGTGCCAGTAGTACTGCTTGCGGACCGGATCGAACGTCCAGTTGGACGCCTCCGTGTCGACGAAGATGATCCGCGCGTCCGGGTACTGCTTGTCGTCGTCGGCCCACACGTAATAATCCCCGTACGGGCCATCAGGATCACTGCGGGAGGCCTGGAACCACGGATGCTGGTCACTGGTGTGGTTCATCACGAAATCGATGATCACCCGCATGCCCCGCTGATGCGCCGCGTCCACGAACTCCACGAAATCCGCGAGGTCCCCGAACTCCGGCAGCACCGCCGTGTAGTCGGACACGTCATAACCGCCGTCACGCAGCGGGGACTGGAAGAACGGCGGCAGCCACAAGCAGTCCACCCCCAGCCACTGCACATAGTCCAGCTTCGCCGTCAGACCCTTCAGATCACCGACCCCGTCCCCGTCGGAATCCTGAAACGAACGGACCAGGACCTCGTAGAAGACGGCACGCTTGAACCACTCGGGATCCCGGTCGGCGGCGGGAGTGTCCTCGAACATATCCGGAACGGGCTCATTGACGATCATCGTGTGGGTGACCCTCCGATCTGCGGTGAGGACGGTCCAAGCACGGTCAGCACATGCGCACAGGACTCGCCCGGCGTCAGACGCACATAATTGGACCGGCCCCAGTGGTAGACGGCACCGGTCAGCTCGTCCCGCACCGGCACCCGCCCCGCCCCG
>NZ_JBIUBV010000034.1:0-1360 GCF_044548405.1 Streptomyces sp. NPDC052040 | reverse complement strand
GCCCAGGCCGAGCAGGCCCATGTCCAACGACACGGTCGCCTCCTGGGTGTGGTACGGATCCAGGTTCACCACCACCAGCACCGTGCTGCCCCGGGCACGCTTCGAATAGACGATCACCTCGTCCTTGTCCGCGTGATGGAAATGCAGATTCCGCAACTGCCGCAACGCCGGACTCTCCCGGCGGATCCGGTTCAGCCGGGTGATCAGCGGAGCGATCGTCCGGCCCTCCCGCTCCGCCCGCTCCCAGTCACGCGGCCGCAGCTGATACTTCTCCGAATCCAGGTACTCCTCGCTGCCCTCCCGCAACGGCGTGTTCTCACACAGCTCGAAACCCGAATACATGCCCCACGACGGAGACAGCGTCGCCGCGAGTACCGCCCGCACCTCGAACGCAGGGCGGCCGCCGTGCTGAAGATACGCGTGGAGGATGTCAGGGGTGTTCACGAAGAAGTTCGGCCGCATGAACGCCGCCGACTCCCCCGCCAGTTCCGTGCAGTACTCGGTCAGCTCCGCCTTGGTGTTCCGCCAGGTGAAGTAGGTGTAGGACTGCTGGAACCCGACCGCCGCCAGCGTCCGCATCATCGCCGGACGCGTGAACGCCTCCGCCAGGAACATCACATCCGGATCCGCCCCGTTGATCTCACCGATCACGCGCTCCCAGAACACCACCGGCTTGGTATGCGGGTTGTCGACACGGAAGATCCGCACCCCCAGCCCCATCCAGAACCGCAGGATCCGCACCGACTCCGCGACCAGACCGTCCATATCCGCATCGAAGTGGACGGGGTAGATGTCCTGGTACTTCTTCGGCGGGTTCTCCGCGAACGCCACCGTTCCGTCCGCCCGGTGACGGAACCACTCCGGATGCTTCTCCACCCACGGATGATCCGGCGAACACTGCAACGCGAAATCCAGCGCCACCTCAAGACCCAGCTCCCGCGCCCGCCCCACGAACCAGCCGAAATCCTCCACCGTCCCCAGCTCCGGATGCACCGCATCATGGCCGCCCTCCACCGACCCGATCGCCCACGGCACCCCCACCTCCCCCACCCCCGCCGACAACGCATTGTTCGCACCCTTGCGGAACGTCACCCCGATCGGATGCACCGGCGGCAGATACACCACGTCAAAACCCATCCCCGCAATCACCGGCAACCGCCGCGCCGCCGACCGCAACGTCCCATGCGGCCGCTCCACCGTCCCCTCCGACCGCGGAAAGAACTCGTACCACGACCCGAACAACGCCCGCTCCCGCTCCACCACCAACCCCAGCCCACCCGACGACGACACCAACTCCCGCAACGGAAACCGCCCCAACACCCCCACCACACCCGGCGCCAACGCCCCCGCCAACCGGGCG
>NZ_JBIUBV010000033.1:1747-4996 GCF_044548405.1 Streptomyces sp. NPDC052040 | reverse complement strand
AACACAGTGGACGCGAGCAACTGAGGACAAGCCCTCGGCCTATTAGTACCGGTCACCTCCACACGTTACCGTGCTTCCAGATCCGGCCTATCAACCCAGTCGTCTACTGGGAGCCTTACCCCATCAAGTGGGTGGGAGTCCTCATCTCGAAGCAGGCTTCCCGCTTAGATGCTTTCAGCGGTTATCCCTCCCGAACGTAGCCAACCAGCCATGCCCTTGGCAGGACAACTGGCACACCAGAGGTTCGTCCGTCCCGGTCCTCTCGTACTAGGGACAGCCCTTCTCAAGACTCCTACGCGCACAGCGGATAGGGACCGAACTGTCTCACGACGTTCTAAACCCAGCTCGCGTACCGCTTTAATGGGCGAACAGCCCAACCCTTGGGACCGACTCCAGCCCCAGGATGCGACGAGCCGACATCGAGGTGCCAAACCATCCCGTCGATATGGACTCTTGGGGAAGATCAGCCTGTTATCCCCGGGGTACCTTTTATCCGTTGAGCGACGGCGCTTCCACAAGCCACCGCCGGATCACTAGTCCCGACTTTCGTCCCTGCTCGACCCGTCGGTCTCACAGTCAAGCTCCCTTGTGCACTTACACTCAACACCTGATTACCAACCAGGCTGAGGGAACCTTTGGGCGCCTCCGTTACTCTTTAGGAGGCAACCGCCCCAGTTAAACTACCCATCAGACACTGTCCCCCACCCGGATCACGGGCGCGGGTTAGACATCCAGCACGACCAGACTGGTATTTCAACGACGACTCCACACTAACTGGCGTTAGCGCTTCACAGTCTCCCAGCTATCCTACACAAGCCGAACCGAACACCAATATCAAACTGTAGTAAAGGTCCCGGGGTCTTTCCGTCCTGCTGCGCGAAACGAGCATCTTTACTCGTAGTGCAATTTCACCGGGCCTATGGTTGAGACAGTCGAGAAGTCGTTACGCCATTCGTGCAGGTCGGAACTTACCCGACAAGGAATTTCGCTACCTTAGGATGGTTATAGTTACCACCGCCGTTTACTGGCGCTTAAGTTCTCAGCTTCGCCCCACCGAAATGGAGCTAACCGGTCCCCTTAACGTTCCAGCACCGGGCAGGCGTCAGTCCGTATACATCGCCTTACGGCTTCGCACGGACCTGTGTTTTTAGTAAACAGTCGCTTCTCGCTGGTCTCTGCGGCCACCCCCAGCTCACGGAGTAAATCCGATCACCGAGCGTGGCCCCCCTTCTCCCGAAGTTACGGGGGCATTTTGCCGAGTTCCTTAACCATAGTTCACCCGAACGCCTCGGTATTCTCTACCTGACCACCTGAGTCGGTTTAGGGTACGGGCCGCCATGAAACTCGCTAGAGGCTTTTCTCGACAGCATAGGATCATCCACTTCACCACAATCGGCTCGGCATCAGGTCTCAGCCTCAATATGCGACGGATTTACCTATCGCACGGCCTACACCCTTACCCCGGGACAACCACCGCCCGGGATGGACTACCTTCCTGCGTCACCCCATCACTCACCTACTAACCGCTTGGGCCGGCGGCTCCACCACTCCCCTTTGCCCGAAGGCTCCGGGGCGGCTTCACGGCCTTAGCATCACGATGCTCGATGTTTGACGCTTCACAGCGGGTACCGGAATATCAACCGGTTATCCATCGACTACGCCTGTCGGCCTCGCCTTAGGTCCCGACTTACCCTGGGCAGATCAGCTTGACCCAGGAACCCTTAGTCAATCGGCGCACACGTTTCCCACGTGTGTATCGCTACTCATGCCTGCATTCTCACTCGTCAACCGTCCACGACTACCTTCCAGTGCCGCTTCACCCGGCAGACGACGCTCCCCTACCCATCACAGCACCCGTTGGGGCTATATACTGCAATGACACGACTTCGGCGGTACGCTTGAGCCCCGCTACATTGTCGGCGCGGAATCACTAGACCAGTGAGCTATTACGCACTCTTTCAAGGGTGGCTGCTTCTAAGCCAACCTCCTGGTTGTCTGTGCGACTCCACATCCTTTCCCACTTAGCGTACGCTTAGGGGCCTTAGTCGATGCTCTGGGCTGTTTCCCTCTCGACCATGGAGCTTATCCCCCACAGTCTCACTGCCGCGCTCTCACTTACCGGCATTCGGAGTTTGGCTAAGGTCAGTAACCCGGTAGGGCCCATCGCCTATCCAGTGCTCTACCTCCGGCAAGAAACACACGACGCTGCACCTAAATGCATTTCGGGGAGAACCAGCTATCACGGAGTTTGATTGGCCTTTCACCCCTAACCACAGGTCATCCCCCAGGTTTTCAACCCTGGTGGGTTCGGTCCTCCACGAAGTCTTACCTCCGCTTCAACCTGCCCATGGCTAGATCACTCCGCTTCGGGTCTTGAGCGTGCTACTCAAACGCCCTATTCGGACTCGCTTTCGCTACGGCTACCCCACTCGGGTTAACCTCGCAACACACCGCAAACTCGCAGGCTCATTCTTCAAAAGGCACGCAGTCACGAGAACGTGCAAGCACGTTCCGACGCTCCCACGGCTTGTAGGCACACGGTTTCAGGTACTATTTCACTCCCCTCCCGGGGTACTTTTCACCATTCCCTCACGGTACTATCCGCTATCGGTCACCAGGGAATATTTAGGCTTAGCGGGTGGTCCCGCCAGATTCACACGGGATTTCTCGGGCCCCGTGCTACTTGGGTGTCTCTCAAACGAGCCGCTAATGTTTCAGCTACGGGGGTCTTACCCTCTACGCCGGACCTTTCGCATGTCCTTCGCCTACATCAACGGTTTCTGACTCGTCCTGTCGCCGGCAGACGACAGAAGAGAGATCCCACAACCCCGTATACGCAACCCCTGCCGGGTCTCACACGCATACGGTTTGGCCTCATCCAGTTTCGCTCGCCACTACTCCCGGAATCACGGTTGTTTTCTCTTCCTGCGGGTACTGAGATGTTTCACTTCCCCGCGTTCCCTCCACACTGCCTATGTGTTCAGCAGCGGGTGACAGCCCATGACGACTGCCGGGTTTCCCCATTCGGAAACCCCCGGATCAAAGCCTGGTTGACGACTCCCCGGGGACTATCGTGGCCTCCCACGTCCTTCATCGGTTCCTGGTGCCAAGGCATCCACCGTGCGCCCTTAAAAACTTGGCCACAGATGCTCGCGTCCACTGTGCAGTTCTCAAACAACGACCAACCACCCGTCACAGCCCGCCGAAGCAGACTTTTACCGGGGCCGGCACCGAGAGACGACCAGACGG
>NZ_JBIUBV010000032.1:0-5189 GCF_044548405.1 Streptomyces sp. NPDC052040 | reverse complement strand
CACCGACGACGCACCACCGCCCCGACAACCCCCCGGCGAGACCCTCCTCGGCCACCTCCGACCACTCCACCCCCACCAGCCAGTCCGCCCACTCCCCGGCGCGGTCGGTGAGGCCGCCGCGGGGGACCGGACGGTCCTCGAAGCCCCGGACCTCGACCAGGGGCGTTCCGGCGGTGTCCAGCAGGGTGATGTCCCAGCGGCCGTCAGCGGCGCGGCGGGCGTGGATCCAGTGGGCGCGCTCGTCGGCGCCCGGCCGGACGACGAGCCGTTCCACCGCGAAGGGCAGCCGGGCCTCGTCCGGCGCGTCCGAGGCGAGTGCGCTCGCCTCGGTGGCCTGGAAGAGCGCGTCCAGGAGCCCGGGGTGGACCGGGGCGAGCGGGGTGGTGCCGGGCTCCGCGGGGGTCACGGTGGCCAGGACCTCGTCCGTGTCCGCCCAGATGCGGTCCAGCCTGCGGAAGAGGGGCCCGAGTTCGATGCCATGGGCGGCGAGCCGGGCGTAGAGCGCGTCCCGGCCGATCTCCCGGCCCAGGCGGTCCCGTACGGCGTCCGTGTCCAGGGCGCGGTCGGTGCCGGGCTCCTCCACGGGGGCGTCCACGACCACCCGGCCACTGGCGAACACGGCGGCGTCCGCCGCTCCTTCGGGGCCCTCCTCCGTCTCTCCGGCGGCGTCCAGCAGCTGGAACTCCCGCTCGGCGGTGTCCGGGGCGGGGCTCAGGACGAGCTGCACGGTGCGGGTGCCGTCGTCGGGCAGCACCAGCGGCCCGGGGAAGACGACATCGCGCAGGACGACCGTGTCACCGCCGTGGGCCGCCTCGGCGGCGCTCGCCGCCATCGCCAGGTGGCAGGCGCCGGGCGACACCACGGATCCGCCCACCCGGTGTTCGCCGAGGAACGGCAGGGTGGCGGTGCCCAGTTCGGTCTGGAAGACCGTGGCCCGGTACTGCGGGAGCCGGACCCGGGTGTCGAGCAGGGGCCTGACCCGGGCGGCGGCGCGGACCGCGGCCTGCGGGGGCGCGGTGAACCAGTGGCGTTCGCGCTGGAAGGGGTAGGTGGGCAGCGGCACCCGCCGGGGGTGGGCCCGCCCGTCCACGGCCGCCCAGTCCACGGGGACACCCCGCACATGCAGGGCGGCTACGGCGGACAGCAGCGCGGACCGCTCCCGGCCGGGCCGCAGGCTGGGCACCCAGGCCGTGTCCTCGTCCCCGCCACTGGTGCCGTTGTCGCTCCCGTCGTCGGGCAGGCAGGCCCGGCCGAGGCCCAGCAGGACCGGCTTGGGCCCGGCCTCCACGAACACCCGGGCGCCCACGGCATGGGCGGACCGTACGGCGTCGGCGAAGCGCACCGGCTCCAGGGCGTGCCGCACCCAGTACTCGGGGTCGCACAGCTCCTCGGCCTCCGCGGGGGCGCCGGTCAGGTCCGAGACGACGGTGATGCGCGGGGGCGAGTAGCGCAGCCGCCGGGCGACCTCGCGCAGCCCCTCGGCGACCGGCGCCATCAGCGGCGAGTGGAAGGCGCCCGACACCGACAGGCGGCGGGCCTTGACCCCCTGGGCGGCGAGTGCCGCCACGACCGACTCGACCTGGTCGGCGGCGCCGGACACCACCACCTCGCCGGGCGCGTTCACGGCGGCGATGGACACCAGGGGGTGGGGGGCGACGGCCTCGGCGACCACGGCCTCCTCGGCGCGCAGCGACACCATCGCGCCGCCGTCCGGCAGCGCGCCCATCAACCGGCCCCGCTCGGCCACCAGCAGGGTCGCGTCCTCCAGGGTGAACACCCCGGCCACACAGGCCGCGACGATCCCGCCGATGCTGTGGCCCAGGACCACATCGGGGGTGACGCCGAAGGAGCGCCACAGCTCCGCAAGGGCGTACTCGACGGTGAACAGGGCGGGCTGGGTGTACTCCGTACGGTCCACCAGGTCCGCGGGGCCCTGTCCCGGACCGCGCCCCGGCACCGGTCCGTCGGGGCCGTCCGCGGGGGCGCCGGTGTCCTCCGGGTGCAGTACGGAGAGCAGGGGGCGGTCCAGGTGGCGGTCGAAGAGCGCGGCGCAGCGGTCGACGGCCGCGCGGAAGACCGGCCGGGTCGCGTACAGCTCGCGGGCCATGTCCCGGTACTGGGCGCCCTGTCCGGTGAAGAGGAGGGCCACGGCGGGGACGGGCCGGTGCGCGGGGACGTAGCCGGTGGCGCCGTTGGCCGAGGTCAGCCGCTCGGCCAGTTCGCCGGGCGTGGCCGCGACCACGGCGAGACGGTGTTCGAAGTGGTCCCGGCCGGTGTTGGCGGTGAAGCAGACGTCGTCGAGCGGGACCCCGTCCGCGTCCCCGGCCAGGAATCCGGCCATCCGCCCGGCGGCCTCGGCGAGCGCCTTCTCGGTACGGCCGGACAGTGCCAGGACGTGAAGGGGGCGGCCGGACTCCTCGGGGCCGACGGGCTGTCCGGGGGCAGCGGCCTCGCCGGACCCGGCTTCCTCGGACCCGGTCTCCGCGGACCCTGCCGCCGCGGGAGCAGCAGCCTCGGGCGCGGCCTCCTCGGGCGCGGCCGCCAGCACGATGTGGGCGTTCGTGCCGCTCATCCCGAAGGAGCTGATCCCCGCGACCCGGGCGCCGCCCGTCGAGGGCCACCCGGTGGGCGCGGTCGGCACGGTGAACGGCAGTTCCGCCCAGTCCACATGCGGGTTGGGCTCGGTGAAGTGCACATTGCCCGGGATCTCGCCGTGCCGGAGCGCCAGGACCGTCTTGATGACACCGGCGATCCCGGCGGCGCCCTCGGTGTGGCCGATGTTGCTCTTCACGGCGCCCAGCACCACGGGGTGCGGGCTGCGGCCGAACACCTCGGCGAGGGCGCCGACCTCGATCGGGTCGCCCAGGGCGGTGCCGGTGCCGTGGGTCTCGACGAAGGACACCTCGTCCGGCTCGACGTCCGCGTTGGCGAGGGCGTCGCGGATGAGGGAGATCTGCGCCGACTGGTTGGGGACGGTGAAACCGCTGGCGGGCCCGTCGTGATTGACGGCCGAACCGCGGACGACGGCGAGGACGGTGTCGCCGTCCCGGCGGGCGTCGGACAGCCGCTTGAGGACGACCATTCCGCAGCCCTCGCTGCGGCCGAAGCCGTCCGCCCGGGCGTCGAAGGTCTTGCACCGGCCGTCCGGGGCCAGCGCCCCGGTCCGGGCCAGCGACAGTGAGGTGGTCGGGGACAGCCGCAGATGCACCCCGCCCGCGAGAGCCAGCTCGCACTCGCCGAGCCGCAGCGCGGACACCGCCTGGTGGAGGGCGACCAGGGAGCTGGAACAGCCCGTGTCCATGGCCATGTTGGGGCCCTGGAGCCCGAGGACGTGCGAGATCCGGCCGGAGGCGAAGCAGAAGCCGGTGCCGGTGGCGTCGTAGTGGTCGAGGCGGGTGCCGTGGGCCTCCTCGACGAGCCGCGCGTAGTCGTTCTCGGCGATGCCGACATAGACGCCGGTGCGGCTGCCGCGCAGGGTCCGCGGGGCGTGCCCGGCGTCCTCAAGGGACTCCCAGGCGACCTCCAGCAGCATCCGGTGCTGGGGGTCGAGCCGGGCGGCCTCCTTGGGGGAGATGCCGAAGAACAGCGGGTCGAAGCGGTCCACGCCGTCCACGAAGCCGCCGTGGCGGCTGTAGAGCTTGCCCTCGGCGGCGGGGTCCGGGTCGTACAGCGCCGCCATGTCCCAGCGGTCCAACGGGACTTCGGTGATGGCGTCCCTGCCCTCGCGCAGCAGCCGCCAGAACTCGGCCGTGCCGTCCGCGGAGGGGAACCGGCAGGACATGCCGATGATCGCGATCTCCTCGCGGCCGCGGGCGAGTTCGCTCTCCAGCTTGTCGATGACGTACACGGACTGCTGCAACGAGGCGAGCAGCTCGTCCTGCGGCGTCGTTCCGGCCATGGTGGCGTTTCCCTCCAACAACTCTGCTATTCGGGGCGGCAGTCGGTCTGGTGCGCGCGGGTGTGCGTCGGGCGCGCATGAGTGCCGTGCCGCGGCGGTGCGTCGGCCAGTGCCGTGGGACCGGCGCGGGCGCGGTGCGTACGGACGGCGGTGCGGTCCGTACGGCCGTCGGCCCGGCCGACCGTCAGGGGGTCACCGGAGCGGGTGCGGGAGGGGCGGGGCCGCGGGGGCGGGGCGGTACGCGGGAGCGGTGGGGGTGGTCACGGTCTCGGTTCCTGTCCTTTTTTCTCGGTGCCTGTCGCCGGGGGCGGGAGTACCGGGTCGGTGCTCCCGCGGCCGGTGCGCCGGGTCAGGCGCGCCGGTGTGTGCGGTATTTCTCCGAGATCCGGGCCATCAGCTCGTTAGCCGAGGTGGCGGCGGGAGCCGTGGCGCCGGGGTCCTCCTGCTCCGCCTCGTCGGCCGGGTCCTCGGCCGGTTCGGCGGACGGGAGGGCGAGGTGCTGTGCCAGGAAGGGCACGAGGTCGTCGAGGGTGGAGTGGGTGAAGGCCAGGGTGGTGGGCAGCTTCAGCTCCAGGGCGTCCGAGAGCCGGGCCCGGAACTCCACGGCCATGAGCGAGTCCATGCCGAGGGAGGCGAAGCCCTGGTGGCGTCCCACGGGCTGCCGTGAGCCCAGGACTTGACGGAGCATCAGTTCTGTGCGTTCAGCGAGCAGGGCCCGGGGGTCGCGGGCCGCGGCCAGTTCGCCGCGCAGCGACGGTACGGCGCCCTGCCCGGCATCCGGGGCGGTGGCCGCGGGGACGGCGGGCGGTGGGGCCAGCCGGTCCAGATAGCCGTCCGGCAGGGTGTCGGCGAGCGCGGCGCGGAAGGCCGACCAGTCCGCCGGGGCGACCGCGACCGCGGGGGCGTCCGGGGCGGCGCAGGCCAGCCGGACCGCGAGACGGGCACCGCTGTCGGCGGGGATCGGCCGCAGTCCGGTCTTCCCGTGGTCGGCGGCGTCGCGGGCGGCCATGCCGACCTCGGCCCAGGGGCCCCAGTTGACCGCGAGACCGGGCAGCCCGTCGGCGCGGCGACGGGCCATCAGGGTGTCCAGGAAGGCGTTGGCGGCGCCGTATCCGCCCGTCCCCAGGGTGGGGAGGAGGGCGGCGACGGAGGAGAAGGCGACAAAGAAGTCCAGCGGAATCCGCCTGGCCCGCAGGACCCGGTCCAGCTCCGCCGCACCCCCCGCCTTCGCCCCGAACACCCGACCAAAACGCTCGGCCGACTGCGCCCCCAGCACCCCGTCGTCCAGCAC
>NZ_JBIUBV010000031.1:0-14628 GCF_044548405.1 Streptomyces sp. NPDC052040 | reverse complement strand
CCCGGTTACATTCCGAACCCGGAAGCTAAGCCTTACAGCGCCGATGGTACTGCAGGGGGGACCCTGTGGGAGAGTAGGACGCCGCCGAACAAATTTTGAAAAGAAGCCCCAACTCCGGGAAATATCCCGTGAGTTGGGGCTTCTTTGCGTTGTCCGGGCGATCAGTCCGGGAAAATGAGGCCGCATCGGGGGCCCGGGGTCGTTACGGTGACCCCATGCCCTATGTGATCAGGTCCATACGTTCCGACGAGTGGCTCGCGGTGAAGGAGCTTCGGCTCAGGGCCCTGAAGGACCCGGTCGCGCATCTCGCCTTCCTGGAGACCTTCGCCCAGGCCTCGGCCCGGCCGGACACCTACTGGCAGGAGCGGGCGGCGACGGCCTCCGAAGGGGCGCTGGAGGCACAGCAGATCATCGCGGAGGACGACGACGGCACCTGGGTCGCCAGCCTCACCGTGTTCCTGGAGGAGCCCGGGACGACGGACTGGGCCGGGCTTCCGGTCGAGCGGAAGCAGGGGCATGTCGTCGGCGTCTTCGTACGACCCGAACACCGGGGAAGCGGACTGACCCGGGCGCTGTTCGACGCCGGCCTGGAGTGGGCTTGGACGCGCGGCGTCGAACGGGTACGTCTGATCGTGCACGAGGACAATGCCCGGGCACGGGCCTTCTACCGCAAGGTGGGGTTTGTCGCGAGCGGGGTCACCATCGCTCTGGCGCAGAGCGCGACGGGCACGCAGAGCGCGACGGGCGCGGAGAAGTCCGAGCTGGAGATGGTCTACGAGCGGGTCTAGCGTCTCCTACACCGGGAGCTGGCCCTGCGGCCAGCGCGCCCTGGCCTGTTCGCGCGAGCGCAGCAGGGCCAGGGTGGGCAGCCCGCGTTCCGCCCCGGTGGAGAGCAGTTCCGGGAGCTGGGGCAGGGGCGCAACGGCCGCCACATCGTCCAGGACCAGAGTGAGTGGTGGGTCGAGGCGACCGGAGGATGACCGTTCGGCCATGCGCCGGCCGCGCTCGACCACGCTGGAGGCGAGAGCCGTCAGAAGCGGCATCGCGCCGGGGTGTTGCCTGGGGTCCTCGGTGGACTCACCGACCACATAAAGCGTTCCCCCTTCGTCGACGAAGGAATCCAGGGCGAGGCTGTCACTTCGATTGGATGTGCATGCCTCCCGGATATGGACCGTGAACAGGGAGGACAGCGCGCGGGCGGTCAACTCCTGGGCCATGTCGCGCCGTTCGGGATATGAGGTGAGCGCGGCCTCCAGTTCGCCCGCCGCGCCGGAGGAAGCCTTGTGGTGCGTGCGCAGTGCCCGTACGGCCTCCTGGACCTGGCTGCCCTGGGCCCAGCGGTGGATGTGCCGGATGGTGCGGCCGTCTATCGCGGCGGCGTGCAGATAGCTCCGCAGGAGCGTTTCCGCCGTATCGGCCACCGCCTGGTCGATACGGGCCGTGGGGCGCACGGGGGCGAGCAGCGCGACGGCGCGGGCCGCGGCCGTCGCCTTGTCCTCGCAGCCCGAGGACGGAGCCCAGTGCAGCCGGGCCGGGGTGTCGCACAGATGGGAGGGGTCGTAGAGGAGGACGGGGCCGAGCTTGGCCCGGGCGTCCTTGGTCTCCGACCAGAGCGCCGGGCTGGAGGTGATGACGAGGGCGGGCCCTTCGGCGTCCCGCACGGCCTGGGCGGCCACCGGGTGACGGGCCTCGGGGGCGCCGAGCACCACGGACGGGGGTGTCCAGGCGGGGGTCCCCGGGGTTCCGGGGGGCGGCCCGGTGAGGGACGCCGGTGGGGGTGGGGCCGGTACGGCCTGCACTGCGGGGAGAGGGAAGGGTGCCGGAGCCGGTGGTGCCGCCGGGAGGTGTTCCACGGCGGCGGGTTCCTGCCCGAGGACCGGCGTGGCGCCCGGATGCGGTGTGCCGGTGGCCGCGGCGGGCGGTACCGGGGTGCCCGGGGCCGGGAGGGGGACGTCGGTGGCCATGGCGGGCTGTCCCGCGGCCGGGACGGTGACCGGGACGGTGACCGGGGTGGTGGCAGAGGGAGGCGCGGCAGGGCGGGCTGGTGGCGGGACAAGCGACGGGGCGGGGGCGTCGTGGGCCGGTGGCGGGACGGGGCCGGGAGCGGGTGCAGCCCCTCTTCGGGCCCGGGCCGTCTTCCAGCGGGCCACCGTGCCGATCACAAAGACGGCCAGCACGAACAGCACCATCAGTTCGCTTATGAACAGGCCCCAGAACAGCCCGTATCCGGAGAGCTGGTCGGCCCGTGCGTCCGGCCAGGCGCCCGCGATGTCATGGGGCCGGGTGATCAGATGCCGTATGGCCACCGGCGTACGGGTGAAGCGGACGCCATCGGGCCAGGCGCCCCGCGAGAACCAGCCCGCGAGGCCCGTCGCCGTCCACACCATCAGCGTCACACCCAGCAGGAAGCCCAGTACGCCCACCAGCAGGCCGTCCGGCACTCCGCCCTGGCCGTCCCGCTGTTCCCGCCGCTGTTGTTCTCTGCCTGGTCTCATAGGTGCCCCAGTCTCACGCCACCGTGGACTCGGACGAGCCGTCCATGTCGCCCATCCGCTGTTCCACGAACGCCGCCGCCCGTTCCTCCGCCTCCAGCTCCGCCGCGCGCAGCGCGTCGTCCGTGGCGCGGTCGCTCGACGACTCCGTCATCGCGCGGTCGGTGAAGACGAGCGGCCGTTCCGACTCCGTGATCAGGTGCTTGACCACCTGCACATTGCCGTTGACATCCCAGACCGCGATGCCCGGCGTCAGGGTCGGGATGATCTCCACGGCCCACCTCGGCAGGCCGAGCACCCGGCCGGTGGCCCGTGCCTCGTCCGCCTTCTGGGCATAAATCGTCCTGGTCGACGCCATTTTCAGGATCGCCGCGGCCTCCTTCGCCGCCGCTCCGTCCACCACGTCGCTGAGATGGTGCACCACCGCCACGAAGGACAGACCGAGCCGTCGGCCGAACTTCAGCAGCCGCTGGAACAGCTGTGCGACGAAGGGGCTGTTGATGATGTGCCAGGCCTCCTCGACCAGGAAGATGCGCTTCTTCCGGTCGGGGCGGATCCAGGTGTGCTCCAGCCACACCCCGACGATGGCCATCAGGATCGGCATGGCGATCGAGTTGCGGTCGATGTGGGACAGGTCGAACACGATCAGCGGGGCGTCCAGGTCGATGCCGACCGTGGTCGGCCCGTCGAACATGCCCCTCAGGTCACCGTCGACCAGGCGGTCCAGGACCAGCGCCACGTCCAGGCCCCAGGCCCGTACGTCGTCCAGGGCGACGTTCATCGCCTCCGCCGAGTCCGGTTCGGGATGGCGCAGTTGTTCGACGATGTCGGTGAGGACCGGCTGCCGGTCGACGATCGTCTCGTTGACGTAGGCGTGCGCGACCTTCAGTGCGAAGCCGGAGCGCTCGTCGAGGCCGTGGCCCATCGCGACCTCGATGATCGTGCGCAGCAGGGCCAGCTGGCCGGTCGTGGTGATCGCGGGGTCCAGCGGGTTGAGCCGGATGCCGTGATTTAAGGCGGCCGTGGGGTCCAGGCGGATGGGGGTGATGCCCAGTTCCTCGGCGATGAGGTTCCACTCGCCGACCCCGTCCTCGCCCTGGGCGTCCAGGACCACGACCTGGCGGTCCCGGAAGCGCAGCTGGCGCAGCACATAGGTCTTCTCGAGCGCCGACTTGCCGTTGCCGGACTCGCCGAGGACGAGCCAGTGCGGCGCCGGGAGCTGCTGGCCGTACAGCTGGAAGGGGTCGTAGATATAGCCCTTCCCGGAGTAGACCTCACGGCCGATGATCACTCCGGAGTCGCCCAGGCCGGGTGCGGCGGTGGGCAGGTAGACGGCCTGGGCCTGGCCCGTGGAGGTGCGGACGGGCAGCCGGGTCGTCTCGACCTTTCCGAAGAGGAAGGACGTGAAGGCATCGGTCAGGACGGACAGCGGATCCCGCATCAGGGCCTTACCTCCGAATGCCGGTGGCGAAGGGGAGCGTGTTGACGAAGGCCCGGTGGTGCTCGCGGTCGCACCACTCCAGCTTCAGATAGGACTTGCCGGCCGAGGCGCGGATGGTGCGCTTGTCGCGGGCCAGCGCGTCCGGGGTACGGGCGGAGACGGTGATGTAGCCGACCAGGTTGACACCCGCGGCGCCGCTCGCCAGGTCCTCGCCGCGCTGGTCGAGGCGGGAGTGGGCGGCGAGGTCGCGGGGGTCCACGGTGCGGTTCATCTTGGCGGCGCGGCTCGCCTCGGCCTCGTCGTTGGTCTTCTCGGTCAGCATCCGCTCGATGGCGACCTCGGTCGGTTCGAGGTCCATGGTGACGGCGACGGTCCGGATGACGTCCGGGGTGTGGACCAGGAGGGGCGCCAGGAAGTTCACGCCGACCGGGGTCATCGGCCACTCCTTGACCCAGGCGGTGGCATGGCACCAGGGGGCGCGGGTCGAGGACTCCCGGGTCTTCGCCTGGAGATAGGTGGGCTCCATGGCGTCCAGCTCGGCGGGCCAGGCGTTGCGCTTGGTCATCGCCTGGATGTGGTCGATGGGGTGGTCGGGGTCGTACATGGAGTGGATCAGGGAGGCGAGGCGGCCCTGCCCCAGTGGCTGCCGTACCCGGATGTCGGCTTCCTGGAGCCGTGAGCAGATGTCGGTCAGCTCGCGCGCCATCACCACCGCGAGGCCCGCGTCCCGGTCGACCTTGCGGCCGCCCTGGGGGCGGGCGGCGCGCGCCATGGCCTGGGCCTCGGCGGCGAGTTCGCGGGTGTAGTGCATGCAGGCGACCAGATAGGCGCGGTGCTGCTCGCTGCTGGTGGACACCATGGACTGCAACTGGTCGTAGGAGTCGCGCAGCCAGGCCGGGGCGCGCTCGTCGCCGCGCTGGGTGACGTCCTTGGCGTGCGCGTCGGGGTCGGCGGGCAGGGTGCGGGCCAGCATCTGGAGGCGGGTGACGAAGCCGTCGCCGTTCGCCACATGCTTCAGCAGGGTGCCGAAGCGGTCGACGAGGGCCTCCTGGTCCTCGCTGTCGCGCAGGCCGACGCCCGGGCCCTCGATCTCGATGGCGGCGGTGACGGTGCGCCGGTCGGCGTGCAGCAGTACGGCGATCTCGTCCGGGCCGAAGGGGGCGGCGAGCCAGGTGATGCGACCGATGCCGGGCGGCGGGCCCACCTCGACCTCGCGGCCGTCGTAGCCGGTGCCGGACTCCATCACGGGGCTGCGGTAGGCCGTTCCCTGGCGCAGGGTCCGCTTGTAACTGCGGTTGATCTCGAACCACTTGTAGAACGTGCGGTGCTTGTACGGGACGTACACGACGGCCAGGGCGATCAGCGGGAAGCCCATCAGAAGCACGATGCGCAGGGACAGGACCGGGACGAGGAGTCCGCACATCATGCCGAGGAACGCGCCCGCGATGATCAGGACGATCTCACCGGACTCGCGGTTGCGTCCGATGATCGCGTTCGGCCGGGCGCGGCCGATCAGATATGTCCGGCGGGGCGCGACCGGATGCGACACATGGGACTGGGTCGTCAACGCCCTTCACCTCCCGTGCGGTTGGTACTGCTGTTGCGGGTGCTGCTGGCGTGCGGGGTGTCGGCCGGGCTGGTGCGCGGCGGGGGTGCGGAGGAGGCGGGGCCGGGGCCCGGGGTGCGGGTGCTGTGCGCGGCCACGCCGCCGCTCACGGGGTTGGCGGGGCGGGGCGGCTGGGCGCCGCCCTGACCGCCGCCGCCGGTGTCGGCGCGGGTGCTGTGGGTCTTGATGCCCTGGGCGACGAGGGTGGCCGGGGAGCTGATGACGGCCGCGGCCTTGCGTTCGGCGCCCTGCATCACGCGGTTGTTGCGGGAGGCGGCGATCTCGTCGCCGAAGCCGGGGACGAAGCGGTAGATCATGCCGCTGGCGAAGATGGCGAGCAGGATGATGGCGAGCCCGGAGACCACGGCCGCGAGGGAGTCGGGGCCCTTGTCGGTGGTGAGGGCGCCGGCGAGTCCCAGCACGATGACGATCACCGGTTTGACCAGGATCACCGCGATCATGATGCCGGCCCAGCGGCGGACGTGGCCCCAGAGGTTCTTGTCGACGAGTCCCGCGTAGACGACCACGCCGAGGAGGGCGCCGACGTACAGCAGGACCGCCCGCAGGAACAGTTCGAGGTACAGGACGCCCGCGGCGAGGATCGAGACGAGCGAGACGATCACCAGCATGATGGGGCCGCCGCCGATGTCCGTTCCCTTGTTGAGCGCGTCGGAGAACGCGCCGAAGAAAGTCTCGGTCTGGTCGCCGGTGGCCTTGGCGAGGACGTCGCTGACGCCGTCGGTCGCGGAGACGACCGTGTAGAGGATCAGCGGGGTGAAGGCGGAGGCCAGCACGGTGAGCCAGAGGAAGCCGACGGCTTCGGACATCGCGGTGCCGAGGGGGACGCCGCGGACGGCGCGCTTGGCCACGGCCAGGAGCCAGAGGACGAGGGTGAGGATGGAGGAGGCGGCGAAGACGATTTCGTACTGGTGCAGGAATGCCTGATTGGTGAAGTCGACGCCGGCGGTCTGCTTCACGGCCTCGCTGAGTTTGTCGACGGTCCAGGACGCGGCGTCGGCGCAGCCCTTGGCGAGGGAGGAGAGGGGGTCGAGGCTGTCGGTGAGGCTGTTGGGGGTGTGGGTGCCTGAGGAGGGGGAGTTGCCTTTTTCGCAGTAGTCCTTGGCGGGGCCTCGGATGAGGTCGCAGGGGTCACTGCTCTTCGACGGGGAGGGGCTGGGGCTGGGAGAGGCGAGGGCTCTGGTTGCAGACAGCACCATGAATGTCTGCAGGGCCGTCGCAGCGGCGGCGGCCTTGAGTACGTGGCCTTTAGCGGGCATAGGTGAACCCTCCGTACTCCTCGACAGCCTTGGTCATGTCATCGGCGGTGGAAGCTCTCTGGTCGCGGCCGACCGGAACCGGCCCGTCCTTCTGCGTGAAGTCGGTGACCTTCCAGTCGTTGTCGATCCACGTCAGCTGGTACGTCGTCGTGTACCAGCTCTCGGACACCGGATTTGTGGAGCTGCTACCGGACAGCCCGAAGAGCGATGTGTACCAGAGCTCGACGGTCGCGCGGCCGGAGCTGTAGGCGGTGGTCTTGGTACCCACCGGGATGATCCTGGAGACGAAGGTCTCGCCGCTGGGCGCCCTGCCGTCCCTGTCGAGGCCGATGTTGGACAGGAACTTCTCGCTGGAGTACGCCGCGTCGAGCCCCGACTGCCGGGCGACGGCGACGGCAGGGGCGTACACGGCACTGACGATCGCGTGCCGTTGGCCTGTGTCGAACATGCCGGTGGACCCCAGAGCCACCGCATAGTTGGCTGCTGCTGACTGGGCGCCCTGTTCGTTGTGGGGGTAGCCGGAGGGGATGGTGCCCGGGGTGGTGCGGACCGGGCGGGTGCCGGTGGCGGCTGTGGGGGCCGCGTTCGGTTTGTTGTCGGGGGTGCCGTCCGCCGAGGAGTCGCCGCCGCGGTTCGCGAAGGCGATGGCGGCGATCAGCAGGACGACCACGCCGACGACCGTGGTGAGACTGCGTGAGGAGGACCGGCCGCGCCGGGCGCCTCCGTAGACGTCGGTCGCCCGGTCGGGCAGCCGGGTGCGGGTCTGTCCGACGCCGCCGTACTCTCCCTCGCCCCCGCCGGAGGCACCGTCACCGGGACTCACGTCGCGTCCGCCCCCTCGAACTCGTGGCCGTTCCGCCCGTAGCGCGGAAACGTGTAGAAGTACGACGGTAGCCGTGCTGGTTCCCGCGCGGGCGCGGTGTGGTGACTCGACATCAGGGAAACGCAACCTCAGCCGGTGGGCACGACGGACGGATGGGTCGGAGGAGCAGACCGGGGCGCGCCCGGACGGGACTGACGGCGCGCCGGCGTACGGGGGCGGTCCGGGGGCCGCCCTACACGGCCATGCCGTACACGATCGTGAACAGCGTGCCCAGTGAGCCGATGATGAAGACTCCGGTCAGTCCCGCGATGATCAGGCCCTTGCCCTGCTCGGCACTGAAGGTGTCGCGCAGTGCGGTCGCGCCGATGCGCTGCTTGGCCGCGCCCCAGATCGCGATCGCCAGGCAGAGCAGGATGGCCACGGCCATCACCACTTCGACCATCACGCGAGCCTCGTTGCCCAGGCTGCCGAACGGGCCCCAGTCCGGGGCGATTCCGCCGATGATCGTGTTGATATCGCCCTTTGCGGCCGCGAGATGCATGTAAGTCACCGCCCCTGATGGGTAGTTCCGTAGCCCCTGGCATACGCGCAGAGGTCACGGACATTCTCGCTGACGATGACGCTGTCGTATGTCGACTTGGCGTCATTGATTGGCGGGTTTCGTATGTGTCTCTTGCCATCGGCCCGTAAAGGCCCCTCACGTGGAGTGCGGGGCGGCGGGGCCGGGCCGTACCGCCACCGTGTGTATCACGGCTGGTCACGGCGGGCAATGAGGGAAGAGCGCAACCTGACGTGGGGTTCTGTCGTTAACCCCCTTTGTGCCGTGGCGAGTCGGGGTGGTCCGCGGAGTGACCCGTTCGGCCGGTCCGGCTGGCGTCGGGTCACCCGTACGAGGGGCCCTGCGGCGGAGTGACGGCGGGAAAACGGCGGACGGGCCGCGGCTGGATTGCCGCGGCCCGCTTTCGACCGGCCGTCGGACGGGCACCCCACGCACCTCGCCGACGGCCCTTCGCCCGGAGGTCAGCCAGTGAAGGCCGCGACCCCCTCCGGGGTGCCCCAGCCGGTCGGGCCGTCGTAGCCGGACCGCGCGGTGCAGAGATAGGAGGAGCCGCAGCTGCCGTTGCTGCCGCTGGTGACGTCGTTGAGGTCGGACGTCCCGGCCGCCCGGTACGGGAACTGCGCCGGGTAGGAGCCGCTGGACGGGGTGCCGCCGAGGGCGTAGACACCGGCGATGATCGGGGCGGCCGCGCTGGTGCCGCCGTAGGTCACCCAGCCGGTGCCGTCGCCGTAGGTGTCGTAGACCGAGACGCCGGTCGCCGGGTCGGCGACGGCGGCCACGTCCGCGACGGTGCGCTTGGCGCAGCCGGTGTCGGTCTGCCAGGACGGCTTGATGTCGTACGAGGAGCAGCCGGAGCCGGTGCCCTCGGTGCTGCTGGTGTGCCAGACGCTCTCGGTCCAGCCGCGGCTGTTCGAGGAGGCGGAGAGCTTGGTGCCGCCGACGGCGGTGACATAGCGGGAGGCGGCGGGGTACTCGGCGCCGTAGCCCTCGTCGCCCGCGCTCGCGGTGATGGCGACGCCCGGGTGCTTGAAGTACGAGGAGTCCCAGCCGGTGTCGGAGGAGGACTCGGAGCCGCCGTAGCTGTTGGAGACGAACTTGGCGCCGAGCTTGACGGCCTCGTTCACCGCGGTGCCGAGGTTGGTCATCGAGGCCGACTTGGCCTCGACGAGGGTGAGGGAGCAGTTGGGGCAGATGGCGCTGGCCATGTCGAGGTCGAGCGAGATCTCCCCGGCCCAGCCGCTGTCGGCGGTGGGCAGCGAGGTCTTCGAGCCGGTCTGGCTCACCTTCTTGAAGCAACCGTTGTCGCTGCTGCACTCGGGCAGGCCGTAGTACGAGCGGTACTGCGCGAGGTCGGACTCGGCGTTCGGGTCGTCGTAGGCGTCGACGATCGCGATGGTCTCTCCGGAGCCGTTCGCGGCGGCCGCGTCGGCGAGGCCGTAGGCGCCCTGGAGGTCGTCGGGGCCGTAGCCGGTGGGGGAGTCGGAGGCGGCGCGGGGGGAGAGGGCCTTGGGGGTGATGCCCTCCGCGGCGGCCCTGCGGAGCTGGAAGGCAGTGATGCCGCCGGTGACGCGCAGGGCGTTGCAGGCCATCTCGCCCTTGACGCGGGGCACGGCGCACGAGCGGGTCCAGGTCACTTTCGCGGACGCCGGGGCGGACGCGGTGGCCTGCTTGGACGCGGCGGCCGTGGGGGCGGCGTCCGCGTGTGCCGCGGTGCCGAGACCGGCGAGCAGCAGGGCGGCGGTGGCCACGGCTGCCGAGCCGACGCGGCGCCATCTGCCGGATGTCGCCGGTGTGTTGGGGGGTGTGCTGCGCAAGGTGCGTACTCCTGGGTCTGGTGGGACAGAGAGGTACGGGGGCGTCGCCGGTGTGGACGTTCCGGCGGCGAGGCGGCGGCCCGCGACGACCTTGCTTGTTGAGTACGCGACAAACAAGAGGCTCCGGCAATCCTGACCTGCGCCTTACCGAACCGCGGGCGCCGCCTTACCGCTCGATGGCCGGGCGATGGCGCGCCCCTGGCAGATGCTTGACGGGGTGGGCGGGGGCTTCTGTGATGGGAGTGTGGGGGCCAGGGGGTGCTGTACGGAGAACTGGAAGGAGAGCGCGATGTTCGAGGGGCCTGATGTGGTGCGGGAAATCGGTTCCGTGGGCCGGCGGGTGAGCCGCAGGGCGTTCGGGACGGGCGAGGCGCGGGTCGTGACCATCTCGCGGGTCTACGACTCCCCACAGGAGGACCTCTGGGACGCGTGTACGAATCCGGAGCGCATCCCGCGCTGGTTCCTGCCCGTCTCGGGCGAGCTGCGCCCGGGCGGACGCTTCCGGTTGCAGGGCAACGCGAGCGGCACGATCGAGCGGTGCGATCCGCCGGAGGGGTTCTTCGCGACCTGGGAGTTCGGCGACGAGGTCAACTGGATCGAGCTGCGGCTGACGGCGGTCGGAGAGGGGCGGACG
This sequence comes from Streptomyces sp. NPDC052040, assembly GCF_044548405.1. Lineage (NCBI taxonomy): Bacteria > Bacillati > Actinomycetota > Actinomycetes > Kitasatosporales > Streptomycetaceae > Streptomyces > Streptomyces sp. NPDC052040. The sequence continues at coordinate 3,982 of NZ_JBIUBV010000031.1, read as the reverse complement.
CGCTTCGAACTGGATCACATCGCTCAGGTGGACGACGAGCGCTGGGCCGAATTCGGGCCCGGTGCGGTGGGCGTCGGCTGGGACATGGGCCTGCTGGGCCTGTCCCGTCATCTGGCGACCGGGACGAGCGCGGACCCCGCCGCGGCCATGGCATGGCTGGCGTCCGACGAGGGGCGCCGCTTTGTGGCGCTGAGCAGCGAGGCCTGGGGCGAGGCCAGCGTGGCGGGGGGAGAGCCGGGGGAGTCGGCGAGAGCCGCGGCGGCCAGGACGACCGCGGCGTACACGGCGGGGTAGGGGCGATGGCCGGGGCAAGCCCGTACGGTCAGGCGTTCGATCCGAGGGGTGCCGCTGGATGGCTGGGTGCCCGGTTCGAGGGGCCCGCTAAGGCCGGACGCCCCGGGCGGGAGAGGTCCCGCCACGGCTGGGCGCCCGGGTCCGGGGGAGGTCCCGCTACGGCTGGGTGCCCGGGTTCGGGGGAGGTCCCGCTACGGCTGGGTGCCCGGGTTCGGGGGAGGCGGGTCCGTACGGCCGATGGAGCGAGGGTGCGTGGTCCGGATGCGCGGTTTGACCTGCGGCAATGGAACTTCATAGGTTAATTTCAGGATGGTCACAGGGTTTTTCTCACCTTCGTGGGCCAGAGTGGACCGTGATGAACCTCATCACGCGCCCCCCAGGCAACCGCCGGCACGCGTTCTTCGGTGCCTTCGTGCTGCTGGCCGTCACGGCTTCCTCCGTGGCCGCCGCCGACGGCGGTCCCGAACCCATGGGTGTGACCAAGGAGGCCGGGATCGCTCCGGCCGTCTCCCGGGTCGGCGCGCTCTTCGGGCCGGGCGGCGCGATGGAGGGCGGGCACTTCTGCACCGCGTCCGTCGTGCACAGCAAGGCCCACAATCTGATCGTGACCGCCGCGCACTGCCTGGGCACCGGCGCCGTCTGGTTCGCCCCCGGCTACCGGGACGGCAAGGCGCCGTACGGGGTCTGGAAGGTCACCAAGACCTATGTGGGCGACGGCTGGAGCGGGGACCAGGACGAGGACAGCGACGTCGCCTTCGCCACCGTGGAGACCCTGGGCGGTGCCAATATCGAGGACCTGGTGGGCGCCAACCGGTTCGTCGCGGGACAGAAGACGGGCGGCGCCGTGGTCACCGTCACGGGATACCCGGACTCCCGCGAGACGGCCATAAGCTGCGTCAACAAGCCCACCGCCGAGAGCGGCACCCAGCAGCGCATCGACTGCCCGGACTTCAGCGGAGGCACCAGCGGCAGCCCCTGGGTGAACGGGGACGGCGAGGTCGTCGGCGTGCTCGGCGGCCATGAGCAGGGCGGCGACACCGCGGACGTCTCGTACAGCGTGGTCCTCGGGGACGAGGCCGCGGACCTCTACCGCTCCGCCTCGGGCGGCTGAGACCGCCCCTCCGGTCCCGCTGAGCACCACCCGCTCCGGCTCTCCCGCTGAGCCCGGTTCCCCGGCCGTCCGGCTGCCCGCCCCCAATCGGGCTGCGCCCGCCCCCGATCCGGCTGAGCCCGGATTCCCGCTCCCCCGCCGCACCCGCCCTCAGTCCGGCTGAGCCCCGCCCCAATCGTCCGGCTGAGCCCGGTTCCCCCGCGGGCCTACGCCCCTACACTGACCCTCGGCGGACTCCCGTGCGGCGAGGGGCGGTTGACGGTGCGTAAGGCGTGGATCTGGGCCACCGCTGCCGTCGGTGCCGCGCTGTGCTTCGTGATGCTGCTCGTCGTCGGCGTCTGCCTGGTCGCCGGAAATCTGGTGAACGGCTTCGGGAACGGAACCGTCGGCCTCGCCAAGAACGCCGTGCCCGCCGCGTACGCGTCGATCGTGCAGAAGTGGGGCAATCTGTGCGGCGCGATCAACCCCGCGCTGCTGGCCGCCCAGTTGTACCAGGAGAGCGGCTTCAACCCGAACGCCAAGAGCCCCGCCCAGGCCGAGGGGATCGCCCAGTTCATCCCCGGCACCTGGGCCACCCACGGCATCGACGGCAACGGGGACGGCCGGGCCGACGTCTGGGACCCCCGTGACGCGATCCCGTCGGCGGCCTCCTACGACTGCCAGCTCGCCTCCTACGTGCGGAACACCCCGGGCAGCGCGACGGACAACATGCTCGCCGCCTACAACGCGGGGGCGGACGCGGTCATCAGGTACGGGGGCGTGCCGCCGTACCAGGAGACCCGGAACTATGTGAAGACCATCACGACCCTGGCCAAGAGCTTCGCCGCGCCCGTGCAGCGGGTCGATCCCTCGGAACAGGCCGCCGGTGCCATCTACTTCGCGCAGAAGAAGCTCGGCACCCCCTATCTGTGGGGCGGCGACGGCACCGCCGACCAGGGCGGCCGCTTCGACTGCTCCGGACTGACCAAGGCCGCGTACGCCAGTGTGGGCGTCACCCTGCCGCGTGTCGCCAACGACCAGTACAACGCCGGACCGCACCCGAACCGGGACGAACTGCTCCCGGGCGACCTGGTGTTCTTCTCCGACGACCTCACCAACTCCCGTGCCATCCGGCACGTCGGGATCTATGTCGGCGGCGGCTACATGATCGACGCGCCCAGGACCGGCGCCGTGATCCGTTTCGACCCGATCGACACCCCGGACTATTTCGGTGCGACGCGAGTCACCGAGGATGGCGCGAAAGCGCTGCCCACGTCGGTGTGAACCGGGGTGTGAAGGACATGCGACCGGGTACCTGCCGACCGGAAACGACCCCTTCCGCACACCCCGCTGAGCTGCGAAGACGAGTCTCTCTTCGATAACGTCTGCGTGATCATTGTGTGGAATGCGGAACGTTGACCACCGGCCTGTGCGTTCCTTTGGACGTAGAGCGCCGACGTACGGCAGCGGGCTTGGCGTGAAGCGGATCTACGACCACGGGGGTGGTGGGACGGCACGCGCACCGGCGCGTTCCGTGGAACGGGACAGAGGACGAAGGGGCCGTGCGCCATGGCTGGACTCGCGGAATCCGGGTCGAACCCTGACGTCGATCTGCTGTACGACATCAATGGCCTGGCCAAGGATGTGCCGCACTGGTTCGACCGGGTGGTGGGCTTCACCGGTGAGTACGGGCTGCTGCTCGCCATGGTCCTGCTGGTCCTCGGGTGCTGGTGGAGCGTGCGCAGGCGGGGCGGTGCCGATGCCGCGTCCTCCGTCGCCGCGCTGGTCTGGGCCCCGCTGGCGGCCGGAATCGCGGTCCTGGTGAATGTGCCGATCCGGGGCTTCGTGGAGCGGCCCCGGCCGTTCGTCGACCATCAGGGCCTGGACGTCCTCGTCGGCGGCAAGACGGACTTCTCCTTCGTCAGCGACCACGCCACGCTCACCATGGCGGCGGCGGTCGGCCTGTTCGTCGCCCACCGCAGGTTCGGGCTCGTCGGCCTGGGGCTGGCGCTGCTCGAGGGTTTCTGCCGGGTCTTCATGGGAGTGCACTACCCGACCGACGTCATCGGGGGTTTCGCCCTCGGTACGGCCGTCGCCCTGCTGCTGTCCCCGCCGGCCATGGCGCTGCTCACCCCGCTGATGAAGGCGGTCGAGGGCTCGCCGCGCGCCGGATGGCTGATCCGGGCCCGCCGCGCGCACACCGCGCAGACCGTGATCCCCGGCGCCCGCACCGCCGAACAGCCCGCGGAGGAACGGGACCTGGCGGCATAGCCGCAGCCCCCACTCCCTGCGCGCGCCCACGGCCCCTTGCTGTCACCCGCAGCGGCCGGGGCAGACGGCAGTACGCGAGCGGGGGGGCCCCCCCCGGGGCCCCCCGGGGGGGGGGGCCGGGGGCGGGGCGGGGGGGGGGGGGGGGGGGGGCCCGCCCCCGCCGGGGGGGGGGGGGGGGGGCCCCCCCGGGGGGGGGGGGGCGCCCGGGGGGCCGGGGGGGGGCCCCCCCCCCCGCCGCCCCCCGGGGGCCCCCCCCCGCCCGCGTACCTGGTGGCGGCGGGCGGTGGCCCGCTACAGCGACTGCGGGTAGGTGAAGAACCCGGACGG
>NZ_JBIUBV010000030.1:0-22509 GCF_044548405.1 Streptomyces sp. NPDC052040 | reverse complement strand
GTACTCACCCGAGAGACTCTCTCAGGCTTTCCTCCGGGCGCTTCCCTTCGGTGTTTCCGACTCTATCAGACCTTTTCTCGATCCGATTTCCTCGGCGCTTTCCAGGTTCCCGCTTCCGCGTTTCCCTTTCCGGCTTTCCCGACTTTATCAGAAGTTCTGGGGCCGTTTGACCGGCGTCCATTTCTGAATCATCGGGGGTGGCTCCACAGGGATCGAAGGGAATCGATGACCAGGAGCAGATAGATGTTCTCACGTTGTCCCGGGTGGAAGGATCCACCTCCAGGCAACTGTTCGAATCTACCTCCTCGCTCGACCCGTGTCAACAGGTCTTGCGCGGCGAAGAGGAGACTAGCAGGCCAACGGGGCGCAACGCACATCCGACGGGCCCGCCCCCGCTGTCACGCCGCCAGAGGGACGGTCGCGCTGCGTTCGTGGGCTTCCAGATCGCCCGTGTCACCGGCCCGTACCGCGCGGCCGCCCAGAATGAACACGTAGGCGAGGAAGGCCAGCTCGGCGAGGACGCCGATGGCGATCCGCGCCCAGGTGGGGAGGCCGGAGGGGGTCACGAAGCCCTCGATGGCACCGGACACGAAGAGCACGAGAGCGAGGCCGATGGCCATGCCCAGGGCGGCTCGGCCCTCCTCCGCGAGGGCGTTCCGGCGGGTGCGGGGGCCCGGGTCGATCAGGGTCCAGCCAAGTCGCAGTCCTGTGCCCGCGGCGACGAAGACGGCTGTCAGTTCCAGGAGGCCGTGCGGGAGGACCAGGCCGAGGAAGGTGTCGAGCCGGCCCGCCGAGGACATCAGACCGATGCCCACACCGAGGTTCAGCATGTTCTCCAGGAGGATCCACAGGACCGGGAGGCCCAGGAAGATGCCCAGGACCAGGCACATCGCGGCGGCCCTGGCGTTGTTCGTCCACACCTGGGCGGCGAAGGCAGCGGCGGGATGGCTCGAGTAGTACGTCTCGTACTCGCCGCCCGGGCGGGTCAGGTTCCGTAGTTCGGCGGGGGCCGCGATGGTGGACTGGATCTCGGGATGGGTCCCTATCCACCAGCCGAGGAGCGCGGCGACCGCGGTGGAGAGCAGTGCTGTGGGCACCCACCAGTGGCGGGCCCGGTAGACCGCGGCGGGGAAGCCATGGGTGAGGAAGCGGGTGACGTCGCGCCACGAGGCGGCGCGGGTGCCCGTCACGACGCTGCGCGCGCGTGCCACCAGCTGGCTGAGCCGACCTGTGAGCTGGGGGTCGGGCGCGCTGGACCGGATCAGCGAGAGATGCGTCGTGGTGCGCTGGTAGAGAGCGACGAGTTCGTCCGTCTCGGCTCCGGTGAGGCGGCGGCGCCGGTTCAGCAGGGCGTCGAGGCGGTCCCACTCGGCGCGGTGGGCGGAGACGAACACATCGAGGTCCATGCGTCGGGCTGCTCCTCGTTCTCTCGTACTGCTCATACAGCTCGTGCTGGTCGCACTGCGCGTACTTGTTCCGTGCGTCCGCGTGTCGCACTGGAGCGCGATGCGTCCTCAGCTTGGCAGACTGTCGTCTCCGGGGGCGGGTCAGGGGAAGGACGGCGGGCGTGAGCGAACTGGTGACGGGCGAGGCGGTGGCGCTGGAGCTGCGCCCGGCGAAACTGCCGAGCCGGGTGCTCGCGGTGGCGCTGGACCTGGTGGTGGTTCTGACCGTCTATGTCGCGGTGATGCTCGCCCTGGTGGCGTCGGCCTCCGGCCTGGACCCGGCCGCGCAGGTCGCGGCGTCGGTCGCGGTATTCGTTCTGGTCCCGGTGGGCGGGCCGATCGCGGTGGAGACCCTGACCCGGGGCCGTTCGCTGGGCAAGGTGGCCTGCGGGCTGCGCGTGGTGCGGGACGACGGGGGACCGATCCGGTTCCGCCATGCTCTGGTCCGCGGCGCGGTGGGGGTGGTCGAGGTCCTGATGACGTTCGGGGTCGTCGCGTGCATCGCCTCGCTGGCGTCGGCCCGGGGCAGGCGTCTCGGGGATGTGTTCGCGGGCACGCTGGTGGTGCGTGAGCGGGTGCCGGACGGGCGCAGTGCCTCGGTGCCCCCGCCGCCGCCCTGGCTTGCCGGGCGGTTCTCCGGACTGGATCTCTCGGCGGTTCCGGACGGGCTGTGGCTGGCCGTCCGGCAGTACCTGACGCGGATGCACTCGCTGGATCCGCAGGTGGGCCGGGCGATGGCGGAACGTCTCGCCTCGGATCTCGCGGCTTGTACGGGCGCGCCCGCGCCGTACGGGGTGCCTGCGGCCGCGTATCTGGCGGCGGTGGTGGAGGAGCGCCGGGGCAGGGAGGCGAGGGCGCTCGGAGGTCCCGGGGCGGATGACTCGGTGCGGGCGACCGGCGCGGGTACGGGTGCGGGGCACGGGGTGCCCGCGCACGGGTGGGCCGGGGAGTCGGCCGTCGGTGGGCCTGAGGAGCAGGGGCCCTTGGCGGCGCGGGACGGTTCGTCCTCGGAGCGGTCCGGCACCGGGTTCGTGCCGCCCGCCTAGCTGTTCGAGGTTTCCTCTCCAGCGCTTCGGGCGCGCTGTGTCAGGTGGACGCCGACGGGGGTGACGCGAGGTCTTCCAGCTCGATGCCGGGGGCGTCCAGGACCACGTCGCCGGCGATGTGGATGGAGTGCCGCTCCCCCGTGTCCAGGGCTGTGACCTGGTATTCGTCCACGATCAGGGGGGCGTTGTCAGTGGGGTGTGCTTCTCTTGCGATCAAGGCCCAGGACTGGTCCACGGTGCGGGGGGCGAGGACCGGATCGGTGAAGGCGACGAGGCGTACGCGCGTCGCTGCGGAGGAGGGGGTGAGGCGCAGCAGACGGGCGGTGGCGACGAGGAAAGCGGGGGAAGTGCCGGTGAAGGCGTGGGCGGCGACGTTGCCTTCGGTGGCATGGGTGCCGGTGGGGTCGGTGCGGACCCAGGTGACGCCGTCCAGGGCGGCTCCCCGCACCTGCCAGCTCGCGGCGTGCAGTTCGAGGCGGATCGGACGCCCGAGTTCGTCGAGGGCGAGGTCGACGGAACCGGCGTGATCGCCGGAGGGGGTGGTGAGTTGAGAGACGTAGCGCCAGCCGGAGGGGCCGGGCGCGCACTGGAAGTGTTCTTCGGCGAGGAGGGTGCCGTCGTGCGGATCGTGAAGCGAATATCGGCCGCGGGGCATGGAGGTCCTGGGGTGTGACGGGCCGGACCGGCCGGCCAAAGGGGCAGGCCCCCGACACGGGGGTGCGGGGGCCTGCCTCAGGGCCTGGCCGGTGCCGTACCGGTACCGGCTGGTGGTCCTGTCAGTACCGGTAGTGGTCCGGCTTGTACGGGCCCTCGACGTCGACGCCGATGTACGCGGCCTGCTCGGGGCGCAGCGTGGTGAGCTTGACGCCCAGCGCGTCCAGGTGCAGGCGGGCGACCTTCTCGTCGAGGTGCTTGGGCAGCGTGTAGACGCCGATCGGGTACTCGGACTGCTTGGTGAACAGCTCGATCTGGGCCAGCGTCTGGTCCGCGAAGGAGTTGGACATCACGAACGAGGGGTGGCCGGTGGCGTTGCCCAGGTTCAGCAGGCGGCCCTCGGAGAGGACGATGAGGACCTTGCCGTCGGGGAAGGTCCAGGTGTGGACCTGCGGCTTGACCTCGTCCTTGACGATGCCGGGGGTCTTGGCGAGACCGGCCATGTCGATCTCGTTGTCGAAGTGGCCGATGTTGCCGACGATCGCCTGGTGCTTCATCTTGGCCATGTCCGAGGCCATGATGATGTCCTTGTTGCCGGTCGTGGTGATGAAGATGTCGGCCTTGTCGACGACCTCGTCGAGGGTCGCGACCTGGTAGCCGTCCATCGCCGCCTGGAGCGCGCAGATCGGGTCGATCTCGGTGACGATCACCCGGGCGCCCTGGCCCCGCAGGGACTCCGCGCAGCCCTTGCCCACGTCGCCGTAGCCGCAGACCACGGCGGTCTTGCCGCCGATGAGGACGTCGGTGGCGCGGTTGATGCCGTCGATCAGCGAGTGGCGGCAGCCGTACTTGTTGTCGAACTTCGACTTGGTGACGGCGTCGTTGACGTTGATCGCCGGGAACAGGAGGTCGCCGTCGCGCTGCATCTCGTACAGCCGGTGGACGCCGGTCGTGGTCTCCTCGGTGACACCGCGGATCTCGGACGCCAGCTGGGTCCACTTCTGCGAGCCGTCCGTGATGGTGCGGTGCAGGAGTTCGAGGATGACGCGGTGCTCGTCGGACTCGGCGGTGTCGACCGACGGGACCTTGCCGTCCTTCTCGTACTCGACGCCCTTGTGGACGAGGAGGGTGGCGTCGCCGCCATCGTCGAGGATCATGTTCGGGCCGCCGGTGGGGCTGTCCGGCCAGGTCAGCGCCTGCTCCGTGCACCACCAGTACTCCTCCAGGGTCTCGCCCTTCCAGGCGAAGACCGGGATGCCCTGGGGGTTGTCCGGCGTGCCGTTCGGGCCGACGGCGATGGCGGCGGCCGCGTGGTCCTGGGTGGAGAAGATGTTGCAGGAGGCCCAGCGGACCTGCGCGCCGAGCGCCGCCAGCGTCTCGATGAGCACGGCGGTCTGGACGGTCATGTGCAGGGAACCGGTGATGCGGGCGCCGGCCAGGGGCTGCGCCGCGGCGTACTCCTTGCGGATCGCCATCAGGCCGGGCATCTCGTGCTCGGCGAGAGTGATCTCCTTGCGGCCGAACCCGGCCAGGGAGAGGTCGGCGACCTTGAAGTCCTGTCGGTTGTCGACAGTCGTCATGTCGAGGTGCTCCTCGGAGTCGGGGCGAGGTGGGTAGGGCTGGTCTGCGCGGCGGCGGACACAGGGGTGTCCGAGGAGGACACAGGCATGCCCGCGTGCGCGCAGCGCAGTCCGTCGGAGGCCCTCTCTCCCTCGGCCGGCCCGCGCGGGGCCGCCCGACCGCCATCAGCAGCGACGTCTGGCTCGCCCTCCAAGCTACACCGGGCGGCCCCGCGCTCCCCAGTCCGCCTCCGAAAGACATCCGGTCCGCCGTGGCCGGTATCCGGACACGGCGGGTGGGCTCAGTGGCCGGTTGCCGGGCCGGGGCCGCCGGGCGTCGCCTCGGGGTCCGGGCCCTTGGCGGCCTCCGCCTCGCTGTAGATGTCCGGTTCCAGGTAGATGGCCCGCGCCATCGGGACGGCGGAGCGGATGCGGGACTCGGCGGCGTTGATCGCGGCGGCGACTTGGGCGGCGGTGTCGTCGTGGCGTACGGCGATCTTGGCGGCGACGAGCAGTTCCTCGGGGCCGAGGTGGAGGGTGCGCATGTGGATGACGCCGGTGACGGACTCCCCGTCGACCGTCGCCGCCTCGATCTGCTGGATCACGTCGAGGCCGGCTGCCTCGCCGAGGAGCAGGGACTTGGTCTCGGCGGCGAGGACCAGGGCGATCAGGACGAGGAGGACGCCGATGCAGACGGTGCCGATGCCGTCCCAGATGCCGTCGCCGGTGAGGAGTGCGAGGCCGACGCCGCCGAGGGCGAGGACCAGGCCGATGAGCGCGCCGAAGTCCTCCAGGAGGACGACGGGCAGTTCGGGCGCCTTGGCGCGGCGGATGAACTGGGCCCAGGAGAGCTTTCCGCGCAGCTCGTTGGACTCCTTGATGGCCGTGCGGAAGGAGAAGCCCTCGGCGAGGAGTGCGAAGACCAGTACGCCCACGGGCCAGTACCAGTTCTCCAGTTCATGCGGGTGCTGGATCTTCTCGTAGCCCTCGTAGATGGCGAACATGCCGCCGACCGAGAAGAGGACGATGGAGACCAGGAAGGCGTAGATGAAGCGGTCGCGGCCGTAGCCGAAGGGGTGTTGGGGGGTCGCCTCACGCCGGGACCGCTTGCCGCCGATCAGCAGCAGGAACTGGTTGCCGGAGTCGGCGAGGGAGTGGACGCCCTCGGCGAGCATCGAGGACGAGCCGCTGAAGGCGAAGGCCACGAATTTCGATGCCGCGATCGCGAGGTTGGCGCCGAGTGCCGCCACGATCGCCTTGCTGCCGCCTGACGCGCTCATGTGTTCGCGTTGTCCCTTCGTCGCCGTCCCGGCCTGGCCCGGCGTGCTCGTCCTGTGCCGGTGGGCCATTGTTGCAGCCGGGTCCGGCGGGGTCGCGCCGGACCGGCGTCGGGAGCGGTCCCGGGTGGGTCAGGCGAGGACCGTGGCGCGGAAGAGCGTGCCGCCGCCGAGGGCCTCGGCCGGTTCATCCGCCGGTACGAACACCGACTGGCCCGGGGTGAGGAGTTGGTCGCCGACGCGTACCGAGCCCGCCGTGCAGAGCAGGATCTGCGGAACGGGGCGGGTGAGGTCGTGGGGGGCGGTGCCCTCGGGGAGGACGTAGCGGGACAGGCGGAACTCGTCGATGGGGGTCTCGTAGACCTCCTCGCCGTCCGGGGAGGCCTCCGGGCGCAGCACTCCGGGGTCGCCCGCCTCGAAGCGGACGACGCGCAGCAGTTCGGGGACGTCGACGTGCTTGGGGGTCAGGCCGCAGCGCAGGACGTTGTCGGAGTTGGCCATGATCTCGACGCCGAGGCCGCTGAGGTAGGCGTGCGGGACCCCGGCGCCGAGGTAGAGGGCCTCGCCGGGCTGGAGCCGTACATGGTTGAGGAGCATGGCCGCGATCACGCCGGGGTCGCCCGGGTAGTGGTGAGCGAGGTCCGCGTACGGGGCGTGGGCACCGCCGAGGCGGGTGCAGGCGGCCGCGGCCTCGTCGACCGTGCGGGCCATCTCCTCGGGGTCGGCGGACAGGAGGGCGGTGAGGACCTCGCGCAGGGCCGCCTCTTCGGGGTGCGCGTGCAGCAGGTCGACGTAGGGCTTGAGGGAGTCGACGTCGAGGGCGGCGAGCAGTTCGGCGGTCTCGTCCGGGGCGCGGAAGCCGCAGAGGCCGTCGAACTCGGTGAGGGCGCAGATGAGTTCGGGCTTGTGGTTGGCGTCCTTGTAGTTGCGGTGGGGCGCGTCGAGGGGGATGCCGCGGCGCTCCTCGTCGGCGAAGCCCTCCTTGGCCTGTTCCAGATCGGGGTGGACCTGGAGGGAGAGGGGGGCGCCGGCGGCGAGGATCTTCAGCAGGAAGGGCAGCCGGGGGCCGAACCTGGCGACCGTGCGGGCGCCCAGCTCCTGCTCGGGGGCTGTGCCGATCACCTCGTTGAGCGGTCCGCGCGGGGTGCGCGAGGGGGCGCCGGGGTGGGCGCCCATCCACATCTCCGCCTGGGGTTCACCGGTCGGCTCCGCGCCGAGGAGGCGGGGGATGGCGGTGGTCGAGCCCCAGGCGTAGGGGCGGACGGTGTTGTCGAGGCGATCCATGGGTGTCTTTTTTCTCCGTAGGTAACGCAGGGCACGGGCGTCGTGGGACGCCGTGAGCCAAGGTCAGGCCCCCGAAGCGAGCGCCACGTAAACGGCGGCGAAATCCGTGATGGCGATCAGTTCCGCGAGGGTCTCCAGTTCACTGCCGTCCTCCGGTTCCAGCTCGCTGATCGCCGTGTCGTGGCTGAGGGCGAGTTCGCGTGCGGCGGGGGCGGCGCTCAGGCCTCCGATGGGCCGGTCGCGCAGCAGCACCACACGGGCGTGGAGGGCCTGGGCCTCCTCCACGCGGTCACGGAAGAAGTCCTCGGGGTCGGCGCCCGCGGCGAGCGCTCCGGCGAGCAGCACGCTGTGCGAGGCGAGTGCCTCGGGCAGCCGGGCCGTGAGGGCGGGGCGGCCCGCCAGTTCGGCGAGGGCGGCGGCGAAGCGGCGGCCGGCCGGTGCGGCGGAGACGCCCTCGGTCCAGATCACCGGCAGGGATTCGGCCAGTTCGGCGGCGAGGGTCTTGGCGGGGTTGTCGTAGGTGGCGATGGCCGGGCCGCAGCGCTCGGCGACCTGGTCGAGGCGGTCGGCGACCTTCTCCAGGACCTCGGCCGGGGCGGAGAGCAGACCGGTGCGGTCCAGCAGGGCGAGCAGCGGGGTGAGCAGGGCCCACAGGACACCGGGGGCGGAGGCCGCGAGCGGCTTCCCCTGCTCGTGGGGGGCGGTCGCCATCGGGACGAACAGGCCGTGCGCGCCTGCCACCGCTTCCGGGACCGGGGAGTCGGCGGGGGCGACGGCGACAACCGTGCAGCCGCGGCGGTAGGCCTGCTCGACGAGGATACCGAGGCCGGGTTCGGCGCCGTCGGGGGTGGCGATCAGGAGCAGGTCGACGGGGCCCGCCCAGCCGGGCAGGTCCCAGCGCAGGGCTCCGGCGGCCGGGGCGACACCGGTCGGGTGGATGCGGGTGACCGGGCAGGAGGCACCGACGAGGGTGCCGAGCAGTTCGGCGACGCCCACGGAGGCCGTGCCGGGGCCCGCGATGAGGACGGCCCGGGGACGCCCGTCCGGCTTCAGTTCGTTGATCCCCGCGTCGGCGGCATGCCGCACGGCGGTGCGGACCCGGGCGCCGGCCTCGGCGGCGCCGCGCAGCAGGGCGCGGCGGTCGGCGAGGGCCAGCGCGTCGGGGTCGTCCAGCAGCGATTCGTCGAGCATGAGCGGCAGTCTCCGATCGCCGGATCGAATCAGGCGGGGCGGCGGGCCTCGTCCACGAGCAGGACCGGGATGCCGTCCCGGACGGGGTAGGCGAGACCGCAGTCCTGGCCGGTGCAGACCAGCTCGGCGTCCTCCTCCTTGAGGGGGGCGTGGCACGCCGGGCAGGCGAGGATCTCCAGGAGGCCGGCTTCGAGCGGCATGAGGGGTCCCTTCGGGGCGAGTGCGCTTGGCCTGGTCAGACTACCGCCGAGGGGGCGGCATGCGGGGGTTGGGCGGGGCGGCGCGGCCTCCGGGTGCCCTGCCCGCCGGGGGTCCGGCGGGTGCACGGCCTCCGGGGTGTCCCGGGGCCGGGGCGTCGTGGGGCCGCGCCGTGCGGCGGGGCCGTCAGCCGCGGATGATCTCCAGGGCCTCGTCCCGGACCTTGGCCATGGTCGCCTCGTCCCTCGCCTCCGCGTTCAGGCGGAGCAGCGGTTCGGTGTTGGAGGGGCGGACGTTGAACCACCAGTCGGCGGACGAGACGGTCAGGCCGTCCAGTTCGTCGATCTCGACGCCCTCCTGGCCCTCGTACGCGGCCTTGATCGCGGCGAGGCGGCCCCGCTGGTCGTCCACCGTGGAGTTGATCTCTCCGGAGCCCGCGTAGCGGTCGTACTCGGCGACCAGCTGCGACAGCGGGCCGTCCTGGCCGCCGAGGGCCGCGAGGACGTGGAGCGCGGCGAGCATGCCGGTGTCCGCGTTCCAGAAGTCCTTGAAGTAGTAGTGCGCGGAGTGCTCGCCGCCGAAGATCGCGCCGCTGTGGGCCATCTCGGCCTTGATGAAGGAGTGGCCCACCCGGGTGCGCACGGGCGTGCCGCCGTGCTCGCGGACCACCTCGGGCACGGACCAGGAGGTGATCAGGTTGTGGATGACCGTGCCCTTGCCGCCGTGCTTGGCCAGTTCGCGGGCGGCGACCAGGGCCGTGACCGCGGACGGGGAGACGGGCTCGCCGCGCTCGTCGACGACGAAGCAGCGGTCGGCGTCGCCGTCGAAGGCGATGCCGATGTCGGCGTGCTCCTCCCGGACGCGCTTCTGGAGGTCGACGATGTTCTTGGGGTCGAGCGGGTTGGCCTCGTGGTTGGGGAAGGTGCCGTCCAGCTCGAAGTACATCGGGACCAGGTCGATCGGCAGTCCGGCGAGGACGGTGGGGACCGTGTGGCCGCCCATGCCGTTGCCCGCGTCGACGACGGCCTTCAGGGGGCGGATGGAGGTCAGGTCGACGAGGGAGCGCAGATGCGCCGCGTAGTCCTCCAGGGTGTCCCGCCGGGTGACCGTCCCGGGTGCGCCCTGGGGCTGCGGGGCGCCCTCGTCGATCCAGCGCTCGACCAGGGCACGGATGTCCGCGAGGCCGGTGTCCTGGCCGACGGGGGCGGCGCCCGCGCGGCACATCTTGATGCCGTTGTACTGCGCCGGGTTGTGCGAGGCGGTGAACATGGCGCCCGGCAGGTTGAACGCGCCCGACGCGTAGTACAGCTGGTCCGTGGAGCACAGGCCGATCTCGGTGACGTCGACGCCGCGGGCGGCGGCTCCGCGGGCGAAGGCGTGCGAGAGTCCCGGGGAGGAGGGCCGCATGTCGTGACCGATCACGATCGCGTCCGCGCCGGTCACTTGGGCGAAGGCGGCCCCGAAGAGCTCGGCGAGCGTTTCGTCCCACTGATCGGGGACGACACCGCGTACGTCGTACGCCTTCACGATCTGCGACAGATCAGCAGCCACGGCCAACCCTCCTGAGGTCTTGACGATGGCCCCAAACTACCTGGTGGACGCGGACCCTGGGGCTTCGTCCACAGGGGCGTGCGCGCAGTTCGAACGGAGTTCATACCGGGCTTCACACCCGGACTTCACACCCGGGCCTCACGGTCTCGGCCGGAGGCGTCAGTTGTCCGGCGAGCGCAGCACCCGCAGATGGCCCCGGCGGGCGACCTCCATCGGGTCCGCCGTGCGGCCGCCGCCGGCCTCCGCCGCGCGCGCCTGCGGACGGGCCGCCTCACGGACCGCGTTGGCCAGCGCTTCCAGGTCGTCGCCGCTGGGGCGGGCGGGGGCGGAGCCGTCCAGGAGCCGGACGACCTCCCAGCCGCGCGGTGCGGTCAGGCGCTCGGAGTGCTCGGCGCACAGGTCGTAGCAGTGGGGTTCGGCGTAGGTGGCGAGCGGGCCGAGGACCGCGGTCGAGTCGGCGTAGACGTACGTCAGCGTCGCAACGGCGGGTCGGCCGCAAGCGGTGCGCGAACAACGACGTACAGGGCTCACGATGTTGGACGGTACCGCACTCTTGAGCGGGCCGCGACGACTCTCCCCCGGGTCACTCCACCGTGTCGTGCTGTGAAACACCCCACACACTCCTCCCGACCGGCCCTGGTGACCTGCGCGGAGGCCGTCGGATCCCGCCGCGGAACCCCTCGAAATCGATCACCACTTGGTACAAACCTCACCAATTCTCATGACGAACCCGGTCCAGGGGGATATGGAATCGAGCCCAACCTTGGCTGGAATGGTCATCCGGCGACATGCGGCAGAGCCTCGACCTCGCCGTCCACCCGGCGCGCCGGGTGGCTGCCGGGTGCACGGCCGGGGGCGCGGGGGCGTGCGCGGTGCGGGTCCGGGCGGGGAACCCCGGCGGGGATTACGCTTCGTCAGTGATGGACAACGCCGTACCGCCCCGCCCCGCCGCGCCCGGCCCCCGTCGCCGTGATCGCCACGGCAGAGGCATGCGCGGCCCCGTCGCGCCGCCGCAGGTGCCGCTCGCCGCGAGCCGTGCCGAGGTGTTCGCGGATCTGGTGCAGGACTCCGTCGAGCGTCTGGAGCGGCGCTGGCCGCAGCTCGGGGACATCGACTTCCTCATCCTGGAGGTGCCCCGGCTCGACGGCCCCGGCCAGGCGTGGAGCGACGAGCCGGTGCCCCTGGGCGGCATCGTCCCGGCCGCCGACGGGCGCCGCGCCAGGGTCGTGGTCTACCGCCGCCCGGTCGAGATCCGCACCAAGGGCCGCGACGAGCGGGCCGCACTGGTCCACGAGGTGGTCGTGGAGCAGGTGGCGGAGCTACTGGGGCTCACTCCGGAGACCGTGGATCCGCGCTACGGCGAGGACTGACGCCCAGGGCCGGGGATGCCCGGCCCTGGGCCTCTCCTCCTTCTGCTTCTTCTACTTCTTCAGCAGGACGGAGAGGTCCTGGTCGGCCTCGGGCACCGCGACCGTGCCCCGGTCGTCGGGGAGGGTCTGCACGGTGAAGCCCGGGACCCCCTCGACGGTGGTCTGGAGCGTACGGGCGGCGTAGACGGGTCCTCCGGAGACCGGTTCCACGGTGAGCGCGTAGGTCCCCTTCAGGCCGCTGGGCACGGGCGCCGCCACACTCTGCGTCGTACCGCCCTTGATCGTGTACTCCTTGGTCACGGCGGTGCCGCCGTCGCTGCCCGCGGAGGCGGTGACCTTGACGGTGGCCGCGGCGCCCGGGGCGGTCAGCGCGAGGGTGCTGCCCCGGGCGCTGTTGTCGGCCGCGGAGGCGCGGGTGCCGACGGGCGCGGTCGCCGGGATGAACGCGGTCTCCTGCTTGTCTCCCGTGCCGCGGACCACCCGCAGCGCGGCCACCACCGGGGCCGGGGCGTCGCCCGGTGTCAGCACCAGGGAGCCCGCCTCCCCGCGGGTGACATCGCCGAGGTCGACCGCGGTGGTCATCCCGCCCTTCACATGCAGCGTCTCGTTCCCGGCCGGGGTGATCTCCCCGGAGGGCGAGGACAGCCGCACCTTGAGGTCGGCGTCTGCGTCCCCTGGCGCGAAGGCGATCAGGCGCACATCCGTGGCGTCCTTGGGGATTCCGGGGAGCACCAGGGATCCCGCGGGGTCCGTCGAGGCGGCCAGCCAGTCGCCGCCCTGCTTGTCGTCGAGGGCCTGTACGGCGGCCCCGACCCGGCCGCTGCGGACGCTCACATGGACCGTGACATCGGGTTCCCGGGCCTCGGTGAGCGTGGACAGCAGGATCGGTTCGCTGGCGTGCGGCTGGACCGTGATGCCCTCGCCGATCGTCGACTTGAGGCTGCCGTTCTTCCCGTACAGCTCGATGTCGACGACCGCGGCGGAGTCGTCCGGGTTGGTGAGGTGCACATAGTCGGTGCGGGAGGCGGCGGTGCTGGCGCCCGCGAACCAGAACTCGGTGTCCGGGGCGGTGCAGTCGGTGCCGAGCAGCCCGCGGCCCGCCCCCGCGGCGACCTGGGTGGTCTCCTGGACCGTCCAGCCGGGCGCGAACCCTCCCGTGGCGCTGCCGAGGAGCGCCGGGGTGTCGGATCCCGAGCTGTCCCCGGTGACCGGTGTGCCCGGCTGCTTGGGAGTCAGGGACGGGACGTCGGTCTGCTTCTTGTCCTTGGCGCCGCCGCTCTTGCCGGTGTCCGTGCCGTCCGCCGACTGGGAGGCGGCCGGGGTGAGTTGGGCCTTGCCGCCGCTCGCGCCCGCCGAGACGGGGGTGAACGAGGTGTAGGTGGTGTCGGCGATGTCCGAGGTGCTCGGCTCGGGGCACAGCAACCGGGTCTGCTCCACGGGCAGCCGGGCGGCCGCCTTGGCGGTGGTGCTGCCGGACGCGCCGGGTGCGTCGAGCGCGGCGAATCCGGTGACGGCGGCGAGCGCGGCCACCCCGGCGATCAGGGACAGGGTCGTGCGGTTCACTGCTGGCTCCCGTCGGGGCGCTCACTGTCGGTGCCGTGCGCCGGGTCGTACGGCGTGGCGTAGCCCTGGTGGTACGTCGGGTCGTACGGCGCCGGGTTCCCGTAGGCGTACGGGTCGTAGGGGGCTCCCTGGTAGGGGTCGGCCGGGTACTGCTGCTGCTCGTAGGCGCCCGGCGCGTACTGCTGGGCGTCCTGGTAGTGCTGTGTGTCCTGGTGCTGTTGGGCGTCCTGGTGCTGTTCGCCGCCGTAGGCGCCGTAGCCGTCGGCCGGGTAGCCGCTCGTGTCCCAGGTGCCGTAGGGGGGCTGCTGGGGGATGGGAGCGGGCTCGAAGACCTCCTCCTCGGCCGGGGCGGGGGCGTCGGGGGCGTTCGCCGCCTCCTCGGCCTCGGCCTGGGCGCGGAGTCTGCGGGCCCGGCGGCCCTCGCCGCCGGTGTCCTCGGCGGGCGCGGCCTGCTCCTCGGGGAGGTCGTCGTCGACGTCCCGGCGGCGGCCCGGGAGGGCGAGCACCACGAGGACGACGGCGAGCGCGCCCTGCGCCCACAGCCAGGCGGTGTGGCCGAGGGGGGTGTCGTAGCTGACGTCCAGAGTGCCGCCGGACGCGGGCAGTTGGAAGCCCTGGGCCCAGCCGTCGACCGTGGTGCGGGTGAGGGGCTTGCCGTCCAGGGTGGCGCTCCAGCCCGGGTCGGCGGTGTCGGCGATCCGCAGGGTGCGGCCCGCGGTGCCGGACGGGATCGTGGTGTGGATGCCGACGGGTCCGGCCGCCACCGGCTGCGGTGCGGCGGTACCGGTGACGATCGCGGCGCGGGAGACCTCCCGGTCCAGCCGCCACAGCGCGCTGCCGTCCTGCTGGCTGAGCCGGGTCAGACCGGGGGTGGCGTCCAGGACCCGGCCGACGTCCCGGGGGGCGCCCTTGCGGACGAGGACGTACCGCACGGCGAAGCCGCCGAGTTCGTCCGCCTGGTCGGCGCCGGAGCCCGCCACCAGGTTGGCGACGACCTTGTCCAGCCGCTTGTTCTCGCCGTCCGCGGCGGCCAGTTCGCCGTCGCCGAGGCGGGCGCCGGAGCCGCGGACCAGGGTGTAGCGCACCTGTGCGGTGGACTCGCCGTCCAGGACGAGGGTGCGGGCCTGGTCGCTGGTGCCGCTCTCCTCGGCGACGAACGCGGGCACCTGCACCGCGTCGCGCCGCTCCACCGGCCCGTCCGCGCCGCGGATCATCCAGCCCGCGGCGATGAGCAGGGGGCCCGCCGCGGAGGCGAAGGCGATGAGCGCGGCCACCGGCTGGCGCCAGCCGAAGCTCTGTTCGGCCACCCGGGAGCGGGCGCCGTCCGCGCCGATCGCGGCGGCGGACAGCAGCGCGAGGCCGTAGACGAGGGTCGCGGGTCCGGCCCAGGCCGAGGCGTTGGAGAGGACCGCGAGGACGAGTCCCACCAGGGCGACCGCCCACGCCGTCCAGATGCCCCGTCGGCGTTCGCCGCGCAGCAGGGCCGCCAGCGCGGCGAGGACGACACCGATGAGCATCAGACCGCTGACCGTGCCGGGGCCGCCGGGGCTCGCGCCCAGCAGGTCGGTGGCGGAGGCGGCGCTCTTGCCGTAGGCGAGACCGGCCTCCCGGAAGAAGCCGCCGGGCAGCAGGGTGAGCGACCAGGGGGCGAGTACCAGCAGCGGGGTGCCGAGCTGGGCGACCAGGCGCAGCCCGTAGGCGGGGATGTCCCTTCTGCGTACGGCGAGCAGGGCCAGGCCCAGGACCGCCGCGATCGGCCAGACGACCGGGGTGAACGCGGTGGTGATCGTCAGCAGCAGCGCATACGCCCAGGTGGCGCGCCAGCTGCCGCGCGCCCCGGAGCCATGGGCCAGCCCGGATGCCGCGATGCCCGCGCGGGCGAGGAGCGGCAGCAGGACGGCGAGGACCGCGGTGCCGATGCGGCCTCCGGCGAGGGCACCGGTGGCGGCGGGCAGGAAGGCGTACGCGATGGACGCCCAGGCGCGCAGTAGCCGGGACTCGACGAGCGGGCGCGAGGCGAAGTAGGCGGCGATCCCGGCCAGCGGCACGGAGCAGACGAGCAGCACCGTGACGGCGAGTCCGGTGGAGCCGAGGAGGAGGCTCGCGAGCAGGGCGACCAGCGCCAGGTAGGGCGGTGCGGAGTGGGTACCGCCCGCGCCCACAGGGTGCCAGGCGTCGAGATAGCGGGACCACAGCTCGGAGGAGTCGGCGGGGGCGGGCAGCAGCGCGCCGCCGGCGAGCGAGCCGCCGCCGAGCAGGGCGCGGCAGGCGACCAGTGAGACGAGCAGGAGGACGACGAAGAGCAGCGGGCCGGGCTTGCGCGCGATGCGCTTGAGCCGGGCGAACTGCTCGACCTGGAGAAAGTCGGCGTCGTCGCCGCCCGGTCCGGACTCCAGTCCGCCGCCGTGGCGCCCGGCCGAGGAGACCTCGGGGTCGGAGCGGCCCACCAGATTCCCGGCGACCTGTTCGACGGTGGCGCGGACGGTCGCGCCGGGCGGCGGGAACAGCGCCCGCAGCTCGCCCTTGTCGGCCTGCGGGCGGCCGCGGCCGCGCCGCCCGGCGATGATCCGCTCCGGGCGCAGCAGGGTGCCGAGCAGACCGCGGATCTCGTCGACGGCCTGTCCGGGCACCTTGCCCACGAGGTAGGCGACGGTGCGCAGCAGGGTGCCGAGGATCAGGCGGAGCAGGACCCAGGGCAGCTGTGCCGTACGGGCGTTGACGAGGAGGGTGTAGACGGCACCCGCTTTGTCCACCTTGTGCGGGGAGGCGGTGGTGCGGCCGGCGCAGTCGACGGCGCGGCGCTCGCGGGAGGCCGCCTCCGCGTGGCGTACGACGGCTTCGGGGGCGACCAGGACGCGGTGGCCCGCGGCCTGGGCGCGCCAGCACAGGTCGACGTCGTCCCGCATCAGGGGCAGATACCGGTCGAAGCCGCCGAGCTGCTCGAAGACGTCGCGCCGGATCAGCATGCCGGCCGTGGAGACGGACAGTACCTGGCGGACGTGATCGTGCTGGCCCTGGTCCTGCTCGCGGCGGTCCAGACCGGTCCAGCGGCGGCCGGAGTTGGCGATGCTGACGCCGACCTCGAGGAGCTGGCGCCGGTCGTACCAGCCGCGGAGCTTGGGGCCGACCACGGCCACGTCGTCGCGGCCCAGCTCCAGTTCGTTCTCCACGACGCGCAGCAGCTGGGCCAGGGCATCCGGTTCGGGGGCGCAGTCGTCGTGCAGGAGCCACAGCCACTGCACGGGCTCGCCGTACGGCAGGTCGGGCAGGTCGTACGCCTCGTCGCGCCAGGTGCGGGTGGCCGGGTCCCAGCCGCTGGGGCGCTTGAGATAGGGCAGGTCGTCCGGGGTGAGCACGGCCGCGCCCCGGGTCGCCTCCTCGACGGCCTGGCCGAAGCCGGTGCGCCGGGCGAGGTGCAGGACCCGCTCGTCGCCGAGGGCGTCGGTGAGCAGTCGGGCGGAGTCGTCGGCGCTGCCGGTGTCGGCCGCCACCGCGTTCTGCACGGGGCGCTCCTGGCCGAGCAGCCCGGCGAGCGCGTCGGGGAGCCAGCGGGCGCCGTCGTGGGCGACGAGGACCGCGGTGACCACGTGACGCGGGAACTCAGGTGTGGCAGCGGTGCCTTGGTGGGCTGCCGTATGGCTGTGCACGGACATCGAGGTACGGGCCCCGGTTCGATGGACTGCGGTGGACGCCTGCGCCCCGAGGGGACGGCGGTGCGTCTCGGACGAGCGACCACACTATCGGCTGGGCAGCAGGGCGGTCCGCCGCCTGTGGACAACCCACCTGCGACGGGCCGTCATGACGTCGGGGCAGAAGGCCGGGTGCGGTTGTTCCGGGGGGAAGGGCGCGGCCGCGGCGGCGCCGGAGGAGCCCGTCGGGCCGGGTCAGACCGCGGCCTTCTTCAGGCGGCGGCGCTCACGCTCGGACAGGCCGCCCCAGATGCCGAAGCGCTCGTCGTTGGCGAGCGCGTACTCGAGGCACTCCGAGCGGACCTCACAGGCGAGGCAGACCTTCTTGGCCTCGCGGGTGGAGCCGCCCTTCTCGGGAAAAAAGGACTCGGGGTCGGTCTGGGCGCACAGCGCGCGCTCCTGCCAGCCGAGTTCCTCGTCCGCGTCGTCGACCAGCAGTTGCTGCACCAGCTCGGTCATGTGCGCCCCTCGTCAGTCTTTCGCGTCCCCGTGATGTAGCCGTTACCGATTTCGGCTGAACGACACGAGTGAAATTACAAGTGTGCCGATCCGGGCCAGTCAAGCCGAGATCTGCTATTGAGCCCCTTATTCACTCTGCGGAACCAAGGCTATGCGGAAAGTGTTCAAATCGGCATAAACCCAGACACTCGCGAGGGCCCCCTCTGGGTGGCCGCCCCGTCACAGGGGAGGACGCCCCGGCGTTCGATCCCGTTCCGAGACCTACCGCGAAGCGAACCGGATCACATTCGGATCACGAGATCGCAACGGGGTTTGGGCACCCGTGGTGGGCTCCATGTGTCCCGGTCTTCGGGTGAACAAACCTTTCATCTGTGAGATGGACCGGATGAGGTGAAACACCTCTCGGATGCCGGACCCCAAGTTGACAGCGGAGGGGTGAACCGGTGTCCTAGGGGGCATGCTCGCGAACCCGGCACACGCCCAGACCCGCTCCGCCGGGTCCCACGGTGCTGCCCGCGCTCGCTGTAGCTGTTGCTGTCCCGGCTGTTGAGCCCTTCCCGCTCCGGCCGCTTCCCGGGTCCACCGACCCGCCGCTGAATCCCCGCCCGTACCCGGGCCCCCGCCGCGCCCCGACCCGGGCGGGCGACGCGCGACCTCCCGCCGCCCCGCACCCCGCCGAGGAATCACCGCCCCCATGAACAGTGACAGCGACCTTCAGATCGCCGGCGACATCCTGGAAGTGCCGCATCTGCTCCAGCCGCCCCGCGAGCACCCGGCCACCGTGGCCGAGTTCGCGGGCCTCGCCCGCTCCATCGCCGCCGACCGCTCCCAGTGGGAGCACCTGGTGCGGTACGACGCCGCCTCCCGCTGGTACCACCGGCTGCGCACCGGCCCCGGCTACGAGGTGTGGCTGCTGTCCTGGGTCCCCGGGCAGGGCAGCGGGCTGCACGACCACGGGCGCTCGTCCGGCGTGCTGACCGTCCTGCACGGCGCACTGACCGAGCGCACGGAGCGCGGAACCCGCGCGTTGGGTGCGGGGGCGCAGCGGGTCTTCGCGCCGGGGTACGTCCACGAGGTCGTCAACGACGCGCTGGAGCCGGCGGTGAGCCTGCACATCTACTTCCCGGGCCTGACCGAGATGCCCATGCGGCCGGCGGCCGGGCTGCGGTCGGCGGCGGGGGCGGGGGCGGGCGCCCCCGCCGCCGGGATCCCCGCCTCGGCCTGCGCGGCGGGGCACGGCCCGGCGGAGGCGGCCTCCGGCTGAGCCCGGCGGAGACGGCCATCGGCTGAGCTCGGCGGGCGGGCGCGGTCCGCAGGGCGGTCACGGCGAGACGGCCGTGCGGGCGTGCGCGGTCCGCAGGGCGGTCACCGGCGAGACAGCCGTGCGGGCGGGCGCGGTCCGCGGGCGGTCGCGCTGGGACGGTCGGGCGGCCGTGCGGGGCGCCCCGGCTGTCCGTGTTCCTGTGTCCCCCTTATCCCCTCGATCCCCCGGTTGTCCACATCCCGTCGACCCGCTCACGCGTTGTCACTGCCGCCTGCAAGACTGGCCCTCATGCGCATTGTGGTTCTGGCAGGCGGTATCGGGGGTGCCCGGTTCCTGCGCGGTTTGAAGCAGGCCGCGCCCGACGCGGACATCACGGTCATCGGCAACACCGGTGACGACATCCACCTCTACGGGCTGAAGGTCTGCCCGGACCTCGACACGGTGATGTACACGCTGGGCGGCGGCATCAACGAGGAGCAGGGCTGGGGCCGGGCCGAGGAGACCTTCCACCTCAAGGGGGAACTCGCGGCGTACGGCGTGGGACCGGAGTGGTTCGGGCTCGGCGACCGCGACTTCGCCACGCACATCGTGCGGACGCAGATGCTGGGCGCCGGCTATCCGCTCAGCGCGGTCACCGAGGCGCTGTGCGACCGCTGGAAGCCGGGGGTCCGGCTCCTGCCCATGTCGGACGACCGCGTGGAGACCCATGTCGCCGTCGAGCTGGACGGCGAGCGCAAGGCGATCCACTTCCAGGAGTACTGGGTGCGGCTGCGGGCCTCCGTCCCGGCCGAGGCGATCGTGCCGGTCGGCGCCGAGCAGTCCCAGCCCGCCCCGGGAGTGCTGGAGGCGATCGCCGAGGCGGACGTGGTGCTCTTCCCGCCGTCCAACCCGGTGGTGTCCATCGGCACCATCCTCGCGGTGCCCGGCATCCGGGAGGCGATCGCCGACGCCGGGGTGCCGGTGGTGGGCCTCTCCCCGATCGTCGGCGACGCACCCGTGCGCGGCATGGCCGACAAGGTGCTCGCGGCGGTCGGCGTCGACTCGACGGCCGCGGCGGTCGCCGAGCACTACGGCTCCGGGCTGCTGGACGGCTGGCTCGTCGACACGGTGGACGCGGGCGCCGTGGAGCGGGTCGAGGACGCGGGCATCCGCTGCCGCGCGGTGCCGCTGATGATGACCGACCTGGAGGCGACGGCCCGGATGGCTCAGGAGGCACTGACGCTGGCGGAGGAGGTGCGGGGCGCGTGAGCGGAGGGCCTGCCAGGGACGCGGGCGGGAACGGTCCGGCCGGCGCCCCCCGGGCGCTGCCCGGCGAGCGCGCCGCGGCCGCGGGCGGCGAGGGCTACCGCGTGTGGGCCCTGCCCGGACTGCCCGAGATCCGCGAGGGCGACGACCTGGCCAAGGTCATCGCCGCGGCGGAGCCCGGACTCGCCGACGGGGACGTGCTCCTCGTCACCTCCAAGATCGTGTCCAAGGCCGAGGGGCGGCTGGTCCTGGCGGACGACCGGGAGGCCGCCATCGACGCCGAGACCGTGCGGGTGGTGGCCCGCCGCGGCATGCTCCGGATCGTCGAGAACCGGCAGGGCCTGGTGATGGCCGCCGCCGGGGTCGACGCCTCCAACACCCCCGCGGGCACGGTGCTGTTGCTCCCCGAGGATCCCGACGCGTCCGCGCGGGCCCTGCGCGAGGGGCTGCGGGACACGCTCGGCGTCGAGGTCGGCGTGGTCGTCACGGACACCTTCGGGCGGCCCTGGCGCGCCGGGCTCACCGATGTCGCCATCGGCGCCGCGGGCGTACGGGTCCTGGACGATCTGCGCGGTGGCACGGACGCCCACGGCAATCCGCTGAGCGCCACCGTCGTCGCCACCGCCGACGAGCTGGCCGCGGCCGGTGACCTGGTCAAGGGGAAGGCCGCCGGGCTGCCCGTGGCCGTCGTACGGGGACTGCCGCACACGGTGTCCCCGGAGGACGGCGAGGGCGCGCGGGCGCTGGTGCGCGACGCCCGTGACGACATGTTCCGGCTGGGCACCTCCGAGGCGGTACGGGAGGCGGTGGCCCAGCGGCGGACCGTGCGGGCGTTCACCGACGAGCCGGTCGACCCCGGCGCCGTACGCCGCGCGGTGGCAGCCGCCGTGACCGCACCGGCCCCGCACCACACGACACCGTGGCGCTTTGTGCTGCTGGAGTCCGAGGCGGCGCGGACCCGGCTGCTGGACGCGATGCGGGAGGCGTGGACCGCCGATCTGCGGCGGGACGGGAAGACCGAGGAGTCGATCGCCAAGCGGATCCGCCGCGGCGACGTGCTGCGCAACGCGCCGTACCTCGTCGTCCCCTGCATGGTCATGGCGGGCTCCCACCACTACGGCGACCCGCGGCGGGACGGGGCCGAGCGGGAGATGTTCGTGGTCGCCGCCGGTGCGGGGGTGCAGAATCTGCTGGTGGCGCTCGCCGGGGAGCGGCTGGGCTCGGCCTGGGTGTCCTCGACGATGTTCTGCCGCGATGTCGTACGGAAGGTGCTGGAGCTGCCTGAGGACTGGGAGCCGATGGGCGCCGTGGCGGTCGGGCATCCCGCCGAGGAGCCCCGGCCTCGGGCGGAGCGGGATCCGGGGGCGTTCATCGAGGTGCGGTGAGGGCGGGGCAGCCCCGCGGGGTGCGGGCGGGCCTCCGTGGTCTTCCGTGGTGGAAGCCGGCCGCCCCGGCGCGGCTCCCGCGGGCTCTACTCTCGTCTCGTAGGACTCACCTTTCGTAGGACGCCCCGCTCCGTTTCCCTAGGACTCTCTCCGTGGCCGGACGCTTTCCCTCCCGCCCCACCCCGACGACCCTGCGCGGCGGGGATGTCGTCGTTCCCGCGGGGGTGCCGCGCCAGGTGACGGCCCCGGGGCGGCGGGCCTGGACTCCGCCCGGCCCCCTCGACCTCGGGTTGGTGCTCGGCCCGCTGCGGCGCGGGCCCGCCGACCCCACGTTCCGCGCGACCCCCGACGGCTCGGTCTGGCGGGCCAGTCACACCCCTCAGGGCCCGGGCACCCTGCGGGTCGCGCTGCGGAACGGAACCGCCGAGGCGGAAGCCTGGGGACCCGGGGCCGACTGGCTGCTGGAGCAGCTGCCCGAGTTGCTGGGCGACCTCGACGACCCCGGAGCCTTCGAGCCGCGGCACCGGCTGCTCGCACTGGCCCGCAAGCGGCGCCCCGGGCTGCGGCTGACGCGGACGGGGCTGGTCCTGGAGTCGCTTATCCCGTCGGTCCTGGAGCAGAAGGTGACCACGGACGAGGCCTACCGGGCGTGGCGGCTGCTCGTACGGAGGTTCGGGGAGCCCGCGCCGGGTCCCGCGCCCGAGCGGATGCATGTGATGCCGGGTCCGCGTACCTGGGCCCTGATCCCCTCGTGGGAATGGCATCGCGCCGGTGTCGACGACAAGCGGGCGTCGACGATCCTGCGGGCGGTGCGGGCGGCCGCCCGGCTGGAGCAGGCCGCCGGGATGGAACCGGCGGCGGCCCGGGCGCGGCTGGAGCTGGTGCCGGGGATCGGGCCCTGGACCTCGGCGGAGACCGTGCAGCGCAGCCATGGCGCGGCGGACTCGGTGACCGTCGGGGATCTGCATCTGCCGGGGATCGTCGGATACGCCCTCGCCAGGGACCGGCACGCGGACGACGAGGCGATGCTGTCGTTGCTGGAGCCGTATGCGGGGCAGCGGCACCGGGCGGCGCGGCTGATCCTGCTGAGCGGTGCCGTGCCGCCCCGCCGGGCCCCGCGGATGCGGCGCGGGGACATCGGGCGGCTGTAGGCGCCGTAGCGGAGGTGGATCCCCGCGCAGGAGGTGACAAGGAGAGGGGTGGGGGGGGGCCGGGGCCCGGGCCCCCCCCCCCCCCCCCCCCGGGGGCCGGGCCGGGGGGGCCCCCCCCCCGCCCCCCACAACCAGCGACCCGCACCCCGCAAACGACCACCAGGCCGGGCGACACGTC
>NZ_JBIUBV010000029.1:0-29766 GCF_044548405.1 Streptomyces sp. NPDC052040 | reverse complement strand
ACCCCAGCCCACCCGACGACGACACCAACTCCCGCAACGGAAACCGCCCCAACACCCCCACCACACCCGGCGCCAACGCCCCCGCCAACCGGGCGGACGCCGGACGGCCGGTGTCGCGGAGTGCGTCGGCCGCGGCGAGCAGCACCGCGCGGGCGTCCTCGCCCTCGGGGAGCCCGGCGGCCGCCCGCTCGTGGAGCAGGGCGCCCTCCTCCAGGACCAGATCGGTGTCGATGCCTGCCGGGATCTTGACCGTGGCGTGGTGCCGCCAGGTGGCCAGCGGGTCGCTCCACCCCTCCACGGCATAGGTCCAGTTGCCCTCGCGGGGCACGGAGACGGTGGCGCCCCAGCGGTCGGTGCCGGGGGCGAGTTCGCGCATCGGGACCGGGGGACCGGGGCGGCCCTCCGGATCGGTGAGGACGACATGGGCGGCGACCGCGTCGTGGCCCTCGCGGAAGACGGTGGCGGAGATCTCGAACTCCTCGTCCACCACCGCTTTGGCGGGACGGCGGCCCTGGAGTACCAGGGGGCGTACGTCGAGGACGGGGATGCGGCCGAGTACGGGCGCCGTCTCCGGGGCCGGGCCGGGGCCGGGGTGGTGCGTGGGGGTCCGGGGGGCGGGGGGACGGGTCTCGGACGTCCCCCGGGGGGAGGTTCCGGTGCCGGGTGCCGTCGGGGTGGGTGCGTGGTGCGTCGGGGGCATGACCGCTCCTGTCCGCGTCAACGTGGGTGGCGGATGGGGGTGCCGGAAGGTGGCCGGCGGGTCTACCGGTGGAGCCTTCCCACCAAGTGCGGGTGGCCATTCCGGCACTGTGTTAACTACTCACGCGTATGTCTGCCTGCAAAACCGGCCGCTTCCGGACAGGGCGGCGGGACCGGCCCCGCCCGCTGCGGGCCAGGGCCTCTCCTACGGGTCCGGCCGACCCCGGGCAACGGTACGGGTGCCCGGTGAACGGGAGTTCAAGGGCGCTCCACCCGCAGGAGTTTGCCGGGGGAGCCGGAACCGGCCGCGGTGAGCCGAACGGATGACGCGTCGCGGACCAGGGCCCGGCCGACCTGTGCCGGGGTCGCCGTGGGCCGCCGGGCCAGGTAGAGCGCGGCCGCACCGGTGACGTGCGGCGCCGCCATCGACGTACCGGACAGGGTGGTCCGTGCCGTGTCGCTCGTATACGAGTCGGAGGTGACGGCCACGCCCGGGGCGAACAGGTCGACGCCCTTGCCCCAGTTGGAGAAGGGGGCCCGGGCGTCCCGGCGGTCCGTCGCGCCGACCGTCACGGCCTCGGCGACGCGGGCGGGGGAGAACCGCTCGGCCGGGAGCCCGTCGTTGCCCGCCGCGACCACATAGGTGACCCCGGAGGCGATGGAGGCGCGGACGGCGGCGTCCAGTTGGGCGCTGGGCGGGCCGCCCAGGCTGAGGTTCGCCACCGCGGGCCGGTGCGCATGCCGGGTGACCCAGTCGATGCCCGCGATGACCTGCGCGGTGGTGCCGGAGCCATGGTCGTCCAGGACCCGGACCGCGACCACCTTCGCCCGCTTGGCGACCCCGTACTCCGCGCCCGCGACAGTCCCGGCCACATGGGTGCCGTGACCGTTGCCGTCGGCGGCGGTGGCGTCGTTGTCGACGAAGTCCCAGCCGTAGCTCGCCCGGCCGCCGAAGTCCCGGTGCGAGACGCGGATCCCGGTGTCGATGATGTACGCCGTCACCCCCGCGCCCCCCGGTCCCGGCCAGGTGTAGCCGCCGTCGAGCGGAAGCCGGGGCTGGTCGACGCGGTCCAGGTCCCAGGGCGCCGGGCCGCTCCGGGAGGTGTCGAGGGAGACCCGGCTGTCCTGGACGACCGAGGCCACCCGGGGGTCCGCCGCGAGCCGCCGGGCCGCCCGGGCACCGGCCCGCACCTCGAACCCGTTGAGTGCCCGGTCGTAGATGTGGCCGATTCTCGCCCCGTACCGTCCGGGGATGCCCCGGCCGAGGGCCGAGCGGGCGGCGGTTCCCTCCCGGAGCGTCACGAGGTAGCTGCCGCGGACGGAACCGGGGGCCCCGGCGCCGACGACCCTCCCCTCCGGTGCGGCGTGCGCGGGTCCGGCTGCGGCCACCGAGAGGGCCGCCAGCGCGGCGGCCGCGGTGAGCCGGGCCGCCCGGTGCGGCCGCGCGGTTCTCTTCCGTGCCATGGTCTGCGTACCCCTCCTCCCCACGGCGTACGGCGGCCCCGGACCTCCGTGCCCCCACTGCCCCGGCCGGTACGCCGGAGGCAGCCTCTCGTGCGGGGCGAACCGCCACAAGGCCACCCGAGGGGAGAGAATCGGCCATACCGGCTGAAGAGTGTCCGGTCCGGGCCCCCGGCCGGGACGCGCGCGAACCGGCGGTAAGCCGAACACGGCAGGGGCGCCCGGCGTACCGTCGGGGGTGACACATCGCGTACGCCCTTCCGTGAAGGTGGAACTCGTGAAGGCCATCCGCAGGTTCACCGTACGTCCCGTCCTCCCCGAATCCCTTCACCCGCTCAGCGATCTCGCGCGCAATCTGCGCTGGTCCTGGCATCCCGAGACCCGCGACCTCTTCCGGTCCGTCGACCCCGGGCGCTGGACCGCCTCGGGCTGCGACCCGGTGCGGCTGCTGGGGAGCGTGCCGCCCGCCCGGCTCGCGGAACTGGCCGGGGACCGCCGCTTCCTGCGCCGCCTCGCCGCGGCCGCCGGGGACCTCGCCGACTATCTGGGCGGCGAGCGCTGGTACCAGTCGCACGCGTCCGGATCCGGTCTCCCCGCCGCCGTCGCCTACTTCTCGCCCGAGTTCGGCATCACCGCGGCGCTGCCCCAGTACTCCGGCGGCCTCGGCATCCTCGCCGGTGACCATCTCAAGGCGGCCAGCGACCTCGGGGTCCCGCTGATCGGGGTCGGCCTGCTCTACCGGCACGGCTACTTCCGGCAGACCCTCTCCCGGGACGGCTGGCAGCAGGAGCACTATCCGGTGCTCGACCCCCATGAACTCCCCGTCGCCCCCCTGCACGAACCGGACGGCACCCCCGCCCGGGTGTCCCTGGGACTGCCCGGCGGCCGCCGCCTCCAGGCCCGCATCTGGCTCGCCCGGGTGGGACGGGTGCCGCTGCTGATGCTCGACTCGGACGTGGAGGAGAACGACCTCGGCGAGCGGGGCGTCACCGACCGGCTCTACGGCGGCGGCAGCGAGCACCGGCTGCTCCAGGAGATGCTGCTCGGCATCGGCGGGGTGCGCGCGGTACGCACCTACTGCCGGCTGACCGGGCACCCCGAGCCGGAGGTGTTCCACACCAACGAGGGACACGCGGGCTTCCTCGGCCTGGAGCGCATCGCGGAACTGTGCGCCGCCGGAACGGACTTCGACGCGGCCCTGGAGGCGGTGCGGGCCGGGACGGTCTTCACCACCCACACCCCCGTCCCGGCGGGCATCGACCGCTTCGACCGGGAGCTGGTGGCCCGCCACTTCGGCCCGGGCGCGGAACTGGAGGACATCGCCGTGGAGCGGATCCTCCGGCTCGGCACGGAGAGCTATCCGGGCGGTGAGCCCCATCTGTTCAACATGGCGGTGATGGGCCTCCGGCTCGGCCAGCGCGCCAACGGCGTCTCCCTGCTGCACGGCAGGGTCAGCCGGGAGATGTTCTCCGGACTGTGGCCGGGCTTCGACCCCGAGGAGGTGCCGATCACCTCCGTCACCAACGGGGTGCACGCGCCGACCTGGGTGGCGCCCGAGGTGGTCCGGCTCGCGGCCCGGCAGATCGGCGCGGAGCGCACCGAGGACGCCATGGCGGTCGGCGGGCGCGAGCGCTGGGACGGCATCGCGGACATCCCCGCCCAGGAGATCTGGGACCTGCGCCGGGTCCTGCGCGAACAGCTGGTCATGGAGGTGCGGGAGAGGCTGCACACCTCCTGGCGGCAGCGCGGTGCCGGGACCGCGGAGCTGGGCTGGATCGACCAGGTGCTCGACCCCGACGTGCTGACCATCGGCTTCGCCCGCCGGGTGCCGTCGTACAAGCGGCTGACCCTGATGCTCCGCGACCGGGACCGGCTCACCGGACTGCTGCTGCACCCCGAACGCCCCCTCCAGATCGTCGTGGCGGGCAAGGCCCACCCGGCGGACGACGGCGGGAAGCGGCTGGTCCAGGAGCTGGTGCGGTTCGCGGACGACGCCCGGGTCCGCCACCGCATCGTCTTCCTGCCGGACTACGGCATGGCGATGGCGCAGAAGCTCTACCCCGGCTGCGACGTCTGGCTGAACAACCCCCTGCGCCCGCTGGAGGCGTGCGGCACCAGCGGGATGAAGGCGGCGCTCAACGGCTGCCTCAACCTCTCGGTCCTGGACGGCTGGTGGGACGAGTGGTACCAGCCGGACTTCGGCTGGGCGATCCCCACCGCGGACGGCGCCGCCATGGACGAGGACCGCCGTGACGACCTGGAGGCGGCCGCGCTCTACGACCTGCTGGAGCGGCGGGTGGCACCGCGCTTCTACGAGCGGGGCCGCAGCGGGCTGCCCGACCGCTGGATCGAGATGGTCCGCGGGACCCTGATGAACCTGGGACCCAAGGTGCTGGCCGGGCGGATGGTGCGCGAGTACGTGGAGCGGCTGTACACCCCGGCCGCGCACGCGCACCGGGCGATGACACCGGACGCGGCGCGCGGCCTGGCCGCCTGGAAGGCACGGCTGCGGGCGGCCTGGCCCGCCGTGACGGTCGGCCATGTGGAGGCGTCGGCCGCGTCCGCCACCGCGGAACTGGGCGAGACGCTCTCGCTCCGGGTCCGGGTGGGCCTCGGCGATCTGACGCCCGACGATGTGGAGGTGCAGGCGGTGTCGGGCCGGGTCGACACGGACGACCGCATCGCGGACGCGACGGCGACGGCCCTGAAACCGGCGGGCGGCCCGGACCTGGACGGCCAGTGGCGGTACGAGGGCCCGCTGACCCTGGACCGCACCGGCCCGTTCGGCTACACCGTGCGGATCCTGCCCAGCCATCCGCTGCTGGCCTCCGCCGCGGAGCCGGGCCTGCTCACCGTCCCCTCGGAGGAACTGGTGGAGGCGGCGGGCGTGCTGCTGCGCTGACACCGTCAGGACCTCTCGTCCACACGAAAGACCCTGGTCCTCGCGGGGACGGCGGCGGCCCGCTCCGGCTCGGAGCGGGCCGCCGTGCCGCACGGGGGTCAGGCGCCGCGGTCGTTGGAGTCGGCCGGGGCGTCCGCGCCGTTCGGCGTGGTGTCACTCGGCCGGTCCGCCCGGCAGCGCTGCTTCTCCGCCGCGGTCATCGGGCCGGTGCGCTGGTAGATGCGGTCCGGCAGGGACAGTGAGGGGCCGTCGACCGTGACATGCATCCGGTACTGCCGGTCCGGATCGTCCCCGGTGGTGAGGAACCAGCCCTCGGTGCGCTGCCGCCCCGCCTGGGCCTCGATCCAGGACACCTCGCCGGGCTCGATCGTCTCGCCGATCTTCCGGTCCGACGAGGACGACCAGCGCCAGCCCGTGGCCCGTACGAACTGCTGGCGCAGATTGTCCTGGGGGTTGGAGAGCCGGTCGACGCCCGCGCTCTGGCTGAGGCTGTCCAGCGTCCGGTCGCCGAAGACCACCGGACGGTCGTGCCGCACGGTGTTGCGGGTGCAGTTGACATAGGCCTCGCCGACGGTGCGGGCGGTGTCGTAGTAGCGGTAGGAGTAGGCGTCGTCGGGCCGGAACACACAGGCCGCCGCGCCGCTCGCGCACTGCTCGGCGACCTTCTTCGGGGTGGTCGCCTCATTGCCGTAGTAGGCGACGGGCTCGGGCAGCCGGTCCTTGGGGACCGTCTTGTCGACCGGGGGCGGCACCTGCACGGCACGCACCCGGGCGATCAGCGGGCCGCAGGTCCAGCTTCCGGTGGAGCGGGTCGTGGCAAAGGTGAGCAGCGGCTCGTGGACCGACGCCCGGAAGGTGTACGTGCGGTCCAGGTGCCAGCCGCGGTCCCGCGCATCGGTCCGCCGGTCCTCGCGGGTGCCGCCCTCGCCCTGCACGGTGTACGGCTGGCCCTCGGAGACCTGGTCCGCGGGGCAGGAGGGGGAACCGCCGAAGCTGTCGTCGAAGGTGACGGTGACCTGCGCACCGGCGCGCACGCCGCGCAGCCGCTGGCTCACGGTGTGGTCGTCGGTGGTGCGGTTGCGCAGCAGCAGGGCCGGCACCTTGTCGGGGTGGCCGGAGACCTTGCCGCCGTAGCGGTAGGGGTAGGTGACGGTCCAGCCCCTGACCTGGCCGGTGTCGGTGTCGGCGGTGAACGCCGGGTCCCGGAAGTCGCCGTTGATCACGGCCACTTGGGCGGGTGCGGGGTCGTGGGCGGCGGCCCGGGCGGCCGGGGCCGGGGCGGCCAGGGCGGTGGTGCCGGGGACCGCGAGGGACAGCGCGCCGAGGACGGCGAGCGCCGCCCGCAGCGGGACCGCCGTGCCGGGATCACGGCGGCCGGTGGCGCGCCCCTGGGGGTGCGGGGTCGTTCCCATGTCTTCTCCGAGGGGCGTCAGGGGGCGGTGGCGGCCGTGCTGCCGGAGGGGCGCAGCCGGTCACAGGTGGTGCCCGGCATCGTGGTGGTGCTCGCGATGAACGACGAGGTGTTGACGGTGGAGGGGCTCTCCACGACGACGTTGCGCACGACCTGCCCCCGGTCGGTGGTCAGGGTCCCGGCGATCCGCTGCATGGCCGCACTGGCCGCGAAGACCAGCGCGTCACCCCGCTTGACCGTCATGTGGTACGTCGTGGACTCGGTGTGGCTTGCGGTCCAGGTGTGCTGGTACTGGGCCTTGAAGGCGGCCTGGAACGCGGCCTTGGCGGAGAGCGAGGCGCCGATCTTGCCGCTGCCCTGGGCGCCGCCCTTGGCGGTCGTCTCGGACATCGGGCCGTCCTTCATATTGGGCGTCTTGAAGGTGATGCCGCCCTCGCCGCTGACCCCGGCCGACACCTCCCCGCTGACGTTGACCTGGCCCTCCAGCGCAACACTGCCGGTGATCTCGCCGCCGAGGTTGTCCTGGCTGCCGGTCTGGAGGTCGACCCGGCGGTCCACGGTGATGTCGCTCTGGGTGCAGTTGATGACGGCGTTGCCGAAGGACTTCACGGTGCTGAAGAACTGGAGCGGCAGGACCGCCCGGTCGAGGGCGAAGCGGCAGCCGCCGGGCTCGGACTTGCAGTAGTCCAGGACCGGCCGCACGGAGGTCAGCTCCCTGCCGTCCCGGTCGTAGGCGCGCGCGGTCGGCACCGGCGGCCGGGCGGGGCCGGGCGCCCCGCCGCCGTCGGCCGCCCGGGCGGCGGCGGGCAGGAGGAGGGCGAGGCAGGCGGCCCCGACAGCGGGCACCGTGCGCAGGGCGGAGGGGTTCATCGGGAGGTCTCCTCGCACATCCGGGTGAGTTCCTCGGCGTCGGGGCCCGAGACGGGCAGGGACGCGGCGTAGAGGCCGCAGGAGTTCGCGACGGCGCTCCCGGCGTTGTCCGTGGGCGCCCCCCGGAAGTCGGCCAGGGCCTGTTCGGTGCGCGCGATGCCCTCCTTCTCCTGGGCGCCGTCACCGGCGAGGCGCTTCATGCACGCGGCCGACTCGGGTCTGCACTCGTCGACCTGGGTCTGGGCCTTGGCGATGTCCTGCTTGGCGTCCTTGACGCTGTCGTTCACCTCCTGGCGCTCCTTGGCGGTCTCCTTCTGGTCCTTCTGGTTCTCGTCGCACTGGGTGTCGTCGGGGGCGCAGTCGGCGGCCGCCGCGGGGGAGGCGGCGACCGCGACGGCGGCGAGCGGCGCGGGGCCCGCGGCGAGGGCGGCGAGCAGCAGCAGGCAGGCCCTCGGGTGTCGGGTGCTTCTCACGGGGTGGGAGGTGTCCTCTCGGTGGGGTCTCGGGGACTTCTCAGTAGGCGAAGCTGACGGAGGTGACATAGCCGCCCGCCACATGGCCGACCCCGCTGCCCGCCGGGAGCACGGTGAGCGGGACGGGGCTGTCGGTGGCGGTGCCGTCGCCCAGCTGGCCCTGGTCGTTGGCGCCGAACGCGATCACCGACTGGTCCTCCAGGACGGCCAGGGTATGCTTGTGGCCGGGGCTGATCTCGCGCGCCCCGGTGAGGGCGGCCACGGGGTGCGGGGTGGTGCGGTTGATGGTGGTCCTGTCGCCGAGCTGGCCCCTGTCGTTCCAGCCCCAGCCCTTCACCGAGCCGTCGGCCAGCAGCGCGAAGGTGTTGTAGGGGCCGGCGAACACGCGGTTCACGGCGCTCAGATGCCGTACCTCGACGGGCTTGCTGCTGTTGACGGTGGAGTCGATGCCCAGTTCGCCCTCGGCGTTGAGCCCCCAGCTCATCACCTTGTGGTCCCGGGTGACGGCCACGGCGTTCGCGGCTCCGGCGTCGATGGCGTCCACATCGCTCAGGCCGGGCACCTGCTGGGGGGTGTTGGCGTTGGTGGTGGTGCCGTTGCCGAGCTGGCCGCTGGCGTTGTTGCCCCAGGTCCACACGGTGCCGTCCTCGCGCAGGGCCACGGTGAAGGTGCAGCCCGCGGCGATCGCCTTGACCCGGTCCAGGCTCTGCACCTCCACCGGCGCGGTGGCGGCGGCCAGTTCGCCGGTTCCGGGCAGCGGGGCACCGGTGCCGAGCTGCCCGGAGTTGTTGCGGCCCCAGGTCCACACCCGGCCGCCGCGCAGTGCCACACCGTGGTAGCAGCCGGTGTCCAGGGCGCGGACGCCGGTGAGGCCGGTGACAGTGCCGGGGACACTCTGCGCGGTGGTGGTGCCGTTGCCGAGCTGGCCGAACTGGCTGTTGCCCCAGGACTTGAGCGTTCCGTTCTTGAGCAGGGCGACGGTGAAGGAGTTGTTGTCGGTCACCCAGCCCCCCGTGCTCACCGCCTTGACGTCCCCCCGGGCCAGTCCGAGGACCGCTCCGGGTGAACGGGCGCCGGTGGTGGCGCCGTTGCCGAGCTGGCCGCTGGCGTTGTGCCCCCAGGCGTAGACCCAGGGGTCGGAGGTGCCGGGTCCGGCCGAGGCGGCCGGTGCCGTGCCGAGGGCGGTGAGGCCGGCCGGGGCGAGCACCGCGAAGCAGAGGAGGGACGCGGTGCGCAGGAGGGGGAGGCGCATGGGAAGTGCCGATCTGCCGGTACGGGTCGGGGGTCAGTACGCGTAGCTGCTGTCGCCGCCGAGCGGGACCGCGACATGCTCGAAGCTGCCGCGCACCGAGGTCACCGGAGTGCGGCGGGAGGTGTTGGTGCCGTCGCCGAGCTGGCCGTGGCCGCCCGCGCCCCAGGCGGTCACGCGGCGGTCGAAGAGGGCCAGGTCGTGGTCGCGGCCCGCGGCCAGTTCCTGGACGCCGTCGAGGGCGTCGACGGGGACCGGCGCGTTGTGGTTGGCGGGGGTGGGGTCGTTCTCCAGGAACTGGCCGGAGCCGCCCGCGCCCCAGCCGTAGACGCTGTTGTCGTTGAGGACGGCGAAGTTGTGGTCCGCGCCCGCGACCACCTGGCGGACCCCGGTCAGCTGCCGGACCCGGACGGGTGTTCCGCTGCCCGTCTCGGTGCCGTTGCCGAGCTGGCCGTAGAGGTTGTCGCCCCAGGCGTAGACCTTGCCGGAGACCGTGCGGGCCAGGGCGTGGTGGCAGCCCGCGGCGACCTGCGCCACCTCCTCGCCCAGCCCGGTGACCGGCTGCGGTACGGCATTGGCCGACAGGTCGGCGTCGCCCTGGCCGCGCTGGCCCCGGGAGCCGCGGCCCCAGGCCCAGACCGTGCCGTCCTCCAGCAGCGCGAGGCTGAAGTCGCAGCCCGCGGCGACCTGTTTGGCGTTGACGATGCCCTGCACCGGTACCGGTGCGGTCGCCATGTCACCCGTGCGGTTGGTGCCGAGCTGGCCGTAGTTGTTGTCGCCCCAGGCCTGGACGCGGCCCCGCTTGTCGAGGGCGAGGGCGTGGCCGCCGCCCGCCGCGACATCGGCGATGTCGGTGAGACCGGGGACCGTGCCCGGTACGGCCTGGTCGCCGCGGGTCCCCTCGCCCAGCTGGCCCAGGGAGTTGTGGCCCCAGGCGCGTACGGTGCCGTCCGAGAGACGGGCCACCACGAAGGCGTCGTCGTCACCGGTGCCGCCCGCGGCGAGCTGGGCGGTGTCGCCGCGGGCGAGGGAGGCGACCGGGCCCGGCGACCAGCGGTCGGCGGTGGTGGCGTTGCCGAGCTGGCCGCTGTTGTTCGCCCCCCAGCTGAGGACGTCGGTATCGGAAGCCGCCCGGGTGGCACCGGTGTTGGCGGCCAGGGCGGTCAGTACTCCCGCGGCGAGCAGGGCGGCACGACGGGTCCAGCGGGAAGGCATGGGAAATGTCCTCCGGTGGGAAGGGGGGAAGAAGCGGCGACGAACGCACCGGAGATCATTTTCCATTGCTTTGCCGTGCCTGTGCGCAAAGCAACACTCTTGGCCCTATTTGTCGTTTCTGATGTCCGCAGGAACGGGGAACGGGGAACGGGGAACGGGGAACGGGGAACGGAGAACAGGGCGTCCGCGAACGGCGGGGCGGGGCGGGGCGGGCCGGGCCCGGTGTGCGGGGGAGGGGGCGGTCAGTCCTGGGGGATCTCCGCGCACAGCTTGCGCAGGACCGAGCCGCACCGACGGACGTACGCGTGCTGGAAGCCGCGCGCCGCGGGGCCGCCCGCCCTGGTGTACCACCTGGCCGGGCGGGAGAAGCCGGTGACCGTCAGCCACACCGTGCCGTCACCGGTGCGGTCCACGACGAAGGCCTCCTCACCGCACTCCGGATGGCCCGCCAGGGTGCCGTAGGCCCAGCCCGTGCGGCGGTGTTCCTCGACCGCCCAGACCACCCGGCACGGGGCCCTGATCAGGCCCGCCAGGGTGACGGTGACCTCGACTCCGGGGGCCGCCCGGTCCGCGGAGGCCTGGAAGCCGGGGCCCAGCGCCCGGTGCAGCTCCCAGGTGAGCAGGGCCTTCGAGGCCCGGCGGAAGACCTCCTCGCCCTCTCCGATACGGGTGCGGGCGTGCAGGGGTCGGAACCCCTCGGGGCAGTGGCCGTCGCGGGTCGCGCCGACATCCTCGTAGGTGAAGGACATGGCCCCCAGCGTAGGGCGGCCCCCGGCGTCGGTTTCCCGCCGGGGGCCGCCGTGTCGCTCTTCGGCTGCTAGTTGACGTTGACCGCGGACCAGGCCGCGGCGACCGCCTTGTACTCGGTGGAGCCGGAGCCGTAGAGCGCGGCGGCCGCCGAGAGGGTGCCCGTACGGGCGGACTTGTAGTTGGTCGTCGACGTGAAGTACGTCGTCAGCGCCTTGTACCAGATCTGGAGCGCCTTGTCCCGGCCGATGCCGGTGACCTTGGAGCCGTTGGAGGTGGGGGAGTTGTAGCTCACCCCGTTGATGGTCTTCGCGCCGCTGCCCTCCGACAGCAGATAGAAGAAGTGGTTGGCCACGCCGGAGGAGTAGTGCACATCGAGGTCGCCGACGCCGGAGGACCAGGAGTCGGCGGAGCCGCCGTCCTTGCTGGGCTTGTCCATGTAGCGCAGCGGGGTGCCGTCGCCGTTGATGTCGATCTTCTCGCCGATGAGGTAGTCGCCCGGGTCGGAGGCGTTGTTGGCGTAGAACTCCACACCGGTGCCGAAGATGTCGCTGGTGGCCTCGTTGAGGCCGCCGGACTCGCCGGAGTAGTCGAGGCCCGCGGTGTTGGCGGTGACGCCGTGGCTCATCTCGTGGCCCGCCACGTCCAGCGAGGTCAGCGGGTCGGTGTTGCCCTCGCCGTCGCCGTAGGTCATGCAGAAGCAGTCGTCGTCCCAGAAGGCGTTGACGTACTGGTTGCCGTAGTGGACCCGGGAGTACGCGGCCTTGCCGTCGTCCTTGATGCCGTTGCGCCCGAAGGTGTTCTTGTAGAAGTCCCAGGTGACCTGGGCGCCGTAGGCCGCGTCCACGGCCGCGGTCTGGTCCGTGGAGGAGCTGGAGGCCCGGCCGGTGCCCCAGACGTCGTCCGCGTCGGTGAAGAGCGTGCCGGTGCCGGAGGTCTTGCGGGCCAGGTTGTACGTCTTGTGGCCGCCCCGGGTGGTGTCGTTGAGCTGGTACGACGAGCCCGACTTGGTGGTGTTCAGGGTGACGGTGCCCGAGTAGAGGCTCTTGCCCGAGCCGGTCTCGATGCCCTGGTACTCGTAGATCTTCTTGCCGGTGGCCGCGTCCGTGATGACGTGCAGCTGGTTCGGGGTGCCGTCGTCCTGGAGGCCGCCGACGACCGTCTCGTAGGCGAGGACCGGCTTGCCGTTCGCCGCCCAGATGACCTTGCGCGGCGCGCTGTCGGCCGCGCTCTTCTCCGAGCCCGCGGTCCGCGCCGCCTGCACGGCCTGCTTCTCCGCCTTCGCCACGGTGACCTTCGGCGTGAGCGAGGCGACCTTGATGGTGGCGGCGACGGCCTTGGTGACGCCCTCGGTCGCGCCGGACTTGGCGGTGTGGACCACGAGGTCGCCGCCGAGGACCGGGAGACCGGCGTAGGTGCGCTCGTAGCGCGTGTGCACCGTGCCGTCGGCGTCTCTCACGACGTCCTTGACGACCAGTCTCTCCTTGGTGCCGAGGCCTATCGTCCGGGCCGTCTCGGAGGCGTTGGCCTGCGCCTGGTGCACCAGGGAGCTGCGGGCCGCCGTGGTCAGGGCGGTCGGGGCGGCGGCGAGGGAGGTCCGGCCGGCCGTGGCCGTCTGCGCGAAGGCACCGGTGGTCAGTCCGGTGGTGAGGAGCGCTCCGGCGGCGACGGCGGTGGCGATGACCAGAGTGGTGCGCTGGTGACGCGTGTGGCGGGGAGTCACACAAGCTCCTTATGTGGGGGATCCGGTCGGCGTGGGGTTGCCGACCGAAACGGATGTGAAGTTGCTGTGCTCGTGCGGCGGGTGGTGAAAGATTGCACCAACGACGCGTACATGTCAGGACCCTGATGTGATGTTGGCCGGAAATCGACTGGCTGATTAATGTTTCGGCAATGTGAACGGGCGCCGCCCCGGGGTGTTGAACCACCGGGACGGCGCCCTGTCTCAGGTGCCCTGAACTGCGGGTTACGGGAAGGTGATCTTCCAGCTGTTGATCTTGCCGACGTCCTGCGCGGCCTGGTCCTGGACCTTCAGCTTCCAGGTGCCGTTGGCGGTTTCGGACGAGGCGTTGACCGTGTAGGTGTCGGTCACGTTGTCCGCGGAGTCGGAGGAGCTGAAGTTCTTCAGCCGGTACGCGGTGCCCGACGGGCCGATCAGGTCGATCACCAGGTCACCGCGCCAGGTGTGGGTGATGTTCGGCGTGACCTGGAGGTTGTTCGGGGCGTTCCCGGTGCGGCCGCTCACGGCGATCGACGAGGTCACCGCCGGTCCGTTGTCCGGGATCGAGACCGGGGTCGTGCTCTCGTACGAGGTCCCGCCGCCACCGCCGCCACCGCCGGAGCGGGAGCCGACCGCGATCGCCGCCCAGGCGTCCTGCACCGCCTTGTACTCGGTGCTGGTGGTGCCGTACAGCTCACCGGCCGCCGCCAGCGTCCCGGTGCGGGCCGAGGCGTAGTTGGTGGTCGA
Organism: Streptomyces sp. NPDC052040; assembly: GCF_044548405.1. Classification (NCBI taxonomy): domain Bacteria; kingdom Bacillati; phylum Actinomycetota; class Actinomycetes; order Kitasatosporales; family Streptomycetaceae; genus Streptomyces; species Streptomyces sp. NPDC052040. The sequence continues at coordinate 16,272 of NZ_JBIUBV010000029.1, read as the reverse complement.
GGTGAACTTCGTGGTGAGCGCCCGGTACCAGATCTGGAGCGCCTTGTCCCGGCCGATGCCGGTGACCGGAAGCCCGTCCGCAGTGGGCGAGTTGTAGCTCACGCCGTTGATGACCTTGGCGCCGCTGCCCTCGCTCAGCAGGTAGAAGAAGTGGTTCGCGGGGCCGGACGAGTAGTGCACGTCCAGGTTGCCGAGCCCCGAGTACCAGCTGTCCTTGGACGCGCCGTCCTTGCTGGGCTTGTCCATGTAGCGCAGCGGGGTGCCGTCGCCGTTGATGTTGATCTTCTCGCCGATGAGGTAGTCGCCCACGTCCGAGGAGTTGTTGGCGTAGAACTCCACACCGGTGCCGAAGATGTCGCTGGTGGCCTCGTTGAGACCGCCGGACTCGCCGGAGTAGTCGAGGCCCGCGGTGTTGGAGGTGACACCGTGGCTCATCTCGTGGCCGGCCACGTCCAGCGCGGTCAGCGGGTCGTTGTTGCCGGACCCGTCGCCGTAGGTCATGCAGAAGCAGCTGTCGTCCCAGAACGCGTTCACATACGCGTTGCCGTAGTGGACGCGGGAGTACGCGGCCTGGCCGTCGTTCTTGATGCCGCTGCGGCCGAAGGTGTTCTTGTAGAAGTCCCAGGTCTCCTGCGCGCCGTAGTGGGCGTCGGCGCCCGCCGTCGCGGCGTTGGAGGTGGTGCCGTTGCCCCAGGTGTCGTTCGACTGGGAGAACAGCGTGCCGGTGCCGGAGCTGCCGTGGTTGAGGTTGTACGTCTTGTGGCCGCCGCGCGAGCCGTCGTTCAGCGTGTACGTGCTGCCCGACTGGGTGGTGGTCAGCGTGACCTGGCCGCTGTACTGGGTGTTGCCGACGCCGGTCTCGATGCCCTGGTACCGGAAGAGTTCCTTTCCGGTCGTGGCGTCGGTGATGACGTGCAGCTGGTTGGGGGTGCCGTCGTCCTGGAACCCGCCGATCACCGTCTCGTACGCCAGGGTGGGCGTGCCGGTCGCGGCCCAGATCACCTTGCGGGGGGCCCGGTCGGCGCCGGTCTGCTTCGAGCCCTCGGCCCGGGCGACGGACAGCGCCTTCTTCGCCGCCGTGGACGCGGAGAGCGCGGGCGTGAGCGAGGCGACCTTGATGGTGGCCTGGGTGGCCTTGATGACCTCCTGGGTCTGGCCGGACCTGGCGGTGTCGACCACCAGGTCGCCGCCGAGCACCGGGAGACCGGCGTAGGTGCGCTCGTAGCGGGTGTGGACCGTGCCGTCGGCGTCCTTGACGACGTCACGGACGACCAGCTTCTCCTGGGAGCCGAGGCCGATCGCCCGCGCGGTGGCCGCCTTCGCCGTGTCCGCGTCGCGCAGCAGTTCGGCGCGCTGCGAGGCGGACAGCTTCACGGCCAGGTGGGCGGTGTTCGTCCCGACCGTCGTGGGAGAGGTCGGGGCGGCGCTCGCGGCACCCGACTGGACGGCGGCGGCCAGTAGGGCCGAGACACCGACGAGGGCGACGGCCGCGGCGCGGCGGGCGGGGGTGTGGGAGGTGCGTCTGCGAGAGGAAGTGCTGCTCAACACTGACTCCTTCTGCGTGGCCGCGACCCGCGCGGCCAGGGGAGACCGGACGGAGGGTCGCCCGTCCGGGCAGAACAAGGAACGCGGAACCAGGTGCATGAAGGTGAACGGGCCGCGGCACAGCGGGAGGGCTGTGGGGTTGCTGTGGAGCGGCCGTGGGAAGCGTGACAGAGACCGTGAAGGTTGTCAGGATCGCATCAATAACTTGGCGGAAATCGTTCGTTGCCCGGATGGTCATGTCCGCTATACGAACTGTTCAGCTCCGTTCGTCCGGAGCGGCCCGGAAAAGCTCGGTTCCGGACCCCGCGGCGGGGGTTCCGGACAGCGCGAAGGCCCCGTCGCAGCTGCGACGGGGCCTTCGGGACTGCGCGGCGCCCGAAGCCCTCGGGGCCTCCGGGACGCGCGGGTCGCTAGCGGGTCATGTCCGCGATCTGCAACTGCTGGATCTGGCTGGTGCCCTCGATGATCTCCTGCACCTTGGCGTCCCGCAGATGGCGCTGGACCGGGAAGTCCGGGCCGATGCCGTTGGCGCCGTGCAACTGGACGGCGTCGTTGGCGGCTGCGAAGCCGGTGCGGGAGGCGACGTACTTGGCGATCAGCGTCTGGCGGACGGCGTCCTTGTGGTTGCGGGCCCGCAGCGCACCGGCCTGGCGGCACAGCAGCCGGGCCGCCTCCACCGAGGAGATCATGTCCGTGAGCATCCGCCGCACCAGCTGGTGGTCCCGGAGCGGTACGTCGAACTGGGTGCGCTCGCGCGTGTAGGCGAGGCTCGCGGTCAGACACGCCTGCGCCAGGCCCACCGAGCCGTAGGCCGTGCTGTAGCGGCCGTAGTCCAGGGAGCCGGTGGCCAGCAGGTCGAAGGTGAGGCGGCCGCGGCTGACGAGATTGGCCTCCGGTACGACACAGCCGTCGAAGGTCAGCTCCGCCAGCTCCGAGGCGCGCAGTCCCAGCAGGCCGGAGATCGGCTCGGTGCTGAAGCCCTCCGTGCCGCGCTCCACCACGAAGGCCGCGGGCTCGCCCTCCAGCCGGGCGAAGACCAGGAAAATCCCGGCGCGCTGGCCGAAACTCATCCACTTCTTGCGGCCGTTGAGCACATAGCCCGCGCCGGTGCGCTCGGCGGTCATCGAGCCGTTGCGGGCGTCGCTGCCGGACTCGGGCTCGGTCAGGGCGAAGGCGCCGACCGTCTCACCGGTGCCGATGCGCGGCACCCAGCGGTCGGCCTGCTCCTTGGTGCCCCACTTCAGGATCGCGTGCGCGACCATGCCCTGCACGGCCACCAGATTGCGGATGTTGCCGCAGCCCCGCCCGAGTTCCTCGCTGAGCAGGCCGTAGGTCTCCACGTCCATGCCGCTGCCGCCTGCCTCGGTGGGCAGCGTCGGCACCAGCAGCCGGGACTTGCCGAGGAGTTCGACGATCGAGTCGGACAGCCTCTGCTCACGGTCCCAGCGGTCCGCCTCGGGCAGGAGGTGGTCGTCGGTGAAGGCCGCGAAGGCGGCCCGGTCCTCCTGCTGCTGCGGCGTCAGTTCGTACAGCACCCTGTCTACCTCACATCTCGCGTGTGACCGCGTCGGGCCAGCGGGCGGGATCGCTGCCGTGCTGGCTGAGGAACGCGTGGACCAGCCGTTCGAGGCCGAAGCCCACGCATCCGCTGGCAATCGGGCCGCTGTCCGGGCCCGTGATGCCGAAGGACTCCCCGAAGAAGTTGCCGTGCAGATTGAAGGAGCCGACCGCGATCGACCGGTCCGCGGCGACCGGCAGCAGCAGCTCGAACTTCAGCTCCATCATGCGCTGGGAGAGGATCTTGCCCGCCGTGTCGGCATTGGTGAAGAAGTGGTCGTTGGCCACCTCGCACCGGCCGGTCAGATCCAGCTCCTCCATCAGTGCGAACGCCTGCTGCATCACGGAGGTGCGGCACTCGGCGGCGAACTCCGGTGAGCCCATGAAGACGATCTCCCGGATGGTGAAGTCCCACAGCCGCTCCAGGCTGGTGTGGTAACGGGACTCGTACCGGAAGGACTTGCCGCGTGCCGTGACGACCATATCGCCGTCCAGCTGCCGCCCCTGGAACTGGTGGAAGCTGTGGTAGCACATCGTCGGGGGCAGGCAGTAGTCGTGGTTGGAGCAGTGCTCGAACAGCTCGTCCGGCAGCCGCTGTTCGGCGGTGTACCGCTCGACGAACGACTGGTAGACGTCCAAGTCGTTGTGGAGCCGGGTGACGAACATCGGGAACTGCGGGAACGAGCCGAAGTAGCCGAACCGGTCCAGCACGCTCGTCGGCAGCAGCGTCGGGTACTGGTACTCGCGGGCCGACTCCAGGCTCAGCGCGATGGCCCGCAGCCGCTTGTCCAGATAGGCGAAGAGCGAGATCAGCGGCTCGCCGAAACCGACCTGGCCCTCGCCCGCGACCACCACCGTGTCGCGTTCCACCAGCTCGGAGAAGGTGTCGGAGAAGGTGTCCCGGTGCACCGGGGACTCCCAGACCACCCGGGGCGCCAGCGGGCGCTGCGGCAGGACCTGCTCCGTCACCACCCGGTTCACCTTGTCCGCGACGTCGGCGGAATCAGCGCCTCCGGTCGAATGCAGCGTGAGCTCCACGCCTGTCACGGATCCGTCCTCGCGGGTCAGCTCGAATTCCGCGATGGAGCTGGACACGAAGAAGAGCCGCTTCATCAGCTCGGGGGCGAGGGATTCGGGAACCCCGCGTGAAAGACGCACATGTACGGTAGGCATCGAAGGGCCCTTCCCGTTGTCGACTCTTTCGGCCGGCCGTTTTCAGACGGTGGCCAGTTTCCGGGACACCAGCGCGTCGATCCTGTCGATCGTGCGGAAATTGTCGAACTGGAGATCCTCGCCGGTGATGGAAACGCCGAACTCCTGCTCGACGAAGAGCACCAGCTGCATCACGAACATCGAACGCACAAGACCGCGCTCGAAGATGTCCTCGTCGTCGCCGACGGACGACTCCGAGATGTTGTCGAGAATGAACTCGCGAATGGCTGCCTTGTTCTCGGCGGTGTCTGCCATGGTGCCCCGTCCTCCCGTTCAGCCGCGCTTCGCGGTCTGGTAGCTGAAGAATCCCCGCCCGCTCTTGCGGCCGTGCAGGCCGGCGTCCACCAGCTTGGTCAGCAGCGGGCAGGGGCGGTACTTGCTGTCCTTGAACTCGTCGTACAGCACCTCGATGGAGAGCAGCACGGTGTCCAGGCCGATCAGGTCGGCGGTCTCCAAGGGCCCCATCGTGTGGCCGAAGCACTCCACGAAGAGCCGGTCCGTGTCGGCGGCCGTCGCGACGCCCTCGTGCACCAGGTACGCGGCCTCGTTGACGGTCAGCATCATGACGCGGTTGGTCACGAAGCCGGGGCTGTCGTTCACCACGATGCTCTTCTTGCCCAGGGAGGTCAGGAAGTCGCGCGCGGTGTCCACCGTGGAATCCGAGGTGTGGAAGGCCCGGATCACCTCGACCGTGGGCTTCAGCGGCACCGGGTTCATGAAATGCATGCCGATCACGTTCTCCGGGCGGCCGGTCAGCGCGCCCAGCCGGGTGATCGAGATGGCCGAGGTGTTCACCGCGATCACCACGTCCGGGCGGCAGACCTTGCCGAGCCGCTCGTAGATCGGCTGCTTGACCGACCACAGCTCGGTGGCGTTCTCGACGACGAGATCCGCCTCGGCCAGCTCCTCGATCTCCGTGGTGAAGACCGTCTCCTCGGCCAACGCGTCATAGGTGAGGGCCGATTGGGGCGCCAGTACGGCGTACAGCCGTACATCGTCGCGGAGTTGCGCCCGCGTGCGCTCCAGGACTTCCTCGTCGCGGTCGACCAGGATCACCCGGTAACCGGCCTGGCGGAGCGCGATGGTGACACCGCGGCCCATCACCCCGGCCCCGATCACACCGACGGTACGAACGTTCACCATCACTGTTCCCCTGTCTCCCCGCAGTGGAGTGTCGTCCCGGACGCTCGGTCACAAGCGGCCGCTCAGGCAAGAAATGGGTGTTTAACAAAAAGCGAATGAAGAGCTCCGCCGCCCCCGCGCGACGCGGCTGCCCCCCAGGCCATTTCGGCCAAGTATCACCGAACGAAGCAGGACGGTGGCAACGCCGAACCACAACACCGGTTCCACGCCGACCGCCGGGAAGCCTACCCGTTCACCAGCATGCCCCCAAGTGATCACCAGAACAAGATCCCTGAGGGACCGTATCCCGCGGAGTGTGCGATCTTCCAGGCGGCGCCACGAGGAAGAGGCAGTTGGGAGGCAGTTGATCAGTACTTTGCGAAAGGTCTTGCGCAGAAGGCACCTTGGATGCCTAGTCTGGCGTCGACTCCGCTTCAGACTGCACATCGGTGCATGTCCAAATCGTCCTGTGGACCGGGCTATTGATGCGGCCCGGCCGCCGGACTTCCTTACCATTCGACCAACAGCCTTTGATTGCTGATAGGTGCATCGGGGGAGCCAGGCGATGAGCAACGCGCGCGACAGGCGGGAACCGGCCACTGGGAAGCCGTCCAGTGCGTTAACCGGTGCCGTCGCCGCCGTCCCCGGCGCCACGGTGCACCAGCTGTTCGAGCGGGTGGCACGTGTCGAACCGGCCGCCGTCGCGGTCGTCCACGGGGAACGGCGCACCACCTACGGCGAGCTCGACGCGGCGGCCGGCCGGCTCGCCGCGCGTCTTGCCGCCCTCGGGGTCCGCCCCGGGGAACCCGTCGCCCTGTGCCTGGACCGCGGGCCCGCGCTCTTCGCCGCGATGCTCGGCATCCTCAAGGCGGGCGCCGCCTATGTGCCCCTGGACGCCGCGGACCCCGACGACCGGGTCCGGGACGTGGTGGAGCAGGCCGGGATCCGTATCGCCGTCACCGACGGCTCCCGCGGCTTCCCGGACGGCGCGGTGCGGGTCCTGACCCCGGACGGACCGGGCGACACCCCCGCGGACGCGCCGGAGCCGAAGGGGCCGGTCGCCGGGCCCGGCGACCCCGCCTATGTCATCTTCACCTCCGGGTCCACCGGCCGCCCCAAGGGCGTCGCGATGACCCACCGGTCGCTGGTCAACATGCTGACCTGGCACGACCGCAGCCGCCCCGGCAGCTGCCGGACGAGGACCGCGCAGGTGTGCGCGGTGAGCTTCGACTTCTCCTTCCACGAGATCTTCTCCACCCTCTGCTTCGGCGGGACGCTGGTCGTCGCCGACGAGGAGGTGCGCCGCAACTCCTACGCGCTGGCCGCCTTCCTCGCCGAGCAGCGGGTGGAACGGCTGTTCGCGCCGGTCACCGTGCTGACCCAGCTCGCCGAGGCCGCCCTGGACGGCCCCGCGCCCCAGGACCTGCGCGAGGTGGTCACCACCGGGGAGCGGCTGCGCATCACCCCCGCGGTCCGGGAGCTGTTCACCCGCACCGGGGCCCTGCTGCACAACCACTACGGCGCCACGGAGTTCCAGGACGCCACGGCCTGCACCCTCACCGGCGACCCCGCCGACTGGCCCGCCACCGCGCCCATCGGGCTGCCCCTCGACAACGTCCAGGTGTACGTCCTCGACGCCGCGCTGCGGCCCGTGCCCGAGGGCACCGAGGGCGAGCTGTGCGTGGCCGGGGCGGGGGTGGCCGCCGGATACCTCGGACGGCCGGACCTCACGGCCGAGCGGTTCGTGCCCAACCCCTTCGGGGACGGCACCCTGTACCGCACCGGAGACCTCGCCCGCACCCTGCCCGACGGCACCGTCGACCACCTCGGGCGCATGGACGACCAGGTCAAGATCCGCGGCATCCGGATCGAACCCGGGGAGATCGAGGCCGCCCTCGCCGCGCACCCCGATGTCGCCGAGGCCGTCGTCATCGCCCATGACGTCCAGGGCCACCGGCGCCTGGTCGCCCATCTGGTGCTGCGGCCCGGCGCGGCCCGCGACGGTGCCCCCCGGCGGCTGCGCGACCACCTCGCCGAGCGGCTGCCCGCCGCCATGGTGCCCGACGCCTACGACGTGGTGGACGCGATGCCGCTGACCTCCAGCGGCAAGACGGACCGCCGCCGGCTGACCCCGCCCGCGGCGCTGGAGCGGCTTTCCGGCACCGCCGCGGTGCGGGCCGGGACGGACACCGAGCGGCTGCTCGCCCAGGTGTGGGAGGAGGTCCTCGGCGTGGACACCGTCGGCGTCCACGACACCTTCTTCGACATCGGCGGCACCTCGCTGCACCTGGTCGCCGTGCAGCGCAGGCTCACCGAGATGCTGGGCCGCACCCTGCCGGTGGTCGATCTGTTCCGGTACTCCACCGTGCGGGCGCTCGCCGCCCACCTCGACGACGCCGCGGCCCCCGAGGCCGCGCCGCGCCGCACCCGCCGCCCGGACCCCGCCGCCGGGGCCGACATCGCGATCATCGGCATGGCGGCCCGCTTCCCCGGCGCCGGGGACACGGAGACCTTCTGGGAGAACCTGCGCGACGGCATCGAGTCCGTCACCCGGTTCGGCCCGGACGAACTGGACCAGTCCGACCGGGCGCTGCTCGACCACCCCGACTACGTCCCCGCCGGGGCGGTGCTGCCGGACATCGACCTGTTCGACGCGGCGTTCTTCGACATCACCGCCAAGGACGCGGCCACCATCGACCCCCAGCAGCGCGTCCTGCTGGAGTGCGCCTGGGAAGCCTTCGAGAACGCCGGGTACGCGCCGGGCGAGGAGCACGGACCGGTCGGCGTCTTTGCCGGGTCCGGCATGAGCACCTATCTGGTGAACAACCTGGCCCCGCACTACGCCCTGCCGCACGGGGGTCCGTTCGTCGAGGCCGACATGCTCCAGTTCCAGCTGAAGCTCGGCAACGACCGCAACTACCTGCCCACCCGCGTCTCCTACAAGCTGGGCCTGCGCGGACCGAGCATCAATGTGCAGACCGCCTGCTCCACGTCCCTGGTCGCCGTGCACCTCGCCTGCTGCAGCCTGCGGTCCGGTGAGAGCGACATGGCGCTGGCCGGGGGCGTCTCCGTCGTCGTACCGCAGAAGGGCGGCTACCTCCACGAAGAGGGCATGATCCGCTCCCGGGACGGGCACTGCCGGGCCTTCGACGCCGAGGCCGAGGGCACGCTCTTCGGCAACGGCTGCGGCCTGGTGCTCCTCAAGCGGCTCGACGACGCCCTCGCCGACGGGGACCGGGTCATCGCGGTCGTCAAGGGCTCCGCGGTCAACAACGACGGCTCCGACAAGGTCGGTTTCACCGCGCCGAGCGTGGAGCGGCAGGCCGAGGTGGTCAAGGACGCCCTCGCCGACGCCGGCGTCGACTCCGCGACCATCGGCTATGTCGAGGCGCACGGCACCGGCACCGCGATGGGCGACCCCATCGAGGTCGCCGCGCTCACCGAGGCCTTCCGCTCGGCCACCGAGGAGCCCGCCGAGCCCGCGTCCTGCGCCATCGGATCGGTCAAGACCAACATCGGCCACCTGGACGAGGCGGCCGGTATCGCCGGGCTGATCAAGGCGGCGCTCGCCCTGGAGCACCGCACCCTGCCGCCCAGCCTGCACTTCACCGCCCCCAACCCGCGCATCGACTTCGCGTCCGGGCCCTTCCACGTCAACACGGCCACCACCGCCTGGCCCGAGGGCCGCACCCCGCGCCGGGCCGGTGTCAGCTCCTTCGGCATGGGCGGCACCAACTGCCACCTCGTCCTGGAGGAGACCCCCGCGCTCCGGCCGGACGCCCGGCCCGCGCCCGACGGCGGCCCCCGGCTGCTCGCCCTGAGCGCGCGCACCCCCGAGGCGCTGCGCGAGCTGGCGGACCGCTATGCGCGGCACCTCAAGGAACAGCCCGAACTGCCCTTCGCCGACGTCTGCTTCACCGCGGCGACCGGCCGCCGGGCCTTCGAGCACCGGATGACCGTCGTCGCGGCGACCGCCGAGGAAGCCGCCGACGCGCTCGCCCCCGAGGCGGACCCCGGCCGGGAGGCCGTCCGCCCGGACGGCCGGACCGCCTTCGTCTTCAGCGGCCAGGGATCGCAGTACGCGGGCATGGGACGAGAGCTGTACGAGACCCAGCCGGTCTTCCGTGCGGCACTGGACCGCTGCGCCGGGCTGCTCGCCGGTCGGCTTCCCCGGCCGCTGCCCGAGGTGCTCTTCCCCGCCGGGGACGAGGACCGGGCGGTCGACTCCACGGCGTACGCCCAACCGGCCCTGTTCGCCTTCGAGTTCGCGCTCGCCGAGCTGTGGGAGTCCTGGGGTGTGCGGCCCGACGTGGTCATCGGCCACAGCCTCGGCGAGTACGTCGCGGCCTGCCGCGCCGGGGTGTTCTCCCTGGAGGACGCGCTGACCCTGGTCGCCGAGCGCGGCCGCCTGATGGGCGAACTGCCCGGCGGGGGCCGCATGGTGTCCGTGGCCGCGCCCGAGGACGAGGTCGGGCGGATCATCGATCCGTACCGCGACACCGTGTCGGTCGCGGCGGTCAACGGCACCCGCTCCACCGTGATCTCCGGAGACGGAGCCGCCGTCGCGGAGATCGTCGCCCTGCTCGACGGACGCGGGCTGCGCCACCGCGAACTGACGGTCTCGCACGCGTTCCACTCGCCGCTGATGCGGCCCATGCTGGAGCGCTTCGCCGAGGTCGCCGCCGCCGTGCGGTACGCGCCGCCGCGCATCCCGGTCGTCTCCAATGTCACCGGCGACCTCGCGGGCGAGGAACTGGCGTGCCCGGAGTACTGGGTCGAGCACATCATGCGGCCGGTGCGGTTCGCCGACGGCGCCGCGGCGATGGCCGCCCACGGCGCGGACGTCTTCCTGGAGATCGCGCCCCGCCCCACCCTGCTGCCCTTCGTCGGCGAGCAGATCGCCGACCGGTTCCCCGCCCTGCTGGTGCCGAGCCTGCGCCGGGACGGCGAGGAGCGCGGACTGCTCGCGGCCGCCGGTGCCCTGTGGGAGGCCGGGCGCCCGGTCGACCTGCGGCGCCTGTACGCACCCGGACGCAACCGCCGGGTCGCCCTGCCCTCCTACCCCTGGCAGCGGCGGCGGCACTGGATCGACGCCCCGGCCCCCTCCGCGGCCCTGCCCGCCGCCCGCACCGGGGGCGCGCCGCTGCTCGGGCGGCGCCTGGACCTGGCCGACAGCGACGACATCCGCTTCGCGTCCCTGGTGGGCGTACGGAATCTCAGCTGGCTGGGGGACCACCGGGTGTTCCAGACGGTGGTGATGCCCGGAGTGGCCTATCTGGCGACGGCGTTCGCCGCCGGACAGGAGGCCTTCGGCACCGAGGGCGTCGAACTTAGGGACTTCTTCATCCACCGGGCCATGACCTTCCCCGACGAGCAGGTCGACCGGGACATGCAGACCGTCCTCAGGACGGAGGGCGGCCAGGACGCGGACACCTGGGCGCTGCGCATCCACTCCCGGCCCACCGGGGCGGGCGGCGGCGAACCGTGGACCACGCACATCTCGGGACGGCTCGCACCGGGCCCCGGACGGGCCGCGGCGGCCGAACCCCTGGCGGACCTGCGGGCCCGCTTCACCCATGAGGTCCCGGTCGAGGAGATCTACCAGGGCGAACGGGAACGCGAGATCGACCTCGGCCCGCTGTTCTGGGCCACCGAACGCCTCTGGCGCGACGACGCGACCTGCCTGTCCCGGATCGCCCTGCCCGCGGAACTGGCCGACGAGGCACCGCTGCACCGGATCCACCCGGTGCTGCTCGAAGCCTGCTTCCTGGCGCTGACGGTCACCTACCCGGAGAAGTACGGCCGCCGGACCTATGTGCCGGTCGGCGTGGAACGCATGCTGTTCCACGAGAGGGTGGGCACCTTCGCCTGGTGCCACGCCCGGCTGCGCCCCGCGGACACCGACGACCCCGAGACCCTCTACGGCGATGTCGACCTCTACGACGGCGACGGCCGGGTCGTCCTCACCATGGAGGGCGTCCTGCTCAAGCGGGCCCAGCGCGGAGCCATGCTGGGCCGCCCCGGCGCCGCCTGGCGCGACTGGCTGTACCGCACGTCCTGGACACCGCAGCCCGCTCCGTCGGGCGCGGGCCGCGGCGGCCACTGGCTGGTCCTGTCCGAGGGCCCGCTCGCCCCGGCCCTGACCGAGGCGGCCCGGGCCCACGGCGCCACGGTCCACGCCCTCGACCCGTCCGGCGCCACCGGCCCCGAGGAGCTGCGGCGCCTGCTCGACCGGGCACCGGCCGCCCCCGACGGGCAGCCGGGCCTGGTCGTGGCCGCCTGGCCCGCCGAACAGCCCGACGCGCCCGCCGCCACGGACGACGACCCTGCCGTCACGGACGACGACCCCGGGCCGGGGACCCCGGCCCATCCCGGCACCGCGCTCCACCACTCCGTACGGCTGCTGCACCTCGTCCAGGCCCTCACCGGGCGGGGCGGCGAGATGCCCCGGCTGTGCGTGGTGACCCGGGGCGCGCAGGCCGTGGCCGGACACGAGGTGACCGACCCGGCCCAGGCGGCCCTGTGGGGCCTCGACCGGGTGGTGGGACTCGAACAGATGGATCTGCGGCCGGTGCAGATCGACCTCGACCCGGCCCGGCCCGCCGCCGCGCAGGCCACCGCCCTCGCCACCGAACTGGCCCTGGCCGCCGGGGGATCGGACGAGGACCAGATCGGCCACCGCGACGGCATCCGCCAGCTGGCCCGGCTCACCCGGACCGCCCCCGCCGCCCCCGAGGGCCCGGTCGTCTCCCCGGACGCCACCTACCTCGTCACCGGCGGCCTCGGCGGGCTCGGCCTGGAGACCGCGCGGCTGCTGCACGAGCGGGGCGCGCGCCATCTGGTGCTCGCCTCCCGCGGCGCGCCGGGACCGGCCGCGACCGAGGCGCTCGACGCACTGCGATCCGCCGGATGCCGGGTGGACACCGCCGCCGTGGACGTCGGCGACGAGCGGGCGCTCACGGAGTGCCTGCGGCGGATCGCCGAGGACCCCCAACTGCCGCCGCTGCGGGGCGTACTGCACCTCGCGGGCGTCCTGGACGACGGGATCCTCGGTGAGCAGACCGCCGAGCGGTTCGCCCGGACGCACGGCGCCAAGGCGCACGGCGCCTGGCTGCTGCACCGGCTCACCCGCGATCTGCCGCTCGACTTCTTCGTGCTGTTCTCCTCGGTGTCCTCCGCGCTGGGCGCGCCCGGCCAGGCCAACTACGCGGCCGCCAACGCCTATACGGACGGACTCGCCTCCTACCGCCGGGGCCTCGGACTCCCGGCCCTGGCCGTGCAGTGGGGCTCCTGGGCCGGGGCGGGCATGAGCGCCCGGCTGGGCCTGGACGAGAAGCTGGAACGCATGGGCGAGGGCGTCATCCCGCTCCGCCAGGGCGTGGACGCGCTCGGCGCGCTGCTCGGGGTCGCCCCCGAGGGCGGTGCCGTCGCCGTACTGCCCATCGACTGGCCCCGCTTCCTGGAGCACCAGATCGGCCCGGTGCCGTTCCTGTCCGGCTTCCGGCCGCGCCCGGCGGCGGGCACCACCCCCGCCGCACCAGCCGCCTTCCGGGACCGGCTGGCGGCCGAGCACCCGCTCCGCCGCCACCGGCTGCTCGCCGACGCGGTGTGGGAGCAGGTGGTGCACGCCCTGGGCTCGGACACCGGACTGGAGCCGGACGTGGGCCTGTTCTCGCTGGGCCTGGACTCGCTGGGCTCCATCGAACTGCGCAACCGGCTGCAGACCGTACTCGGCTGCCGCCTCCGCCAGACCGTCGTCTTCGACTACCCGACGCTGTCGTCCCTGACCGGGCATCTGGGTGAGGTCCTGGGGCTCGACGACGACGCGGACGGGCCCGCGGACGACGGCACCGGTGCCACCGGCGGCCCCGCCGACGGTGACGACGGCGACACCGGTGGCACGGGGGCCGACGACGTGGCGGAACTGCTGGCCAAGAAGCTGGGGATCGGGAACTTCGATGGGTGAGAAGAACGACCGCTACGAGGCCCTGCTCAAGGGGGCCCTGGCCCGGATCGAGGAACTGGAGCAGCAGCTAGCCCGGGCCCGCTCCGGGGCGGGGGACCGGGAGCCGGTCGCGATCGTGGGCATGGGGTGCCGCTTCCCGGGCGCCGGGAGCCCCGAGGCGTACTGGCGGCTGCTCGCCGAGGGCCGCGACGCGATCACCGAGGTGCCCGCCGACCGCTGGGACGTGGACGCCTACTACGACCCCGACCCGGACGCGCCCGGCCGGATGTCCACCCGGCACGGCGGCTTCCTGGACGACCTCAGCGGCTTCGACGCCGCGCTGTTCGGCATCTCCGCCCGTGAGGCGGCCAGCGTCGACCCCCAGCAGCGGCTGCTGATGGAGGTGTCCTGGGAGGCCTTCGAGGACGCGGGCATGCCGGTGAAGAGCCTGCCCGCCCGCACCGGCGTCTTCGTCGGCATCAGCAACGTCGACTACCGCGAGGCCATGGTCGGACAGGGCGCCGACGCCCTGGACGGCTACTTCAGCTCGGGCAGCACCACCAGCACCGCCAGCGGACGGCTGTCGTACTTCCTCGGGCTGAGGGGCCCCTCGCTCTCCGTGGACACCGCCTGCTCGTCCTCCCTGGTCTCGCTGCACCTGGCCGTGATGAACCTGCGCGCCGGAGCCTGCGACCTGGCGCTCGCGGGCGGCGTCAACCAGATCGTCACCCCGCACGAGACGATCAGCCTCTCCAAGGCGCGCATGATGTCCCCCGACGGCCGCTGCAAGCCCTTCGACGCCGCCGCCGACGGCTATGTGCGCGCCGAGGGCTGCGGAATGATCGTCCTCAAGCGGCTCGCCGACGCCCGCCGGGACGGCGACCGCGTCCTCGCCGTCGTCCGTGGCAGCGCCGCCAACCAGGACGGGCACCGCAGCGGACTGACCGTGCCGCACGGACCCTCGCAGCAGGACGTCATCCGGCAGGCGCTGCGGGACGCGGGCACCGCACCGCACGAGATCGGGTACGTCGAGGCGCACGGCACCGGCACCGCGCTCGGCGACCCCATCGAGGCCGCCGCCCTCGGTGCGGTCTTCGCCGACCGCACCCGCCCGCTGGCGGTCGGCTCGGTCAAGTCGAACATGGGCCATCTGGAGGCGGCCGCCGGTGTCGCGGGCGTCATCAAGGCCGTCCTCGCCCTGCGCGCGGGCGTCATCCCGCCCACCCTGCACCTGGACAACCCGAGCCCGCTGATCGACTGGGACGAGCTGCCGCTCACCGTGCCCACCGCCCTGGAGCCCTGGCCGGAGGACCGTCGGCTCGCCGGGGTCAGCTCCTTCGGCTTCAGCGGCACCAACTGCCATGTGGTCCTGGAGAGTCCGGCCGCCGAGGACCTCGTCGCGGACGCCACCGCGCAGGCACCCGCCGCCGACGGCACCGTGCACCTCCTGACCGTCTCGGGCGCGACCCCGGCGGCCCTCGCCGAGGCGGCCGCCCGGACCGCCGCCTTCCTGGCCGGGGGCGCGGGCGGAGCCTCGCTCGACGACGTCTGCCTCACCGCCAACGCCGGGCGCAGCCATCTCGAACACCGCCGAGCGGTCGTCGCCGCCTCCGCCGCCGAGCTGGTCGGCGGACTCACCGAGGGCGGCACCGGCACCGTCGACGGCCAGGTCCGCGGCGCGCGTTCGGTCCCGGAGGTCGCCTTCCTCTTCACCGGACAGGGCTCCCAGTACCCGGACATGGGGCGCGAACTGTACGAGACGGAGCCGGTTTTCCGCCGGGCCGTCGAGGAGTGCGCCAAGATCCTGGACCCGCTCCTGGGCCGACCGCTCACCGCACTGCTCTACCCGGACCCGGCCGACACGGAGGCCGCCGCCGGGGAACTGCGCAACACCCGCTTCACCCAACCGGCCCTGTTCGCCGTGGAGTACGCCCTCTCCCGGCTGTGGCGGTCGTGGGGCGTCGAGCCCGCCGCGGTGCTGGGGCACAGCGTCGGCGAGTACGTCGCCGCCTGCGTCGCCGGGGTGTTCTCCCTCGCCGACGGTCTGCGTCTGGTCGCCGAACGCGCCCGGCTGATGCAGGAGTTGCCGTCCGGGGGAGTGATGGTCTCCCTGCGCGGCCGCCCCGAGCAGATCGAGGACGTCGTACGACGCCACCCGCTGGTGTCCGTCGCCGCCGTGAACGGACCGGAGGCCGTGGTCGTCTCCGGCGACGGAGCCCAGGTGCGCGAGGCGGTCGCCGAACTCGCCGCCCAGGGTGTCACCGGACGCGATCTGCGGGTCTCGCACGCGTTCCACTCGCCGCTCATGGAGCCCATGACCGGCTCCCTGGCCGAGGTGGCCCGCACCGTGCGGTTCTCCGCCCCCCGTATCCCCCTGATCTCGAACGTCACCGGTGCTCCCGTCGCCGCGCAGGAGCTGTCCGACCCCGCGTACTGGGCCCGCCACACCCTGGCCCCGGTGCGCTTCGCGGACGGACTGCGCGCCCTGCACGCCTCGGGCGCCCGCGCCTTCGTGGAGATCGGCCCCCGGCCCGTGCTGCTCGGCCTCGGCCGGGACTGCCTGCCCGACGCCGACGCGCTCTGGCTGCCCAGCCTGCGCCCCGGCCGCGACCGGTCCGAACTCCTCGGCAGCCTGGCCGCGCTCCATGTCCGCGGTGTCCCCGTGGACTGGACGGCCTTCCACCGGGACCGCCGTCCGGCAGCCCGCCGGATCGCCCTCCCGACCTACCCCTTCCAGCACGAACGCCACTGGTTCACGGAGGAGGCCCCGGCCGCACCGGCCCGGCCCACCGCACAGGAGTGGGCGGACTGGCTGGTGGGGGTGGAGTGGTCGGAGGTGGCCGAGGAGGGTCTCGCCGGGGGGTTGTCGGGGCGGTGGTGCGTCGTCGGTG
>NZ_JBIUBV010000028.1:0-39420 GCF_044548405.1 Streptomyces sp. NPDC052040 | reverse complement strand
AACACCTCACCGAACAACGGAAACGCAGCCGACAAACCCGACCCCATCCCCGCCCACTGCGCCCCCTGACCCGAAAACACCACACCCACCCGGCGTTCGGTGGAGGCGAGTTCGGGGAGGGCTCGGGCCAGCTGTTCGGCGGCGTCGGTGGAGCCGTGTGCGGCGACGGCGGTCCGGTACGGCAGCGGAGTCCGGCTCGTGGCAAGGGAGTAGGCGATGTCCAGCGGATCCGCCATGCCGTCCGTCAACCGGGCCGTCAGGCGCTCGACCTGGCCCTGGAGTGCGTCGGCGGAGCCTGCCGAGAGGAGGAAAGGCAGTGCGGGCGGGGCGTTCCGCTCCGGCGCGGGGGCGGTGTCCTCGGCGGCGGGCGGCTCCTCGATCACGACATGGGCGTTGGTGCCGCTGATACCGAAGGAGGACACCCCCGCCCGCCGCACCCGGCCTGAAGTCCGCGGCCAGGGACGGGACTTGTCGAGCAGCCGGACGCCGCCCAGGTCCCAGTCGGCCTCCGGGGTGGGCCGCTCGGCGTGCAGGGTGCGGGGCATCCGCTCGTGGGCCATGGCCTGTACGGTCTTGATGATTCCGGCGACGCCCGCCGCGGCCTGGGTGTGGCCGATGTTGGACTTCAGTGAGCCCAGCCAGACCGGACCCCGCTCACCCCGGTCCTGGCCGTACGTCGCCAACAGCGCCTGCGCCTCGATCGGATCACCCAGCCGCGTCCCCGTACCATGCCCCTCCACCACATCCACATCCGCACCCGACACACCCGCATCCGCCCACGCCGCACGAATCACCCGCTCCTGCGCCACACCCGACGGCGCCGTCAACCCATTCGACGCACCGTCCTGATTCACCGCCGAACCCCGCACCACACCCACCACCGGATGCCCCAACCGACACGCATCCGACAACCGCTCCACCAACAACACCCCCACCCCCTCCGACCACCCCGTCCCATCCGCACCCACCCCGAACGACTTGCACCGACCATCCACCGCCAGCCCCTGCTGACGCGAAAACTCGACAAAGGTGGTGGGGGTGGCCATCACGCTGACCCCGCCGGCGAGCGCCATGTCGCATTCGCCGTTCCGCAGTGACTGGACCGCGAGGTGCAGGGCGACCAGGGAGGAGGAGCAGGCGGTGTCCACAGTGATCGCCGGACCGTGCAGACCGAAGGTGTAGGCGATCCGGCCGGACGCCACACTGCCCGCGCTGCCGGTCATCAGATAGCCCTCGGTCCCCTCGGGGAGGGACTCGGCGCGGGCGGCGTAGTCGTGGTAGGCGACGCCCATGAACACGCCGGTGCGGCTGTCGCGCACATCGGAGAGCGGGATCCCGGCGCGTTCCCAGGTCTCCCAGGAGACCTCCAGGAGCAGCCGCTGCTGGGGGTCCATGGCGAGGGCCTCACGGGGGCTGATGCCGAAGAGGGTGGCGTCGAACTCCCCCGCGTCGTACAGGAATCCGCCGTGGCGGGTGGCCGAGCGGCCGGTGGCTTCCGGGTCCGGGTCGAAGAGGCGGCCGGTGTCCCAGCCGCGGTCGTCGGGGAAGTCGCCGATCGCGTCGACCTCGTCGGCGACCAGCCGCCACAGTCCCTCCGGGTCGGCCGCGCCGCCGGGGAAGCGGCCGGCCATGGCGACGATGGCGATCGGGTCGTCGTCGACGGGCCGTGACGGACCGGCCGCCGGGGTGGTCTGCGCCGACGCGGTGGCCTGCGCGGAAGAAGTTGCCTGCGTAGAAGAGGTGGCCTGCGTGGAAGAGATGTTCCGCGTGGAAGAGGTGTTCTGCGTGGACGGGGAGGTGTCGCTGAGCGCGCGCTCGCGGAGATGGGCGGCGAGGGCGGCCGGGGTGGGGTGGTCGAACAGTACGGTGGCGGGCAGGGCCAGGCCGGTCGCGGCGCGCAGCCGGTTGCGCAGCTCCACCACGGTGAGCGAGTCGAAGCCGGACTCGCGGAACGCGCGGTCCGCGGGGATGGTGTCCCGGTCGGCCGCGTCATGGCCGAGGGCCGTGGCCGCGTGGGCGCGGACCAGGTCCAGCAGATGGCGGTCCTGGTCCGGCCGGGAGAGCCCGGCCAGCCGTCCGGCCAGCCCGTTCTCCGCCGTTGCCGGGCCGGCGGTCGCACGGACCGGTGTGCGGACGAGTCCGCGGAACAGGGGCGGCAGGCCGCTCTCCCGGGCCCGGCGGCGCAGTGCCGTGAAGTCGAGGTGGGCGGGCAGCAGCAGGGCCCGTTCGCCGCCGAGTGCCGCGGCGAACAGGGCCAGTCCGTCCGCCGTGGACATCGGGGCGAGCCCGGCCCGGCGCAGCCGTGCCACATCGGCCTCGGCGAGGCTGCCCAGACCGCTGGTGCGGGCCCACAGTCCCCACGCCAGGGAGAGTCCGGGCAGCCCCTGGGCCCGGCGGCGGTGTGCGAGGGCGTCCAGGAAGGCGTTGGCGGCCGCGTAGGCCGACTGGGCGGGGGTGCCGAGCACGCCCACGGCGGAGGAGAACAGGACGAACGCCGACAGCGGGAGGTCGCGGGTGAGTTCGTCCAGGTGGACCGCGCCGTCGGTCTTGGGGCGCAGGACCGCCGCCAGGCGCTCGGGTGTCATGTCCTCCAGCGGGCCGTCGTCGACCGCCCCGGCCAGGTGGAACACGGCGGTCAGCGGGTGCTCGGCCGGGACACCGGCGAGCAGTTCGGCGAGCGCGGTGCGGTCGGCCACATCGCAGGCGCGGAGGGTGACCTGAGCGCCCAACTCCGCCAGTTCGGCGCTCAGTTCATCGGCGCCGGGGGTGTCGGCGCCCCGCCGCCCGGTGAGGAGGAGGTGCCGGGCCCCGGCGTGGACGAGGTGCCGGGCGATGTCGCCGCCGAGGGCGCCGAGTCCGCCGGTGACCAGGACCGTACCGTGCGGGTCGATGACGGTCCGGGCTGCGGTGGTCGCCCGGACCAGGCGCGGTACGAGGAGGTCGCCGCCGCGGATCGCTGCCTGCGCCTCACCGGCTGCCACGGCGAGCGCGGCGGCGCGCCGGACGGCGCTCTCGTCGGCCGCGCTGTCGGCGTCCACCAGCACGAACCGGTCCGGGTGTTCGGCCTGCGCGGACCGTACGAGTCCCCACACCGCGCCCTGGGCGGTGTCGGTGACCTCGGCGTCGTCGCGGACCGCGACCGCGCCGCGGGTGCGGACGACCAGCCGCGCCGACGGGGGGTGTTCCTCGGTGAGCCGGGCGCGCAGGGCCTCCAGGACGCGGGCGGTGGTGGCGCGGGCGAACGGGTCCGCGGTCCCGTCGGACGGTGCCGCGTCCAGCAGGGTGAGCTCGGCCGCGGTGTCCGGGCCGTCCGGCAGCCGCTGCCAGTCGACTCCGAACAGCTCGCTGCCGCCGGTGGGTCCGCCGGTCAGGTCCGCCGCGGGCACCGGCCGCAGCAGCAGCGACGCGACGGCCGCCACCGGGGTGCCCGCCGGATCGGTGGCGGTCACGCTCACCGCGTCGCCGCCCGCCGGGGCGACGCGGACCCGCAGCGTGGTGGCCCCGGCCGTCGGTACGGACACACCGGACCAGGCGAACGGCAGCCGCAGCTGTCCGGGACCGGCCGCGGGGGTGCGCAGCAGCTCGGCGTGCAGGGCCGCGTCCAGCAGGGCGGGGTGTACGGCGTAGTGGCGGGCGTCGGCATGGTGGGCTTCGTCGAGGGCCACTTCGGCGTACATCTCGTCGCCTCGGCGCCAGGCGGCGCGCAGCCCCCGAAACGCGGGACCGTAGCCGTAGCCGTCGGTCTCCCGGTCCGCGTAGAACCCGGTGACATCGACGGTTTCCGCGCCCGGCGGCGGCCAGGCGGCGGCCCCGACGGTGGTGGTGCCGTCCGGGAGAGCCCCGGTGGCGGGAGCGGCCGTGACGGTGGTGGTGGCGTGGGACAGGGTTCCGGAGGCGTGCCGGGTCCAGGGGGTGTCGCCGTCGGTGGCGGGCCGGGCGTAGACCGCGAGGGGCCGTCCGCCGTCGGGGTCGGGCGCGTCGACGGTGACCCGCAGGTGCATCGCGGTGCCCGCGGGCACCAGGAGTGGCCGTTCCACGGTCAGTTCCTCGACGTGGGCGCAGCCGACCTCGTCCCCGGCCCGGAGCGCCAGCTCGACATACGCGGTGCCCGGCAGCAGTGCGGTGCCGCCGACGGCGTGGTCCGCGAGCCAGGCGGGTGTGCGCGGCGACACCCGGCCGGTCAGTTCGACCCGGTCGTCCGCTACGGCGGTGAGGACCGCGCCGAGCAGCGGGTGTCCGGCCGGGGCGAGCCCCGCGGCCGCGACATCGGCCGGTCCGGTCGCGGGCGCCAGCCAGTGCCTGCGCCGCTGGAAGGGGTAGGTGGGCAGGTCGACCCGGCGGGCCCCGGTGCCGTCGAGTACGGCGTCCCAGTCCACGGCGACGCCACGGACCTGGGCCTCGGCGAGCGAGCGCAGAAAGCGTTCCGGGCCGCCCTCGTCGCGGCGCAGGGTGCCGACCGCCACCGGCTGGTGCCCGGCCTCGTCCGCGGTGTCGAGCAGCGCGGACAGCAGCAAGGGGTGGGTGCTGCACTCGACGAAGGTGCCATGGCCGTCGCCGAGCAGCGCGAGCACGGTGCCCTGGAAGTCGACCGGTTCGCGGGCGTTGCGGAACCAGTAGCCGGAGTCGAGTTCTCCGGCGTCGAGCGGTGCCCCGGTGACGGTCGAGTAGAAGGGGAGGCGCGGCTCGTGGTGGGCGATGCCGGAGAGCAGTTCCAGGAGGGGTTCGCGCAGCGGGTCGACGATGGCGCAGTGCGAGGCGCCCGCGCGCACCACGATCCGGGCGCGGATGCCGTCGGCCTTGCAGTCGGCCACGAAGCGTTCGATCTCGTCCGGCTCTCCGCCGACGGTGACCGCGACCGGCCCGTTGACGACGGCGAGGTCGACGCGGGCGTCCCGCTCGGCGATCCGGCCGCGCACGGCGTCCGCGGAGAGTTCGACCGCGGCCATCATGCCGCGGCCGGGCAGTTCCTCGGCGAACAGCCTGCTGCGGCGCACCACGATCGTCGCGGCGTCCTCAAGGGTCAGTGCCCCGGCGACGCAGGCGGCGGCCAGCTCGCCCTGCGAGTGCCCGACGACCGCCGCGGGGCGCACCCCGTGCGCCTCCCAGAGGGCGGCGAGGGACACCATCACCGAGAAGTTCACCGGCTGGGCCACATCGCTGTGTTCCCAGTCGGCGGCGCCCGGGCGGCCGAGCACGGTGTCGAGCAGGGACCAGTCGACGAGGGGGTCGATGGCGGCGGCGCACGCGTCCAGCCGGGCGGCGAACGCCGGGGCCCGCTCGTACAGTGCGTTGGCCATGCCCGGCCACTGCGCGCCGTGGCCGGGGAAGACGAAGGCGACCCGGCCCGGGTCACCGGCGGTTCCCTGAACGACTCCCGCGGCCGGGGTGTCGTCGGCCAGCGCGCCGAGGGCGTCCGCGAGGTCCGCGGGACCGGCGGCCACGACGACCGCCCGGCTGCGCAGTGCGGCGCGGCCGTGGGCCAGCGAGAACGCCACATCGGCGGGGGCGAGTCCGGGATGCTCCGCGAGGTGGGCGCGCAGCTGGGCGGCCTGGGCGCGCAGCGCGGCCGGGGTCTTCGCCGACAGCGGCCAGGCCACCGGACCGGCGCTCGGCCCGCGCGGCGGTTCCGCGCCGTGCAGCGCGGGCTCCTCCTCCAGGATCAGATGGGCGTTGGTGCCGCTGATGCCGAACGAGGAGACACCGGCCCGCCGCGGCCGCCCGGGGGTGCGCGGCCAGTCCACCGGCTCGGTCAGCAGACGGACCGCGCCCGAACTCCAGTCGACGCCGGGGGTCGGCTCGTCGATGTGCAGGGTGCGCGGCAGACTCTCGTTCCGCAGCGCCA
The DNA here is from genome assembly GCF_044548405.1 of Streptomyces sp. NPDC052040. Lineage (NCBI taxonomy): Bacteria > Bacillati > Actinomycetota > Actinomycetes > Kitasatosporales > Streptomycetaceae > Streptomyces > Streptomyces sp. NPDC052040. The sequence goes on along the minus strand of NZ_JBIUBV010000028.1, from coordinate 33,578 downwards.
TGACCATTTTGATCACACCGGCCACGCCCGCGGCCGACTGGGTGTGCCCGATGTTCGACTTGACCGAGCCGAGCCACAGCGGGCGGTCCCCGGAGCGGTCCCGGCCGTAGGTCGCGAGCAGCGCTCCGGCCTCGATCGGGTCGCCCAGCCGGGTGCCGGTGCCGTGCGCCTCCACCGCGTCGACCTCGGCGCCCGTCAGCCCCGCCGCGTGCAGGGCCCGGCGGACGACCCGGCGCTGCGCCGAGCCGTTGGGCGCGGTGAGGCCGTTGGAGCGGCCGTCGGAGTTGGTCGCCGAACCGCGGATCACGGCGAGCACCGGATGGCCGTGGCGGCGCGCCTCGGAGAGGCGTTCCAGCACCAGCATTCCGGCGCCCTCGGCCCAGCCGGTGCCGTCGGCGGCCGCGGCGAACGCCTTGGACCGGCCGTTGGGGGACAGCCCGCCGAGCCGGCTCAGTTCGGCGAACACACCCGGCGTCGGCATGACGGTCACTCCGCCCGCGAGTGCGAGCGTGCATTCGCCGCCGCGCAGGGCGCGCACCGCCGAGTGCATGGCGACGAGCGACGCCGAACAGGCGGTGTCCACGGTGACGGCGGGGCCGCGCAGGCCGAGGACGTAGGCGATGCGTCCGGAGGCGACGCTCGGGGTGGTGCCGGTGTAGAGGTATCCGTCCGAGCCGTCGCTCGGTTCGCCCATGCGCGGGCCGTACTCCTGGAAGGTGGCGCCCACGAAGACCCCGGTGTCGCTGTCGCGCACCGACTGGGGGTCGATGCCCGCGCGTTCCAGGGACTCCCACGACGTCTCCAGGAGCAGCCGCTGCTGCGGGTCGAGCGCGGCGGCCTCGCGGGGGCTGATGCCGAAGAACGCGGCGTCGAAGGCGGCCACATCGGTGAGGAAGCCGCCCTCGCGGACGTAGGAGGAGCCGCGGCGCCCGGGGTCGGGGTCGTAGAGGCGGTCGGTGTCCCAGCCGCGGTCGGCGGGGAAGTCGCCGATCGCGTCGACGCCGTCGGCCACGATCCGCCACAGGTCCTCCGGGGACCGTACGCCGCCGGGGAAGCGGCAGGCCATGCCGACGATCGCGACGGGGTCGTCCGCTGCCCCGGGGGCGGCTCCCGGCACCCCTTCGTCGGCCACGTCGGCGCCGGAGCGCAGGAATTGGGCGAGTTCGCCGGGGGTGGGGTGGTCGAAGACCAGGGTGTCCGGCAGGGTCCGGCCGGTCGCGGTGGCCAGGCGGGCGGTCAGCTCCATGCCGGTGGCCGAGGTGAGGCCGAGATCGCGGAAGGCCCGGTCGGCCGGGATCCGGCCGGGTGTGTCGGAGCCGAGCACGGCGGCGGTGTGCCGCCGCACCAGGTCCAGCGGGTCGTCGTCGGGCGGGGCGGGGGCGGCCGCCGGGTCGGGTGCCGTCGGCGCTGGCGCGGCGCCGGGCGGGTCGGACGCGGGGGGTGCCGTCGGTGCCGTCGCGGCGCCGGGCGTTTCGGACACGGGGGGTGCCGTGGCCGTGGCCGCGTCGGGTACGGGGGGCGCCGCGGCGGACGTCAGGTCGGGCAGCCAGTGGCTGCGCCGCAGGAAGGCGTAGGTGGGCAGGGCGACACGGGCTCCGCCGCCGGTCAGGGCCGTCAGGTCCACGTCGGCGCCCGCCGTGTACAGGCCCGCCAGGGCCTCCACCAGCGTCGCGGGCTCGGGACGGTCGGCGCGCAGGACGCCGAGGAACCGGCGGCCGTCCGGGACGCCGGACCTGGCCGCGGCGGCGAGGACCGTGTCCGGCCCGAGTTCCAGATAGGTGGTGACACCCGCCGCGTCCAGGGTGCGTACGCCGTCGAGGAACCGGACGGCACCCCGTACGTGCCGGACCCAGTACTCCGGGTCGCACAGCTGGTCGGCGGTGGCGAGGGCGCCGGTGAGGTTGGAGACGACCTTCGTCCGTGGCGGCGCGTAGGTCAGGGAGCGGGCGACCGTGCGGAACTCGTCCAGCATCCCGTCCATCCGGTGCGAGTGGAACGCATGGCTGACCCGGAGCCGACGGGTCCGGCGGCCTGCGGCGCGCCACCGGTCGGCGAACCGGTCGACGGCGTCGGTGTCACCCGAAACCACCACGGCGCGCGGCCCGTTGACCGCGGCGAGCCCCACCCGGCCGTCCGTGCCGTCGAGCAGGTCCCGGACCTCGTCCTCGCCCGCCTCCACGGCCGCCATCGCACCGCCCTCGGGCAGTGCCTGCATCAGCCGCCCCCGCGCGGCCACCAGGGTGCAGGCGTCCGCCAGGGTCAGCACCCCGGCGGCATGGGCGGCCGCCAGCTCACCGATGGAGTGGCCGAGCAGCAGGGCGGGCCGTACGCCGAGGCCGGTGACGAACCGGTGGAGCGCGGCCTCGACGGCGAACAGGCCGGGCTGGGCGTACTCGGTGCGGTGCAGCACGTCGCTTTCGGGCGTGCCGGGTTCGGCCCACAGGACCTCGCGCAGCGGCCGGTCCAGCAGGGGGTCGAGGTGTGCGCACACCTCGTCGAAGGCGGCGGCGAAGGCGGGATGGGCGGCGTACAACTCGCGTCCCATGCCGAGCCGTTGGGCGCCCTGCCCGGTGAACAGGACCGCGACCTCACCGGTGCCGGTCTCGCCCTCGACGGTCCCCGCTCCCGGGGTGCCGTCGCCCAGTGCGTCGAGCCGGGTGAGCAGGGTGTCGCGGTCGTCGGCGACCACCACGGCGCGCGCGGGGAACGCGGTGCGGGTGGTGAGGAGGGAGGCCGCGAGGTCGGCCGGGCGCACCTCGGGACGGTCGCGGAGCCAGTCGGCGAGGCGGCGGGCCTGGGCCCGCAGCGCCACCGGGTCATGACCGGACACGGGGTACGGCAGCGGCAGCGGCAGCGGCACCGCATGACGCGCCGATGCCGCCGGGGCGGGGTCCTCGACGAGCGGGCCCGGGGCGGGGTCCCCGGCGACCGGGGCGGGGGCGCTCTCCAGGACCAGGTGGCAGTTGGTGCCGCCCATGCCGAAGGAGCTGACCCCGGCGACGAGGGGCGCGTCCGGCCGGGGCCAGGGGCCCAGCCGGTCGTGCACGCGCAGCCGCCAGTCGTCCATCGGGATCCGGGGGTTGGGGCTGCGGTAGTTGAGGCTGGCGGGCAGCTCGCGCGCCCGCAGCGCGAGCACCACCTTGAGCAGGCCGGTGACACCGGCGGCCGCCTCCAGATGGCCCACGTTGGTCTTCACCGAGCCGACCAGCAGGGGCTGTTCGGCGGTCCGTGACCGGCCGAGGGCGGCCCCGAGGGCCTCCGCCTCGACGGGGTCGCCCACCCGGGTTCCGGTGCCGTGCAGTTCGACGTACTGGACGGCCGCCGGGTCGACACCGGCCCGGCGGTACGCCGTCTCGATGACCTCGCGCTGCGCGTCCGGGTCGGGGGTGGTCAGATCGGCGCCGCCGCCGTCGTTGTTGACCGCGCCGCCGCGGATCACGCACCGGATGTCGTCGCCGTCGAGCAGGGCCCGGCGCAGGAGCTTGAGCACCACCACCGCGCCGCCCTCACCGCGGACATACCCGTTGGCGCGGGCGTCGAAGGTCCAGCACTCGCCGTCCGGGGACAGTCCGCCGAACCGCTCGACGCCGACGGTCGCGGCGCCGGTGAGATTGAGCTGCACCCCGCCCGCGAGGGCGACCTCCGACTCCCCCGACTCAAGGCTCGCGCAGGCCAGTTGGACGGCGACCAGGGAGGACGACTGGCCGGTGTCGACGGTCATGCTGGCACCGCGCGCGCCGAGCACATAGGACAGCCGGTTGGCGATCAGGCCGCGGCCCAGCCCGGCCAGGGTGTGCGGCGACACGGCGTCCCGGCCGGCCTGCGCGGTGAGCCGGGCGTAGTCGTCGGCGATCGCGCCGAGGAAGACACCGAGCCGGGTGCCGCGGACACGGCCCGGCACGATCCCGGCGTCCTCCAGGGACTCCCAGCCCAGTTCCAGTGCGAGGCGCTGCTGGGGGTCCATGGCTGCCGCCTCGCGCGGTGTCACACCGAAGAAGTCCGCGTCGAAGTCCTCGACCCGGTCCAGGAAGCCGCCCCGGCGCAGGCGCACCGGGGCGTCGCGCCACCGGTGGCCGGGCGCCTCGGTGATCGCGCTGCGGCCGGACCGCAGCAGCTGCCAGAACTCGTCGGGACCGGACGCGCCGGGCAGCCGGCACGCGATGCCGACAACGGCCACGGGCTCCGGGGAACGGTCTTCGTCATGCATGTCTACGGCCACGGATTCGACGTTAGGCGCGGCGGTCAACTGCCCGGCAACTCGTGGGAATCCAGCCGGGATTCGGCGGCGATGAACGGGCGATTACCCGGCCGGGACTAGATTCCGCAGCACACCAGACGATGCCGGGAGCTGCCGTGAATCCATTCCTGGAAGCGATTCTCGAGAACCGACCAGCGGACGCGATCGAGCGCATGGAATTGCCCGACGAATACATCGCGGCTCATTTGCGTGCCGAGGACACCGGCATGTTCCGCGACGTCGAGCACAAGGATGTGCGCAAGTCGCTGCGGGTCGGTCCGGTGGGCATGCCGGAACTGGCCCCGGACGAGGTGGTCGTCGCGGTGATGGCCAGCTCGATCAACTACAACACGGTGTGGTCGGCGACGTTCGAGCCGATCCCGACCTTCGACTTCCTGCGCAAGTACGCGGCCCAGGGCGGCTGGGCGGCCCGGCACGACCGCCCGTTCCAGGTGGTCGGCTCCGACGCCGCCGGAGTGGTCGTGCGGATCGGCTCCGGGGTGCGCCGCTGGAAGGTGGGTGACCATGTCGTCGTGCACCCGGTGCATGTCGACGAGCAGGAGCCGGTGACACACGCCGACGCCATGCTGGGCACCGAGATGCGCGCCTGGGGCTACGAGACGAACTACGGCGGTCTGGGCGAGTTCGCCGTCGCGCGGGCCAGCATGCTGGTGCCCAAACCGGCACATCTGACCTGGGAGGAAGCCGCCGTCAGCCCGATGTGCGGCAGCACCGCGTACCGGATGCTCGTCGGCTCCAACGGTGCCCGGATGAAGCAGGGCGATGTGGTGCTGGTCTGGGGCGCCGCCGGGGGCCTCGGCGCGTACGCGGTGCAGTTCGTGAAGAACGGCGGCGGGATCCCCGTCGGTGTGGTGGGCTCGGAGCGCAAGGCCGAGGCCGTCCGCCGGCTGGGCTGCGACGTGGTGGTCAACCGGGCGGAGATCGGGCTGAGCGACGACCCGGACCCGTCTCCGGCGGACACCGTGGCCGCCGGGAAGCGGCTGGGGAGCATCATCCGCCGGGAGACGGGCAGCGACCCGCACATCGTGTTCGAGCATGTCGGGCGGGCCACCTTCGGCATCTCGATGTTCGTCGTGGGCCGCGGCGGGACCGTGGTCACCTGCGGTTCCAGCACCGGTTACCACCACGAGTTCGACAACCGCTATCTGTGGATGCGGCTCAAGCGGGTGATCGGCAGCCATGGCGCCAACCTCCAGGAGCAGGTGGAGACGAGCCGCCTGGTCGCAACGGGTGCGATCGCGCCGACGCTGTCCGCGCTGTATCCGCTCGCCGAGGCTCCCGAGGCGACCCGGCTGGTGCAGAACAACGAGCACGTCGGCAAGGTCGGTGTGCTGTGTCTCGCGCCGGAACCGGGCCTCGGGGTCACCGCGCCCCAGCTTCGCGCGCGGATCGGCGCCGACCGCATCAACCCGTTGCGGACGTTCGCGCCCGCGTCCTCCCTGTGACAGGAGCATCGTGATGCACGAGCTGGCGGAACGGTATCTGGGCAAGGCCCTCTCGGCGTGGGGTCTGGACGTGGAGTACGTGCGCGCCGAGGGCGACACGCTGTATCTGGCCGACGACGGCGGCGGCCAACGGGCGGTCACCGACTTCGTCGGCGGCTTCGGCTCGCTGTTCTTCGGCCACAACCACCCGGAGCTGGTGGCCCGCGCCAGGGCGCTGCTGGACGCGGGCACCCCCGGCCATGCCCAGCTGTCCCGGCGGCCCGAGGCGCAGCGGGTGGCGGCGGCGCTGGGCGCGATCGCCCGGCGGGAGCTGGGCGTGGACGAGCCCTACGAGGTGGTCTTCGCCAACAGCGGCGCCGAGGCGGTGGAGGCCGCCATGAAACACGCCGAGCTGGCCCGGGTGTTCCGGCTGCGCGCGCTCGCCGAGGAGGTGGACGGGCATGCCCGCGCGGCCTGCGACCAGGTGCGTGCGGGGACGGCCGCGTGGTCGCCCGTGGCCGCCGAACTCACCGGAGGGGCCACGGCCGCCGAAGCCGTACTGGAGGAGGTGCGGCGGCGCAACGCGGAGGCGCTGGGCCGGGCGCCGGAGTTCTTCGCGCTGGAGGGCGGTTTCCACGGCAAGCTGGTCGGCAGCCTTCAGCTCACGCACAATCCGGTGTTCCGGCTGCCCTTCCAGGGGCTGGGCGCGAGCGTTCGGTTCGTCCCGGCGGACCGGCCGGAGGAGGCGCTGAAGTACGCCGAGGCGGAGCAGCCGTATGTGCTCGACCTCGTCGTGGAGGACGGCGTGGTGGAGGTGCGGCGGCGGCGTGTGCCGTTCGTGGCCGGTTTCTTCGTGGAGCCGATCCAGGGCGAGGGCGGGATCAACGAGCTGACGGCGCAGCAGGCGGAACGGATCACCGAGGTGTGCCGCGCGGTGGACTGCCCGCTGGTCGTCGACGAGATCCAGACCGGCGCGGGGCGCACCGGCTCCTTCTTCGCCAGTGCGGCGATCGGCCTGACCGGCGACTACTACACGCTGGGCAAGAGCGTCGGCGGCGGCCTGGCCAAGACGTCGATGCTGCTGGTGCGGGGGTCCGCGTACGTCAAGGAGTTCGAGCTGCTGCACAGTTCGACGTTCGCCAAGGACAGCTTCTCGTGCGCGGTCACCGAGCAGGTGCTGGAGATGCTGGAGCGCGACGACGGGGCGGCCTACCGGCTGGCCGCCGAGCGCGGGGCCCGGTTGCGGGGCGCCCTGGAGGAGGTGCGGGCCGAGTTCGGCGATGTGGTGAGCGGGGTGCGCGGACGGGGTCTGCTGCTCGGGTTCGAGTTCGCGGACCAGTCGGAGTCGGGCTCCCCGGTGATCCGCAACTACGCGCGCGGCGGCTTCTTCGGTTTCGCCGTCTCGGGCTTTCTGCTGCGCCGCCACGGGCTGCGGCTGATGCCGACCGGCAGCGCGCCGAACACCCTGCGGATCGAGCCGTCCTGCACGATCGACGACGCCGCGATCGGCCGGCTGGCGGCGGGCCTCCGCGACATCTGCGAGGTGCTGCGGCGGCGGGACGCGCTGCGGCTGGTGCACGCGCTGACCCATGCGGACGGCCCGGCGCCGCGCGAGCAGCTGCGGGACTACCGCCCGGAGCCGGTGCGCGGGACCGGGACCGGGACCGGGCCGGTCGTCGCCCGGGTCGCGTACCTCGCCGAGCTGGGCACTCCGGCGGCGCTGCGGCGCTTCGACCCGTCCCTGGCCGAGCTGGACGACGCCACGCTACGGGACTTCGTCGCCCGGTCGGCGCCGGTGCGGGCCATGGCTCCGTGCCCGCCCGTGCGGTGCGGCACCGCGGACGGCACCGCCGTGGAGGTCACCGTCTTCCCGCTCCTCGTCGACGAGGCGGCCGGGGACGCGGTGGGCACGCTCGCCGCCGATGTCACGGCGCAGACCGGCGCGGCGCGGGCCGCGGGGCATACGACGGTGGTGGTCGCTCCGGTGCTGCGGCGGCTGACGGGGGCGGACGCGCCGACGGAGGTGGTGCGCGGTCCGCACGGCTTCGAACTGCCGCCGGGCTTCGGTGCCGACGGGGACCCCGGGCTGCTGCCGGTGGAACTGGCCGAGGCCCTGGCGGTCTGAGCCGCATGCAACACCCTGGCCCCGCCCGATACTCCGGGCGGGGCCAGGGTGTCGTACGGGTCGGCCCGGATCAGAAGAGCAGGGACACCGGGTCGCCGGTGCCGAGCAGGGACCGGGCGTAGTCCTCGAAGATCATCGGCCGGTTGAGCGCGGTATGCCGGCTGCCGATCTCCAGGTCCCGCCAGTACCGCTGTACGGGGTTGGTCTGCGCGAAGCCGCTGGTGCCCGCCAGGTCAAGGAGCCGTTGCATCGCCTCGCGGCAGCGCTCCAGCGAGCTCACCATGTGCATCCGCAGCCGGGCCCGCTCCGCCGGGGACGCCTCCTCGCCCTCCGGTACCGCGTCGAAGCCGTCGGCCACCGCGAGCATGTGCAGCATGCCGGTGTCGATGAGATGCGTCGCCTCGGCGAACTCCTGCTGCACGGACAGCGAGTCGATCGCGCGGGAGTAGGTGGAGAAGGCCAGCGGCTTGTGCTCCTCCAGCTTCGCGCGGACCAGGTCCAGCGCGCCCCGGGCCGCGCCCACGAGCGAGGACAGCGAGTGGAGGTTGCCCTTGATGAGGACGGTCGCGGGCACCGGCGAGTCGGGCTCGCCGTCCGGCTTGAGCGGCGCGAACTGCACAAAGCGGTCCGGTACGAACAGGTCCTCGGCGACCATGGCGTGGGTGCCCGTGCCGAGCAGCCCGGCCACCTTCCAGGTGTGCTCGATGCGCAGGTCGACGGGGGGCGCCAGCAGGTTGGCCACGCCGGTCTGCTTGCCGTGGTCGTACACCGGCACCCAGGCGAGGAACGCCCAGTCGGACAGTTCACAGCCCGAGGCGTACGGGAAGCGGCCGTTGACCTTGAGTCCGCCGTCCACCCGGTCGGCCCGCAGCTCCGGGTCGAGGCTGGCGGCCGAGAGCATGACGGTGTCCGGGTCACCGCCGTAGATCTCCCGCAGACCGGCCTCGGGCATCAGCATCACCAGGTCCACGGAGGCCGCGTGGTTGGCGGCGATCCAGCCCGTGGACGGGCAGCCGCGGCCCAGCTCCGAGAGGATCTCCACCTGGTGGCGCATGGGCAGTTCCCAGCCGCCCCAGGCGCGCGGGGTGCTCAGGCGCAGCAGGCCCGCGTCCCGCAGGGCCGACATGTTCTCCTCGGGGACCTTCGACTCCCGCTCGGTCTGCTCGGCGTTGCGCCGCAGCAGCGGGACCGTTTCCCGCGCCCGGTCGATCAACTCCTGGCGGGTGGGGACCCGTTCGACGGTGATCTGGGACATGGCAGTTCCTCCTCGGGACCATTCGCGGGATGGCTTCTTCCCACGCGTTCGGGGCAGTTCCGCGAAATGGTCACCGGACGATCGGCATTGGCGTGCCTGACCCTGCGCGACGTGCCCACGGCGGGAAAGGCTAGCGATGTCCGCGGTACATACGCCCACGGCTCTGTAATCGCCCGTCCCGCTCCGCCGGAATTCATCGTTACCTGTTGCAGAACGGGTAATGGAGGTGCCTCAGTAGGGTGTTGTGCGTGGATCGAGGGACACCCGTGCAGCGACCAGTCAACGTACTCGGAATCGGTGGTTCGACCCGGCCGGACTCCTCCGCGGAGCGCGCCCTGCGCGCGACCCTGGCGGCCGCCGAACGCCAGGGTGCGGTCGTGACCGCCATCGCGGGCACCGACCTGCTGATGCCGCTCTACGACCAGGCCGAGGCGGTGTCCCCGGCTGCCCGGCGGCTGCTGACGGCGCTGGCCCGGGCGGACGGTGTGGTGATCGCCAGCCCCGCCTATCACGGCAGCACGTCCGGGCTGCTGAAGAACGCCCTGGACCATGTCGAGGAGTTGCGCACCGACGCGCGCCCCTACCTCAGCGGGCGCGCCGTCGGCTGTGTGACCGTGGCCCAGGGCTGGCAGAGCGGTGTGTCCACGCTGGGCGCGCTGCGGACGATCGTGCATGCGCTGCGGGGCTGGCCGACACCGCTGGGGGTGGTGGTGAACACCGCGGCGACGGGCTTCACGGCGGACGGCCGCTGCGCCGACCCCCGGCTCCAGGAGCAGTTGGAGACCATGGCCCGGCAGGTGGTGGAGTTCGCCCGAATGCACGCCCGAGGGCGCGGGACACCGGACGAGGGCGAACGGGTACTCCTCGGCGGCGCGACCGCACCGGAGACCACACGCTGACGGGGGCCGCGAGCGGCCGCCGGGCCTCGGCGGCCTCGGCGACCCGGTCGGCCCGGCGGCCCCGGTGACCCCGGTGACCCCGGCGGCCATCCGCAGTCCCGGCTCGGGTGCCCCGGACGGCCGCCAGGCTTCGACGTCGGAGACGGCCGCCGGAACGGCCCTGCCACTCAGGCCGCCGCGGCAGCCTCCCTCAGCCGGGCCTCCAGTCGTCGGACGAGCCGGTCCAGGCGGATGAGGCCGCGTGCCACCGGGCCGTCCGGCGACAGGGGCCGGACGTCCCCGCCACCGTGCCGCTGCTCCTGCCGGTCCGCCCAGGCGGTGAACACGGCGCGCTGAGACGCCCGTTGGGCATGCGGGATGCGGGAGTACACCACGCGACCGACCAGTTCGTGCCAGAAGGCGTACCGGACCCCGTCCCCGGGGGCGCGCCGCTCCTCTCTGACCAGTACGCCCCGGCGGGTGAGATCCTCCAGTACCGCGGCGGCCGCGTCCCCGCCGCATCGCCGCATCGCCGCCACCGCGTCCGCGGTCGCGGTGCCGCCCGCCACGGCCACATCGTCCAGCACCGCCCGTGCCCCGCCCGGCAGTTCGTCCAGCCGGGCCGCGATCACGCGCCGGACCGCCACCGGCAGCAGGCTCGCCGCGCTGTCGTCCGGCCCCCGGCCGGGTGCCACGTCGCCGGACCGGATCCGGTCCGCGAGACAGCGTACGAACTCCGCGGCGAACAGGGGATTTCCGTCGGCCAGGATCACCATGATCCGGGCCAGTTCCCGGATCATTCCCGCCCCCACCGCGGACTCCGCTCCGACGCCTATGCCATGGGCGTCGAGCAGCAGCCGCACCTGCTGCTCGACCACGGCGTCGGGCAGCGGCGCCAGCGGGACGGTCACCACGTCGTCGCTGGGCGAACTCCACCCGGGGCGGCGGCGGAAGAGTTCCGGGCGCGCCCCGCAGAGCACGAACAGGCGTGACCGTGCGGAGGGTTCGGTCTGCCGGTCGATGAAGTCGAGCAGTGCCTCGTCGGCGGCGTGCAGATCGTCGATGACGAGCAGCACGGGCCGTTCCACGGCGTACCGCTCCAGGAAGCGCAGCCAGGCCGCCTGCACCTCTCCGGAGGGCGCGGTGGGGTCGAAGCCGTGGACGCCCGCGATGAGGACCAGCAGCTGGGTGAACATCCAGTCCGCCTCCTCCGCGGTGGCCGCCGTCCGCCGCACGGCCGACCAGAGCTTCTCCCTGGCCTGCTCCGGCGGGTCGTGCGGTGCGATGCCGCAGCAGCGGGACAGTTCCTCCGCGACGACGGCCAGCAGGCTGTCGTCGACCTGGCAGGGGAACAGATGGGCCACGAAGGTGCGGTCCTCGCCGTCGCGGCGGCGGACGATCCGCTCGAACTCGCCGATCAGACGACTCTTGCCCAGGCCCGGCTCGCCGACGACCAGCGCCAGCGGCGGACCTCCTCCGGGCCCGGCCCGCTCCAGCAGACCGAGCAACACCTCGATGTCCTGACCGCGGTCGAGCAGCGGCAGACCGTGGTCCTGGGGGCTCGCCGGACGGACCGCCGCCACGGACCACAGGGCCGATGAGGTACGGGCCCGCCGGTAGTCGATCCTCGTCGTGGTGTGCCGTCGGACGCCGTCGCCGACCCACACCTCGCCGGGCGGCACCAGCGGGAGCATGGAGTGGCAGCGGTCCAGGGCGGTGCCGGTCGCGGACAGCGGCCCGTCCTCGTGGCAGGCGTACCGGACGAGTGCCTCCCCGGTGTCCACCGCCGCCCGCACCCCGACACCGCGCAGTGCGGGGTGCGGGCGGCTGAAGCGGTGCCGGATCGCCAGTGCGGTCAGCACGGCGCGCATGGCATCGTTGTCGCGGCTGCGCGGCGCGCCGAAGATCACCAGCCAGAGCGATCCGACCTTGGCGGCCACGGTTCCCCCGAAGCGCTGTGCCTCGGCGGTGACCACCTCGTTCACCGACTCCATCGCGGTGTCGACCTGTTCGGGGTCGGGGTGCCCGCACTCCGCCTCGAATGCGGCCCGCAGCAGTACGACACTGACCTCCCTGCGTTCCCGTACGGGGGCTCCGCGGTCGGCCGCGACGACCGGCGGGACCTCCTGGGCGGCGGGCGGTCGGTGGGCGGTCGGCTCCTGCCCCGGGGTGATGCGGGTGTGCGCGGGGGCCGGCACATACAGCAGGGCCGGGTCATGGGTGAGGATCGCCCGCTGGAGGTCCCGCAGTTCGCGGCCCGGCTCCAGACCGAGGTCCGAGATCAGCGCCGTCCTGGCCCTGCCGTACGCGGTCAGCGCGTCCGCCTGTCGTCCGCTGCGGTACAGCGCGAGCATGAGCTGCCCCAGCAGCCGTTCGCGCCGCGGCTCGGCGCCGACCGTCGCCTGGAGCTGCGGCAGCACCACATCGTGGTGCCCCAGGGCGAGTTCGGCCTCGAAGAAGTCCTCCAGGACGTCCAGGCGGGTGTTCTGAATCGCCTTCAGTTCCGGCCAGAGCACCCCGGTCTCCGCCAGGTCGGCGAGGACGGGACCCCGCCACAGCGCGAGCGCCTCGCGCCGCAGCGCGGACGCGGCATCTGGCGCGCCCCGGTCCATCTCCGCCCGGGCCTCGTCCACCAGCGCCCGGAACCGGTACAGGTCCACCGACTGCGGCTCGACCCGCAGCAGATAGCCGGGCGTACGGGTGAGCAGGGCGACCGGACCGGCGGAGTGCTGCCCCTCCCCGTCCGACTCCAGGAGGCGGCGTAATCGCCATACCGCGTTCTGCACCACCTTGCGGGCCGACGGCGGCGCCGGGCCGTCCCACAGCGCGGCGATCAGTCTGCTCGTGGCGACCACCTCGTTGGCGTGGAGCAGCAGATGGCCGAGCGCCGCCCGCTGCTTGATTCCGCCGAGGTTGAGTTCGCGGCCGTGCCGTACGACCTCCAGCGGGCCCAGGACCCTGAACTGCGTTCCCCCGCTCACCGCGTCCCCCAGGAGTCGGTCGAGTAGGCGGTGGCCGCGGCGGGCGAGTGCAGGGCCGGGGCGTGGATGAGGATGTCCCGCTCCAGGCGCAGCAGTTCCCGGCCGGGACGGATGCCCGAGGCCTCGGAGATCGTGGCCTGGGCCTGCCGGCACACGTCCAGCGCGTCCGTCTGCCTGCCGCTCCGGTAGAGGGCGAGCATGAGCAGCGCGAACAGCCGCTCCCGCGCGGGTCCGGAGTCCGCGAGGACCACATTCAGCTCGTCGATCACCTCCCGGTGGCGCCCCAGCATCAGATCGGCGGTGCAGCGGTCCTCCAGCGCGGCCCACCGCTCCTCCCGCAGCGCGGTCAACTCGGGCCAGTCCACGCCCGCCTCGACCAGATCGGCCAACGCCTCCCCCCGCCACAGGCCGAGAGCCTCCCGCAGGGTGCGGGCGGCCTGCTCCCAGGAGCCCTCCGCCAGCTCCCTGCGGCCGCGTTTGACGAGCCGGGTGTGGCGGGACAGGTCGACCTGCTCCCCCGGCACCTGGAGCAGATAGCCGCCGGAGCCGGTCACCAGGGAGCAGGAGGGGGTGCCGGAGGGCTCGGCGGCGCTGAGCGTCCGGCGCAGACCGGACACGGCGTTCTGAAGGATCTTCCGAGCGGTGGCCGGTTCGTCCCGGTCCCACAGCGCGTCGATGAGCCGGCTGGTGGAGACCGGTGTGTTGGCGTACAGCAGCAGAAAGCCCAACGCGGCGCGTTGATTCACTCCGCCCAACGGTAAGGAGACACCGTTGCGCACCACTTCCAAAGGCCCGAGCAGATTGAACTTCACAGTATTGCTTCCCGTCTTGAAATCACTGCCCCGCCCCGGCAGGTAGGCCGAGGACGATGCGCGGAACCGGGTGCGCCGGGAAGGGGTTTCTCTTCCGTTTCGGCGCACATCCATGCAGATGAGGTCGGCTTGTTGAGTAAGAAGGGAAATTCCGTTTTCGGGCGCGGTGGGTGCGCCCCGTGGTCGGGTGAAGTCGGCCGGGAAAAGGCCGGTGAGGGCGGACCCGTGTCGGCCGGGCGCCGGACGGTGAGCGGTGGACGACGGCCGAGGAGACCGGCGCGGAGCGGGCAGGGCCTTGGCAGGGTTGCCCCGTGGGCGTTCCGGAAAGACTCGGTCACGGGCGCTCGGTACGGAGGTGAGGGGCCGGCAGCCGGGGAGTTCGTCCCGAACGGCGGGGCCGGTCCGCGCCCTTGCGGGGGTGCTCAGCAGGGCCCGCTGAATCTCCGTGGCCCCGGGCGGAGTAGGCCGTCTCCAGAATGTCCAGGACGAGCTTTTCGTCGTTCGTTCATGATCCACCTCATCGCGAACAGCATTCCGCCCTACGAACACAGTTCTATGGGACGAACAGCGTTTGTGTCCAGTATGGGATTCGTTACACTCACCCAGATCGGAGGTGATCACGTGGAGACCCCTAGGTCCGCCTGGAACCACGAACCACGTGCAGTCAAGCGACTGTCCCGGGAACTCATCGTCGACACCGCCCTGGAAATCCTGGCGGCAGAAGGCATGGAGGCGGTGAACATGCGCCGCGTCGCCCAGGCCCTCAAGACCGGCGCCGCGTCTCTCTACGCGCACGTCTGCAACAAGAGCGAGCTGAGCGAACTCATGCTGGACCGAGTGCTGGAGATGGCACCGGTGCCCGACCCCGATCCGCAGCGCTGGACCGAGCAGATCACGGAGGTCCTGCGCAGCCAGGTCCGGGTCATGACCGCCTATCCGGGCATCGCCCGGGTGAGATGCCAGAGCATCACCCCGGTCGGCCCGAACGACCTTCTCCAGTCGGAGAGGATGATGGCCATCCTGCGGGCGGGCGGACTGTCCATGCGGCAGGCCGCCCAGGCGACGGACATGCTCTGCCTCTACACCCGGGCGTTCGCCTACGCGATGAGCATGTGGACGTTCGGCGCCGTCGAGCACGGCGACCGGGTCCACGCCCAGCGCGACAAGGAGATACGGGAGTACATGGCCGCGTTCCCCGCGCGGTTCCCCAACATGCTGAAGACACGCGACCTGTTCAGCGCCGAAGCCGCAGCGGAACGTTTCGAGCTGGCCGTCGAGATGCTCGTCGTGGGACTCACCCATCTCGCGGCGGCCAACGCCGAGCGGTCCGCGGACCTGTGCCCCGGCGCGGACGCGTCCCTGACCCCGGACCTCGAGGAGTCCGCACCCCACCGCTGAACCGCCGACTCCCCACCGGTCCGGCACCCCGGGTGCCTGGGCGGCCACCGCAACCGCGGCCGCATGCCTTCCGGAGGGGGGCCGGGGCGCGCCCAAGGCGTCCTCGCGCGTGACCTTCGCTGCCGCAAGGCCGATACTGCCGACAGCAGTACCCCAGCCAGGACCTCGCCGACCGCCCAGCCGACCTGACACCCCATCTCCGACGTCAGCACCACCTCAGCATCAGTACCGCCGGAACCCGCTCCGGGCCGTCACGGACCACCAGGACCACCAACCCCCCTTGCTCCGACCAGCGAAAACGCAGGCCATGGAATGGCTGCCGACCTTCTCAGGAGGTACCCATGAAGATGCTGATCAACGTCCCGGAGACCGTGGTCACGGACGCGCTGCGGGGCATGGCAGCCGCGCATCCCGAGCTGACCGTCGATGTGGAGAACCGGGTGATCGTACGGCGGGACGCCCCGGTCGCGGGGCAGGTCGCGCTGGTTTCCGGGGGCGGCTCGGGGCATGAGCCGCTGCACGGCGGCTTCGTGGGTCCGGGCATGCTCGCGGCGGCGTGTCCGGGCGAGGTGTTCACCTCCCCGGTGCCCGACCAGATGGTGCGGGCCGCCGCGGCCGTGGACAGCGGCGCCGGGGTGCTGTTCATCGTGAAGAACTACACCGGCGACGTCCTCAACTTCGACATGGCGGCCGAGCTGGCCGAGGACGAGGGCATCCAGATCGCGAAGGTTCTGGTCAACGACGATGTCGCGGTGACCGACAGCCTCTTCACGGCGGGTCGGCGCGGCACCGGCGCCACCCTCTTCGTGGAGAAGATCGCGGGGGCCGCGGCGGAGGAGGGCCGCCCACTGGAGCGGGTGCAGTCCGTCGCCCGCCAGGTCGTGGAGAACGCGCGCAGTTTCGGTGTCGCCCTCAGCGCCTGCACCACCCCGGCGAAGGGCACTCCGACCTTCGATCTCCCGCTCGGGGAGCTGGAGTTGGGCATCGGCATCCATGGCGAGCCGGGGCGCGAGCGGCGCGCGATGATGACCGCGCGGGAGATCGCCGATGTCTCGGTGGACGCGGTCCTCGACGACCTGCGGCCGCGCAGTCCCGTACTGGTCCTGGTCAACGGGATGGGTGCCACCCCGCTGCTGGAGCTCTACGGCTACAACGCCGAGGTGCAGCGGGCGCTGGCCGAGCGGGGTGTCCCGGTCGCCCGCACCCTCGTCGGCAACTACGTCACCTCGCTCGACATGGCCGGTGCCTCCGTCACGCTGTGCCAGATCGACGAGGAGCTGCTGCGGCTGTGGGACGCCCCGGTCAGCACACCCGGCCTGCGCTGGGGCAGGTGAGCACTCCACCACCCTCACTGAGGTCAACGTCCGTACCATGCAAGGAGATTCAGTGCTCGACGCCGACTTCTTCCGCCGCTGGATGGCGGCGGCCGCCGCCTCCGTCGACCGCGAGGCGGAGCGACTGACCGCGCTCGACTCACCGATCGGCGACGCCGACCACGGCAGCAATCTGCAACGCGGCTTCCGCGCGGTCGTGGCCACGCTGGAGAAGGAGGCACCGGCCACCCCGGGCGCGGTCCTCCAGCTCGCCGGGAAACAGCTGATCTCGACGGTGGGCGGCGCCTCCGGACCGCTGTACGGGACGCTGCTGCGCCGCGCCGGAAAGGCGCTCGGAGACGCCGAGGAGGTCACCGGGGAGCAGCTGGCCGAGGCGCTGCGGGCCGGTGTGGACGGGGTCATGGCGCTGGGCGGGGCCGCGCCCGGTGACAAGACCATGATCGACGCCCTGGTGCCCGCCGTGGAGGCGCTGTCCACCTCCGCCGAAGCGGCCCGGGCGGCCGCCGAGGAGGGTGCGGTGGCGACGACGCCGCTCCAGGCCCGCAAGGGCCGGGCGAGTTATCTGGGGGCGCGCAGCATCGGGCACCAGGATCCCGGCGCCACGTCCTCGGCCCTGCTGATCGCCGCACTGGTGGAGGCCGCAGATGAGTGACTCCGCCGGAAAGCTGGTGGGCATCGTGCTGGTGTCGCACAGTGCCGCTGTCGCCGAGTCGGTCGCGGAGCTGGCGAAGGCGCTGGCGGGCCGTTCCGCGGGGGTGTCCGTCGCCCCGGCGGGCGGCACGCTCGACGGCGGCTTCGGCACCAGCTCCGAGGTCGTCTCGGCGGCCGCCGCGGCGGCGGATCAGGGGGCCGGGGTCGCCGTGCTCGCCGATCTCGGCAGTGCGGTGCTCACCGTGAAGGCGCTGCTCGCCGAAGGCGACGAACTCCCCGAGAACACACGGCTGGTCGACGCCCCCTTCGTGGAGGGCGCGGTCGCCGCGGTCGTCACGGCCTCGGCGGGGGCGGACCTGGCCGCGGTGGAGGCGGCGGCCGCGGAGGCGTACGGGTACCGGAAGGAGTGACACGGGCACCCGTTACGACGAGGTGCGCGATGCGGCCGGGCGGCCGGGGCCCCAAGGGGTTCCGGCCGCCCGGCCGCGTTCACCGGCGCGGGATCGGCGACGACAGCGGACCGCGCCGTGGGCACGAACTGGCTTGGAAGGAACGCGAGTTCACGCCGCTTCGGGCTCCAGCATACGTATTCGGAGCGGGCCGCGGTGAACATCGCCCCTCCCTCTTGCTGCCGGGACCTCCCCATGGGATACAGGTACAGACCAATCCCCGTGGAGGGAGGGGCCCTTGCGACGCGCCCTGGTACCGGTGATCTGCGGTCCGCTGCTCCTGGTGGCGTCCTGCGCCCTGGGCGGCCCCGGCGACGACGGCGGGCGACTGCTCCCGGCCCCGCTGGGGGTGACCGCCGTCGCGGGCAGCGCGACCAGCGTGCACGTCATGTGGAACAGCGTCTCGGGCGGCGGCGCGGATGTCGCCGGGTACGAGGTCTTCTGCGGGACCAGGAAGATGGCGGAGGTGTCCGCCGGGGAGCACATGGTGGACGTCGTCCGGCTCACCCCCTCGACGGCCTACGTCTTCACCGTCCGCGCCCGGGGCACCGACGGCGCCCTCGGTCCGCCCGGTCCCGAGGTGCGCGCCACCACACCGGCCGACGTCGCCTCCGACACCCGGGCCCCCACCCCGCCGGGGCGGCCGAGCGGCAAGGTGCTGGGGAGCCGAGCGGTCCAACTGGTCTGGGGCCGCTCGACGGACGACCGGGGCGTGGCGTCGTACGACATCTGGCAGGGCGGTACGAAGATCCACAGTGTGGGCGGCGCGCAGACCGGGACGGTGGTCACCGGGCTGCGGCCGGGCGTCCGCTACTCGTTCACCGTCCGCGCCCGCGACGCGGCCGGGAATGTGTCCCCGGCGAGCGATCCGGTCCCCCTCACCACCGCGCCGGGCGCACAGGAGGGGGCGGGCACCGCACCGGCCCGCTTCCGCGTCGGGACGCACCGGACCGTCGGCGCCTACTACCTGGACCTGTCCTGGGTGCCGCCGACGGTCGACGGCGTCATCACGGAGTACGGGATCGAGCTGGACGGACGGCCTGCCACCTCCCTGGTCTGGGGCGGGACGGCGCCGCGCGCCACGGCCGACTACAGCTTCTACGTGGGCCGACAGGCGGGCGTCTCCTACCGGGTGCGGATCCGGGCGAAGCTGCCGGACGGCACCTGGGGCGGCTACTCCCCCGAGGTGACGGTGACGACCGGCCCGTGACCCGGCCGACGGCACACCGCGCCCGGCGGCCGGGCCGGGTGGTCACCGGGGTGAGGGCAGGTTCCCGAGTTCCGCCAGGGCATGGGTCAGCCACTGGATCCAGAACGTCTCCAGATCGATACCGGCCCGCAGCACCAGATGCTGGAT
Source organism: Streptomyces sp. NPDC052040 (assembly GCF_044548405.1). Taxonomy (NCBI): domain Bacteria; kingdom Bacillati; phylum Actinomycetota; class Actinomycetes; order Kitasatosporales; family Streptomycetaceae; genus Streptomyces; species Streptomyces sp. NPDC052040. The sequence continues at coordinate 14,656 of NZ_JBIUBV010000028.1, read as the reverse complement.
GCGGTCCTGGGCCGAGTCCCTGTCCGGCCCGAAGTCACGTTTCTCGATTTCCTGATACTCCATCAACTGCTGCTGATGGAGGGCGAGATGGTGCCGCAGGTCGGCCTCGATGCCCTCGGTGCCCACCACGGCCGCGGCGCGCAGCCGCAGCAGCAGCACATCGCGCATCGGCTTCGGTTCCTGGGACGTGGCCGCCCAGCGGGCCAGTTCGGCGCGGCCCGCGGGCAGGACCTCGTAGGACTTCTTCTGCCCGCGGGCCGGCTGCTCGGCCGGGAGGGCGCGGATGAGGCCGTCGCGTTCGAGCCGTCCCAGCTCGCGATAGATCTGCTGGTGGGTCGCCGACCAGAAGTAGCCGATCGACCTGTCGAACCTGCGGGTCAGGTCGAGACCTGAGGACGGCTTCTCCAGCAGGGCGGTCAGGATCGCGTGCGGGAGTGACATGGGCTCATCCTAGGGAGGCGGGAGACCGCGCCCCTACAGCGCCGCGGCCAGCTCCGTGCCCTGCTTGATCGCCCGCTTGGCGTCCAGCTCGGCGGCCACGTCGGCGCCGCCGATGAGGTGCGGCGTCCGGCCCGCGGCCAGCAGCTCCTCGTACAGGTCGCGGCGCGGCTCCTGACCCGTGCACAGCACGATCGTGTCCACCTCCAGGACCCGGCTCTCGCCGTCCACGGTGATGTGCAGGCCCTCATCGTCGATCCGGTCGTAGTGCACGCCCGGCACCATGGTGACTCCACGGTGCTTCAGCTCGGTGCGGTGGATCCAGCCGGTGGTCTTGCCGAGGCCCGCGCCGACCTTGGAGGTCTTGCGCTGGAGGAGGTGGACGGTGCGCGGCGGGGCGGGGCGCTCGGGGGCAGCGAGGCCGCCGGGGGCGCGGTAGTCCATGTCGACGCCCCAGTGGCGGAAGTACGTCGCCGGGTCCTCGCTCGCCTTGTCACCCGCGTCGGTGAGGTACTCGGCGACGTCGAAGCCGATACCGCCCGCGCCGAGGACGGCGACCCGGTCGCCCACGGGCGCGCCGTCCCGCAGGACGTCGAGGTAACCGAGGACGCGGGGGTGGTCGATGCCGGGGATCTCGGGGGTGCGGGGGGTGACACCGGTGGCGACGACGACCTCGTCGTGGTCGGCGAGGTCCGCTGCGGCGACCGGGGTGTTCAGCCGGACGTCGACGCCGTGCCGGTCGAGCTGGGCGCGGAAGTAGCGCAGTGTCTCGTCGAACTCCTGCTTGCCCGGGACCTTGCGGGCCACATTGAGCTGTCCGCCGATCCGGTCCGCCGCGTCGTAGAGCGTGACCTCATGACCGCGTTCGGCGGCGGACACGGCGCAGGCGAGACCCGCGGGTCCGGCGCCGACCACCGCGACGCGCTTGCGCAGCCTGGTCGGGGACAGCACCAGCTCGGTCTCGTGGCAGGCCCGGGGGTTGACCAGGCACGAGGTGATCTGCCCGCTGAAGGTGTGGTCGAGGCAGGCCTGATTGCAGCCGATGCAGGTGTTGATGGTCTCCGGGTGCCCGTCCGCGGCCTTGGCCACGAAGTCGGGGTCCGCGAGCATCGGGCGGGCCAGCGACACCATGTCGGCGTAGCCGTCGGCGAGCAACTGCTCGGCCAGCTCGGGGGTGTTGATGCGGTTGGTGGTGACCAGGGGGACCGATACGGAGCCCATGACCTTCTTGGTGACCCAGGCGTACGCGCCGCGCGGCACCGAGGTGGCGATGGTGGGGATACGGGCCTCGTGCCAGCCGACGCCGGTGTTGATGAGGGTCGCTCCGGCGGCCTCGACCGCCTTGGCGAGGGTGACGACCTCGTCGAAGGAGGAGCCGCCGGGGACGAGGTCCAGCATGGACAGCCGGTAGATGATGATGAAGTCGTCGCCCGCGGCCTCGCGGACCCGGCGCACGATCTCCACCGGGAAGCGCATCCGGTTCTCGTAGGAGCCGCCCCAGCGGTCCTCGCGCCGGTTGGTCCCCGCCGCGATGAACTCGTTGATGAGATAGCCCTCGGAGCCCATGATCTCCACACCGTCGTACCCGGCCAGACGGGCCAGGCGGGCGGCACGGGCGTAGTCGTCGATGGTCTGCTCGACCTCGGCGTCGGTGAGGGCGTGCGGGACGAAGGGGCTGATCGGGGCCTGGAGCGCGCTGGGCGCGACCAGGTCCTGGTGGTAGGCGTAGCGGCCGAAGTGGAGGATCTGCATCGCGATCCGCCCGCCCGCCTCGTGCACGGCCCGGGTGATGACGGAGTGCTGCTCGGCCTCCGCCTCGGTGGTGAGTTTGGCGCCGCCCTCGTAGGGGCGTCCGGCGTCGTTGGGGGCGATACCGCCGGTGACGATGAGCCCGGCACCGCCGCGGGCCCGGGCGGCGTAGAAGGCGGCCATGCGCTCAAAACCGCGCTCCGCCTCCTCCAGGCCGACATGCATCGAGCCCATGAGCACCCGGTTGGGCAGGGTGGTGAAGCCCAGGTCGAGCGGGGTCAGCAGATGGGGATAGCGGCTCATGGGGGCCCTCCGTCCGGCGTGTCGTCGCTCTGTTGTAGACGACGACGGGCCCATTGTGCAACTAGTTGCACAATGGGCCGGGGTCGGAGCGGGGGTGCTGGGAGCGTCGCCCCAGGAAGGAGCCGCACGGGCCCGAAACAGTTCAGGGCGTACGGGCCCGACCGGTTCAGGGCGTACGGGTGGCGATGAGGACATGGGCGTGCCACTCGTCCGAGACGGCGAGCCGGGTCCGCAGTCCCCCGCGGGTGAAGGCTTCCACGGCCGGGGGCACCTGGTGTTCGCCCGTCTCCACGAGCAGGGAGCCGCCGGGGGCCAGCCACCGGGCCGCCTCCCCGGCGACCCGGCGGAGCACGTCCAGACCGTCCGCGCCCCCGTCCAGCGCGACCAGCGGCTCATGGTCCCGAGCCTCGGCGGGCAGCAGCGCGACCTCGCGGGTGGGCACATAGGGCACGTTCGCTGCCAGCAGGTCGATACGGCCGCGCAGTTCCCCGGGCAGCGCGGCGAACAGGTCACCCTCGTGCACCCGGCCGCCGTACGCGGCGACATTGCCACGGGCGCAGCGGACCGCGGCGGGCTCGATGTCGGCCGCGTGCAGTTCGGGCCCGTCGAGCGCGGCGGCGAGGGCGGCGCCGACCGCTCCGGAGCCACAGCACAGATCCACCACGACCCGGGCGTCCCGCCCGAGGGCCAGGGCCTGGCGGACCAGGAACTCGGTGCGCCGGCGAGGCACGAAGACCCCCGGCTCGACGGTGATGCGCAGCCCGTGGAACTCGGCCCAGCCCAGGACCTGTTCGAGGGGCAGCCCCGCGACCCGCCGGGCGACCATGGCGGCGGCCTCGTCGGGGGTGCGGGCGGTGATGAGGATCAGGTCCGCCTCGTCCTCGGCGAAGACACAGCCGGCGGAACGCAGAGCGGAGACGACGCGCGAACGCGACATGGACGACGTGGAGGGCATGGGTGGCGTGGGTGGCATGGGAGCCGAAAGCCTTTCGGTGGACCGAAGGGCGCTCTCGCGGTCACCCGGCGGGGTGAGACGCGCCGTTCCGAGGTGAGAGCACCCGAGCCGACACTGCGGAAATGGGTCTCACCTCCTCGGTCACCACCGGCCGGGGCGGTCCGCGGCCAGGACGAAAACCTTAGCAGGGCGGATCAGGCGGTCCGCAGGGCCGTCGCGAAGGCCGCGGGCGGGCGGCGAGGGCCGCCTCGGATCATTCCGGTTGTACTCTACAACCGGAATGATCCGAGGCGGCTGAGGAGGCGTCCGTGCAGGCAGTCGAGGCGTCCGGCACCACCGACGACCCCGGGCGGGACCCCGCCGCGCCCGCGGAAGGCCGGGCCGAGGCGGCCGTCGAGACCATCCATCGCGAGCTGACCACGTTCGCCCGGCGCGCCCGCGCCTCGGCCGGGCGGATGCACCCGGAACTCTCCCTGGTCTCGTACACCCTCCTCGGCCACCTGGAGGAGAGCGGCGGCTGCCGTACGACCGACCTGGCCGAGCACTACGCACTGGACAAGTCCACGGTCAGCCGCCAGGTGGCGGCCCTGGAGCGGGCCGATCTGATCGAACGACGGCTCGACCCCGCCGACCACCGGGTGCAGGTGCTGCACCTCACGGAGGCGGGCACCCGGATCCTGGCCCAGGTCACCGAGAGCCGCCGGGAGGCCTTCCGGGAACGGCTCGCGGGCTGGCCGGAGGAGGACCTGAGCCGCTTCGCCGCGTATCTGCTGCGCTACAACGCGGCTGCGGCGAGCGGCCGTTGAGGCCGACCGGGGCGCCCCTCAGCGCACCCCCACCCGTGCGTCCGCCAAGGGATGCGGGACCCGGGCCGAGAGGAATCTCGTACGGCGGCGGAGCCTGAAGCCGAGGGACTCGTAGAGGCGGATGGCGTTGGTGTTGGCCGCGCCCGTGTGCAGGAAGGGCGTCTCGCCGCGCTCCCGGATGCCGTGCGCGACGGCCAGGATCAGCCGGGTCGCCAGTCCCTCGCCACGGAACGCCGGGTCGGTGCAGACGGCGCTGATCTCGGTCCAGCCCGGCGGGTGCAGCCGCTCGCCCGCCATGGCGATCAGGGCGCCGCCGCGGCGGATGCCCAGATAGGTTCCCAGTTCGATGGTGCGCGGCATGAACGGTCCCGGCTGGGTCCGCTCGACCAGGTCCAGCATGTCCGGCACATCGGCCGGAGTGAGCCGTACGGCCTCCGGCTCCGGGGCGGCGGCGACCCCGTCGTCAACGAGCTGCACACCGTCCACGTCGAAGGTGATCTCCCAGCCCTGCGGAAGTTCACCCCTGAAGCCGGGCAGCGGGGCTTCGGCGCCCGCACCCGCGAGGGCCGCGAGGTCGGCCCAGTCGTCGGCGCCGGGCTCGTCGGGCAGCCCCACCCAGGGCGAGACGTCCGTCGGGTAGCGCAGCACACGGCCGCGCCCCTCGGCGAAGCGGGCGTGCGGGCCGGTCAGCGAGGCCAGTGCGGGGTTGTCGAGGACATGCGGGGCGCCGCTCGTGCTGTCGCTCATGCGCCGACCTCGATCACGACCTTGCCCCGGGTGTGGCCCTCTTCGACGGCGCGCAGCGCCTCTCCGGCCCGCTCCAGCGGGTAGGTCCGGGTGACCCACGGGGACAGATCGCCGCGCACCACCAGCCGCGCGACCTCGTCCAGCACCGCGGTGGTGCGGGCCCGTGCCACGGGCGCCCCGCCCAGCCGCTCGACCTCCTGGCGCGCCGCGGCCGAGATGAGCCTCGACCGGTCGTCGAGCAGGGCCGCCACCTCCTGGAGTACGTCCCCGCCGACGAGGTCGTAGACGCCGTCCACCCCCTGCGGGGCGGCGGCCCGCACCCGCGCGGCCAGGTCGGGGCCCGCGACGACATGGGTGGCGCCGAGGTCCTCGACGAAGTCCTTCTTGGCCTCGCTGGCCGTGCCGACCACCCGCAGGCCGAAGGCCCGGGCGATCTGGACGACGGCGACACCGACTCCGCCGCCCGCGCCCGTGACCAGCAGCGTCGCCCCGGCGGGCAGGTCCAGCTGGCGGAGCCCGTCGTAGGCGGTGGCCGCAGCGACCGGCAGGACCGCGGCATCGGCGAAGGAGAGTTCCTCCGGCAGATGTGCGGTCACCGCGGCGGGGAGCAGCGCGTACTCGGCGTAGCCGCCGGACACGGTGTTGCCGAAGACGGCGTCCCCCGCGGCGAAGCCGGTCACGCCCTCGCCGGTCTGCTCGACGACTCCGGCCGCCTCGTTGCCGAAGACCCGGGGAGAGTCCGGTTCGCCGGTGTCACCGGGGCGCCGGAAGAAGCCCGCGCGGAGCTTCCAGTCGACGGGATTGACGCCCGCCGCGCGCACCGCGACGAGAATCTGTCCGGGGCCCGGTACGGGCCGTTCCGCGTCGACGAAGGTCTCGGTCTCCGGGCCGCCGTACCGCGTGTACGCGTACGCCTTGGGCATCTCCTGCCTCGCTCTCCTCCGCTTGGTGCCGACGGCCGGTCCCGGGAACCCGTGCACCGGCCACTCATGGCCAAGGAAGATCACTGGAGGGCTATTCCCGGGCGGCCGCGAATTCCCGCACCCACAAGGATCCGGACACGGACCGGGGTGGGGCCCCGCAGCCCCGATGTCCGCCTCCGCCCGCAGGCCGCAGCGTGGAAGCGGCGCCGGGTTTCCGGGCCACCTGGCCGGAAAGGCCGCCGGGGAGGAGAATCGGCGGAAAAGGCCGTTTCATGCCGGAAGCTTCCAAGGTCGCGTCCGCGCCGCGTTCGATGTCCGTCCGCGCCGCGGCCGCGCCACTCCGTGAACGGTCGGCCCTGGGCCGAGGGGCCCTCGGGTGCGGCCGGTCCGGCATGTGCGGGTCCCGGATGCGGGGCGTATCGGGCCACCGTCGCCGTCGGGCGCGAGCGGCGGGGCTTCGTACGGGTCCACCGCTTCGGCGGCGGGCCGGTGCACCGCGGGCGTTGTTCGTGGCAAGGGGCGGGGTGCGGGTCCCCCGGGGACCCCGACCCCTCCACGAGCGGGACGCGGCGGCAAGGAGGTCGAGATGCGAACCTGGCTGCGCGGCTGGCGCTGGCGGCCCAATCCGCTGCGCCGGCGATCGGATGTCATCGAGGCATGGACCTCGCTCCTTCTCGCCGTGCTGTTGTGCGTGGGAGCTCCCCTCATCGGCGCGGTCGTGGGCTGGTGGGCCTACGACGGCGCGCACGCGGCCCAGGCCGCCCAGCGCGCCGAGCGCCATCAGGTACCCGCGGTGCTCGTCCAGGACGCCCCGGCCGCACCGCCCTCGAACCAGGGCGTCCGGCAGGCCCTGTACCGCGCGCAGGTGCGCTGGACCGAGCCCGGCAAGGGCACCCGGACGACCGCCGCGCAGGTCCCGGCCGGTTCGCTGCGCGGCGAACAGGTACGGGTCTGGCTGGACACGAGGGGCCAGGGCACGGGCCCGCCGCTCAGTGACGCCGCGGTGTGGCAGCACGGCCTGACGTCCGGGGTGTGGACCGCGGCCGGGGCGGCCGGGGTGGTCTTCCTGGGCCGCGCGGTGATCGGCCGGGTCGCCGAGCGGCACCGCATGGCGGAGTGGGAGGACGAGTGGGCCCGCACCGGTCCGGACTGGGGTCGGCGCAACGCCTGACCGGCGACCGACCGGGACCCCGGAACCCACAACCCCGGCTCACGGGCCGCCAGACCGTCCGGCCACCCGGCCGCCTGACGACCCGCCCGCCCGGCCACCCGGCGGATTCGCCCCCTGGTGGCCTCCCGGACGTCGCCGTACGGTGTGATCGCCGCGTCCCCGACGTCAAGGCGGTCCTCATGGCCCTGTTCGACCTGCCGCTCGACGGGCTCCGCGCGTACCGCAGCGCCTCGGTGGAGCCCTCGGACTTCGACGCGTTCTGGGCGAAGACCTTGCGGGAGGCCCGCGAACACCCCCTGGACGCCCGCTTCGAGCCGGTCGGAACGGGCCTGCGGACGGTCCAGGTGTTCGACGCCACCTTCGCCGGATACGGCGGCCATCCGGTCAAGGGCTGGCTGACGGTACCGGCGTCCGCGGACGGGCCGCTGCCCACGGTCGTGGAGTTCATCGGCTACGGCGGCGGGCGCTCGCTTCCGCACACCCATCTGCTGTGGGCCTCGGCGGGGTTCGCGCACTTCGTGATGGACACCCGGGGGCAGGGAAGCGCCTGGGGCGGCGGCGACACGGCCGACCCGGTGGGCAGCGCACCGGCCTTCCCCGGTTTTATGACGCGCGGCGTCGAGAACCCCGAAACGTACTACTACCGACGGCTGTTCACCGATGGGGTGCGGGCCGTGGAGGCAGCCCGGACGCATCCGCTGGCCGACGCCTCCCGCACCGCGGTCATCGGCACCAGCCAGGGCGGCGGCATCACCATCGCGGTCGGCGGTCTCGTACCGGATCTGGCGGCGGTCGCCCCGGATGTGCCGTTCCTGTGCGACTTCCCGCGCGCGACCACGCTCACGGACCGGCGGCCGTACCGGGAGATCGGCGACTATCTCAAGACACACCGCGGCCGCACCGAGCAGGTGATGCGGACCCTTGCCTACTTCGACGGAGTGCACTTCGCCGCGCGCGGCCGGGCGCCCGCGCTGTTCTCGGCCGCGCTGGAGGACCAGACCTGCCCGCCCTCCACGGTCTTCGCCGCCTTCAACGCCTGGGCGCACGAGGACAAGAGGATCGACGTCTACGACTTCAACGACCACGAGGGCGGCGGCCCCTTCCACGAGGCGGTCCAACTCGGCTGGCTTCCGGCCCACTTCTGAGGACGCCCACGGTCCTGATCCGGCCGAACTGCCGGACCACCCTTCCCTGGTGGTTTAGACCAATGCTAGATGTGGTCGCGCACCGGTCCCGTACGGCTACGTCTTGTCACCAGGAGGTACGGACATGGCCCGCTCCGTCCCGCCCGACCACCCGCTCCCCCGCCCGCGCGAGGAACCGCTCTACGGGAGGATCGCCGCCGAACTGCTGGGCGAACTGCGCGACGGCGGCATTCCGCCGGGCGAACGGCTCCCCGGGGAACGGCAGTTGGCCGCGCACTTCCGGGTCAGCCGGGAGACCGTGCGGCAGGCGCTCCAGTCCCTGCGGCGCGCGGGCCTGGTCGCCACCGACCGCCGCGACAGCCACGCGGTACTGCCCGGCACCACGGCCGAGCACGTCCCCTCGCTGGCCTTTCCGGTGGGCGCGCGGGGCACGGAACCCGGCCGGGCCAGCGTCACCTGGGAGGTCCCCTCCCCCGCACACGCCCAGGAGTTGGGCCTGGCACCGCGCCGCCCCACCCTCGTCCACCGCTACTCCTCGGCCGCCGCGGACGGCAGCGGCGCACGGACGGCCGTGACCTCCTTCTCGGCGGTCGCCGTCGCCGAGGTACCGGAACTGGCCCGCTACCGCGACCGGGCGGACGGCAGGACCTCGGCCGAACTGTGGCGCGCCTACGACTGGATGCGCACGGCCGGTCTGACCCTGCACCACCGGGACGCGATCCGTCCGCTGCCGCCGACCGTACGGGTGACCCGGCGCGTGCACGACCAGTGGGACCGCCCCCTGGAGATCACCGACCTCCTGGTGGAGCCACCGCACGAAGCCCTGGTCTACGAGTTCACCCTCCCCGCAGCCTGAGCCCCCAAAAAAAGGCATTGGCCCGCACAACCACCGCGGACCCCTGGCGAGTGGTACAGTGCCAGCGGTGGCCGTGTGCGCCCCTGTTTCGGGTGCCGGTGCCTTTCCTTCTCCTCTTTGCCCGGGTATGCCGATCCCTCCGCCGATGGTGCGGTCCGGCATACCGGCCTTCCGGTATCACCTCGCGTATCACCTCGTGACCGGCGGATCCCCGCGGTGTCGAGGTGTTCTTCCCCGCCGCGGCCAGGCGTGAGCGTGCCGCCTCGCGGCTCTTCCCTCCTTCCCTCCCTTCCTTCCTGTCCTCCGTCCGTGAAAGGACCTCGGATGACCACCACACTCGAACACCCTCCCGTGACGCACCGGCAGACGGAACAGACCGTCACCGGAGTCCTCGACGTCGACCATGGCGGAAAGGGGCGGTTGCGCCCCCACGACTGCCGGTCCACCCCCGCCGACCCCCAGGTCTCACCGGCCCTGATCCGCCGCCATGCCCTGCGCAGGGGCGACACCCTTCTGGGTGTCCGGGACGGCCGGGCCCTCACCGAGGTGACGCAGGTCAACGGTCTGGCGCCCGGTGCGCTGCGCGGGCGACCGCACTTCCACGACCTCACCCCGGTCCATCCGCACCAGCGGCTGCGGCTCGAACACCCCGCGGCAGGCACCTCCGGACGCGTCGTCGACCTGTTCGCGCCGGTCGGCAAGGGGCAACGCGGGCTGATCGTCGCCCCGCCGAGGACCGGCAAGACCGTACTGCTCCAGCAGACCGCCGCGGCCGTCGCAGCGAACCACCCCGAGTGCCGGCTGATGGTGGTGCTGCTCGACGAGCGCCCCGAGGAGGTCACCGACATGCGGCGCTCGGTGCGCGGCGAGGTGTACGCCTCCACGTTCGACCGGACACCGAAGGAGCACATCGCGCTCGCGGAACTCGTCGTGGAGCGGGCCAAGCGGCTGGTGGAGCAGGGCCAGGACGTGGTCGTCCTGCTCGACTCGCTCACCCGGCTGTGCCGGGCGCACAACAACGCGGCCGCCGCCGGGGGACGCATCCTGAGCGGCGGGGTCGACGCCACCGCCCTGCACGGGCCCAAGCGGCTCTTCGGCGCCGCCCGTCCGGCCGAGGAGGGCGGCTCGCTCACCATCCTCGCCACCGCCCTGGTCGAGACGGGTTCCCGCGCCGACGAGTTCTTCTTCGAGGAGCTGAAGAGCACCGGCAACATGGAACTGCGGCTGGACCGGGACCTCGCCTCCCACCGGATCCACCCGGCCGTCGACATCGCCGGGTCCGGCACCCGCCGGGAGGAACTCCTGCTGTCCCCGGCCGAGTTGACGGCCGTACGGGGGCTTCGCCGCGCCCTGTCCTCGCGGGACGCCAAGGCGAACCTGGAGACCCTGCTGGAGCGGATGCGGGCCACCCCCGACAACGCGGCGTTCCTGCGCCGGATCGCGCCCACCCTGCCCGGGGACTGACACCCCGGCAGGCCCCGCCGTCCGGCTTCCGGGTGCCCGATGCCTCCACTCGGCCCACGCTGCCCGGGCGAGGGCGCCAAGACCGTTCCTACGGTGGCCAGTATGACCGTAGGACTCTCATTCCGTGTCGTCGTCTCCGGCTGCGCCCTCGGCCTGGCCTGGACGGCGGCCCTCGCACCGCACACCGCCGCGGCCGTCACCGAGCCCGGCCCCGGGGCTCCGCAGACCGCGGCCCCCATGTCCTCGTCCTCGCTCTACACGTCGGGAACCGTCGTACGGCAGCGCCCGGGCGTCCCCCAGGTGCCGGAGCTGTCCGCGCTGTCGTGGCTGGTCGCCGACGCCGACAGCGGCCAGGTGCTGGCCGCGCACGACGCCCACCGCCCGCTGCCGCCCGCCAGCACCCTGAAGACCCTGTTCGCCCTCACCGTGCTGCCGGGGCTGCCCGCCGAGGGCCGGCACACCGTCAGCGCGCGGGAGCTCAAGGACATCGGGCCCGGCAGCAGCCTCGTCGGAGTCCGGGAAGGGGACACCTACCAGATCAGCGACCTGTGGCGAGGGGTGTTCCTGAACTCCGGCAACGACGCCGTCCACGTCCTGGCCTCGCTCAACGGCGGAGTGGACAGCACGGTCCGTCAGATGCAGGCCAAGGCCCGCTCCCTGGGCGCCTTGGACACCCATGTGGTCTCACCCGACGGCTACGACGCCGTCGGCCAGGTGTCCTCGGCCTACGATCTCGCCGTGTTCGGGCGGGCCGGGCTCAAGAACCCGGATTTCGCGCGCTACTGCTCCACCGTGGAGGCAAGCTTCCCCGGCGACAACGGTGACACCTTCGAGATCGCCAACACCAACCGGCTGCTGACCGGGCGCAACGGCGTCGCGCCCTACCCCGGCCTGATCGGCGTCAAGAACGGCTACACCACCAACGCGGGCAACACCCTGGTGGCCGCGGCGCGCCATGCCGGGCGCACCGTCCTGGTCACCGTGATGAACCCGCAGGCGGGCGGTGGCTTCGCGGTCTACGAGGAGGCCCGCTCGCTGCTCGACTGGGGCTTCGCCGCTGCCGGTCGGGTGACACCGGTGGGCTCACTGGCCTCCGAGCGGCCGACGGTGTCCCGGGCCGGTCCGACCGCGCTGCCGAAGACGCCTCCCGCGGCGGCGGGCGGCGCGGACGGCCGACTGGAACGGGAGATGCTCGCGGGTGCGGTGGGGGCGGGTGTGGGCACGGCGGTGGCGCTGACGCTGTGGCTGTCGCTGCGGAGAAGGCGTTCGGCGCGGGACTGACCGGTCGGCAGCCCGAGCAGCAGCCCGAGGGTGATCCAGGTGTAGGTGTTGCTGCCGAGGAAGCCGTCGATGCCCGACGCGTCGTTGAACCACAGCCACACCACGCTGCTGCACAGCAGCCCGTAGAGGACGGCCGCGGTCCGCCAGTGGCGGGCGCGCAGCAGCACGGCGAAGGACGGCAGCAGCCAGACCAGGTGGTGCACCCAGGTGATGGGGCTGACCAGGCAGGCGGTCAGCCCGGTGAGGGCGAAGGCGCCCGCCCAGTCACCGGCCCGCACGGCGCGGTGGGTGCGCCACACCCATACCGCGAGGACCAGCACGACGACCGTCGCCCAGGCGGCGTGGCTGGGCGCGGCGGGTGCGGCGAGGCGGGCGAAGACACCCTGGAGCGACTGGTTGGAGACATAGTCCAGGCGGCCGATGCGGGAGGTGTCCCAGACGGCGTGCGTCCAGTAGAAGCGGGAGGCGCCCGGCGCGGCCCAGGCCGCGAGCAGGGTCGCGGCGGTGGCGACCGCCGTCGCCACGGCCGCGGCCCACCAGCGCCGGGCGATCAGCAGCAGGCCGATGAAGACCGCGGGGGTCAGCTTCACGGCCGCCGCGAGTCCGATGCCCGCGCCCGCAAGGCGCCCGCGCCCGGCGGACAGCAGCCGGGCGTCGGCGAGGACGAGGACCAGCAGCAGCAGATTGACCTGGCCGAAACTGATGGTGTCCCGGACCGGTTCGAACAGCGCCAGCGCGCAGGCGGCCAGCGTCCAGCCGAACCAGCCGTGGCGGCGCAGTTCCGGGCCGAACAGGAACCACAGCACCAGGGCGGCGGCCGCGAGGTTCAGCAGCAGCGCGACCACGATGGCGGCGCCGAGGCCGACGTACGCCATGGGCAGCATGCTCAGGGCGGCGAACGGCGGATAGGTGAACCCGTAGGCCGTGCCCGGCACCCGGTAGTCGTAGAGGTGGCCGCCGTGGTGGACCCAGGTGTGCACGGCGCCGTAGTAGACGCGCAGGTCGAACCAGTCGCGCAGCAGCGGGATCGTGGCGGTGAAGACGGCGACCGCGGCGGCGAGTCCGAGCGCCAGGGCTCCTCGGCCCTTCCCGGTGTGCGGCGCTCTCATGCGGTCCGTCCCAGCACCGGCGCCTGGGCGGCCTGGTGCGCCTGCCAGAGCACCACGACCGCGAGGACTCCGCCGGAGACGGCCAGCAGCACCTGGGCGAGGTCGGGGGACCCGCCGCTGGGCAGCACCGCGAGCGCGAGGACCGCGGTGGCGGCCGCCACCCGGTGGCGCACCGAGGTACTGGGCGCGGCGGCCGCGATGAGGAACAGCCCCCACAGGGCGTACCAGGGACGGATCGCCGGGCCCAGAACGGCCAGCACGGCAAGGCTGAGGCCGAGCGCGTAGACCGGGGCGGGCCGCCATCGCAGCCAGATGAACAGCACAGCGATCATTGTCGCCAGCAGTCCGGCGGCGTGCCAGACGGGGATCGCCAGGGGCGCGAGATCACTGCCGAGCCCGGCGAGCAGCCGCCCGGTGACCCGGCCGAGAACACTGGTGGGCGACCAGTTGTGCGGGGAGATCGGCGTTTTCAGGGCGGCGACCCAGCCGTAGCCCGTACCGGTGACCGCGGTGACCGCCACTGTGGTGACGAGCGCGGTCACCGCCGTCGTCACGACCGCCCGGACGACGCCCCGGTGACGGCGCAGCGCGACGACGGCCAGCAGGCCGAGCACGGCCGGGGCCTTGACCAGCGCGGCGAGGGTGATCAGGACGACGCCGAGGGGGTGCAGCCGTCCCCGGGCGGCGAGCAGTCCCATGCCGAGCAGGCCCAGCATGATGGCGTCGTTGTGGGCACCGGCCACCAGATGGAGCAGGACCAGCGGGTTGAGGGCGCCCAGCCAGAGCGCGGCCGCCGGGTCGGCGCCGCACTGCCGGGCCAGCCGGGGCAGTGCGAGGGCCATCAGGGCCACGCCGAGGAGCGCGACCAGCCGCATGCCGAGCAGCCCGGCGGGCAGTTCACCGCGGGTCAGTCCGGAGAGCGCGGAGGCGACGGCGAGGAAGACCGGCCCGTAGGGGGCCCCGGTGTTCCGCCACACCGGGGCGACCTGGTCCGCGAGCGGGCCGCCGAGCTGGGCCGGTCCGTGCGCGTACACGTCGATATGGGCGTCGACCATGGCGCCCTGCGCGAGATAGCTGTAGACGTCCCGGCTGAACAGGGGCGGTGCGAGCAGCAGGGGGGCGGCCCAGACGGCGAGGACCAGCAGCAGGGCGCGCGGCGAGGGCGGCTCGGGGCCGCGGACCACCCGGCCCAGCAGCGCCCAGGCCGCGATCAGCAGCACCACGCCGAAGTAGACCCCGACCAGTCCGAGAGCGGCCCGCCCCGACTCGGGGGAGACCAGATCGCCGACCGGCAGGGCTCCGGCGGTCTCACCGCCCAGTGCGAGGAAGGCGGTACCGGCCAGACCGAGCGCCTGGCAGCGGCGGAGATCGACGGGGAAAACCATGGCCAACACTCGGGAAGCGTGGCAACGCCGAATGGCTGGAAGGCGACGCTCGCCCCTCGCGGGGGCGGCCTGTGCGTGACCGCCGTGTGTCCGGTGCCACGGGGGCCACCCGGGGGCGCGGGGGCGGCGGGGGCGCGGGATCGGACGGCGTGCGCATGCCGCCCAAGGGGCGCCCGGAGGACCGGGTGCGGGGCCCCCCCCCGCCCCGGGGGGGGGGGCCCCCCCCCACCCCCCCCCCCCCGGGGGGGGGGGGCCCCGGGCCCCCCCCGGCCGCCCCCCCCCCCCCTTGCCCCCCGGGGCCCGCCCCCGGCCCCCCACCCCCCC
>NZ_JBIUBV010000027.1:0-56473 GCF_044548405.1 Streptomyces sp. NPDC052040 | reverse complement strand
GCTACACACCTACAATCACCACCGCGGACACACCGCGCTAAAGGGCCAACCACCCGCGAGCCGCGTCCCCAACCTCACGGGTCAATACACCTAGCGCAGTCCGGCGAAGAGGTCGTTCTCCGGCACGGCCGCGCCGGTGCTGTCCTGGACCCGCACGAAGGTCTCGACGCCCATCAACTCGGTGAACCGCTCCCGGCCGATCCCGAGGAAGAAGATGTTCTCGCTCTGACTGGAGTGCGCGGCCAGCGCATCGAACTTCTGACCGCTGAACGCGGTGGTGTCCACCCAGGTGGTGACCTCCTCCTCGGGAAGCCCGATCTCGGCCATCGCGGCGGCCTCCGCGGGATCCGGCTCATGCCCCTCCGGATGGAACTCGCGCATGACCTCACCGAATCGCTGCATCATCGGGCGGGGCACCGTCGTCCAGTACACCTTCGGCGCCAGCGAGGTCATCGCCAGCGCCGCCGTGGTGATGCGGTTGGCCTGGATGTGGTCGGGGTGGCCGTAGAAGCCGTTCTCGTCATAGGTCACGACCACATCGGGCTGGTACTGCCGCATGAGTGCCGCGAGCCGGGCGGCGCCCTCGTCCACGGGAGTCCGCCAGAAGGATCCCGGGGCGTCGTTGGCCGGCCAGCCCATCATCCCGGAGTCGCCGTAGTCCAGCGTCTCCAGATGGCTGATCTTCAGAATGCCGCAGCTGGTCTCAAGTTCTTGACGCCGCATCAGGGCGACGGCCGCCGGATCGTGCCCGGGCTCGCCCGGCTTGACACCCCCCGGTCCGTCACCGCAGGCGCCGTCGGTACACGTCACAAGGACCGTGCGCACGCCCTCCGCCGCATAGCGCGCGAGAACGCCCCCCGTTCCGGTGGCTTCGTCGTCGGGATGGGCGTGCACCGCCATCAGCGTCAAGGGCCGGTCGTTCATCAAACAGTCCTCCTGTGTACTCAAGCCATGGCGCCGGATCACGTCGGTGCTACCCGTCGGTCTCCACGCAGCCCGTCAGCGCGGCTCCGGCCTCCCGGCGAGTGCAACAGCACAGCCCGTCCCGGCTGTTCCCGGCCGACGACGCGACCGGTGCCGTGCGGTTACAGACGGCCCAAGCCGCCCGGGAAGTCGTCGGTGCGGGAGCGGGTGGCGCCGAAGCCGGACTCGTGGGTCCAGATGTGGGTGCAGGAGGGGCACTGCAGGTGGAGCAGGCTGCCGGTGGTGGAGAGCAGATAGCGCCAGTGCTCGGTGCAGGTGCGCCGCTCCTGGCATGGTGCGCAGCCCTCGCGGTCGTTGCAGTTCGGACAGGCCAGCCAAGCGCGGCGGCCGATGTCCGCCTGGGGGTCAAGCGGCAGCATCGCCGCTCTCCCGCCGGGGCAGTACACCGGCCGCGACCAGGTCGTCGTAGAGGCGCTGCTGTTCCTCGTCGAGGTGGGAGTACAGCAGCTCATGTGCCTTGTCCTCGTCGCTCAGCACCGCTATGGGGTCCCAGTCGGGGCCGAGTGCGGCAAGGACATGGGTGCGGCGCAGTGCCTCGTGCGAGGTCAGGTCGACGCTGAAGCCGACGAGTGAGGAGTCGTCCGGGCGCTGCGCCCGGGGTCGGCCGTCCGCGGGGGATGCGCCCGGTTCGGTGGGAAGGGTGGGGTCGTGGGGGGACATGCGGCAAAACGTAGGTAACCCTCGCCGGGCGGGGCAAGGGTCGGTGGGGGAAGTCACAGGCGTCCGCGCGTGGCGGCACACCCGGTCCGTACGCCGTCACTCCCTCCCGTAGGGGCAGGTCAGGGGGGTGGAAGCGGGGTCCCGTACGGTCCCGCTCGCCCCGCCCGACGGCCGTCAGGAGGGCGCGCCGTCCAGAACCTCCACCTTGCCGGTGTCGAGGGAGTAGTAGGCGCCCACCACGGCGAGAGCTCCCTTGCTCACGAGCGGGGCCAGGCCGGGGTTGGAGCGCAGGGCGCGGGCGGCCAGTCCGACCTGGGCGCGGGCCATCGTCTCGACCGGGTCGGTGCCCCCTTTACGGACGGTCTGCTCGTACGCGGGCCGCAGCGCCCTGACGATCGCCTGGAGATTGCCGGGCAGCGGCTTGCGGTCGCGCAGGGCACCGTACGCCGCCTTGATCGCGCCGCAGCGCTGGTGTCCGAGGACCACCACCAGGGGCGTGCTGCTCGTCATGGGGCCGTATTCGACGGAGCCGGTGACGATCGGCCCGACCGCCGTCCCGCCCGTGCGCATCACGTACAGGTCGCCCAGACCGGTGTCGAAGAGCAGCTCGGGCGGTACCCGGGAGTCGATGCAGGACAGGATCGACCCGAAGGGCTCTTGCTGCTGCGCCACGAGCTGACGCCGGTCGGGATCCCGGTCGGGGTGCTGGAGGTGGCCGCTCACCCAGCGCGCGTTGCCCTCCACGAGCCGGGCGAATGCTGCGGCGGGCGTCGTCGGCCGGGTCGTCGGGGCGGGCCCTTGCTCGGGTGAACGGCTCGCCGCCGCCGGAACCGCCCGGCTCGATGAGCACCCGGCCAGCATGACCGCGGCGCCCGCCAGCCCCCCGGCCAGCAGAGTTCTCCGATCGGGCCGTTCTCCTCGGTCCATGGGTCGTTCTCCTTGAGTCGCTGGCACACGTCCGTACGCCGTGACCAAGGGATTGTGCAGTCGGTGCGGGTGCGCGCGGGTGCAGGCGCCACCGGCAGCCGGGCACTTTGCCACCGACGGCCCACAGACGGGCGCCCCGACCGCCGGGCGGACGTTCAGCCGCAGGTGAGCAGTCCCGCGTCCCGCTTGGCGGTGAGGATCCGGCGCACACTGTCGTCGGCCTTGGCCCGGAAGGCGGCGTCCTGCTGCATCCGGGCGGTGATGGCCTGTGCCATGGCCGGTACGACGTCCGACCGCACCGTCAGGATCATGTTGCCGCCCGCCGCGATGAAGTTCACCGCCCGCTGGGCGGGGGTGAAGGACCGTACCGCCACCGCGTCGCCGAGGTCGTCCGAGATGACCACGCCCTGGAAACCCAGCCCGCCGCGCAGGAGTTGGCCGATGACGGTCGGCGAGAAGGCCGCCACATGCTTTGAGTCGATCTTGGTGTAGGTGGCGAGGGAGACCATCACAAACGGCGAACCGGCGCGTATGCCGTCCCGGAACGGGGTGAGACTCGCGCTGGTGGCGGTCGTCACCGCGTCGGTCACGTTCGCGGTGGTGTCGGTGTTGCCGAGGACCTGGCCCAGCCCGGGGAAGTGCTTGAGCGTGGTCTTGACGCCCGACTGCGCGAAACCACTGGCGAACGCGGCACTGTGGGAACTCACCGCATCGGGAGTGTGCCCGTACTCGCGGGAGTAGCGGCCGATCGGGGCATTGCGGGTGCCCAGGCTCGCCGGGACGACATCGGCGACCGGAGCCAGATCGAGATCGACCCCGGCGGACTTGAGCTGCCCCGCCCAGTCGGCCGCCCGGCCGCGCAGTGTCGTGGTGGACCAGCTGCCCTGGGTCAGCCCGCTGGGTATGGCCGAGAACCCGGGGCCGCTCAGCACCTGCACCTGGCCGCCCTCCTGGTCGGTGGCGACGAACATCCCCACCTTCTTCCCGCCGGCCTGGTCCTCCTGCCCCCGCACACTGCCGACGAGGGCGCGGGTCGCCTGTATCCCGGCGCTGCTGCGGCCGGTCAGCATGATGGACCCCACGTGGTTGTTCCGCAGCGTGCGCAGTCGGTCCTGGTCGAGGGGGGCGGCGGGGATGCCGCCCATGAAGAGCTGGCCCACCCGCTGGGCGGGGGTCATGGCGGAGAAGTAGCGGTCGACGCAGCTGGCGGGAGCGAGCGCCGGTCCTCGGGGCGGGACCGCGGTGAGGGCGGCAGGGGGAGTGGTGCTGGCCGCCGACGTGCCGGGGCCGGTAGGGGCGTTCCCTGCGGGGGAGGGGAGGGACGTGGGGGCGGCAGCGGCCGAGGTGCCCGCGTCGCGGTCGGCGGCGCTGCTGGCGGGACCGGCGGCACCTCCCGGCGCGGCCGATGGGCCGCAGGCACAGGTGGCCAGCATCAGGGTGACGAGGGGGGCCGCGGCGCGGCGTATCCCGAGCCGTGGAGTACGTATCGTCATCGATTCTTCTCCTGTGCGGGGGTGCTCCTGTGCGGAGGTGCCCGGCCCGTGGCCCGACTCCGCTTCCCGGTGCACCGGGCCCGTTCCGGTGGAGGCGCCGGGGGCCGGGAGTGGCTCCATCCTGAGGACTGCCCCTCCGCTTTGCAACCCTTGGCAGGCCTTGCTGCACCGCTCGCCGCGGGGTGTCCGGTGAAGGCCGCATGAAGGCCTATGAAGGCCGTACGGAGATCCTGCCCGCTGCCCGCTGCCCGCTGCCCGCTGCCCGCTGCCCGCCGTCCCCCGTTCTCGCCCCCGCCCGCCGTCCCCGTTCTCGCTCCCGCCGCGCCGGACCGGGCTCCGGTGCGGCGGGAGCGAGAACGGGGACGTGGGGGTCCCGCCACGGCTCAGTGGCGGAGGGCCGCGTCCAGCCGGTGATAGAGCACATCCAGTCGGCTCCGGCCGGGACTCCGGGCGGGCATCCGCCGCAGCAGCTCGCGCACCTCCGCCGGGGCGTGCTCGACCGCCCACCGGATTTCCCCGTCACCGGCCTCCGGGCCGCCGTCCGCGGCGAGTTCATGGGCGCGCGCCGTGTAGACCGCGGGGCCGAGGACGTGCTTCGACTGGTGCGGACTGGCCAGGGGGTGGAGATACGGGGTCGCCGCCGCGCAGCACGCGGCGCGGGCGGCGGCCGAGGCGGCGGGGTCGTCGACCTCACGTGCGGCCGCCTGGGCCGCCCAGGCGAGGGACCGCAGCCGTGCCGTCCGCCTCCCCTCGACGGTGAAGGCGCGGATGCCCTCGATCGCCTCCCGGGGGCGGCCGTCACCGGGCGCTTCCGCCTCGAACAGCGTGAGCGCCCGTACGGCGCAGTCGGCGGCCCAGACTCCGAGGAGCCGACGGTCTTCTTCGCTGATGGTCACCTCGTCCACCCGCACATCATGCCGGTGCGGGCGTTCGCGGGTACGAGGAATATGCGCCTCCCGGCCGCCGGTGGACCCGGCACCCCTCAACCCTCAACCCTCAACCCGAAGTCCGGCGGCCGGTGCCCGGCTGCCCCACGAGCTGCCCGGACCGCTTCAGCATGCGGATGACCGGTGCGGTCTCCGCCGCCGAGACCCCGGGCAGGGCCGCCAGCGGACCGGTGAGGTACTGGTGCAGCGCCCGGGTGCTGGTGCAGCTCACCACCGCGAACAGATTGGTGGTGCCCGTGGTCGACGCGGCGAAGGAGATCTCGGAGTGCGCGGCCAGGGCCCGGCCGACGCTGTCGAGCCGGTTCGGCGCCACCGAGAGCCACAGCATCGCGTTCCTGGCGCGGCTGAAGACATCCTCGGAGTGGTCGACGTCGAAGTAGAGGACGCCCTGCTGGTACAGCTCGGCGACGCGGCGCTGCGCGGTCGACTGGGCGCAGCCACCGGCGCGGGCCAGGTCCTGGAAGGTGGCCCGTCCGTCGGAGCGCAGAACCTTCAGCAGGGCTCTGTCGAGATCGGTGAGCGCGATCGGATCGACCCTCTCCGCGGGGAGCGGTCCGAGGGCCTCGACCTGCTCTTCGCTGAGTGGGCTGATCTTGTTGACGAAGCCGTCGGGTCCGCCGTAGTAGCTGTGCAGAATGCAGTGCGCGGTGATCGCGAGGACCTGGGGGGTCCGGGGCAGCCGCCCCAGCAGCAGCGGCTCCGCGTCCTCGTTGTTGTGGGCGACGCACACGATCTCGGTCCCGCCGGACGTCACATGCACCCACATCGCCTCTTCGTGCCGGGCCAGGGCCTGTGCGACGGCGCCCATGGCGCTCGGCGCGCAGCGCACCCGCAGCAGCCACCGTTCCTGGCCCACCGCCCCGGGGTGCGTCAGACCCACCACCTTCAGGGCGGCCGAGGTGCGCAGCTGGGCGTAGCGGCGGTTGACCGTCTGCGGCGACACGTCCAGGACCTCGGCGATCCGCCGGAAGGACGCCCGGCCGTCGATCTGTAGGGCGTGGATGATTTTTCGATCCAGGTCGTCCTGATCGAGCTTTCCCACCGTGATGCCTCATTTCCAGGCTCATCGTCCCGCAACAAGGACACTACATGGACCGCCGGCATCGGTCTCCCCAGACTGGGCGAGGGTCGCGGCTCCTGCCGGAGGCCCGCTCGCCCCACGTCTGAAGTGAGAGATTCCATGCGTAAGTGGTGGCCACTTGTGGCCATTTGCCTGGGTACGTTCATGCTGCTGATCGATGTCACCATCGTGAACGTCGCCCTGCCCCAGATCTCCCGGTCGCTCGATGCCTCGATGACCTCGCTGCAATGGATCATCGATGCCTACGCCCTGGCACTTGCCGCGCTGCTGCTGGTCGCGGGCTCCGCGGCCGACCTCCTCGGCCGCCGGAAGATCTATCTCCTGGGCACCGGCGTGTTCGCCGCGGCGTCCCTCGCCTGCGGTCTGGCCCCGACCGACCTGGCACTGGTCGCCGGGCGGGCGGTGCAGGGAGTGGGCGGCGCGGCGATGTTCGCCACCACCACCGCGCTGCTCACCGCCACCTACCGCGGACACGACCGGGCCATCGCCTTCAGCGCCTGGGGCGCGGTGAGCGGCTGCGCGGCGGCCGCCGGGCCCACCCTGGGCGGGATCCTGTCCCAGGTCTGGGGCTGGCAGGCCGTCTTCCTGGTCAACCTGCCGGTCGCCGCCGTCACCCTCTTCCTGGCCGCGCGGGTGCTGCCCGAGACCAGGCGGGAGTCGCCGCGGCGCTTCGACCTGGCGGGAGCCGTCCTCTTCACCGTGGCCGCGGGCTGCCTGGTGGCGGGCCTGATCTCCAGCACCGACCACGGCTGGACAAGCCCCCTGGTCGTGAGCCTGCTGGCCGCGGGCGCCCTCTGCCTGGCGCTGTTCGTGGTCGTCGAGTCCAGGGTCCGACACCCCCTGTTCGACGTACGGCTGCTGAAGCGGCCCGCCTTCGCGGGGCTCATGATCGCCGCACTGGTCCTTCAGCTGGCGACCTTCGCCCACCTCGGATACACCTCGGTCTGGCTCCAGTCCGTGCTGGGCATGAGCCCGCTGGCCGCCGGTTTCGTCGTGACACCGCTGAGCCTGTCCTCGCTTCTGGTCGCCTCCTTCGCGGGGCGCCGACTGCACCATCTGCCCGCCCGGATCCCGGTCACCGGCGGTCTCCTCCTCATCGGCATCGGCGTACTGACCCAGACCGCCGTCGACGCCTCCTCCGACTGGACGGTGCTGCTCGCGGGGCTGGTCGTCAGCGGTCTCGGAGCGGGCATGCTGATCGCGCCGCTGGTCTCCGCGGCGATGGAGGCGGCCCCGCCGGAGGACGCCGGTACGGCCGGAGCCGCCGTCAACACCTTCCGCCAGCTCGGTCACGCCCTGGGAGTCGCGGTGCTCGGCGCGGTCTTCGTTCACGGTGCGAGCGCCTCGCTGACCTCCGGCGGCTGGCGCGGCGACGCCCACCGTACGGCCATCGACCTCGGCGCCGGGCAGGCTCCCCGTCTGATGGCGTCCGTTCCGCCCGGGCGGCGTGCGTCGGTGGGCGACCTGATCGCCGACGCCTACGCCTCGGGCCTGAGCCATGTCTTCCTGACAGCCGGGCTCCTCGCCCTGGCCGCGGCCGCGGCCGCCTGGTTCCTCATCAAACGGCCCCACTCCGCCCGGATCCCCCACCAGGCGCACACGCCCGCCGCGGCCTCCGTGCAGCCCGTAGGCCGGTCCGCCGACCTCTGAGCACAGCCCCACCCCCGCACCTGCTCCCCACCCCCGCACCTGCTCCCTTTCCGCGGAGTCCGGCTTCGCCCGGAAGACGGCACTGAGCAGAGCCTCCCGCGAGGCGACGCGGGGGTGGACGGCACGACAAAGAGGACGACGCGGGGGGTCCGCACGACGACGAGGACGACGCCGTGCGACGGAATCCAGCAAGGGGTCCTGCCTTGCCAAACAAGAATCATCTCTCTGCTTTGATGGCATGCCGCGCGTCACCGATGCCTATCTCGCCGCCCGCCGCAACCAGGTGCTCGACGCCGTACGCGCCTGTGTCGACCGCGACGGCCTTCAGGGCGCGACCATGGAGGGGATCATCGGCCTCAGTGGGCTGTCCACGGGGACGGTGTACAAGTACATCCGCGGCAAGGACGAGGGTGTCGAGGCCGCCATGGGCAGCGCGTTGGACGGCCTGACCGCGGTGATGCTGCCGTATCTGACGGCCGATCCGCTGCCCCCGCCCGCCGAGGTGATGGGCCAACTGTCCCGTACGGTCGAGGCGTTCGCCCGGCACGAGGAGTACTCACTGCTGCGGGTGGCCGTCCATGGCTGGAGCGCCGCCCTCAGCAGCCCCGCACTCCTGGAGCGGACCGCCCCGCTCTACCGGGCCTTCCGCGAGCTGCTGCACGATGCCGCGGTCACCTGGAAGGCAGACGGTGCTCTGCCCGAGGACGCCGTTCCGGAGGATGTGGCGTCCTGTCTGCTCTCCCTGCTCGTGGGCCAGGTGGCGCAGCAGGCTCTGCTCTCGGACACCTCGGCCGAACAGCAGGCCCGCGGCTACGCCGCCCTGTTCGCCAACGGAGCCTCCGCGCGGACGTGAGCAGGTGTCAACTCGTGGCCACGGATGCCGACTCGGACTTGGGCCCGGGTTCGGGAACATCGCGCAGGTGGCGCAGCGGGGAGAAGAACACGAACCAGCCGGCCGCCCAGGACCCGGTGAATGCCAGCCAGAGCACGGGCCGTACACCCACCAGCGTCCCCAGTACTCCGCCGAGGGTGCTGCCGAGCGGCAGTGTGCCCCACACCACCCAGCGCACGGCCGCGTTCATCCGGCCCATCAGCTCCGGCGGTGTGACCGACTGCCGGTAGCTGAGCTGCGCGACGTTGTACACCATCGAGGCGAAGTACGCGATGCCGCAGCCCAGCGGGAACAGCAGCACGCCCCAGCCGCGCCAGGCAGCCGCCGCGATGATCTGCGGCGCGCCGAACACCAGCATCGACACCCAGATGATCCGCGCCGAGCCGATCCTTCGGGCGAGCGGACCGGCGAAGGCACCTCCGGCGATCCCGCCGACGGCCGAGACCGCCATGACCAGCCCGGTCAGTCCGGGGCGTACATGCAGCACCCGGACGAGGAAAAGCATCGTCAGCGCCGTGCTCATGCCGCTGAACAGGTTCGCGGTGGCCGTGCACGCCACGACCCTGCGCAATATCCGGTGCCGGACCACGAAGCGCAGGCCCTCGGCGATCCGGCTCCGCAGCGTCTCGCCCTCGCGCCGCGCGGGCGGGGGCTCCTCGCGCGTCCTGATGCCGAGGATCGACACGACCGAGACCGCGTACGAGATGGCGTCGGCCGTCATCGCCCCCGCGGCGCCGAACGCCGCGACCAGGCCCCCGCCCAAACCCGGTCCCCCGAGCTGCGCGAACGCCTGGGTGGTCCCCAGCTTGCCGTTGGCGTCCATCCGGAGTTCGGCGCGGACCAGCGACGGCACATAACTCTGGTACGCGACGTCGAAGAACACCGTGCACACCCCGGCCGCGACAGCGACGACGTAGAGCTGCGCCATCGTCACGGCGCCGAGGGCCGCCGCCAGTGGCACCGAGCCGATGATCAGCAGGCGGAGCAGATTGCAGACGATCATGACGGAGCGTTTGGAGCCGCGGTCGACGAGCGCGCCCGCGGGCAGCGCGATCAGCGCGAACGCCACCGTGGTGGCGGCGGTCAACAGCCCGACCTGGAAGGTGCTCGCCTTGAGCGCGACGACCGCCACCAGCGGCAGCGCGATCTGGGTGACCGCCGAGCCCATCTCGCTGACCGTCTGACCACTCCACAACAGCAGGAAGTCCGGATGGCGCCGCAGGCTTCGGCCATCCGTCTCCGCCCCGGCGTCCTGCCCCTGCTTCGCCAACTCCGTCACACACCCACTCCGCTCGGGGATCCACGACGCGGACCATCCGCAGATCATGAACACGCCGACGCGGGCCGCCCGGTTCCCCTCGGAATCTTCCGACGCTCCTCAAGTGCCCTTCCGCGTGGCGGTGTTGGCGGCTCAGTGCGGCGCGACCGTCGTGCGGCGCACTCCCTCGATGAGCAGCTCCAGTCCGAAGCGCATCTCGGCCTCGTGGTCGCAGACCGACAGTTCATCGGCGGCAGCGGCCACCGAGGGATATCCGGCGGCGGCCAGCTCCTCACTGCGGGTGGTGATCACCTCGGGGATCACCTCGGCGTAGGACGGTGCCGTGCCGACCTCGCGGGAGAGGGTCCCGATCAGGTAGGCGATGAAGCCGCGCAGGACGTGCACCGCCCGGGGCGGTTCCAGGCCCGCCCGGTGAAGTGCCGCCAGAGCCGCTTCCACGACGGGCAGCGCGGCGGGCGCGTTCATGCGCCGGGTCAGCACGAGCGGCGCCGACTTCGGGAACTCCAGAGCCGTCGAACGGAAGGCATGGGCCAGGTGCCGCAGGGCGTCGCTCCAGGGCAGCTCGTCGACCCCGGTGATGTCGACGCGCCGGAGGATGACGTCGCCCATCGCGTCCAGCACGTCGTCCTTGTCCCGGATGTGGTTGTAGAGCGACATCGTGCGGACGCCCACGGCCGCGGCGATCTTGTGCAGGGAGAGCTTGTCCACCCCTTCGCTCTCCGTGACCTCAAGGGCCCGCAGAACGATCTCCTGCCTGCTCAGGGGCCCGCGTTGGGTCAGCCGCCCTGCCATGAGTGCCTCCCGGCCCGGACCCTGCCGGAGTCCCCGTCCGAATCTCTGCCCGAATGTCAGCCGGAATCCGTGCCCGATTCTGTGTCCGATTCCGTGCCGGATTCCGTGCCCGAAGTCGTGTCCGGTCCTCGTCCGCGGGCAGCCTGATCAACATACAGCGTAAGTAATGAACCGCGGGGCTCTGCGGCAGGGGCGGTGCCCGGCCGAGGAGTGGCTCAGCCGCGAGCGCCGGTCCCCGCCCGGGACCGGGCGAGTGAACTCCGATAGGGCGGCTCGATCTCACAGCCGGAGGTATTGATGATCATCGCGCCCATCACATAGTGGCCGACCACCATGCACAGCTCCACGCATGCGTCGTCGCTGAGATGCCCCCGCAGGGCGCTCAGGGTGCCGGGCGAGAGCCGTCCGGTGTCCAGGAGTTCGTCGGTCGCTTCCAGCAGTGCCCGGGTGCGGGTGCTCCAACTTCCGTCCTGAGCAAGGGTGATGCTGTCGACCTCGCGCCTGCTGACGCCCTGGTCCTGCGCCATGACGCTGTGGTGCGCCCACTCGTAGGCGCACCCCATGTGATGCGCCACGCGCAGGATGACGCGCTCCTTGCCCGCGAGGGGGATACGGCCCCGGTGGAGCAGCCGGGACACGAAGCGTGCGCGGGGAAGATCCGGCCCAGCCGGGCGAGCGTGGTGAACACGGTGTAGTCGAAGTCCTCCCCGGTGCGCCTGCGGATCACCTTCAGGAGCAGCCTCACCACGGGCCCGCGCTCCTCGCGGGGAAGCGGCGGGATGCAAGGGGCGCCGCTCAGCTGCCAGTTGCCGACGGGCACCCCCTCCGGCGCGAGCGCGGGACCGTCGCATCCGTGTGCCGCCTGCGCCGTCGTTGCCGTCTCCTGCTCCATCTTCATGGTTCTCCTCGGTCTCTTGGTCTCTCGGTTTCTTGGCGTGCTGGTCCGACGGCCGGTGGCCGGGCGTCGGGGGAGGGGTGCAGGGCAGTCCGATCCCTTGCGAGGGCCCCACCCGTCTGAAAAACTTATGCCGTAAGTCTCAGGGAAGAGAACCCCCCAGGCCGACCGGGTGTCAAGGGATCGCGCACCACCGATGCCAGTAAGAAGGGAAACTCCATGCCCACAGCCGGGAAAGCATCACCCGCCCAAGGCGCCCAGTACGTGGACACGCTCATCGTCGGAGCAGGCTTGTCGGGGGTGGGCGTCGCCTGCCACCTGCGGCGGAGTCGCCCCGGGCACAGCTACCGGATCCTCGAACGCCGCACCGACCTCGGCGGCACCTGGGACCTTTTCCGCTACCCCGGCGTCCGCTCAGACTCCGACCTGCACACCCTGGGCTATGCCTTCAAGCCCTGGACCGACGAGAAGGCCATCGCCGACGGCCAGGCCATCCAGGACTACATCCGCGACACCGCCGAGCAGTACGGCATCACCCGGCACATCCGGTACGGCCACACGGTGACGCGGGCGAACTGGTCCGACGACGAGGGACTGTGGACCGTCGAGGCCCGGCTCGACAGCGGTGAACGCGTCGTACACACATGCCGCTTCCTGGTCGTCTGCACCGGCTACTACCGCTACGACCAGGGCTACGCGCCCGACTTCCCCGGCAGCGAGCGGTTCCGGGGGACGGTCATCCACCCCCAGCACTGGCCCCGGGACTTCGACTACACCGGCAAGCGAATCGTGGTCATCGGCAGCGGAGCGACGGGCGTCACCCTCGTCCCCGCCATGGCGGACCGCGCCCGCCATGTGACCCTGCTCCAGCGCTCCCCGTCGTACGTCCTGCCGATCGCCTCGAAGGACGCCCTGGCCAACGGGATGCGGAGCCTCCTCGGCGACCGGCTCGCCCACCGCGCCACCCGGCGCAAGAACATCGCCACCCAGGCGCTCGTCTACCGGATCAGCCGACGGCACCCACGCCTGGTGAAGAGTCTGCTGCGCACCCTCCAGCGCAGGATGCTCCCGCAGGGCTACGACATCGGGACCCACTTCGCGCCACGGTACGAGCCCTGGGACCAGCGCCTGTGCATGGTGCCGGACGGCGACCTCTTCAAGGCCATCGCCTCGGGCCGGGCCTCGGTCGTCACGGACCGGATCACCGCGTTCGCGGAGGACGGCATCCAACTGGCCTCGGGTGCCCTGCTGGAGGCCGATGTCGCCGTCACCGCCACCGGACTGAATCTGCTCGCCCTCGGCGGTATGCGGCTGGAGGTGGACGGCACGCCCGTCTCACTGCCGGACACCACGGTCTACAAGGGATGCATGCTCAGCGGTGTGCCCAACCTCGCCTTCACGGTGGGCTACATCAACGCCTCATGGACCCTCAAGGTGGATCTGGTCTGCTCCTACCTGTGCCGCCTCCTGGACCACATGGACTCCGCAGGCCACTGGGCCTGCGTACCGCACCACCCCGAACCGCCGTCCGGAGGACGCCCGTTGATGGACTTCGCGGCCGGATACGTCCGGCGGTCCATCGACAGCTTTCCCCATCAGGGGGAGTCCCGGCCCTGGACGATGAACATGAGGTACAAGGACGACGTACGTGAACTCCGGCGGGACCGCATCGACGACGGCTTCCTCCGCTTCGGAAACCCCGTCCGGCCGCCCTCGCCCGCCGGAACCGCGGGAACCGCCGACGCCTCGCGGCGGCCGGTCTGAACAGCCGGAAACGCCCGGGCCCACGGGGGACCGGGCGTTTCCGGCACGGACCCCGGCACGGACCCCGGCACGGACCCCGGCACGCGCCTCGGTGTGCGCCCGGGGGCCTGCGCCGGACGACCGGTAGCGCGGCCGACGAGGCGGAAACGGCCGCCGGAGGGGGAGCCGCGCTCAGGCCCCCAGCAGGCGCCCGGAGATGCTCAGTACCACCCGTCGAGGGGCCAGCCGGGCCGCGGCCACGGGCAGGGCATGGGCAAGGCCCGCGATGACACTCGCCGGGGTGCTCCTGCGGTCCAGGGCGCGCATCGCGGTCCGCACCACCTGCTGCGGCCCGCTCATCGGCCCCACGGCAGGCTTGTGCGTACCCAGCACATCGAAGAACTCCGTCCGCGTCGGGCCCGGTGAAAGCGCCAGCACCCGAAGCCCGTTGGCCCGAGTCTCATGAACCAGCGCCTCGGTGAAACTGAGCACGAACGCCTTGCTCGCCCCGTAGACGGCCATCGAGGGTGTCGGCTGATAGGCCGCGGTGCTCGCCACGTTGACCAGGGCTCCCCGCCCGGAGGCGAGCATCTGCGGCAGCAGTGCCCGGGTCAGTTCGACCAACGCCGTTATATTCAGCTGGAGTTCCCTGCTGATGGCCGCCGCGTCCTCGGTGGCGAACCCGCCGCGTGTCCCCACCCCGGCACAGTTCACCAGGGTGTCGACGGCGATGCCGCGCGCTGCCAGCTCGGCGGCCAGCCGTTCCGCGGCCCCGTGCCCGTTCAGATCGTGTTCGAGCGTGTGCGCGGTCACTCCGTACCTCTCGCGCAGCCTCGCCCCCAGAGCGGTCAGCCGGTCGGCGCGCCGGGCGACCAGGACGACATCGGCGCCCCGCTGCGCCAACTGCCGGGCGAACTCCGCACCGAACCCCGAACTGGCACCCGTGACGACCGCCGTGGTGCCGTCGTGACGCATGGCGCTCACCTGCCCGAGGCCGCGTGCGAGTGCCCCGGGCGGGCGGCGCCGACGTCGTGGTTCCGCGGCTTCCAGCGCCGGGTCGGATACACGCCTTGGGCCGAGCCGCCGGTGCTGTCGACCAGGTCGAGGTACTCGAAGGGGTTGTGCGCCGCGAAGATCTCGATCTCCGGGTGGTCCATGTGCAGGGCGCGCAGCCGGTCCTGGTTGCGGCGCCGCCCCTCGAACTCCGTGGTGACCACCATCTGGAACAGTGCGGGCCCGGGCGCGCACTGCCGCCGGGGGAGTTTGATCTCGCGGGCGTCGAAGTAGGCGTCCCCGGCCGCGAGCAGCCACTCACCGCCGCACGCGACCGCGACCCCGCAGTGCCCATGCGTATGCCCGAACAGCGGCACCAGCAGGATGTCCTCACCGCCCTGCTCTACCGCCGAGGAGCCCCCGAGCACCGGGCGGAGGACGCGCCCCCGGCCCTGTAGCAGGCGCGACTCCCGGGTCCTGTAGCAGGCATGACTCCCCGGCCTTGTAGCAGGTCGCGGCGGGGCAGGCGTGCCCGGTCGTCCTGGCCGCAACGGACTGTCCCGTCGGCCGCACGTACGGCCGATGGGACGTCAGGCAGGGTGCAGGCGGGTGTGCTCGGCATTCGTGGCGAACGTCTCCGAGGCGTCGACGCCGCAGACCCGCAGCAGTTCGACCACGAGCCGGTCCAGATCCTCGCCGACCTTGGTGACCTCCGGAATGCCGAGGCTGGCGAACTCGTCGCTCGGCCGGTGCATGGTGACACCGCGTTGCCGTCGTCGTCGCTGTGGACCAGCATGCGCAACGGCGCGTACAGCAGTGCTCTCGGGTCATGGCGGAACATGGTCTCGGCAATGACATGATTGCCCGTCAGATACTCGATCGACCTGGTGGGGTGTCCCGCGACGGCCAGCAGGTCGGTGGCGTTGATCCGGCCGTAGCGGATCAGATCGTGCGGCGCGTTCACGGCCATCGCGGCGCGCACGTCGTCCCAGCTTCCCCCGGTCTCCGCGATGAGTTCCATGGGGCCCGGATCGTAGGCGGGCGCCGCCTTCTCGAAGGCCGCCACGAACTCGTCGTAGGGCATTCCCGTGGGGACCTCGATCCGGGTCACGGTGTGGGTGCGCTGACCGGCCATGGCGGTTCCTCCCAGCTTCCGGGGTCACGGTGCCCGAGTACCCCCGCGGGAGGTGCTGAGCGGCCGATGGCCCGTGAAAACGACGATCTCCGCTTCGCCAGCGGCGAGAAGCCGACGCCGTCTAAAGCGCACATCTGTGCCTTAAAGCTGGACGCGGCCCGCCCGCGCGTCAGGAGCCGTGCGGCTGGGCCGCCGCCCGCCCGCGCGTCAGGAGCCGCGCTTGAGGAGGAAGAGTACGGTGTCCAGGCCCACCAGGAGGCCGTAGCCCTGGCGGATCAGCATCTCCTGGATGGCGTCGAGGCCGTCCTCCCGACCGTAGTCGGTCCGCAGGATCCGCCACCGCTCGGAGACCGGGTCGCCGTCGGCCTCCGGGTCATGACCGAGCGCCCGCAGGCGGCTCTCCCAGCGGAGGACGACGTCGCCCTCCGTCTCTCCCGGCCCGCGCCGCACCAGCGCCTCGATCTGCTCGCCCCGGACGTCCGCGATCTCCGTGTCGCGCCCTTCGGCGAGCAGATAGAGCGCGGTGGCCAGACCGGCCGCGCCGTCCGCCATCTCGCCCCGTTCCGGATCGGATTCGAAGCTGAACCTGTTGTCCGGCACCAGAGGCACCAGCAGTTCGCGCGTACGGTCCCACGCGGCCTGCCACGCTCGCGGCCCACCCGTCCCCTGCCACACCCACGAGCGTTCTTCCAGAATGGTCACGGCCGCATCCTGCCACCACAACACCCCCCGGCCGAAGGCCGATTCCCGGTGATCCGCACCACGGCCGCCGCCCCGGACGCCCGCTTCCTCCGCCGGGTGGGCGCGACCGTCGGGCCCCTGCGTACAGCTGACGCTGCTGACCGGGACGGCGACCCATCGGCGGCTGCATCGAGACGTTGTGCAATCTCACGGGAACGGCCTACCTCGACGTCGAGGCCTTCGCCCGCCGGGAGTCGCCGCAGGGGCTGCTCGTGTATGTCGAGGCGTCCGGCGGCGACGCCTTCACCATCTGCGGACATCTGCACGGTATGCGGCTGGCCGGATTCTTCGACCGCGCGAACGCGGTGCTCGTCGGCCGGACCCCCGCGCCCGACAACGCGACCCTCAGCCAGCACGAGGCGGTCCTCGACGCACTCGGTTCGCTGAATGTGCCGATCATTGCCGATGTGGAGTGCGGACACGTCCCGCCCTACATGCCGATCGTCAACGGAGCGTACGGCCGGATCGTCCACACACCGGACCGCAGTGAGCTGACACAGACGCTGGACTGACAACCCGTCAGCCCGTCTCTCCTTCCCCGGTCACCACCGCGAACCGCGGCCGCGAGACGAGCCGCTCGCTCAAGCCGTCCGGGCCACGGCGGGGACCGAGGGAAAGAGCCGCGGATGGCAGCATGCGTTCATGATCTCTTCGACGCCTCCCGTGGTCCCCGTCGGTCGCATAGCAAGCAACCCGCAACCGGTGTTCCGGCTCACCGCGGACCTGGAACTGCGTCCATGGCGGTACGACGACGCCCAGGCCCTCGTGGACGCCTGCCGGGACCCGGACATCCAGCAGTGGAACCGTCCGGGGCGTGATGTGTCCCTGGCGGACGCACGGGAGCGGATTGCCCGCTGGCAGGAGAGCTGGACGTCCGAACGGTCGGCCATCTGGGCCGTCGCGCGGCTCGGGGAGAGGGCGCGGGGCCTGATCGGTTGGGGCGACATCGACCTCAGGGGCGGAAGCGCCGAAATCCTCTACTGGATGCTGCCCGCGGGCCGTGGCGGTGGTGTCATGCCCGAGGCTGTCGTTCGCCTCAGCTGGTGGGCCATGGACGATGTCGGTCTGCACCGGCTGCGCCTGACCCATTCCGTCGCCAACCCCGC
Source organism: Streptomyces sp. NPDC052040 (assembly GCF_044548405.1). Lineage (NCBI taxonomy): Bacteria > Bacillati > Actinomycetota > Actinomycetes > Kitasatosporales > Streptomycetaceae > Streptomyces > Streptomyces sp. NPDC052040. The sequence goes on along the minus strand of NZ_JBIUBV010000027.1, from coordinate 39,155 downwards.
GTCCTGCCGGGTAGCGGCGAAGGCCGGATTCGCCCTGGAGGGCACCATGCGCTCAGCACTGCTGCATGCGGACGGATGGCACGACGAGCACCTTCATGCCCGTGTACGAGGCGATGCGTGGCCCGGTGCGTGACCGGTCCCGGCGGGACGGAAGGCGGCGGGGGAGCCGTCGACGGCCGTGACTACCCGGGAAGCCGGGGCGTGGCCGGTTGTCAGGTGGCGGGGGTGAAGACGATGCGTCGTCCGGGGTCGGTGGGGGCGGTCCAGGCCTCCTCGACCTGGGCCAGCGGCACCGGCTGCGCGGAGACGGCGAGGGTTCCCTTGGCGAGTTCCTCCATCAGGGAGGGCAACTCGGCGACGATCCCGGCGGCGGTGACCGAGCCCTGCCCGCTGCCCATGATCCGCAGATTGGCCGCGCGCAGGACGGAAGAGGGCAGGGTGAGTTCCGGCCCGGCCATGGAGCCGATCTGAATCCAGTCCAGCGGAGCGCTGCGGTCCTTGCGGCGGCCGAGGATGGCGGGGATGGCTCGTTCGGTGGGCGCACCCCAGGTGTAGTCGATGACGGCGTCGACGTTCGCGGCTGCTCCACCGAGCCGGGTCGCGGCCTCGTCCGGGTCGCCCGCGAGAGAGACGATGTCGGTGGCGCCGAGGGGCCCGAGCAGCTCCAGGCGCTTCGGGTCCCGCCCGGCGGCAACGATCCGGTCCGCGCCCAGATGCCGGGCGATCTGCACGGCCATCTGGCCCGCGTTGCCCGTCGCGCCCAGTACCAGGACACTCTGCCCGGGCCGGAAGTCGATCCTGCGGCGCAGCGCCACCCAGGAGGACATGGCCGGGTTCATCGCGGCGGCGACGGTCACCGGGTCGGCGCCGTCGGGCAGCGGGACGGAGCGGCGCGGATCGAGGAGCGCCTGCTCGGCCATGGTGCCGGGGGCGTCGTCGGCCGCCACGAAGAACACGCGCCGCCCGTCGGGCAGCCGCCCCACCCCGTCGACCCCCGGGATCAGGGGCAGTCGCCCGTCACTGGTGTAGTGCGTGCCGTCGGCGCCGGACCGGACCCGGGGGTGCAGGCCGGCGGCCAGCACCTCCACCAGGGCCTGCCCCTCTGCCGGGTGCGGGGCGGCGAACTCCTCATAGCGGGGCGGGTGGTCGAAAGAGCGGACGGCAGCGGCATGCATGGTGACTCCCTTGGGTGTGCGCGGGGGCAGGTGACATCGGGTCGTGCGACGAGTGGGCCTGAGCGGCCGCGACTCACCGCAACCCAGGTGGTACGTGACACAAACCAAAGTAGTTCGTCTCACGAATCAAAGCAATTGGTTGGCGGTACGTACTACGTCACATAGGCTGCGTGTATGCACAGGAAGACGCCCGCTGCCACTCCGTCGCCCCCGACGCCCATGGACGGGCCCGTCGAGGCGCTGTCGTCGGCGCCCGAGCAGGAGGGAGCCGGTGCCGCACAGGCCGTCGCCGATCTCGGCATCGTGGACAGCCTGGCTCAGCTGTCCTTCCTGGTGCAGGGAGTCCTGGGGGAGGTCGCCGCCGAACACAAGCTGTCGGTCATCCAGCTACGGCTGCTCGGCGTACTGCGTGACCGCACGCCCGGCATGCAGGAACTCGCCCGCCATCTGGGACTGGACAAGTCCAGCATGACCGGCCTCGTGGACCGCGCCGAACGCCGCGAACTGGTCCGCCGCTCCGCCTCACCTCATGACGGGCGCGCCGTACAGGTCTCGATCACTCCTCAGGGGGCGGAACTGGTCGGCCACCTCACCGCCCAGGTGGATCAACGGATTCACGCCCTCACGGCCCGTCTCACCGAGGCGCAGCGCTCCCAACTGTCCTTGCTCGCCAGCACACTTGTCCTGCACCACGTAAGGATCTGAGCCCCCGGCTCGCACTCGCCGCACACACCTCGGTGAGCCGGGGGCCACGGTGGGGACGTTCAGCAGGTGATGGTGCCCCTGCGCAGTGCGTGGCCGCTGTCGTTGCTGTCGTCGGCCCAGTACACCGGCTTGGAGCCACTGACACACTCGTCGGAACCGGACACGGAGAAGCCCTCGTTGTTGAGGTCCGGCATCCCGCTCGGACGGTTGTAGACCGCCGTCATGGCGAAGACGCCGGAGCTGTTGACCCGCAGGGTCCGGTGCTGGCCGTGGCAGGTGTCGTCGCAGACCACCCACAGGCGCGAGGCCTGCGGCTCCCACTGGAGTTCCATGACGCCGTCCATGCCGCTGCTGACGGAGGCGACGCGGGTGTAGGCGCCGGAGTCCTGGAGGACGTACCCGTAGACCATGCCGGTGCCCTCGACGCCGACGAAGAACACGCCGCCCGTGTGGCTGCCGTACCGGCTCGGGTCGTAGGCCGCCCCGGTCGAGGCGTCCTTGAAGCCGGCCCCGGTCAGAGAGGAGTCGGGGACCCAGGTGATGCCCTCGAGGCCGAGGTTGGAGCCCACGGAGGGCAGATCGGAGGTCAGGTTCCACTCCTTGGCTGCCGTGAGCGAGGTGCCCGTACCGCTGACGGTGTAGGAGAGGACCGACAGACGGCTGGTCCCGGATGCGTCGCCGTTGCGCTCGCTGGCAACGTAGGCGCCACCCGCCGAACCGGCCCCGGTGAGGGTGACGCCCTCGCTGTCGGGGGTGCCCGAACCGCCGGGGAAATGCAGAGCCTTGCCCGACGTCCACCCGCCGGTGGTGTCCGGCTTCCAGCCGCCGGAGCCGTCGCGGACCAGCCGCCAGAGCCTGCCGGAGTTCTGCGCGCCCCACATCACGCCTCCCTCCTGGTAGAGACCGCTGAGATCGTCACCGAAGACGTTGGTGGCGTCGGCCGTCGCGACCGAGCCGCCGCCCGGCCACGCCTGCGGTGAAACACCCCCGCCGCCGCAGCTGTTCGCGGCACCCAGAGTCACCGGAGCCGCGCCGAACGCGCCGGTGCCGTCCGGGCAGCGCGACCAGGACGGGTCCGAGTGGCTGCTCCAGCCGAAGCTGTCGACCAGGGTCGTGCCGTCGGGGAGGTAGAGCCGTGCTTCGTCGTCGGAGCCCAGACCGAAGGCCTTGTGCACATCGAAAGCGCGGAACGCCCCGGGAGTCAGTGAAGTCCCGGAGGCGATCGTGTACCTCGAACCGTTGTCGTCGTCCCGGAGGATCCAGCCCGAGAGATCGACGGCGGCCGTCCCCTTGTTGTACAGCTCGATCGAGTCGTTGACGCTGCCGGTGGTCACCACCTCGTTGATCCGGATGTCGTCCGCCGGGGCCGCATGGGCCGGGGGAGCCAGCACGGTGGCCATCGCCAGGGCGGGGCCGCCCACGGCGGCACAGAGGAACGTGAGGCGGCGTCGCCACCGGGAAGTGCGTACGTCGAGCACGATGTCCGTCCTCAGGAGCGTGATGACAGGGCGGCACGAGACTGCCGATCCGCTCCGAACGGGAGGCCGTTGACGGGCGGTCATCCTGTGAACGCCCAGGGAACTGCCGTGTACGGGCCGGTCGGCACCCCCGGCAGGCCGGTCACCTCCCCTCGGGGCCGGTCATCTGCCCCCGGGCCGGTCACCTCCCCCGGGGGGCCGGTCACCTACTCCACGGGCCGCTCCCCTGCCTCCCCGGGGCTGGTCACCTGCCCCCAGGCCGGTCACCTTCGCCGGGGACACCCGCCCGCCCCACACGTCACCGCGGCTGCTCGGTGGCGGCGCCAGTCGCGGTGGTGTCGCCGGAGGGCAGAAGCCGGTGGAAGTCGCCCCGGCCACCGCCGCGGTGACGGGCGAGCACCCGCAGGGCCTCCTCGGTGCTGCCGCTCTCCAGCCCGGCCAGGATGTCCTCGTGCGGACTTCACCGCCATCACCACGGAGGCACTGGCGAAGGCCGCGCCCGACGGGAACGGAGCCCGCCGATGACCGCCCCCGTCCGCACCGAACCGGACGCGGCCCCCGGCGCACTGAGCATCGCCCCCACCCCCCGGGCACCCCATGGCTGCTCACCGCCGGACTGGTGGTCGCGCTGCTCGTCCTGGTGCCGGTCGCCGCGGGCCTGGGGGCCTATCCGATCCCGACCGGTGATGTACTGGCCTCCGGGGCACACCGGGCGGGGCTGGGCGGCACCGCCCTGGACCGGGTCGCCGAGTCGGTGCTGTGGAACGTACGCTTCCCGCGCATCGTGCTGGCCCTGCTGGTCGGTGCCTCCCTGGGCTGCGCGGGCGCGCTGATGCAGGGCGTCTTCGGCAACCCGCTGGCCGAACTGGGCGTCATCGGCGTCTCCCTGGGCGCCGCGGTCGGCGCCGTCGCCGCGATCGCGTTCGGGCTCACCTTCCTCGGCACCTGGACAGCGCCGGTGTTCGCCTTCGCCGCGGGCCTCGGCACCGTACTGCTGGTGTACGCGACGGCGCGCTCCGGCGGCCGCACGGAGGTGGTGACACTGATCCTCACCGGCATCGCGGTGAACGCCTTCGCCGGCGCACTCATCGGGCTGTTCCTCTTCTCCGCCGACACCGCCGCGGTCAACCAGATCGCCCCCTGGCAGCTCGGCTCGCTCTCCCAGGCGACCTGGTCGAAGGTGCTCGCCGTGCTGCCGTGCGCGGCCCTCGGTCTCGTCCTTGCCCCCCTCTACTCCCGACGGCTTGACCTGCTCGCACTCGGTGAGCGCCCCGCGCGCCACCTGGGCGTCGACGTGGAGCGGCTGCGTCTCACGCCGGTGCTGGTCATCGCCCTGCTCACGGCCGCGGCGGTGAGCGTCTCCGGGGTCATCGGATTCGTCGGCCTGGTCGTACCGCATCTGCTGCGCATGGCGGCGGGCCCCGGGCACCGGTTCCTGGTGCCGGGCAGCGCCCTGCTCGGCGCACTCGTCCTGCTCGGCGCACTCGTCCTGCTCGGCGCACTCGTCCTGCTCGGCGCCGACCTGCCGGCCCGTACCCTCGCGGCGCCGCCGCTCGGCGTGCTCACCGCCCTGATCGGCAGCCCCTTCTTCTTCTGGCTCCTGCGCCGCACCCGCCGCAGGCAGGGAGGCTGGGCATGAGAGCGCTACGAACCCGGCGGGTCCCCCCTCCGCCGCCACGCACCGGCGACGTCCTCGCCCGGGCCGAGGGACTCCATGTGCGGCTCGGCGGCCGCCCGGTGCTCAACGGTGTCGACCTCACCGTCCGGGCCGGGGAGGTGCTGGCGCTCGTCGGCCCCAACGGCGCCGGAAAATCGACCCTGTTGGCCGCGCTCGCCGCCGACCTCCCGGCCGAGCAGGGCGTCGTACGCATCCACGACGTCCGGCACAGCAGTGGTCGACGCCCGAACTGCCCCTGTGGCGGGCCGTGTTGCCGCAGTCGGCAGAGCTCTCCTTCCCCTTCACGGTCGAGGAGGTCGTCCGCATGGGCCGCGCCCCGCACCCGGTGTCCCCGGCCGAGGACGACCGGACCGTGGCCTGGGCCATGGCGGCCACCGGGACGACGGCCTTCGCGGGGCGTTCGTTCTCGGCGCTCAGCGGAGGTGAACGGGCCCGGGTCGCGCTCGCCCGGGTGCTGGCCCGGCGGGCCCCGCTGCTGCTGCTCGACGAGCCGACCGCCGCGCTGGACCTCAAGCACCAGGAACTGGTGCTGCGGCTGTGCGGGGAGCGGGCCCTCGCCGGTGACGCCGTCGTCGTGGTGCTGCACGACCTGGGGCTGGCCGCCGCCTGCGCGCACCGGGTCGCGGTCCTGCACCACGGCCGGGTGGCGGCCGACGGGCCGCCCGGCGAGATCTTCTCCGAGGCCCTGCTCTCCGAGGTCTACGACCAGCCGGTCGAGGTACTGCCGCATCCGCGAACGGGCACCCTCCTGGTGGGCCCGAGGCGGAGTCCGCTGCACTCCTCGTAGGCGGCGTACGACGGACGCCGAGGTGCCGGGTCAGGTGTGCCGGCAGTGCACCGGGTTGTTGGCGACCTCGTCCGGGCACTTCCGGTGCGGATGGCGCGCCCGCCGGTCGCGCTGCCAGTCGAAAGCGGCGAGGACCAGGGACGCCGCCATGCCGACGAGGGCGGCGCTCAGCGCGGTGACGATCGCGATGCGGTAGTCGTCGTGCCTGCTGAGCACCAGGTAGTAGAGGCCGGGCAGCGCGGCGGTGCCCACCGCGGCGCCTAGGCGCTGCCCGGTCTGAAGGGCACCGCCCGCCGCGCCCGCCATCCGCACGGGAACGTCCCGCAAGGTCATGGTGATGTTGGGGGAGACCACGAAGCCGCCGCCGATGCCGCCGAGGAACAGGAGCGGGGCGGCGGCCCAGGGAGCGGTGCCGAGGGACTCGAAGCGGAGGAGCAGCACCGTGCCGCCCAGACCGAGGATCACCGCCACGAGCCCCCACACCGTGAGCAGGCGGCCGAACCGCTCCACCATCCGCCCGGAGACCACCGCCGCGATCGCCGAGCCGAGGGCGAAGGGGGTCACGGCGAGGCCGGACATGAGCGGGGAGAAGTCGAGGCCGCGCTGATAGAAAAGGGCGAAGACCAGCCAGACACCGCTGAAGCCGATGAAGTACAGCGTGCCGAGGCCCGCGCCGATGCCGTAGCCGCGCACGGTGGTGAACAGCCGCGGGTCGAGCAGCGGCTGGGCGTTCCGGGCCACCAGGCGGTGCTGCCACAGGGCGAAGACCGCAAGGACCGCGGCACCGACGAGGAAGAGCCACCACAGCTGGCCGATACCGCCGGCGTCCGCCTGGACCAGCGGGTACATGAGCGCGAGGACACCGAGCCCGAGGAGCAGGATGCCGGGCAGGTCCACCTGCCCCCGGCCGGACCGCCGGGTACGGGGCAGCAGACGGCGGCCGAGCAGGACGGCGAGGATGCCGATGGGAACGTTGACGTAGAAGATCCACCGCCAGCCGTCGGCGCCGGAGGCCAGGGCGAGGATGACGCCGCCGGTGATGGGGCCCGCGGCCGAGGAGATGCCGACCGTCGCGCCGAAGAAGCCGAAGGCCCGACCGCGTTCGGCGCCACGGAACAGCTGCTGGATGAGCGCGGAGTTCTGGGGTGCCATGAAACCGGCCGCCAGCCCCTGGGCGAGCCGCGCCACCACCAGCAGGGTGATGTCGGGGGCCGCCCCGCAGACCGCACTGAAGATCACAAAGCCGCTGAGGGCCAGCAGGAAGATCCGGCGCCGGTCCAGGGCGTCACCCAGGCGCCCCGCGGTGACCAGGGCGAGGGCGAAGGTGAGGGCGTACCCGGACACCACCCACTGCACCTGCGCGGGGGAGGCGCGCAGATCGTGCTGGATGGTCGGCAGGGCGACCGCCACGATCGTCACATCCAGCAGGCTCATAAAACCGGCCACCAGAGTGACCCACAGGGCTTTCCACCTGCGCGGGTCCGGTTCGCCGCCGGTCTCGTGAGCCTTCGGGTTCCGGCCCCCTGCCGCGGACGTCGACGCTGTCACCTGGGCTCCTCTCACCGGGCCGCACCGCGTGGATCAAGCTCTCCACCGGGGTACGGCCCCACACCCCCAGCCTGCAACCTGACACCCCCGGAAGAAAGCCCGGGCCGCCCGCCCGGACGGGACGCACCGCCTCGCGGCGGTGTGCCGCGCCGGACGGCCCCGGCACACCGCGCTGCACGGCTGTGGCGCCCTCGGGCGGCACGGTGGTTGTGTCAGGCGTGCGTGTGACGAACGTAAAGGGCCCTTCCGGAGAATATCCGGAAGGGCCCTTCGAACAGGGGGGTGAGAGACCTCAGCGCTTGAAAGCGTCCTTGGTCTTCTCCTTGGCCTCGCGGGCGTCACCAGTGCTCTTCTGGGCCTGTCCCTCGGCCGCCATACGGTCGTTGCCTATGGCGCCGCCCAGAGCCTCCTTGGCCTTGCCCTCAGCCTGCTCGGTCTTCGCCTTGGCCTTCTCGCCGGCACTCATGGAACACGCCTCCTCGTCGTTCGCTGGCCGCTGCCTTGCGTAGATCCACAGGTGCCCCGGCCCACCCCCCATAAACAAGGAATTTTTCCGGGAATGGAAATGAGAGGACGGGGCAACCGGAGTGCCAGGAGGTCGATGACTATGGTTCCCCTGCTTCTGGTTCTGCTTCTCGCCGTGATCCTTTTCGGCGCCGGGTTTGCCGTCAACATTCTGTGGTGGGTGGCTGTGGCCGTCCTGGTGCTGTGGCTTCTGGGGTTCGTGATGCGGTCCACGGATGCCGGTGGCGCTCGTGGCCGCTGGTACCGATGGTGACCTGATCCGCACACACCCCCTTTCGCAGGGCCCGGCCAAGGCGGCCGGGCCCTGCGCGCATGTCTGCTCGGCGGACGGACGGAACATCCTGGACGGGGCGAAGGCGTCCCAAAGGGAAACAGGGGTAGGCGTTGTTGCAGTCGGGGGTGGGACGGGCACGCGTGCAGGAACCCGCGCGACCTCCTGCCCGTCCCAGCCCCCGATCCCCCCCCGCGACTCGATCGATCGAAGCGGGCCCGGAGCCACCGCCGAGTCGATAGGCACCGCCGTTGCAATCGACCGTGATATCGGCGTTGAGGCCACCGTCCCAGGACTGGGCCACAGCTGGATCAGCGCGTCCGCGAGGTCCGGGGAGAAGGTTCCGATATGCACCGTGCGGCGCAGTGCACCGCGGTGCGCGGCAACTGTTCGGTCCCGCTGCCTCGGTGAAGCCTGCGTGCTTCTACGGCATCACCGCCGCCGGGGGATGTCCCGCCTGCTCCGCGGAGGCAACGCTTCCCTGTCTCGCCGTCAGAACTGCACGAGAACCGGCGAGGCCATCCGGGCACCTACAACATCTGGTGATGAAAACTCCGAGGGTACGGTTGTCCGTTCAAGACCGGATCAAGGAACTGCACGACTCCGGCGCGGACAGCGCACCGTGGTCGTACTCAGCCTTGGCCGCAGCGGCCGGATTCCGTGCCGAGCCCGGTTGCTTTCCATGCGGAAAGCAACCGGGGCAGAACAAGCGCAGGGCCTCCCTTCCGCATCCGCGTATCCCGCATACGAGCGGAAGGGAGGCCCTTATGGCTCCCGGCTACTTCACGAACACCTTCGTCCGGGCGGTGCCGCACGCCTGCTTCTCGGTGTCGGTCATGGGGCGGCTGTTGACCACCACGACGCTGCTCTTGCCCCCGGTGCCATTCTTGGCCGGACTGGCGATGGTGTCGGGGACGAACCAGTAGTAGTGATCCCACTTGGGGCTGTCATAATGCGTCTGCCAGGTGCCGGAGACCTTCTGCATCAGCTGGGCGCGGGATATCCAGGCAACTTCCCCCGGCTTCGCCGTCACATTCTGCTCGTCCGACTCGGACGTTTCGCTGCTCCAGGTGTGGCCGTAGGTGGCGGTCACGCTGAGGTTGACGAGCCCCATGATCGTGCCGCCCGCTGTGACGGAGACTCCCACCGAGTCGGTCGATCCGACCTTCTGCGTCCACGTCAGCTTCTTGGTGCTGTCCGACGTGCTGCAGTTGTAGAGGCTCTCGGAGACCTGCTTGAAATTGTCGAGGTACGGCTCTCCGAGCTGAGGGTCGTTGAACGTGCACTTGCCGAATCCCGAGTCGCAGTCGGCCAGGATGGCTTCCCGGGTCGGCTCGTCGGCGGCGGAGGCAGGGGCCGCGACGGCGGTGATGACCCCACACGCTGAAATGGCTACTGTTGCGGCTTGAATCATTTTCCGTCTGGCGGACTTCAGCACCATGCGGACGCTCCCATCTTTTGGTCTTCGTGGTCGCCTCTTCCTGCGGACGTCGAATCTCCCGTTACTGACCCGTAGGTAAAGGTTCCCCCATGAACTGGTATTAGGAGTATCACGCGCAGCCTGCGGAAGAGAAGGCCCGGTTGGCGAAAGTTAACTGATGGGCAATCAGCTCGCGGTGGGGTATTGAGGGCTGCGGTGAAGAGGCGCCGCAGCACCCTCGCGGATTTACATCGGGTCAAATGGAACGGGTAATGAGGTCGGTGTCCCGGTGCGTTGGGACAGCGAATCGTCGGGGCGGGGGAGGGGGTGGGGGCGTCACGACGGAGCAGCCGAATCCGGGAACGCGCGAATGCCGACCGGACGGCACCCGGCCGCGGGGATCGCTAACGACTGCGGGTGGTGGTGAAGCGCTTCCGGTACTGGCTGGGAGTGGTGCCCAGATGGCGCGCGAAGGCGCGGCGCAGGGTCTCGTCCGTGCCGAGCCCGCTGTGATGTGCGGCCGAGGTGACGCTGCATCCCTCAAGAAGCAGCTGCTGGGCGCGGTCCAGACGGACCCGCTCGACCCAGGCGGCGGGAGTGGTACCCAACTCGGCGCGGAACAGGCGAGTCAGATGCCGGGAACTGACCGCGACGGATGCGGCCATGGCGGGCAGACTGTGATCACCCGCCGGATCGGCGAGTACGGACGCGACCAGCTCACTCAGGAGGGCACCCCGGGCGGGTGGAGTGGCGGTGCCCGTGGAGAACTGCGACTGACCGTCGGGGCGTTGCATGAAGACGACCAGTTCGCGTGCGATGCTCCGCGCCGCGTCGGCACCGTGGTCCTCCTCCACCAGGGCCAGTGCCAGATCGATACCCGCGCTGATGCCCGCGGAGGTGACGAAGCACCCGTCACGCATGTGGATGGCATCCGCTTCGACGCGCACCCGGGGGTAGCGGTGGGCGAATGCGGCCGCGTGCCGCCAGTGGGTCGTTGCGCGGCGGTTGTCGAGCAGGCCCAGTTCGGCGAGGACAAAGGCGCCGGTGCACACCGAGGCGACGCGTGGCGCGCGCGCCGTGAGGTCCCGGACCGCCGTGAGCAGGTCCTCCGCGATCGGTTGTCCGGCCAGCCGGTCGCCGCCCGCGACCACCACCGTGTCGATGGCTCCCGCGTCGGCCGCCCGGACCGTACCCGCGAGGGACGGCCCGGCGGAGGTGGTGACCGTTCCGCCGTCCGGGGAGATCAGCACCGGTTCGTAGCGAGGCACAAGACGAGGCGCGAGCCGGTTCGCCTGGTGGAGCACTTCCGACGGTCCGCCGACATCGAGCATGGTCACCCCGTCGAAGACCACAAAGCCGACCCGATGCGTCATGTCCGAATCCGTGGGTTTCCTGGCAGCAGAGACATGGCCCAGCCTACGCCGCCGGTGAAGACTGGACGTAGATCAACGATCCACCGAGGAGGCGGGCGAGCGATGAGTGAAGTGATCGCAGGCGTGGAGATCCCGGACAGCGCCCTGGTACGGGATGCGACCGAACTGGTCCGTGATGCCGCCCCGCCGCTGCTGTTCGACCACTCCCGGCGGGTCTTTCTGTGGGGGTCACTGCGCGGCCGGGAGCAGCGCCTCGGCTACGACCCGGAGCTGCTCTATGTGGGGGCGATGTTCCACGATCTCGGTCTCACCCAGCGCTTCCGCCGCACCGACCAGCGCTTCGAGATCGACGGGGCCGACGAGGCACGCCGTTTTCTGCACGCGCACGGCATCACCGGTGAACCGGCCGACCGGGTCTGGACCGGCGTCGCCCTGCACACCACCCCGGAGATCCCCCTGCACATGGCACCCGAGATCGCACTGGTCACCCGCGGCGTGGAACTGGACGTCCTGGGGATCGGCTATGACTCGGTCTCCGACGAGCAGCGCGCGGCGGTCGTCGCGGCACACCCGCGCCCGGACTTCAAGAACCGGATCCTCGCGGCCTTCACCGAGGGCATCAAGGACCGCCCCGATACGACCTTCGGGAACATCAAGGCGGATGTGCTGGCACACTGCGTCCCCGGCTTCCGGCGCACCGACTTCGTCGAGGTCATCAAGGACTCGCCCTGGCCCGAATGACCAGTCACCGCAAGGGCGGTGCCACCCCGGAGACCAAGGGCGGCGCTCGGCAAGCGGCAGTGACGCGGTCGGGACGCGGTCGGAAGGCGTTGGGGAGGTGGCGGGACGGCACGGAGGCTCAGAGCCATCGTAGTGCCGCCTCCACACTGTCCCCTCCGTCGGTGTTGAACGCGATGGCGGCCTGGGGCGCATGGCGGCGGATCAGATTCACCGTCAGCTCGAAGAGCGGGAGCAGTGGTTCGGCCTTGCGGATCCCTCCGCCGACCACCACGACGTCCCACGCCCGCTCGGTCAGCGAGGCGACGAGGGCGGCCTCGGCCGACCCGTCGGCCACCACCATCGCCATGGCCGCATCGACGCCATGGTCGCCGAATCGCGCCAACTCCCTGTCGAGAGCCGCACGAAGAGCCTGCCCGTCGATCCCGGGTATCGCCAGCGGGTCGTAACCAACCACCAGAGCAGAAGACATGACGGCCAACCTATCCGGCTCCAGCTGGGGTGCCACCGGGCGGTGCCGCCCTCGGGCTCCTGACGGGCGGGGCGCTGCGCTTGGTGGCGCAGCGCGCCGTCTCGGGTTCGAGAGCGTCGCGCCGCTTATCCCGTGACGGTGGCGCCGACCGGCGTTGAACGGCGCTGACCGCCGTTGAGCGGCGCTGAACGGGGAGCCCCGGCGGCCGGCCGGGCCCTGGACAGCGACCCGGCCGGTCGTTCGCCGCTTCGCGTCCGTCAGACAGCCACGGCGTCGGCCACCTCGTAACCGGCCTCCACGATGGCCGCGCGCACCTGCGCATCGTCCAGATCCGTGCCGTCGACGACCACGGTGCCCGCCGCGACATCGACGTCCACCTCGCCCACACCCGGGACCTCGAACAGCTCTTCCGTGATGCTCGCCGCGCAGTGCTCGCAGCTCATGCCGGTGACGAGGTAGCTCTTACGTGCCATGGCGCGACTCCTGAGTGTCGGGTGAGGCGTGGATGCCTCGGAATACGGACATACGGGCACCGGCGTTCACCCCATGCCCTCGTGTGATCAGTCGGCTCGGACCGCGCCCCGGTTCCCGGCCATGAGGTGAGTCACCTTTCTGGCGCGCCCATTCCGGACGGTCCGGCCCGCGGTGGCGCGACTGTGTCTGCTGCGTCACTCGAGTCATCTCTCACCCTAAAGTAGAGGGTGAGAGTTCTGGCGCATGGCGGTAGCGGGCAGGCGGCTCCCGCCTCACTGGGAACGAAGGCCGGAATGCCTGCCCAGGAGTCACGACCCGTCCCGGCCGGGCCCCACCGCCGTACCGTCCGCGGTGTCGTCCTGCTCGTAGTCGAGCCGGTTGACGACCTCGACCACACCGTCGACCCCCTCACACAACCGTGCCGTCACAGGGACCAGGCTCCGGTACACCACGCTTCCGCTCAGTGTGACCCTGCCGTCGGCGACCTCCACGGTGAGCGACGAGGGCGACAGACCGAGCGCCCGGACGATGACGTCCTCAAGGATCTCCTCCTTGATCGCGCGATCCTGACGGAGATACAGCTGCACCAGGTCACTACGGCTGATCACACCGATCAGGCGGCCCTCGCCGTCCACCACGGGCAGCCGCTTCACTCTTCGCTCCTCCATCGTCCGCGCCGCGCGCACCGCGTCCCAGTCGGGCTCCGCCACCACGGCGGGACTGGTCATCAGCTCCCCGGCGGTGCTCCCTGTGTCACCGGCCGTGTGCTTGCGCAGCAGATCCGCCTCGGACACCACTCCGACGGGACGGCCCTCGTCGTCGACCACGGGGACGGCCGTGATGTCGTACTCGTCGAGGAGACGTGCGACCTCCTTGAACGTCGTACCGCCTCGCACACTCACGGCGGTGGGGGTCATCAGATCTCCCACGCTGCGCTGCCTCATTGTTCGGTGCCCCTCCTACGTTCCATGGCGCGGTGCCCGGTCAGGCGCTGGCCGCTACGGCGGACCGGCACCTTCCGCAGGCGCCCTTCCATCGTGCGGTACGCACTCCGCCGGTGCACCATGTCCCGCCGTGCCGCAGTGGCACCCGTTCGTGACCGCCGGAAGGGGGATGACACGCCGAGCCCGGAGGCCGCGTACGTCGCCTCCGCCGCCGTAGCCCCGAGGCTGAGGGCTGAGCCGTGCACGGCAGGCCCCTCATGAACGCCGCGGTGCGGCAGCCTCGCCCCCTCAACGGGGATGACGCATGGTCCATTGAGGTTCCACGGTCTCCCATTCGTGGTCCCACTGTGCGAAACGGCGGCGATCGAGCGCCCGGCGTACTCCCTGCCAGACACCGCCGACGATCACAGTCGCCCCCGCCGCGGTGACAAGACCGACGCCCACGGCAGTGCTGACCGCCTCAGTCGTGGTGACCGGCGGCGCGGCGACGGTGCCGCGGCCGTCCAGCCAGATGGTCGTCGTGTCTCCCGCCCGCAGCCGGGGGCTCACCGTCGCGGTCGCGGTGTGGGCTCCCTGGCGGTCACTCCACCGGACCAGGGCCCCTTGGCCGCGCTTGCCCGTGGGGCGGTCCGCGGCGGTCCGCGCATCGGACTCCAGCCGTGCCCGGACCGGATGCAGAGCGGCCAGTTGCGTCTCGCGGAGCCGGTCGTGGTGGGCGTAGGTGACGCTCCCGGCGGCCCATGACGCCGAGGGAACCGCCACGACCAGCACGATCCACATCAGTAGGCGCAGCCGACGCTCCAGTCGGTCCGATCGCCGTTCGAGCGGGTTGCGCGCGCTGCACGATCGCCTCGGCCTCCACGGCCACGCCGACCCGCGTCCCCGGAGACTCCGTATCCGCATGGCAGAACCTCCGTCATCGGCTCGGTGGTGTGCGTCCTCCTCTCCACAGTGGCGCCCTGCGAGGCCGGCCGTATGGGGCTCACCGGGTCCGATGTATGCCCGAAGAGCCCCAGTCCCGGGAGCCCTTCGAACCCACCCGGGTGCGGATCGCTCCGGTCGCTGCGCCCGGGAGTGAACGGCTTGCACCCCCGCCCGGCTGCGGCCGCCTCGTTCCGTCCTGCGGGTGAATCCGTGTAACCCCTCTTGTCGCTCATCTGGCGGCATGTATCACTTTGGTTAGTTAAATTGGTGGGTCGGTCTGTTTTCTCTGGCGGAACGTTCCGTCCTTGATTCGGCCGGGTGTTCCGGAAGTCATGGAGCCGCCGCGGCCCTGGCGCCGCCGGTCCGCGCCGATGGCCTGGGGTCCCGCCGGTGGCATTCGTGGTCACATGGAGGAGGGTTGGCATGCCCATGTCCCCGAATCGGGGGTCCTCAGCCGGGGGGACCCTGGTCACCTTCACCGGTACCCATCTGACCGGTACCACTGCTGTGATGTTCGGAGCGAGACCGGCCTCCGACATCACCCAGATTTCGTCGACCGAGGTCACGGCGGTGTCCCCCGCAGGCGCCGGTGAGGTGTGGGTGACGGTGACCACCGGCGGGGGAACCAGTAACGGCGCGCTGTTCCGGTACTTCGGGCCGCCCTTCGTGTGTTCCCTGAGTGCCGCCTCGGGCCCGCTGGGGGGCGGTGGTGTCATCACGGTGTACGGCACCGAGCTGGCCTCGGCCACCAGTGTGCAGTTCGGTGACCGGTCCGTCGTGCCGACGGTCATCACGGACCGGCAGATCGGCGTGCCCGTGCCGGCCGGGGCCGTGGCCGGCATGGTCGCCGTCAGCGTCACCACGGCGGGCGGCACCAGCAACACCGTGACCTACGCCTATGTCGGCACCCCTACCGTCAACTCCCTCACGCCCGCGCTCGGTTCACCATCCGGCGGCACTGCCTTCACCCTCACCGGAACCAACCTGACGGGTGCTCAGGTGACGTTCAACGGAGTGGCCGCCACCGGTGTCACGGTCAATGCCGCGGGAACGTCCCTGACCGGCACCGCCCCGGCCGGAACCGGCAGGGCCACGGTCGTGGTGACCACCACCGGCGGCACCGTGACAGTGCCCAGCGGATTCACGTACACCCTTCAGCGCGCCTACGTCACCAACACCGGCACGAACAACGTATCGGTCATCGACACCGCCACCAACACCGTCCTGACCAGTGTCACCGTCGGGAGCAATCCCTACGGTGTGACGGTCAACCCGGCGGGCTCCCGCGTCTACGTCACCAACCAGGGCTCAAACAGCGTGTCGATCATCGATACGGCCACCAACACGGTCACCGGCTCCATCTCCGTCGGCACCAGTCCCCGATGGGTGGCCTTCACACCGGACGGCGCCCGAGGCTATGTCGCCAACTCGGGTTCGGGCACGGTGTCGGTGATCGACCCGGCCACCAACACGGTCACCGGCACGATCACCGTCGGCACCACCCCGCGCCGGGTGACCATCACCCCGGACGGTGCCCGTGGTTATGTGACCAACTCGGCTTCGGGCACGGTGTCGGTGATCGACACGACCACCAACACGGTCACCGGCACGATCACCGTAGGCACCACCCCCTACGGCGTGGCCTTCACCTCGGACGGCACACATGCCTACGTCGCCAACCAGGGCTCGAACAACGTCTCGGTCATCGACACCGCCACCAACACGGTTACCTTCGCCCTCACCGTCGGCACCGGGCCGCTGGCACTCGCGACCGTCTGACCGGCAACGCCAAGAGGGCGGCCGCGGCGGCGTCAACGCACAGCACGCCGGATTCCCAGCCGTGGTGGGTGCGGGACCTCGGCCACGGGCGAACCGGCGGACCAGGCGTGCGACCGGCACGCCCTGTTAGCTCGCCCCGGACGGTGGCAGCCGCCGTGTGATCCGGTCGAAAAGGTCCGTCAGCGGCTCGCCGACCTCCCGCCCGAAGTCGGTCAGGCCGTAGGTGACCTGGGGCGGCGTCGTCGGCTCGACTTTCCGCCAGACCAGGTCGTCCTGGACGAGCAAGCGCAGGGTCTGGGCGAGCATCTTCTCGCTGATGCCCTGGATGCTCTCACGCAGTTCATAGAACCGCAGGTCGTTGCTCCGCAAGGAGATCAACACCCAGATGCCCCATCTGCTGGTCACATGGTCGACCACATTGCGCGCCGGGCAGTCGGTGTGAAACACGTCATACCGCTCGCCTGCCTCGGTCCGTGTGAACTGCACGCCTCCCGCCATGTCATGAGCTTACCCAGAGGTATGTCCTTACCGAAAGTGAGCCCGGCTCCTAGCGTGAACGGCGCAGAGAATCTCGAACGAGGAGCAGTCATGATTGTGGTGACCGGGGCTACCGGAAATGTGGGTCGGCCGTTGACGCGGGCGCTGGCCGAGGCGGGACAGCAAGTGACAGCGGTGTCGCGGCATGAGGCAGCGGCGCCGGACGGAGTCCGCCATCTCTTGGCGGACCTGACCGAACCGGCGAGCCTTGAGCCCGCGTTGGCCGGGGCGAAGGCGCTGTTTCTGCTGCTGTCCGGCGACCTGCACGCCGCCGGGGCCCGACCGGCCGACGTCATCGGCCAGGCCGCGGCCAGCGGGGTCCGCCGGGTCGTCCTGCTCTCCTCGCAGGGCGTGGCGACCAGGCCCTTCGGCTCGACCCGGGTCGCGATACGAGCGGTGGAGGACGCGTTGCGGGAGTCCGGCCTTGAGTGGGCCGTCCTGCGGCCGGGCGGCTTCGCCTCCAACGCCCTGTGGTGGGCGGAGTCCGTCCGCACCCAGGGCGTTGTCGCCGCGCCCTTCGGTGACATCGGGGTGCCGATCATCGACCCGGCGGACATCGCCGAGGTCGCCATGGCCTGCCTGCTGGACGAGCGGCACACGGGCGGTGTCTACGAGCTGACCGGCCCTGAAGTGATCACGCCGCGCCGACAGGCGGAGGCTCTCGCCGCCGCCCTCGGTTCGCCGGTGAGGTTCCACGAGCTCACCCGGGACGAGGCCAAGGCCGCCATGACCCGGAGTCTGCCGGCGGAACTCGCCGATGACACCCTGGACATCCTCGGCTCTCCGAGCCCGGCCGAACTGCGCGTCAGCCCGGATGTGCAACGGATCCTCGGCCGCGCGCCGCGCCCGTTCGCCGACTGGGCAGCTCGTAACGTCGACGCCTTCCGCTGAGAGTGCCCGGCGGCGGACAGCCGGGGCGGACGGGCCGGACCGGTCTTGGCCAACCGGATCCTGCTGCGGGGCCTGGTGACGGGGCCTCACCGGGCCTCCGCCACGGGGTGGGGGCGGCCCTCGCCCGCGTTCTCCTCCCCCGGAACTGCCCGCTTGAATCGGCCCGGGAGCCGGCCCGGGAGCCGGCCCGGGAGCCGGCCCGGGAGCCGGGCCGGAAGCCGGAACCGGGAGCCGGACGGGAAGCCGGGCAGGGCAACCGTACGGGCGGCTGCGCAGGAGCCGGACCGGTGGCTGGGCAGGGAGCCGGACCGGCAGCCGGGCAGCCCTCCCCGGCCACCCCCGCCGCGACCGTCACCACTGTCACGGACACGACCCCTACGGTGCCCCACCGCAGGCGTGCCGCCGCCGTCCCGGCCGCCCGCTCGACCGACCTACGCCGCAACTGCTCCTTCGCTTTTGCGATACAGGAGCCGTCGGCTGCGAAGAGGGCGCCGCCCTGTGGCCACGCACCCCTCCCTGATGACGCCGACCGGGGGAGAGGCCCCGCAGGAACCCGTCGCCCGCTGCCCCCACACGCCCCGCCGCGAACTTCGCGAGCAGAAAGTCCTGTTGGCCTCGTTGACATGCCACAAGCACAAGCGCTTCACTCGACACTCGTGCATGGCAACGTTGTCAGGCGTCCATTGGAGCGACCGGCACCGTTGCCTGTAGCTGGCGTTTGCCGTTCTTCGGCACGTCAGCACCTCAGGTGCGAAGCACGAACCGCTGCGGAGGCAACCGATGGTCCGACCTCGACGTTCAGCTGCGCCACGTAACCGAAAGAGACTTCGCCAACGCCTGGCCGTGGTCTCCGTCCTAGGCATCGCCGTACTCCCCCTACCGGCGATCGGGGGCGCCCAGGCCGCAAGCACCGCGACACCGCCCTTCGTGAAGGACCCCGCGTCCCTCGTCAACCCCCTCATCGGCACCTCGGGTGCGGTGGACACCTTCCCGGGCCCCGACATGCCGGCCGGCATGGTGCAGTGGGGCCCCGACACAACGCCCCACCGCCCCTCGGGCGGCGGCTACGAATACAACGACAAGAAGATCTCCGGCTTCAGTCTCACCCACCTCTCCGGGCCCGGCTGCGGCGTCGCGGGCGACCTGCCCGTCCTGCCGGTGACCGGCGCGCTGTCCGGCAGCCTCGGCACTACATCCGTCGGCTTCAGCCATGGCGACGAGCAGGCCGGAATCGGGGCCTACCAGGTCACCGACGCCAACGGGGTCAAAACCCGGCTGACCGACACCACCCACGCGGGCCTGGGCACCTTCACCTTCCCCGCGGGCAAGCAGGCGAATCTGCTGTTCAAGCTCAGCGGAGGCGCCACCCAGGTGGACGGCACCCGCGTCCAGGTGGTGAACAAGAAGGAGATCAGCGGCTCGATCGACAGCGGTCACTTCTGCGGCGCGAGCAACCGCTACACGCTGCACTTCGACATCAAGTTCGACCAGCCGTTCACCACGAGCGGCACCTGGGTGGGCGGCACCATCAATTCCGGCGCCACGTCGCTGACGTCCGGCAGGGCCCAGCAGACCTTGCGGGCCCATCCGTCGGCACCGATCCGGGAGCGGAGCTTCACCGTTCCCGCGGCGCCGTCCCCGACCGTGCACGGCAGCGGCGGCACCAGCGGCGGCAGTTCCTCCGGCACACCGTCCCCGGCCCCGAGCGCCGACACCGCATCCCGCAGCTCCGCCACGGACAGGGCAGCCGGACCCCCCACGACGGGCGCGAACGGCATGTATCTGACGTTCGACACAGCCACCGACCCGACGGTGAGCGCGAAGGTCGGCATCTCGTACACGAGCGACGCCAACGCGGCCGACAACCTCGCCTCCGAGATCAAGAACTGGAACTTCGGCGCCGTGGAGCAGGCCCAGCACGACGCCTGGAACGAGGTGCTGAACAAGATCCAGATCGGCGGCGGGTCCTCGGACCAGCAGGTGCAGTTCTACACCGCGCTCTACCACGCGCTGTTGCACCCGAACGTGTTCTCGGACGTCAACGGCCAATACATGGGCATGGACAACCAGGTCCACAAGCTGGCCAGGGGCCAGCAGGCCCAGTACGCCAACTATTCGGGCTGGGACACCTACCGCTCCCAGACCCAGCTGATGGCGATGACCGAGCCCAAGGTCACCAGCGATGTCGTCACCTCGATGCTCAACGGCTACGACCAGACGGGCCTGCTGCCCAAGTGGGCCTCGAACAACGGCGAGAGCTACGTCATGGTCGGCGACCCCGCGGCCGGGATCATCGCCGACGCGTACGCCTTCGGCGCCCGGGGCTTCGACACCGACAAGGCGCTCGCCGCCCTCCAGCACCAGGCCACCGTGCCGAACAACGACCGGCCCGGCGAGGCGGTGCGGGACGCGAAGGGCTATCTCCCGCTGGACGAGCACGACTACGGCTGCTGCAACTTCTACGGCCCGGTCTCCACTCAACTGGAGTACGACTCCGCCGACTACGCCCTGGCCGCCTTCGCCAAGTCGCTGGGCAGGACGGACGTCTACAAGAAGTTCGCCACCCGCGCCCAGGACTGGATGAACGTCTTCAACCCGCAGACCGGCTATATGCAGGGAAGGAACAACGACGGCCAGTTCGCGGGCGGCTTCACCCCCGGCACCTCCAACGGCTTCGTGGAGGGCACCTCGGCCCAGTACACGCCGATGGTCCCCTTCAACCTTCAGCAGCTCATCCAGGCCCGCGGCGGAAACAAGGCGTACTCGTCCTATCTGGACAGCCTGCTCGACAACATCACGCACCCCGGCAACACCAACGCCGATCTGAGCAATGAACCCAGCGTGGAGATCCCCTGGGAGTACGCCTACACGGGCGAGCCGTGGAAGACCCAGGAGGCCGTCCGCCAGGCCCAGCAGAAGCTGTACTTCAACGCTCCTGTCGGCTCCTTCGGCAACGACGACCTCGGCGCGATGAGCTCCTGGTACGTCTGGTCGGAACTCGGCATGTACCCGGAGACGCCGGGCGCGGACACCCTGGTCCTCGGCAGCCCGGTCTTCCCGGTGGCCCAGGTGGCCTTCGGCAACGGCAGGACGGTGCGGATCAACGCGCCGCAGGCCGCGTCCGACGCGCCCTATGTGCAGTCGCTCGACGTCAAGGGCAAGGAATGGAAGACCTCCTGGCTGACCTACCAGCAGTTCAAGGGCGCGGGCACGGTCGACTTCACCCTCGGCACCGAGCCCAACACGTCCTGGGCGTCCGGCCCCGCGGCGGTACCGCCCTCGGACACCACGGGCGGCGACCGGGTGCTGGCCGCGACCGGCCCCTCCGGCGGCCTGGTGCTCCAGCCGGGCGCCTCCGACGACGCCACGCTCCAGCTGACCAACCTGGGCGGCAAGGACGTCACCGTCGACTGGACGGCGACGGCACCCTCCGGCGTCACCCTGGACACGGCGTCCGGTTCGGTGAAAGTGCCCGCCTCGGGCAGCGCCGAGGAGAAGGTCCATGTGACGGCGGGCGCAGACGAGGGCACCTTCCCGGTGACCTTTGCGCTGAGCGACCACAGCAGCGGGACGGCACTGACCGGGGCGACCCTCCGGGTGGCCGTGGCCAAGGCCGGTGCGCTGTGGCCCTTCGCCACCAACGAGGGCATCTACCCCGACGGCACCAAGTTCTCCGGCGGCTTCGACAGCGGCGGCTGGGCGCTCTCCCAGAACGCGCTGTCGGCCGCGGGCGTCTCCAGCGGCGCCGCGGTCACGGTCGACGGCGTCTCCTACACCTGGCCCGCGGTGAAGTCCGGGCAACTGGACAACCTGGAGATGGCCGGGCAGACGATCCCGATGCCGACCGGTACCTCGGGTGCGGCCCTGGGCCTGCTGGGCACGGCCACCAACGCCCCCACCGACGGCAGCGGTGTTTCCGGCACGGTGACCGTCACGTACACCGACGGCACCACCGCCAAGGCCACGGTCGGCTTCTCGGACTGGACCCTCAACGCCGGTTCCAGCAAGCCGCTCCCGGGTGAGACGACCGCCGCCACGACGGCGTACCGCAACACCGGCAGCGGAGGCCGTGACAACGTCAAGGCCTACGTCTTCGCCACCAAGGTCCCGCTCGACCCGTCCAAGCAGATCGCCTCGATCACCCTGCCCGTCACGGGCTCGACCGGCACCGACCACCTGTTCGCCTACGGCATCGGCCAGTAAGCAGGAGCCAGTGAAGGGCGGGGTCGGCCTCCGAAAGAAACCCCGGAGGCCGACCCCGCCCTTCCCATCCACCCGCTCCAACCCAACCCAACCCAACCAATGAGTCAATGAGTGGCGGGCTCCGGAACCGGAATTGCCACCTGCTACAGTCCGCCAGAGAGCTATGGCCTCCCCGGTCGCGTCGCAAGTCCACCGGGGAGGCTTTTTTCATGCCCGAGCGCCATTTCCATCTCTGACCGCTGCTCCAGCTCCTATGGTCGATCACTCAGGAGAGGACCCCATGCCGACCGCCGTGCGTCTCGCGAGCCCTGCCGACCGCCCCGTGATGGAGCGGCTGTGGCTGATGTTCTGCCACGACATGTCGGAATTCGGTGAGGTGCTGCCCAATCCGGACGGAGGGTTCCGCAGCGATCGGCTCGAGTCGGCCTTCACCGACGCCGACTGGGCGCCGTACCTCCTGGCAAGCGACAACCGACCCGTCGGTCTCGCTTTCGTCCGCGCCCTGACCGGACCGGCACGCGTACTCAACAGCTTCTTCGTCGTCCGCGGAGCCCGCAGACGGGGCATCGGCTTGCAGGCCGTGCAACAGGTCCTGGCCAAACACCCGGGGCCGTGGGACATCGCCTTCCAGGACGCCAACCCGACCGCCGCTCAATTCTGGCGCCGCGTCGCATCGGAGATCGCAGGTGACGCATGGTCCGAGGAACACCGACCGGTACCCAACCGCCCAGACCTCCCGCCGGACGCGTGGATCACTTTCAGTGTCGGAGAGGGTGGCGGTCACGGTGACCTCATTGGATCAAGTGTTCGATAGTGGGCTAGTGTCCTGCCATCGCGTCCATCCCTCGAAGGAGAGCCATGACCTTTCCCGAGTTCCCCCAACCCGAGCCCGGCGAAGTGCTGTTGGTGGGCACGAGTTACCAGGACGGCAAGGCCCAGTGGGACGACCTTCTCGACGGGATCGGAGGCCGCCGGGAAGACGGCGCGCTCGTCCTGGGAGACGCCCGGGTGCGTCTCCGTCTCGCCGAAGACCCCGCATGGGATTTTCTGCACGGTGGAAATGTCTCGGCACTTGTCCCGGGTGACCGCGCCTCCCTCCCGCCGGTCGTCGTCCTGGCGGACATGACTGTGGCGTACGGCGGTGAAGGGCCGCTGCTGGTGGACCTGGTGGCGATACCCGGGCGCGGCGTCCGGGTCCCGTCCGCCCGGCTCGGCGAGATCCTGGCAGTCCTCCAGACCGGCGTACTCACGTTTGACGACCTGGTGCGCGAGATGGACATCTACGGCATGTACCAAGGGGGCCGTGGGCGGCCGGCCTTCCCCGCTCCGACGGCACCGGCCCCCCGCGACTTCCCCGCGCTGCCCTCGACCGAAGGCGTCCTGCTGGTGCGGACCTCCTTCGACGACGAGGACGGCTGGCGCGCCCTGCTGGACGAACTGGGCGGGGTCGACAAGGACGGCTGGGTCGGCTCGGATCTGGACCCCGACGAGATCGACGTGGATGAATACCCCCTGACGGCACTGGTCGTCGACGACCCGGCCTTCGAGGGACTTGAGGCAGGATCGGTCCCGGCGCTCGTCCCGCCCAAGGATCACGCCCCGATGGTCGTCCTCGCCGATGCCCGGACCTTCACCGACCCCGGCCGTCCGCTGATCTCCGTCGACCTCTACGACACCCCGGGGCAGCCCGCTGTCCTTCCCTGCCGCATGGTCGGATCGATGGCCTGCAATCTTGAGATCGCCAACATGGACTTCGTCGATTTTGTGGCCGAGGAGGGCGTGCAGCCGTGGTGGTAGAGGCGATCGGCTGAGCCGAGACCGGATCCGTCTCCGCCTCGGGGCCGCCAGGCACGGATGGTCACACCGAACGGCACCGCCGGTCCGGAGGGCGGCAGCCGACGGTAATGGAGATGCCCCGGAGCCTGGGGGCGGGCTAGGGTCGCGGACATGTTCTCCTTCCTTCAGATCTACGGCTGACACGGGCGGGGCAGCGCCCCGCCACCCCGCCCGCCCCAGTGCGCGCCGCCTTCCGACGTTCTCGGAGAGGCCGACGCGCGGGCTCGCCGTGTCCCTTTCGCCGTAGACCTGAAGTGAGTGATCATCCATGTCCCGTCGCCGTGCCCATATCGCAATGGTCGGCATCCCCGCCGTCAGCCACGTCCTGCCCAGCCTTGAGATCATCCGCGAGCTGGTGGGCCGCGGCCACCGGGTGACCTACGCCAACGATCCGGCGGTCGCCCCTCTGATCGCCCCCACCGGCGCCGAACTGGTGACCTGCACCTCCGTGCTGCCGGTCGTCGACAACATCTGGCCCCACGATCCCATCGCCGTGATGGACCTCTTCCTCGACAACGCCGTCCAAGCGCTTCCCCAATTGCGCTCCGCCTACCATCAGGACCCGGCGGACCTCTACCTGTACGACATCGGCGCCTACGCGGCGCGTGCCCTCGCCGAAACGCAGAACCGGCCCCTCATGCAGCTGTCGCCGACATTCGTGGCCTGGGACGGCTATGACCGGGATGTCGCGGCACATGTGCGCCAACTGCCGGGCGCCGACGCGTATCGGGCGAGGTTCGCCCAGTGGCTCGCCGACTGCGGGGCGGCCACCGCCGACGTGGACGCCTTCTCCGGGCCGCCCTCGCGATCCCTGGCCCTGATCACCCGGGCGATGCAGCCGCACGCCGACCGGGTCGACACCGGCACGGTGACCTTCGTCGGGCCCTGTTTCGACGCCACGGCGGACGCCGACGCCTGGAGCCGCCCGGCAGCTGCGGAGCGCGTTCTCCTGATCTCCCTGGGCTCGGCGTACACCCGGCAACCGGAGTTCTACCGCCAGTGCCTGGCGGCCTACGGCGGTCTGCCGGGCTGGCACGTCGTACTCCAGATCGGCAAGTACACCGACCCGGAGGAACTCGGCGACCTCCCGTCCAATGTCGAGGTGCACTCCTGGGTCCCGCAGCGGGCGATCCTGAAGCAGGCAGACGCCTTTGTCACCCACGCAGGTATGGGCGGCTGCGGCGAAGGACTCATGGCAGGTGTCCCGATGGTCGCCGTACCGCAGGCCGCCGACCAGTTCATGAACGCCGACCGGCTCGTGGAACTGGGCGTGGCCCGACGCCTCGACACCGCGGAAGCCACCGCCGAGAGCCTACGGGCGGCCCTGAACGACCTGGTCAACGACGCGGAGGTCGCCCGTCGTTCGGCACTGCTGCGCGCCGCTGCACAGGCCGAGGGCGGCACCGCGCGCGCCGCCGACCTCATCGAGAACATGCTGGACTGACCTCAGCGCCCCGACGGCCGGCGCGGTGATGGCCGGATCCCCACACCGGTGGCAGCATGACCGGATCCGCGCCCCGTCGAGGTGCCATCGCGACGCGTTGCATTGTGCCCCAACCGACTCCTGAGTAGGTTGCGGGCCCTCCGGCTTCTGAAGGGCGGTCACGCGATGCGCGGAAAGGGTCTCTTCCTGGGGTTGGCGGCGGCCACAGTCTGGCTCGCCGCGCTCCCCGCCACCGCATCGGCAGAGCATCCCCGCCTGCCCGCCCTGCCCATCCCCAGCGACCCTCGGGCAGTCCACCTCAGGCCGTTCACCGGCCAGGCGGTCGTGGCGAGCCCGGTCACCGCCCCAGCCGCTCCCACGAACCCCTTCATGGCTCCCAACGGCACGAGCAATCTGCACGACGACGCGTACCAGACGGACACCTACGCCCAAGCGGGCCCCGCGGGACGCCGGTTGACCGTCCGCACCCGGCTCCAGGGCGGCCTGTGCGGCTCGGTCACCTTCGACTCCCGGGGCCGGTTGGTCACCGTCTGCATGGCGCCGGGGCGGGCGCCGCGGCTGATGCTGCTGGATCCCGGCAACCTCGGCACCATCGCCGGCCTGAATCTCCCCGGGACCGTCGGGACAAGCTCCACGGACGTGACGGGCGGCGGCTACTTCTACCTGGACAACAAGGACCGCGTGGTCGTACCGACCAAGACGGGCGGCATCCAGGTCGTGGCGATCCGGGGCGACACCTTCATCACCGAGCGCACCTATGACCTGACACCGGTCATCGGCACCTCGGGGATCGTCTCCGCCCTGCCCGACTGGTCGGGACTCCTGTGGTTCGTGACCAGGAGTGGCGTCGTCGGCACCGTCGACCTGGCCACCGGCGCCGTTCGGTCCCAGACACTGCACGGCGAGCAGATCGCCAACAGCATCGCGGTCGACGAGTCGGGAGGAGTCTTCGTCGTCAGCGACCATGCGCTGTACCGGTTCGACGCGGGACCCGGGGGAGCACCCCACGCGACCTGGCGCGCCCCGTACGACCGGGGCACCCGGCAGAAGCCCGGCCAGCTCAGCCAGGGCAGCGGCACCACTCCGACCCTCATCGGCCCGGCGTCGGGACCGGGCGGCGGCTATGTGGCCATCACGGACAACGCCGACCCGAAGATGCATGTGCTGGTGATGGCCCGCGGAAAGGCCGGACCGGCCGGAGTGTGCGCCGAGCCGGTCTTCCCGGCGGGGCAGGGAGCCGACGAGAACAGCCTGATCGCCGTGGACGGGGATCTCATCGCCGAGAACAACTACGGGTACGTTCTCGGAAGTGACGCCCTGCGCAAGGGAGTTGCGGGAGAACGGCAGCCCGACACGACCCCCGGCCTCGTGCGGGTGCACGTCGACTACGCGCGCAGAAAATGCAGCATCGCCTGGTCCAACACCACTGAGCGCATCCCCAGCGTGGTCAGCAAGGCGGCTCTGGGCAACGGCATGCTGTACACCTACACCCACCCGTCCGCCGCGGAACTGGCCTACCGCAGCGGAGAGCACTCCCTCGGCGCCCCGGACGCCTGGTACCTCACGGCGCTGGACGTGCGGACGGGACAACGGGCGTGGAGCCGTCTGGCAGGCGCCGGACCACTGTTCAACAACCACTACGCGCCGGTGTCGATCGGGCCGGACGGTGCCGTGTACGTCGGCTGCCTGGGCGGACTGGTCCGCCTCGCGGACTCCTGAACCACGGAAGCCGGACAGCCGAAGACAGCGGCCTGCGAACCGTGGGCCGCAGGCCGAAGACCCCAGACCCCGGACCGCGGTGGTCTCCCGGTCCGCAACCGCACGACTCAGTCGGCCGACAACGGCGCATGCACACCCAGCAGGGAGAGGAACGCCGCAGCCGCGGGTGACGGAGTGAACCGGTTCCAGATGAGGCGCTCCTCTCTCTCCGGGCCATTGGTGATCGGCACGCACCGCAGTCCGTGCAGTTCGACGGTGAACGCGGCGGGCAGCAGGGCGATGCCCAAGCCATGGCGCACCATCCGGACCATGAGTTCGACGCCGGACACCTCGAAGGCGACCTCGCGCTGCAGACCGGCGGCCGCGAACGCCTGGTCCGACTGGGCGCGGGCGGCACTGCCGTCGGCGAAGTCCACGAACACCTCCTCGGTGAGCAGAGCGAGATCCACCTCGGGCCGGGCGGCCAGCGGATGGTCCGGGGCGACCACCGCGACATGCTTCCCACGAGCCAGTTCCTTGTCGTGGACGCCGTGCGTCCGGAATCCGGGCTGTACACCGAGGAACGCCGCGTCCAGTCGGCCGTCCCGCACCTCCTCGGCGAAGCGTTCACTGGAGCCCGCCCGCAGACTGATCCGCACCTCGGGGTAGCGCTGCCGGTAGTCCCGCAGCACCGCGGGGAGGTCGACGGCCGTGACGGTGGGGATCGACCCGACGGTGAGTCTGCCCCGTATCTCGCCGGTGGCCGCCGCGACGTCCGCACGGGCACGCTCGGCCGCTTGCAGGGCTTGGCGGGCCGCCGGCAGAAACGCCTCCCCGGCGGTGGTCAGCCGCACCCGGCGACTGGTCCGCTCGAACAGGCGGGTGCCCAACTCCTTTTCCAGCCGGGCCACTTGGTGGCTCAGCGCGGACTGGACGATATGGCACTGCTCGGCCGCGCGGGTGAAGCTGGCGGTTTCCGCCACCGCGAGGACGTAGCGCATCTGCTGGAGATCCATGCATCCATCGTGGAACGCGATGGACGGGATGACAAACATGTGTTGGACCGCTGGATACCTGGTCGGCGATGCTCATTTCAGAGGCAGGCCACGGGAAACCGCCGACCGGCCGCCTCCCCGGACCGGCGCGCCCAGAAGCGGTCGGCTCCCGCTCTGCCGTCGGTCGCGCCCAGAGCGCCGACCCGAACCCATGGAGACCCCGATGCGTGTGATCGCCTTCGACCATCTCGTGCTGAACGTCGCCGACATCGAGCGTGCACTCGCCTTCTACACCGGCCCCCTGGGTCTGCAACCGGTACGGGTGGAGGAGTGGCGGGCCGGAAAGGTCCCCTTCCCGTCCGTACGCGTCAGTTCCACCACCATCATCGATCTGGTCACACCGGCCGCCGGACAGCCGAAGGGCTCCAACGTCGACCACATCTGCCTGGTGGTCGAACCGCTCGACTGGCAGCAGGTCATCGACTCCGGCGTCTTCACGGTGCTGGACGGCCCCGGTGAGCGCTTCGGCGCCCGGGGTGTCGCGATCTCCCTCTACGTTCAGGACCCGGACGGAAACACCGTGGAACTGCGGTGGTACCCATCGGAGGCCTGAGCACCCGACCGGCACCGGGCGGACATCATCGGGCCGCACTGGCATCATCGGGCCGCACGGGCCCCACTGGGCCGCCCGGTGTGTATTCCCGCCGTACTGGATTGTGGTGCGGGTCGCGGGGGCACGAGACTCCGGAATGGCGGACGCCCTGCCCCCTGCGCGGCGGCGGGCGGCAGGGGAGAGGTGAGCGAGGGTGGCCGAACGATCGGTGGCGGAGTCGAAGCAGGAGTCCCAGCCGGAGGGCGACGATCGGGTCCGCACGCCACCGCTGCTGCCGAGGGCCTACGATCCCGCCGACTACGCCGCCTCCGTGGTGCGCAGCGCCGAGGAGGCGGGAGTGTCGCCTCTGCTGGTGATGACCGTGCTCCACAACGAGGCGTACAAGCCGCACCATCCGCTGCTGGAGCGGCTGTGGCAGTGGTGGAAGCCCGGGGCGTCCTTCGGACTGGCCAATATGCACCGTGCGACGTTCGAACGGGTACGCCGGTCGCACGACCTGTCGGGACAGTGGCAGGACCTGCGTGACGATCCCGCCTTCGCGATCCACACGGCGGCCCTCCATCTGAAGGACCTGGACCGGAGCCTCCCGGAGCGGCATGTGCGCCGCTTCACCCGCGACGAGCTTCTCGCTCTGGGGTACAACACCGGCGAACGCAATATGCGGGCCTTCGCCCGGGGCGTCCCGCCGGGGCCCATGGCCCGGTCGTACCTTCGCCGCTTCCGTGCCTACCGGCCCCAGGCCGCCGAGGCTCTCGCGCACTGCGGCAGTCCGTGCGACGGCGTCACGGGGTGAGCGGCCGCAGCCGTCGGCCTCTTTCGGTCCTCAGCGGAGGTCCAGGTGGGCCACCACCTGCTTGCCGGAGTCCAGAGGGGTGGTCTCCACCCGCGCGCACAGGTGGGTGACCAGCCGGAGACCGTGGCCGCCGATCCGGTGGGGATCGAGCGCCCGCAGCTCAGGCAGGTCCGGAGAGCTGTCGCGGACCGCGATCCGGAGAAGGGCGGCTCCGGGTATGACCTCCAGGTCGAGCCCCCCGGGGCCGGGCGCGTGGCGGTACGCATTGGTGACCAGTTCGCTGACGACGAGCTGGGCGTCCTCGCTCGCCCGGTCCTGCGGAGGATGTCCTGCCTCTGCCAGTAGCGTGCGCACGGCCCGCCGGGCCTCGGCGATCGGCGACTGCTCCGCCTCCCACACGGCGCTGTACCGCAGGGGCACTGTCGGTTCCCGTACGTCCCATGCCTGATTCCTGAGCGAGATGACCATGGCGTTCCTGTGTGTCGTTCCTTACCTTTTGACCGCGTGATGGGGCTGTTGCGCTATTTCGCTTACCCGCTGTTGTCGCTCTCATGGGCCCCTGGGTCAGCTGGTGGGCGTGGGGCCGGTGCTGGCGATGGTGAAGTGGCCGAGCGTCCCGCTGACGGCCAGGACCCTGTTCACCGCCGGTTGCAGGGGGCCGAGGAGCACGAGGTCGCGGCCGCTGGTCTCATGGCGGCGGAGGGTGTTCAGAAGGGCGTTGAGGAGCGTGCTGTCGGCGAAGGTGACCTGGGACAGGTCCACCGCGGTGGTGGGCAGCGCAGCCTGGTCGGCCTCGTCGAAGGCCGCTTCGATGTCCTCGGCGTCGTCGTAGTCCAGCTCACCGCGCACCGTGATCACCAAGACCTGCTCGTAGCGTGTGAGGTGCACTTTCGTTTCGAAGGCGGCAGGCATCGGGCCATCCTCACACCAGTCCCCGGCAAATGCCACTCCCTCTGAAGTGCGGTGATCGGGCCACGGAAGACAAAGTGCGCCATGCCGGACTTCAAGTTCCCTTCGCCCGGGACGCGGTGAAGCGTGTGCCGGACCGTCGCACAAGGGCCCTCGGGTGGTGGTCGGCATCCGGTGGAGTTCCCCGGGTTCGGTCGGGCCGTCGAGCATGGTGTGCCAGATCACCTAGGGGTCCGGCACTCGCGGGATCTCCCGCGACCCGGGATCCCCGGCCGTCCCTCCGCTAACATGATCGAACTCATGGGCGAGTCCCCGATCGCCCGTCCTTCACCGGAACACCAGGCTATCCGGCGAAAAGAGTGGACCATCTGACCAACATCTGACAAAACGGTTAAAACAATTGATACCCATGGAATCGCGGGCGACCCCGCGAATACGCAGAATCATCTCTGCCGCGCGGCGTCGGCCGCGAGCCCTGCTGTGGGCCGTGGCGGCCACGGTGGCCCTCGGGTTCCTCGTCGCGCTGGAGATCGCCGCACGCCATTACGGCCTGCCGGGGCCCGTCACCAACCAGGTGCGCGAGGTGATATATCCGCCCAAGTCGGGATTCCTGCTGTACGCCAGCCTGGGCCTGGTCATGGTGGTGCTCACCTGGCGGGAGCGGCTCATCGCGGCGGCTTCGGCGATCGGCATCGACCTCGCCATCGTGCTGGTGCGGTGGGCGTTTGACATCAAGGTGACCGGCGGCCACCCCTTCGGCAACGGTGCGTTGTGGGTGATCCTGGGCTGTGCGGTCATCGCCCTCACTCGCCGCACCGGCCAGGAACGCGCCCTGCTGCTGAAGGGCGTCGGGCTGGGTCTGCTGCTGGTGACCGGCCGAAAGACGGGCGACACCTGGCTGCTCATCACGTCGAAAACCCGCCCGGCGGTGCTGGACCAGTATCTGGCCACGGCCGATCACGCCCTCGGCAACCCGTCCTGGCGAGTGGGCCGGATCGTCGAGGCCGCCGGCCCGATCGGCGCCCATGTCCTGGACTGGGTCTACGTCCAGCTCGCGGTGGCCGCGGTCGTCGTGGCGCTGTACCAGCTGCGCAACGTGGCGGACGAGCGCCGGTTCCCCGGCCACCATCTGGTGCGCACCTTCCTGGTCATCGGACTCCTCGGGCCCGCCGTCTACATGATCTTCCCGGTGGTCGGACCGGTCTTCGCCTTTGGCGCCAGCGGCGGCCACTGGGCGGCGGCCGACCTGTGGCCGCACACGCTGCCGCCGGTCGGTGCCCCGCACCCCATGCCGTTCGACGGGATCACCCCACGCAACTGCATGCCCAGCCTGCACACCGCGTGGGCCACGACGATCTTCATTCACTCGCGCAAGGGCCCGCGGGTTCTCCGCTGCGCGGGAGCCTTCTGGCTGGTCGCCACGCTCGGCGCGACGCTGGGATTCGGCTATCACTACGGCGTGGACCTGGTCGCCGGTGCGGTGTTCGCGCTGACCGTCGAGGCGGCGATGCAGTCGCTCGCGCGAGGCTGGGACAGGTCGGGAGTCCGGCTTGTCGCCCACGGCACAGCGGTCTTCGCCGCTCTCCTGGTGTCCTACCGCTTCCTGCCGCTGGAGATGGCCCGGCACCCCTGGGTGTTCGGACCGCTTCTCCTTCTGGCGATGGCCTCGGTGATCCACAACTTTGTGCGGACCACCAGACTGTGGGAGCCGAAGGCCGCACCGGCGCCGCTGCCCGAACCGCGCCCTCAACTGGTGACCTGAGCCGGGGACTCGCGGACCGAGCGGTTCGAAGCCGCTGCCGCTGTCACCCCGTGGTGCACAGCGGCGGCGGGTCACCCGGTCGGACCGGCGGCGCACTTCCCCGGCGTGCAGGCGCTACATCACCCGGTGAGTTCTGCCCTCTTCATGCCCGTCGGTGACGATATGTCCCATTAGTTCGATGTATCCAGGTCTTGAACCGGTGATCCGGCTGACGCTCATCAGCCTGCCCCGACGGCACGTCACCCCGAGACGAGGAGAGCGAACGAAGATGAAGGCATCGCCGAGATGGCGGGTCGCACTGGCGTCGGCAGCATCGGCTGCCCTGCTTGTCGCCGCCCCACTGGTAGAGGCACCGGCCGCCCATGCGCAGCCGTCGACGCCGTGCCCGACGTACCCCCCGGTCGCCCGGCTCACCCTCAGTCGCGTCCTGGTACCTGCCGGAGGCAGCCTGACCTTCAGCGGCACCTGCTTCGCCCCCCACGAAACGGTCGTCGTCCAACTGCGCCCGCGCGGAGCCGTCCTGGACACCGTCAGGGCGGACCGGCTGGGAGTCGCCCGTGGCAGGGTGACCATCCCGTGGCGCACCGACCGCGGAAACCACCTCGTCGAACTCAGGGGCCTCAGGTCCCACCGGACGCTCACCGCCCTCATCAGGGTGATCGGCCGATGACACACCGTACTCGGCGGCCGTGACGACCAATGCGGCAGCACGGCGTCCCGGCTCGGGCCGGGACGCCGCCCGCGCAGAGCCGAAGCCTCCGCACGTGACGTAGACGCCGTAGACCAAAGGTCCGTTCGCCGTGCCGAGACCGGTGATCAGACCCCGTGCCGCGCGCGCCCGGGCATTGCCCGGCGACAGCCTTTGACCGGTAGGCCGTTGGGGTACTTTTCGCCCGGCGGCCGGTACGTCTCCGTCGCCTCCCCCGGCCCCGCTGCCAGCATCACTGCCTGTCGTGATCATGAATCGCTGCCCGCCTCAGCGGTTGGCCGAGAACGCGGGTGAGGCTGAATGGTGATGGCCCGGAGTGGCACGGTCGGCCCCGATGACTCCCGTATCCGGGTCATGAGGATCATCGCCCGGATGAACGTGGGTGGTCCGGCCCTCCAGGTCTCCACCCTGATGCGCGGCCTCGACGCCGAGCTGTTCGACCATCGGCTGTACGCCGGGTCGGTCGGTCCGGACGAGGCCGACTACGTCGAGCAGCGGGCCCCCGATGTGCAGGTCTGCCGGGTGCCCACCCTCGGGCGTGCCGTACGGCCCACCGACGACCTGCGCGCGCTGGCCGCCCTGACCGCGGCCATGCGCCGCTTCCGTCCGCACATCGTGCACACGCACACCGCCAAGGCCGGAACTCTGGGCCGCCTGGCGGCCGTTGCGGCGCGGGCACCGGCCTGTGTGCACACCTACCACGGACACCTTCTGCACGGCTATTTCTCACCGGCGAAGACCCGGCTGGTGATCCAGGCCGAGCGCCGCCTGGCCACCGTCTCCGACCGCCTGGTGGCCGTGGGACGCACGGTCCGCGACGACCTCCTGGCCGCAGGCATCGGACGCCCCGAGCAATACGCGGTGGTACCGCCCGGCACCACCGCCGCCGTGCCCGCCCCGCGCCCGGAGGCGCGCAGACGCCTCGGCGTGCCGGAGGACGGCCCTGTCGTCGCCTACGTGGGGCGCGTGACGCGGGTCAAGCGGCCCGACCGGTTTCTGTCGGTGGTCCGGGACGTGCGGCGCGCCGTGCCGACCGCCCGGTTCCTGGTGTGCGGCGGCGGAGATCTGCTGGACGAACTGACGAAGGCCGCCGACCTGCACGACTCGCTCCATCTGCTGGGCTGGCGCGCCGATGTGGAGACCGTGTACGCGGCCGCGGACCTGGTGCTGCTGACGTCCGACAACGAGGGCATGCCGGTCAGCCTCATCGAGGCGGGCCTCGCGGGGGTACCCGCGGTGGCGACCCGGGTGGGCAGCGTGCCGGAGGTGGTGCGGGACGGGCACACCGGCCTGCTGGCTCCTCCCGACGCCCATGAGCTGACCCGTCACACCGTCAGACTGCTGCGCGACGAGGGGCTGCGCCGACTCATGGGGCGGCAGGCCCGCACCTGGACGGAACAGCGCTTCGGAGCCGAGCGCCTGGTCCAGGACACCCATGACCTCTACGCCTCCCTCGCCGTCGCCCACGGCTGGTGGCCGACCTCCCTGACGAAAGGTGCGAACCGATGAAGGTCGTAGTGACCGGCGGCGCCGGATTCATCGGAGCCAACCTCTGCCGTGAGCTGGTCTCGCGGCAGTCCGTCGGCAGGGTCGTCGCCCTGGACGACCTGAGCACCGGGTCGGCGGCGAATCTGGCGGGCACGGGCGCGGAGTTGGTGGAGGGGAGCATCCTCGACCGCGACCTGGTCCAGGACGTGGTGGACGGGGCGGACGCCGTGGTCCATCTGGCGGCGCGGCCGTCCGTGCCGCGCTCCCTCGCGGATCCCTTCGCCACCCACGAGGTCAACGCGACCGGCACGGTGCGTGTGCTGGAGGCATGCCGCCGCCACGGCACACAGGTGATCGCCGCGTCGTCGTCCTCCGTCTACGGCTCGGTCGCCGAGCTGCCCAAGCACGAGGGCCTGCCGACACGTCCGCTCAGTCCCTACGCCGCCAGCAAGCTGGCCACCGAGTCCTATGTGCTCTCCTACGGCCATGCCTTCGGCCTTCCCGCCCTGGCCTTCCGCTTCTTCAACGTCTACGGCCCCCTGCAACCGGCCGGACACGCCTACGCGGCGGTCGTTCCGGCCTTCGTCGACGCGGCGTTGAGCGGCCGGCCGCTGACCGTGTTCGGGGACGGCCACCAGACGCGCGACTTCACCTATGTCGGGACGGTCGCCCGGGTCCTGGCCGACGCCGTCCTGCGCAAGGTGACCTGCGCAAGCCCGGTGAACCTCGCCTTCGGCACCCGGGTCAGCGTGCTGGAGCTCGGCCATCACCTGGCCAAGGCGCTGGAGACGGCGGTCACCTTCCATCACGAGCCGCCCCGCCGCGGTGATGTGCGGGACTCGCAGGCCGCCGACGGGATGCTCCGGAGCCTCTTCGCGGGCGTCGAGGCGGTCCCGCTGGAGCAGGGACTCGCCGAGACCGTACGGTGGTTCCGCACCCTGCCCGCGCACGCGGATCAGCAGTAGTGCCACGGGGTCCCGTTCACGAGGCGGCACCGGCCGACTCGTGAACGGGCGTGGTTCCCGTCGTTGCCGTCGTTCCCGTCAGAGGACCTCGACGCTCTCGCCCCGGCAGCGGTTGCGGGTGTCGAGCACATACGCCCCGGCCCGCTCGACGAGTCCGTAGTCGAAGGAGTCGTGGTCGGTCGCCACGACGACCACATCGGCGGACCGGACCTCCGCCTCGGTGAGTTCCACCCGTGTGATGTCCAGAGGGACGAGATAGGCGTCGGTGTGCGGCTCCACCACGGCCAGCCGGGCACCGAGAGCGAGCAGCGACCGGGCGAGGACCAGGGCCGGTGACTCGCGGATGTCACCGGTGTTCTTCTTGTAGGCCAGGCCGAGTTGGAGCACACGCGCTCCCTTGACCGACTTGCCGCGTTCGTTCAGTCCGCGGGTGACCCGCCGGACGACATGGTCGGGCATGTGGTCGTTGATCTCATTGGCCAGGCTGATGAACCGGAGGTCCCGCTTCAGCAACCTCTTGACCTGCCAGGACAGATAGGACGGGTCGACCGGCAGACAGTGTCCGCCCACGCCCGGGCCCGGTCTGAACGGCATGAACCCGAAGGGCTTGGTGGCGGCGGCCTCGATGGCCTCCCAGATGTCGGCGCCCAACTGCCGTGACACCATGGCCATTTCGTTGACCAGGGCGATGTTGACATGGCGGTAGGTGTTCTCGAGCAGCTTCGTCAGCTCCGCGGTCCGGCAGGAACTCACGGGCACCGTGCGCTCCACGATGTCGCCGTAGAAGTGCTCGATCCGGCACAGTGACGGGGCGTCGATCCCGGAGACCACCTTGGGCGTGTTCTCCAACTGCCAGTCGGGGTTCCCGGGGTCGATGCGCTCGGGGCTGTAGCCCAGGTGGAAGTCCTCGCCCGCCTTCAGCCCGCTGCCCTCCTCCAGCAGCGGGCGCAGCAGTGTCTCGGTCGTTCCGGGGTACGTCGTGGACTCCAGGACCACGGTGGAGCCGGGGGTGAGGTGCCGGGCGATGCTGCGTCCGGCGCATTCCACGAAGCTGAGGTCCGGTACCCCCTCGCGCAGCGGCGTCGGCACCGTGATGACGCACACGTCCAGGCCGTCGATCTCGTCGTACTCGGTCGTGGCGCGGAAGCGGCCGGTGTCCACGGCGGCCATGAGACGCGCGTCGCCGATGCCCTCGATGTAGGAGTCGCAGGCACCCAGGCGTTTCACTCGCAGGTCGTCCGTGTCCACGCCGACGACCGCATACCCCGCTTCGACTGCCCGTACGGCCAGGGGGAGTCCCACATACCCCAGCCCCACGACGATCAGCTTTCCCTTGGTCCCGGCTTCGTCGCGCTGATGCACACTCACCACTCCGATGCTTTACGCGGATACGCACATGCAAGCCCCCATTGATGCACGGGCGGCGGCAGCTTCGGAGCCCTGTGGAATGTGTCCGACCGGCATCACTCTGATTCCGTAGCCGGCGGACGCGCCGAAGGGGGCCGATTGGCCTGACGGCGCCCCGCTTTCCGCTACTCATTGCATAGGTGACCTTGGCTCGGCCACCGATCGAGTTGTGCCGGAAACTGTCTCCATCTCCTGAAACCGGAGTGAAGCCGCGCATGTATCGTAGTTCGAAATACCTGGTCACCGGGGGGGCCGGTTTCATCGGCTCCCATCTCGTGGACGCATTGCTGGCCAAGGGGCACGACGTGGTGGTCCTCGACGACCTCACCACCGGGCGGACGGAGAATCTCACCGAGGCGCAGCAGAACCCGCGCTTTCGCTTCGTTCACGGATCGGTCCTGGACGCACCCCTCGTCGACCGGCTGGTCGAAGAATGCGAGATCGTCGTCCATTTGGCTGCCGCCGTAGGAGTCAAACTGATCGTCGAACAGCCCCTCCAGTCGTTCGTCATCAACACAAAGGGCACCGAGAACGTCATCGAGGCGGCGCAGCGGTACACGCGCAGGATTCTGATCGCGAGTACTTCGGAAATCTACGGAAAGAATTCGTCCGGACCGCTCAACGAGAACTCCGACCGAGTGCTGGGGAGTCCGTCCGTCGCCCGGTGGTCGTACAGCACGGCCAAGGCCGTGGACGAGATCATGGCCGTCCTCTACCACCGTGAGCGGGGACTCGCCTCCACCGTGGTCCGGTTCTTCAACACCGTGGGACCTCGCCAGAGCCCTGCGTACGGCATGGTCATCCCGCGCTTCGCCCGGCAGGCGGTACGCGGGGAACCCCTCACCATCCACGCGGACGGCCGTCAGAGCCGCTGCTTCCTGCATGTCTCCGACGCCGTCGCGGCACTGCTGCTCCTGCTGGAACACCCCGCCGCCGTAGGAGACACCTTCAACATCGGCGCGGGCGACGAGATCAGCATCCGCGAACTCGCCGAACAGGTCATCGCCCAGGCCGGCAGCGTCTCATCGGTGGAACACCTGTCGTACGACGAGGCCTACGGACCGGGCTTCGAGGACATGGAACGCCGTGTCCCCGACACCACCAGGCTCCGCGCCCTGACGGGCTGGCAGCCCCGGCACACCCTCGCCGACATCCTCGCGGACGCGATCGCGGACGCCCGGTCCGAGCTGCACGGCGACCTCCCCGCCCACGCGCCCGGCACCCCGGAGCAACGCCTCCCGGCCGTCTGTGCCCCTGCTTCCGAGACCGCTCTGGCGGGACGGTGACCGGCGTGGCCGCGGCCGTCGCGACCGCGGGCGCGGGCGTCGCGGCCCTGGTGCTCGGACTGCTGCTGACAGAGCCGTTCAGACGCCTCGCCCTGCGCCACGGCATCACCGACCGCCCCAGCGCCCGCAAGGCGCACACCAAGCCGACGCCCTATCTGGGCGGTGTCGCCGTCGCGGCCGCCACCCTGGCCGCGTCGGTTGCCGTGCTGCTTCCCCGCGGGGTCTTCGACCCGGTTCTCGGGGTGCTCCTCGGCGGCTCCGCGCTCATGTGCGTCCTCGGACTCGTCGACGACCTGCGCCAGCTCAGTGTGCGGTACCGGCTCTGCGTCGAGACGACGGCGGCCGCGGTGGTCGTCCTCGCCGGGGGAAGCCCCAGTATCCTCGGCGGACCGTTCGACGCGCTGATCGCCGTCGTATGGATCGTCTTTGTGACGAACGCGTTCAATCTGCTCGACAACATGGACGGCGCGGCCTCGTCCCTGTGCGCCGTCATCGGCGGCTTCCTCTGTGTGACCGCCCTGGTCGACGGGCAGGTTGGCCTCGCCGTGCTGATGGCGGCCCTGGCCGGGTCCTGCCTCGGCTTCCTCTTCCACAACCGGCATCCCGCACGGATCTTCCTCGGGGACGCGGGCTCGCTCTTCGTCGGCTTCACCCTGGCGTCCGCGATGACGGTGGTGCACAGCCATGTCGAGGGCCTGACCGGAGCCGCCGTGCTTCTGCTGTCCACCCTCGTGCCGACCCTGGACACCACCCTGGTGATGGTGTCCCGCTACCGGGAGGCACGGCCACTGCTCCAGGGCGGCACGGACCACATCGCCCATCGGCTGCGCCGCTTGGGACTGACGATCCATCAAGTGGTACGCAGTCTCAGCGTCTTCGCCGTGGCGGGGTGCCTGGCGGCGGGGCTGGTGGGCCATGGAGTGCTCGCCCCCGGCGTGGCGCTCGTCGCCGCCTGCGTGGTGGGCGTCATCGCCGTACGGCTCCTGCTCGCCCTTCCCGCCGCCCCGCATGCCGCACCGGCGGCCCCGGCGGCCGGAATCCCCTATGTCGCACCCCAGTTGAAACCCACGGGTGGATTCGGACGCCGTCACCGGCCGACCGCGGTCCCGCACTCCCGGGCAGCCCGGAAGTCCGCCACACTGCCCGGGACGTCGGGCGCTCCCGCCGCCCCGCAGTAGCGGAACAACTCCCGTCGACGCAGCCGTGGGGGGGGGGGGCCCCCCCCGGGGGGGGCCCCCCCCCGCGGCGGGGGGGGGGGCGCCCCCCCGGGGCGCGGGGGGTCCGCAAACGGCGGGGGGCGGCCCCGCACCCCCCCGCCGCGCCCCCCG
>NZ_JBIUBV010000026.1:0-67390 GCF_044548405.1 Streptomyces sp. NPDC052040 | reverse complement strand
CGGCCCCTCTGGGGGTTTGGGGGGGGGCCGGGGGGCGGGGGGGGGGGGGGGGGGGTTTGGGGGGGGGGGGGGGGGGGGGCCCCCGCGGGGGGGGGGGGGGGGGGGGGGGGGGGGGGGGGGGGCGCCCCCCCCGGGGGCCGGGGGGGGGGGGGCGGGGGGGCCCCCGGCGCGCCCCCCCCCCCCCCGGACTCTTGTCGTTTGCGCGCCCGTTCGGGTCATTGGTCCACTCCACTGACGCCCCGCAGGCCGGGTCGCCACCCCGGGGAAAGTCCGCGCCACCACCGCTGACATGGGAAATCACCGGCGTACGCGCGTGATTGACGGATCGTCACCGAGCGAGTACCACTGACGCACGTCCGACCCCCGCACGCCCCGGCGCGCCGACCGTCCCAGGAGGCTGCATTGCGAGGTTCCGCCACCGACCACTCCCCCGCCCGGTACAGACGCGCCCTGCGGACCGCGGGCGCCCTCGCCTCGGCGGCGTTGCTGCTGCCGCTGCTGGGCGCCGCCCCGGCCCCGGGGCGGGCGACCGCCCCCACGGGGCTCCAGGGCGCCTTCGCCGCCGCGGCCGCCGAGTACCACGTGCCGCAGAGCGTGCTCCTCGGCGTCTCCTATCTCCAGTCCCGGTGGGACAGCCACGGCGGGGCGCCGAGCGTCTCCGGCGGCTACGGCCCGATGCATCTGACCGACGCCCGCGCCGCCCTCGCCCAGGCCGCGCACCACAGCGAGGGCACCGAGGACGCCCGCGGCGACCAGGCCCGTCCCCCGCTGCTGCCGACGACGAAGGCGCCCGCGAGCGCCGGACTGCCCGCCCGGCTGAAGACCCTGACCCGGGCGGCCTCGCTGACCGGTATTCCGGCTGCCCGGCTGCGTACCGACCCGGCCGCGAACATCGCGGGCGGCGCCGCGCTGCTGGCCGCGGCGCAGCGGCAGCTGGGCGAGCCGCTCGGCGCCGACCCGGCCGACTGGTACGGGGCGGTGGCGGAGTTCTCGTCCGCGGACGACCGGGCCACGGCGGCGGCGTACGCGGACGATGTGTATGCGGTGCTGCGCTCGGGCGAGCGGCGCACCACGGACACCGGCCAGAGCGTCGTGCTCGCCCCGAGTCCGGCTCTGGCGCCGGACACCGCGCAGTTGGCCAGGACCGGGCTGCGCACGGCCGACGCCGACGGGACCGAATGCCCGAAGAGGGTCTCCTGCGAGTGGATCCCGGCGCCCTACGCGCAGTTCGGCGACAACGACTACGGCAACCACGACCTGGGCGACCGCCCGGCGTCCCAGCGCATCCGGTACATCGTCGTCCATGACACCGAGGGCCAGTGGGACGGTGTGATCAACCTGGTCCAGGACCCCACCTATGTGTCCTGGAACTACACCGTGCGCTCCACGGACGGGCTGATCGCCCAGCATGTGAAGGCGAAGGACGTGGCCTGGCACGCGGGCAACTGGTACGTCAACGCCGCGTCGATCGGCATCGAGCACGAGGGGTTCCTCGCCGCGCCGGACGCCTGGTACACGGAGGCGATGTACCGTGCGTCGGCCCGGCTGGTGAGGTATCTCGCCGACAGGTACGGCATTCCGCTGGACCGGCAGCACATCCTCGGGCACGACAACGTTCCGGGCCCGACGGCCGCGTCGGTCCCCGGGATGCACACCGACCCGGGTCCCTACTGGGACTGGCGGCACTACTTCGAGCTGCTGGGGAGGCCCTTCCACACCACCGCGGGGCCCCGGGGCGGCCTGGTGACGATCCTGCCGGACTACTCCGCGAACCGGCCCGCCTACACGGGCTGCACCGCCCCGGGCACCCCGTGTGCGGAGCACGGATCCAGCGAGGTGCGGCTGTACAGCGCCCCCGACGCGTCGGCGCCGCTGATCAAGGACATCGGGCTGTACCCCGGCGGGAGCGACTCGACGATCGATGTGAACGACGTGGCCTCCCGGGTCTCCACCGGCCAGCGGTACGCGGTGGCCGGACGGGACGGGGACTGGACGGCGATCTGGTATCTGGGCCAGAAGGCGTGGTTCCGCAATCCGCCGGGGCGGCGGACGGCGGTGAACGCCTCCGGTCTCGTGGTGACACCGCGGGAGGGCCTCACGGACATCCCGGTCTACGGCCGGGCGTACCCGGAGAAGGAGGCGTACCCGCAGGGGGTGCCCGCGCAGTCGGTGTCGCCGCTGCCGTACCGCCTGCCCGCGGGCCAGCGGTACGTGGTGGGCGACCGGGTTCCGGGTGAGTACTACTACGCGGTCACCTTCACCACGGACTCGCACCGGGTCGTGGTCGGCAAGGACCTGTACTACGAGATCCAGTTCGGTCACCGGGTGGAGTTCGTCCGGGCGGCCGATGTGCAGGTGGAGCGCTCGGACGGGTAGCCGCCGGACTCCTCGGACGCCGAAAGGGCCGGACCCGCCGTGCGCGGGTCCGGCCCTCGGTGCCTTCCTCAGCCCTGCTGGAACAGCTCGGCGGGCAGCGGCTTCAGCAGTGCGTAGAGATCGTCGGTGATCGGGCGGTCCCAGGCCGCGATGGTCACCAGCACCTGGTCGCTGCGGTCGAACTGCACACAGGAGACGCGGCTCTCGGAGAGCTTGAGACGGCGTACGACAAGCAGGTTGTCGCCCTGCATCACCGGGATGTCCTCGGTGCCGACGACGGTGACCTCCTCGTCGTTGTCCAGGGCGAGGAGCAGTTGGGCGACCTCGAAGGGGATCTCGCCCTCGGCGACGTCGCGGGCCGGGGAGCCCTGCGGCAGATTGCCGATGATCATCGCGGTGCCGCGGCCGCCGAAGAGGTCGTACCGCAGGAAGACACCCTGGCAGCTGCCGTCGGGTGCGGGCAGCAGACCGGCGCCGAGGTTGCCCGGCCAGTCCCCCGGATCCATGGCCAGTACGTCGAAGTCGGGCCCGGCGGGAGTGGCGCTGCGGCGGCGGAGGAAGGACATGCCGCCATGGTACGTGCCCGAGGGGGCGGCAGGGCTCTGGGTCCGGCCCGGTGCCGGAGCCGGTCGGCGCGTCCGCGGCCAGTCGGCAGAGCCGGTCGCCGCCTCCGCGGGCGACCGTGACGGGCGCCTGCCGTGGGCGGCGGGGCACACCGTGGCGGGCGGGGCACAGGGGGCCGGTCGGCGTTCGGGGAGGGGCCCCGCCTGTCGGCGATGCGGGGCCTTTTTCGGGATTCCCGAAAGGCGTCCGCCCTGTGCGCGGTGGTCGCGCCCATGCCGATGTGCGGCCGGGGTCGCCGGGAAACGCTCGCGCCCCCGGTGGAGGGGGCCTGCGGTCAGCCGTCGGTGTGGGCGGGGTCCGCCGCGGGCGGGATCACCGCGACCGGGCTCGCCGCGTGCAGCAGGACCGCCTGGGTCACCGAGCCGATCAGCTGGGCGGGTGCCGGGAGACGACGGTGATGGCGGCCCACGGCGACGAGTTCCGCGTCCCGGGAGGCGGCCACCAGGTGTCCCGCCGGGTGTCCGGGCGGGGCCGACAGCTCGACGCGGACGTCCGGGTGGCGTTCGTGCGGGGCGGCGAGGAGGGCCGCGGCCCGGGACCGGATCTCGTCCTCGACGGTGTCCTCGTCCAGGGCCGGGGGCATGAGTTCGCCGGGGGCGGGCCAGAGCTGCACCGGGGGCCACGGATATCCGGCGATCACCTGGAGCCGGGCGCCCCGGCGGTCGGCCTCCGCGAAGGCGAAGGCGAGGGTGGCCTCCACGGGTCCCTCGACATGCAGGCCCACGACGACCCGCGGCCCCGGTGACAGGGGTGGGCCCGCGTGCACCTCGCGCCCCGGCCGCGGTACGACGACCACCGGGCAGGGGACGTCGCGGGCCGCGGTGAGACCGGTGGAGCCGAGCAGCAGCGGGGCGAAGCCGCCGCGTCCGCGGGAGCCGAGCACCATCAGCCGGGCGTCGGCGCCCAGTTCGGGCAGCAGCGCGCCGGGAAGACCTTCCAGATCCGCGTACTCGACGAGCGGGCGCTCGGGCCGCTCCTCGACACGGGCCCGCGCCTGCTCCAGCACGTCGTCCCCGGCGGGCTCCGACGGGTCCCCGGTCGGCGCGCCCGGGCGCACATGGACCACACGCAGCGGTGCCGCGCGCAGCCGGGCCGCGGTCAGTGCCCAGTCCAGGGCGCGCAGGCTGTCGTCCGACCCGTCGACGGCCGCGACGACCGGCAGGGTGCTCATGGGATGGCGCCTCCGGCTCACAGCGGTGATCGTTCCGGGGCCAGCCTGGCGCAGTCGGCGGCCCCGGGACGGTGTCCACGGCCGCGTGTCCGGAAATTCCGGGCGGGTCGGGAGCCGCTCTCGGCGGCGGGGCTCAGGTGAGGTCGAACTCCCCCTCCCGCGCGCCGGACACGAAGGCCCCCCACTCCGCCGGGGTGAAGATGAGGGACGGCCGCTCGGGACGGCCGCTGTTCCGCATCGCGACAAATCCTTCGACGAAGGCGATCTGGACATCTCCCAGCCCGCGGCTGCTGGAGTGCCAGTCGGCGTTGGTCAGGTCCAGCTCCGGCTTGTCCCAGCCCGTGAGCGGATACTGCTGGGTGGTGCTCTCGGCCACGTCCGTGCTCCTCCCGGTTCGTCGTCCGCGGCCAGCCTAGCGATCGTGTCCCCCGGCCGACAGGGCATGGGGACGGATGCTCTCAGGAGGTCGGCGGCCGGTCGCCGACCAGCCACATGGAGAAGAACTGCGCACCGCCCCCGTAGGCGTGCCCGAGTACGCGGCGGGCCCCTTCCACCTGGTGTTCTCCGGCCTGGCCGCGTACCTGGAGGGCGGCCTCGGCGAAGCGGATCAGACCGGAGGCGCCGATGGGATTGGTGGAGAGGACACCGCCCGACATGTTGACGGGCAGCTCCCCGCCGAGTTCGGTGACGCCCGACTCGGTCAGCTTCCAGCCCTCGCCCTCCTCGGCGAATCCGAGGTTCTCCAGCCACATCGGCTCGTACCAGGAGAACGGCACATACAGCTCCGCCGCGTCGATCTCCCGGCGTGGGTCGGTGATGCGGGCCTGCCGGTAGACCTCGGCGGCGCAGTCGGCACCGGCCCGCGGGGAGACGAAGTCCTTGCCCGCGAAGAGGGTCGGTTCGCTGCGCATGGCGCCGCCGAGCACCCAGGCGGGCGGCCGGGGCGAACGGGCCGCCCCGGCGCGGTCGGTGAGCACCAGGGCGCAGGCGCCGTCGGAGGAGGGGCAGGTCTCGGAGTAGCGGACGGGGTCCCAGAGCATCGGCGAGTTCCGCACCCGCTCCAGGGTGATGTCGTGTTCGTGCAGATGCGCGTAGGGGTTCTTGAGCGCGTTGCGCCGGTCCTTGTACGCGACCAGGGAGCCGATGGTGTCGGGGGCGCCGCTGCGCCGGATGTACGCGCGCACATGCGGGGCGAAGAAGCCGCCGGCACCGGCCAGCAGCGGCTGCTGGAAGGGGACCGGCAGGGACAGGCCCCACATGGCGTTGGACTCGGACTGCTTCTCGTAGGCGACGGCCAGCACCGTGCCGTGGACCCGGGCGGCGACGAGTCTCGCGGCGACCAGTGCGGTGGAGCCGCCGACCGAACCGGCCGTGTGCACCCGCAGGACGGGTTTGCCGACCGCGCCGAGGGCGTCGGCGAG
Organism: Streptomyces sp. NPDC052040; assembly: GCF_044548405.1. Taxonomy (NCBI): domain Bacteria; kingdom Bacillati; phylum Actinomycetota; class Actinomycetes; order Kitasatosporales; family Streptomycetaceae; genus Streptomyces; species Streptomyces sp. NPDC052040. Next base: position 61,798 of record NZ_JBIUBV010000026.1, on the reverse strand, counting down.
ATACAGCTCAGGCATCATGACGCCCTCGAAGAAGTCGGGGGCCTTGCCGATGACCACCGCGTCGATGTCGGCCCAGGCCGTCCCGGCGTCGTCGAGCGCCCTGCGGGCCGCCTCCCGGACGAGTCCGGCGATCGACACGTCCCGGCGCGCCGCGGCGTGCCGGGTCTGGCCGATGCCGGTGACGGCCACGGGCTCCTTGCTCATCGCGGGTCTCCCTCGAGGACGGCCACCAGGTTCTGCTGGAGGCAGGGGCCGGACGTGGCGTGGGCGAGCACGCGGTCGGACGCGCCCCGGTGGATGCGGGCGGCGGCCTCGCCGATGCGGATCAGCCCGGCGGCCATGACGGGGTCGGGGGCGGGGCCTCCCGCCGAGGGGGTGACCAGGACGTCCGGGCCGAGGCGCAGCGCCTTGCGCAGGACGACCTCCTGGGAGGTGAACGGCGCATGCAACTCCGCGGTGTCCACGGGCCGTTCGAAGGCCCCGGCCCGTTCGGCGGCCAGGCGCGCGGACGGGGAGTCGGTGAGGTCGCGGGCGCCGGGCGCATGGGTCTCGATGCGGTGGTCGATGCCCCGGATCCAGGCGGGCCGCCGGCACAGCTCGCGGGCACGCCCGCCCGCCGCGAGGAGCACGGCGGCGGCGCCGTCGCCGACCGGCGCGCAGTCCCCGGTGCGCAACGGCCGTACGACGTAGTCCCCTTGGGGCGCGGGACCCTGCGGGCGGGCCGGGGGGCCGTCGGTGGCGGGTTCGCGGCCGCGGGCGGCGATCCGGGCGAGCGCGGGCTCGTCGGTCTCGCCCGCGTCGATGAGCGCCTGTGCCTGGAGGGCGGCGAGGGCCACCGCGTCCGGCCACAGCGGGGCCAGGCAGTAGGGGTCGAGCTGGCGGGTGAGGACATCGCGCACGGATCCCGCGGACGGTGTGCCGTACGCGTAGACCAGCGCGGTGTCCGTGTCGCCGGTGAGGAGTTCGGTCCAGGCCTCGTACAGCGCCCAGGCGCCGTCCATCTCCACATGGGACTCGGAGACCGGCGGCCAGGCGCCCACCGCGTCCAGGGCGTGGGTGAAGGAGAAGGCGCGGCCCGCGAGATAGTCGCTGGAGCCGGAGCAGACGAAGCCGATGTCTGCGGCCCGCAGGCCGCTCCGGGCGAGGACCTCGTGCAGGACCGGCAGGAGCATCTCGGCCTCGGAGGGCTGCTCGCCCGCGGGCCGGGGGCCGGTGCGCGCGAAGGCGATGACGGCGATCTCGCGGTGGTGCGCGGTGCCTTCACCGGTCACAGCAGCTCCCTGTAGGTGTCGTAGGCGGCGTCGGGTTCGCCGGTGGGCCGGAAGTGGTCGGGGTGGAGCGCCCCTTCGGCCCAGACGGGCTCGACGCGCAGCCCCATCCGCACCTGGTCGTGGGGGAGGCCGCCGATGCGCCCGTGCAGGGCGAGGTCGGCGCCGTCCAGTGCGATGTGCGCGTAGACGTACGGCACTTCGAGGTCCTGGTGCGCCGGGTGCGCGGACTTGATGTTGACGACGCAGTAGGTGGTGACGGTGCCGCGGGGCCCCACCTCGACCTGTTCGGCGGTGGCGACGCCGCAGGTGGGGCAGGCGCCGCGCGGGGGGACGTACACCTTGCGGCAGGCGGGGCAGCGTTCGCCGACGATGCGCCGGTCGGCGAGGGCGTCGAGGTGGGCGGACTGGGCGCGGCCGGGTGTGTAGGTGTAGTCGAGGCGGGCGGGGGCGACGATGCCGGTCACGGGGTCCGCGAAGGTGCCGTCGTGGCCGGTCGTCGGGGCCGGTTCGCCGTCGTAGGGCTCGAAGCAGGCGATGTCCGTGATGGCGCCGCGGCGCTCGGCAGCCCAGCGGACCCGGACCCGCATTCCGGTGCGGACGGCCTCGGGTCCGGAAGCGTCCAGGGCGTGCAGGAGTGCGGTGTCGGCGCCGTCCAGCCGGACCAGGACCCAGGCGAAGGGGGTGCCGAGGGGCTGGCCGCGGCGGGGCGCGTGGTTCCAGGCCCAGGTGGTGACCGTGCCGGTGGGGGCGACTTCGACCAGGTCGTGGAGTTCGTCGGCGGTGACGGGGTCGTACTCGGCGGGCGGTACGAGGACGCGGCCGTCGGTGGTCCGCGCGCCGAGGACGACGCGTTCCCGCAGTCCGGTGAGGAAGGCGCTGTGCACGGGGCCGAGGGAGCGGGTGAAGGGGAACTCGACGACGATCGGGGCGGTGCGGGCTGGGGGCATCCGGGGTGTCTCCTCGGGTCGGCCGCCGGCGACCGCCGACGGCTGCCGACGGCAGCCGCGGGCCGGGCGCGGGTCAGGCGCGCTTGTAGACGGGCGGGCGCTTCTCCGCGAAGGCCCGGGTGCCCTCCCGGGCGTCCTCGGTGTCGAAGACCGGCCATCCGCGCGCGAGTTCGGCGGCGAGACCGTCGGCCTCGGTCATGTCGGCGGTCTCGTAGACGGACGCCTTGACGGCCTCGACGGCGAGGGGTCCGCAGGCGTTGATCCGTTCGGCGATCTCCAGGGCGGTGTCCAGGGCGCGGCCGTCGGGCACGACATGGCCGACCAGGCCGACGGCGGCGGCCTCGGCCGCCGAGTAGGGGCGTCCGGTGAGCAGCATCTCCAGGGCGTGGGTGCGGGGGATCTGGCGCGGGAGGCGGACCGTGGAGCCGCCGATGGGGAACAGTCCTCGCCTGACCTCGAAGAGCCCGAAGGTCGCGGACTCGGCCGCCACCCGGATGTCGGTGCCCTGGAGGATCTCGGTGCCGCCCGCCACACAGGGGCCCTCCACTGCGGCGAGGACGGGTTTGCGGGGGCGGTGGTGGCGCAGCATCGCCTTCCAGTGGAGGTCCGGGTCGGCGGTCAGCCGGGCGCGGTGGCGGGGTTCCGCCGTCGCGCCCCGGGCCAGTGCCTTGAGGTCCATCCCCGAACAGAAGGCGCCACCGGCTCCGGTGAGCACGATCGAGCGCACCCGGTCGTCCCGGTCGGCCTCGATCCAGCCGTCGTACAGCCCGATCAGCATCGGCAGCGAGAGCGCGTTCCTCGCCTCGGGCCGGTTGAGCGTGAGCACCAGGGTGGCGCCCTCGCGCCGGACGGTGAGGTGTTCCGTCCCGCTCATCGCCTGCTCCCCTCTCCGGGACTGGAACGACGAGAACAGGGTGCAGGAGGCGGACGGCCAGGACAAGAGTTTTCTGACAGACAGTCAGATTTTGTGGCCGCGGCCCTTCACAGCTGGGTCCGCCTTTGCTCTGATGACCGGCGGAGCCAGGGGGAGGCGCGGATCGCCGGGTGCCGCCGGGGACGGGAGGAGCAGTGGAGTACAACCTTGCCGACCTGTTCGAGTCGGTCGTCGATGTGGTGCCGCACCGTGAGGCGCTCGTCCACCTCGACCATCCGGGTACCGGGGCGGAACGCCGCCTGACCTACGCACAGTTGGACGCGGCGGCCAACCGCATCGGGCACCGGCTGCTGGACAGCGGGATACGCCCCGGGGAGCACCTCGGGCTCCAGCTGTACAACGGGGTGGAGTACCTCCAGACGGTGCTGGGCTGCCTGAAGGCGCGCATCGTTCCGGTCAATGTCAACTACCGCTATACGGCGGAGGAGTTGGCGTATCTCTACGTGGACACGGATCTGGCGGCGCTGGTGGTGGACGCGGAGTTCACCGACCGGGTGGCCGCGGCGCTGCCCCGGTGCCCGGGGCTTCGGCTGGTGCTGCGGGTGGGGGCCCCGTCGCCGGACGCCGCCGCGCTGCCCGCGCAGGGATTCGCCGACGCGGAGGCCGCGGGGTCACCGGAGCGCGGCTTCCCGGCCCGCTCCCCGGACGACCGGTTCATCATCTGCACGGGCGGTACGACCGGGATGCCCAAGGGCGTGGTGTGGCGGCAGGAGGACCTGTTCTTCGCCGGGCTCGGCGGGGGCGCGCCGAACGGGGAGCCGGTGCGCCGACCGGCGGAGCTGGCCGAGCGGGTGGCGGCGGGCGGGGACGGCATCACCTTCTTCCCCGCTCCCCCGCTGATGCACGGCACCTCCACCCTCACCGCGTTCATCGGCTTCGGCTTCGGCCAACGGATCGTGCTGCACCGCAGGTTCGCGCCGGTGGAGGTGGTGCGGACGGTGGAGCAGGAGCGGGTCGGCGTCCTGTCCGTGGTGGGGGACGCGATGCTGCGGCCGCTGATCGACGCGCTGAGCGGGCCGATGAAGGGGGCGGACTGCTCCTCCCTGTTCAGCGTGTCGTCCTCCGGGGCGATCATGTCGGACAGTGTGCGCGCCCGCTTCCAGGAACTGGTGCCCGGCGCCCTGCTGCTGAACAACTTCGGCTCCTCGGAGTCGGGCTTCAACGGCACCGCGACCGACGACTCCGGGCCGGAGAGGGGCTTCCGCATCCGGGTCAACTCCCGTACCCGGGTGGTGGATCCGGTGACCCGGGAGCCGGTATCGGCCGGGCAGCCGGGCCGGGTCGCACAGCGGGGCCATGTGCCCCTCGGCTACTACAACGACCCGGAGAAGACCGCGGAGACGTTCTTCCACCGGGACGGCGAGCGGTGGGTGCTGCTCGGCGACATGGCGACGGTCGACGAGGAGGGGGTCGTCACGGTCCTCGGCCGGGGCTCGCAGTGCATCAACACCGGTGGCGAGAAGGTGTATCCGGAGGAGGTCGAGCAGGCCCTGAAGGCACATCCGGATGTGTACGACGCGCTGGTCACGGGGGTGCCGGACGCGGTCTGGGGGAACCGGGTGGCGGCGGTGGTGCAGCTGTGCGAGGGCGCGCCGCGGCCGACCCTCCAGGAGATCCAGGCGCATTGCCGACCGCGGCTGGCGGGCTACAAGGTGCCCCGGCAGCTGGTGATCACCGACGCCGTCCGCCGGTCGCCGAGCGGCAAGGCGGACTACCGCTGGGCGAAGGAGGTCGCGGCCGCGGCCCGCTGACCGCCCGGGGCGGCGGGCCGGGCGGCCTCATCCGTCGAGGAAGTCGCCGACCCGGGCGGCGAACCGCGCCGGGTCGTCCAGCCACGGGTAGTGGCCCGCCGCGGGCTGGACGTGGAACTCGGCGTTCGGGGCGATGTCGGCGACGCCGCGGGCCAGTTCGGGCCGGGGGCCGCCGTCGAGTTCGGCCGCGTGGACGAGGACGGGGATGTCCAGGGCGGCGAGCGCGGCCCGGGTCGCGGGCGGATCGTAGGCGCCCTCGGAGCCGTAGACGGCCGCCGCCTCGTCATTGCTCTGCTCGTCCTCGGCCCGGCGGTGGTCCTGGGCCGCGGTGTCCCAGCGCCCGTAGAAGAAGGGCGCGAAGGCGGCGTCGTAGTCGCCCTCCCCCGCAAGCCACGCCTCGAAGGCCGGGAAGGCGTCCTGGAACCAGGGCTCGCCCTTGCGCAGCAGGGCCGCCGCGAGCCGCTGCCCGGGGGTGGCGGGCATGCCCAGGGCCCAGGGGATGGCGGTGATCAGGGCCAGCCGGGAGACGCGCCCCGGATGGCGGAGCGCATGGAGCAGGGCGAGGCTTCCGCCCGCCGAGTGCGCGAGCACGTCCATCCGCTCCAGACCGAGGTGCTCGCGCAGCGCCTCCACATCGTCGACCAGCCGGTCACAGCGGTACGTTCCGGGGTCCGCGGGTGGCGCGGAGTCGCCGGTGCCGCGCAGATCGAGCAGGACCAGCTGGCGGCGGGTCGCGAGTCCCCCGAGGTCCCCCAGGTACGCGGACGCCCGCATGGGGCCGCCGGGGAGCACCACGAGCGGTTCGCCCGTGCCCCTCAGGTGGTAGGCGAGCCGGGTTCCGTCGTATGCGTCGAAGGTGGGCATTTGCTGATCTTCACGGCCGGGAGGCCGTGGACGCAATGGGGTTCCCGAGAGTCGGCACCGGGCGCGGTGACGCCGTCGAAAAGTGGACACCGACCCCTTGCCTTCGGGCCACGGAGCTGGATTACTGATCCCCACAAGATCCGACCGAATGATCGGTCGCCCGGAATGATGTGATTGACGAGGGAGACGCCCTCATGGCGAACGCGCACGACCCCCTGGACGCGGGAGAACGGCTCGGCCCGGAGGAACTGCGGGACCTCCAGCTCGAACGGCTGCGGGCCTCGCTGCGGCACGCCTACACCCGCGTGCCCTTCTACCGGGACGCCTTCGACAAGGCCGGGGTCCGCCCGGAGGACTGTCTGACGCTCGCCGATCTCGCCCGCTTCCCGTTCACCGTGAAGGCCGATCTGCGGGAGAACTACCCGTACGGGATGTTCGCCGTGCCCCGCGAGCGGATCCGCCGGCTGCACGCCTCCAGCGGCACCACCGGGCGCCCCACCGTCGTCGGCTACACCGACGGCGATCTGTCACTGTGGGCGGACATGGTGGCCCGCTCGATCCGCGCGGCGGGCGGCCGCCCCGGCGACACGGTGCATGTGGCCTACGGCTACGGCCTGTTCACCGGCGGCCTCGGCGCCCACTATGGCGCCGAACGGCTCGGCTGTACGGTGATCCCCGCCTCGGGCGGCATGACGGCCCGTCAGGTACAGCTGATCCAGGACCTGAAGCCCGGCGTCATCATGGTGACTCCCTCGTACATGCTGACCCTGCTGGACGAGTTCGAGCGCCAGGGCGTCGACCCGCGCACCACCTCCCTGCGGGCCGGGATCTTCGGCGCCGAGCCGTGGACGGAGGAGATGCGGCGGGAGATCGAGGAGCGGTTCGCGATCGACGCCGTTGACATCTACGGACTGTCCGAGGTGATCGGTCCCGGCGTGGCACAGGAGTGCGTGGAGACCAAGGACGGTCTGCATGTGTGGGAGGACCACTTCTACCCAGAGATCGTCGACCCGCTCACCGGGGAGGTACTGCCCGACGGTGAGGAGGGCGAGCTGGTGTTCACCTCCCTCACCAAGGAGGCGATGCCCGTCGTCCGCTACCGGACCCGGGACCTGACGCGTCTGCTGCCCGGCACCGCCCGGGTCTTCCGCCGGATGGAGAGGATCACCGGCCGCAGCGACGACCTGGTCATCCTGCGCGGGGTCAATCTCTTCCCGACCCAGATCGAGGAGATCGTGCTGCGCACCCCCGGGGTGGCTCCGCACTTCCAGCTGCGGCTGACCCGGGAGGGGCGGCTCGACACGCTGACGGTCCGGGCCGAGGCCCGGCCGGGCAGCACCCCCGAGCAGCGTGCGGCGGCGGCGCTCGCCATCGCCGCCGGGGTGAAGGACGGCATCGGTGTCTCGGTCGGCGTGGAGATCGTCGAGCCGGAGTCGCTGGAGCGGTCGGTGGGCAAGATCCGGCGGATCGTGGATCTGCGGCCGCGCTGAGCCCCTCAGCTGCGGCTGAAGCGGTCCCGCAGCTCCCGCTTGAGGATCTTTCCACTGGCGTTGCGCGGCAGCTCGTCCACGAACAGCACCCGCTTGGGGGCCTTGAAGCGGGCGAGCTTCTCCCGTGCGTACGCGAGGAGTTCGTCCTCGGTGACCGCGCCGCGCGCCACGACCACCGCGGTGACCGCCTCGATCCACCGCTCGTCGGGCAGGCCGATCACCGCGACCTCGGCGACCCGCTCATGGCTGTACAGCACGTCCTCGACCTGCCGCGAGGCGACCAGCACACCACCGGAGTTGATGACGTCCTTGACCCGGTCGACGATCGTGAAGTAGCCGTCCGCGTCCCGCACGGCGAGATCACCGGAGTGGAACCACCCGTCGCGGAAGGCCTCGGCGCTCTCCTCGGGCCTGTCCCAGTAGCCCTCGCACAGCTGAGGGGACCGGTAGACGATCTCGCCGCGCTCCCCGTCGGGCACGTCCGCGCCGGACTCGTCGACCAGCCTGGCCTCCACGAACAGCACCGGCCGCCCGCAGGAGTCCAGGCGCCCCTTGTGCTCATGGGGCCCGAGCACCATGGCCAGCGGGCCGATCTCGCTCTGCCCGAAGCAGTTGTAGACGGCGAGCCCCGGCAGCCGCTCCCGCAGGCGCTCCAGAACGGGCACGGGCATGACCGAAGCACCGTAGTACGCCTTGCGCAGGCCGCCCAGGTCGCGGCTGGCGAAGTCGGGGCGGCCCGTGAGGGCGATCCACACGGTGGGCGGCGCGAACAGGCTGTCCGCGCGGCCGGACTCGATCAGGTCGAGAAGCCGGTCGCCGTCGGGCGCGTCCACGATGGTGTTCGTCGCGCCGACGGCGAGATACGGCAGCAGAAAGACGTGCAGCTGCGCCGAGTGGTAGAGGGGCAGCGCGTGTACGGGCCGGTCGCCCGCGCTCAGATCGAGTGCGGTGATCGCGCTGAGGTATGCGTGCACCAGCGCCCGGTGCGTCATCATCGCGCCCTTGGGCAGCGCGGTCGTACCGGAGGTGTAGAGCAGCTGCACCAGGTCCTCGCCGCGCGGCTCCGCGCCGTCGTAGGGCTCGGTCTCGGCGAGCAGGGCGAGCAGGGAGTCCTCCGCGTCCCGCAGCGGCCGCACGGGTACGCCGCCGGGCAGGTTCCCGGCAAGGCCGGGGTCGGCGAGGACGAGTGAGCAGCCGGACTGCCCGACGAGATACGCGAGGTCCTCACCCGTCAGGTGCTGATTGACCGGTACGTGCACCAGCCCGGCGCGGGCGCAGGCCAGAAAGCCGATCAGATAGGCGTCGGAGTTGTGGCCATAGGCGCCGACCCGGTCCCCGGGTTCCAGCCCGCCGTCCCGCAGCACCCGGGCGGCCCGGGAGACGGCGTCGTCCAGCGCGGCATAGGTCCACGACCGCTCCCCGTACCGGACCGCGACCCGCTCGGGGGTGCGCCGGGCGCTGCGCCGCAGTGTGCCGTCGACCGTGACGCTACGTCCCGCCGTCATGAACCGCCCTTTCCCGCGCCCTCACTCCTGCCGCGATCCTCGCGGCGCCGGGCAGGGCGGGTCAAGCGTGCCGCGGGGGCAGCGGGCCTGCCCGAGGCAGGTCGAGACCGGGGCCGGGGCCTGTTGCCGGGTCAGTCCGGGGGCGTGCGCCGCTCGCCGTGGGCCTCGCGCAGGCGGCGCTTGTAGAGCTTGCCGTTCGGGTCGCGGGGCATCGAGGGGATGAAGTCGATGCTTCTGGGGCGCTTGTAGCCGGCGAGCCGCCGGGCGCAGTGGGCGAGGAGGTCCGCGGCGAGGGACGGTCCCGGTTCCTGGCCCGGGGCGGCTTCGACGACCGCCTTCACCTCCTCGCCCCAGTCGTCGTGCGGGATGCCGAAGACGGCGGCGTCGGCCACGGCGGGGTGCTCCAGCAGGGCGGCCTCGATCTCGGCCGGGTAGATGTTGACCCCGCCGGAGATGATCAGGTCGATCTTGCGGTCCCGAAGGAAGAGGTATCCGTCCTCGTCGAGGAAGCCCAGGTCGCCGACGGTGAAGAAGTCGCCGATGCGGTTCTTCCGCGTCTTGGCCTCGTCCTGGTGGTACGAGAAGCCGCCGGTGGTCATCCTCATGTACACGGTGCCGAGTTGTCCCGGTGGCAGCCGGTTGCCGTCGTCGTCGAAGACCGCCAGTTCACTGATGGGCCATGCCCTGCCGACGGTGCCGGGCCTCTTCAGCCAGTCCTCGGCGGTGGCGAAGGCTCCGCCGCCCTCGCTGGCCGCGTAGTACTCCTCGACGCAGTCGCCCCACCACTCGATCATCGCCCGTTTCACATGGCTGGGACAGGGCGCGGCGCCGTGGATGGCGTGCCGCAGGGAGGAGACGTCGTAGCGGGCCTTCACCTCGTCGGGGAGGGCGAGCAGCCGGTGGAACTGGGTGGGGACCATATGGGTGTGCGTACAGGCACGGGTGTCGACGAGGCGCAGCATCTCCTCGGGGGTCCAGCGGTCCATCACGACCACCCGGTGCCCGAGGTGCAGGGACGCGATCGCGAACTGGAGCACGGCCGTGTGGTAGAGCGGCGAGCAGACGAGGTGGACGTTGCCGTCGTGCGGCCGGATGCCGAAGATGCCGAGAAAGCCACCGAGTTGGGACTGCTCGGGGGGCGTGCCGGGCAGCGGGCGGCGGATGCCGCGGGGGCGGCCCGTGGTGCCCGAGGTGTAGTTCATGACCCAGCCGAGGGTGCGTTGCCCGGGCACGGACCCGGGCTGCCCGGCGAGGAGTTCGGCATACGGCCGGAAGCCGTCCGACGCACCCACCGCGTACCGTCGCGCCGCGGGCAGCCCCGCCGCGTCGGCGGCGGCCCGTACGGTGTCCGCGAACCGCTCGTGGGCGAGCAGCACCTTGGCGCCGGAGTCGGTGAGGATCCAGGCGATTTCGGGTTCGACGAGGTGGTGGTTGACGGGCACGAGGTAGAGGCCCGCCTCGGTGGCGGCCAGACAGGCGGTGAGGAGTTCCACGCCGTTGGGGAGGACGGCGGCGAAGGAGTCACCTCGTTCGAGACCGGCCGCGCGCAGTCCGTGCACCAGTCGGCGGGACGCGGTGAGCAGCCGTCCCGCGGTCCACTCCTCCCCGTCGGGGGCGACGAGGACCATGCGGTCGGGGTCCGCCGTCGCCTCGGCCCAGAAGCCGCCTGCGGTCCGGTTCACTGCGTGCTCCTTCCGGCGATGCGGTTGATGCGGTCCACGGCCCGTTCGAAGCCGCGGGTGAGGTCGTCGACGACGGCCTGGACGCTGTGTTCGCCGGTCATCCGGCCGACGATCTGGCCGACCGGTGTGCCGAGCAGCGACTCCGTCTCGTACGTCTGGATGCGGCTGACCGCCTCGGCGACGAGCAGTCCCTGCAACGGCATGGGCAGCGCGCCGGGGCCCTCCGGGTCGTCCCAGGCGTCGGTCCACGCGGTCCGCAACTGCCGGGCCGGTTTACCGGTCAGCGCCCGGGAGCGGACGGTGTCGCCGGATCCGGCGGCGAGCAGTTTCCGGACGAGGACGGGCGAGCGGAGCCCGGCCTCGGTGGTGGTCAGCCAGACCGATCCCAGCCAGACGCCCTGCGCGCCGAGCGCGAGCGCGGCGGCGGCCTGCGCCCCGCTGCCGATGCCCCCGGCGGCCAGTACGGGCAGCGGGGCGACCGCGTCGACGACCTCGGGGGTGAGCACCATGGTGGCGATCTCCCCGGTGTGGCCGCCCGCCTCGTAGCCCTGCGCCACCACGATGTCGCAACCGGCGTCCCGGTGCGTGCGGGCGTGCCGGGCGCTTCCGGCGAGGGCGGCGACCAGGACGCCCCGGTCGTGGGCCCGGGCGACGACATCGGGGGGCGGCGGCCCGAGGGCACCGGCCAGCAGGGCGATGCGGTGGTCGAGGGCGACGTCGAGCTGGGTGCGGGCGACCTGGTCCAGCCAGCCGGTGATCCGCCAGCCGGAGGCGTCGCCCGCGGCGAGCGGGGGCACGTGGTGGGCGGCGAGGAGGTCCGCGACGAACCGCCGGTGCCCTTCCGGGATCATCGCCTCGACGTCGTCCTCGGTGACACCTTCGGCTCTTCGGGCGGGCAGGACGACATCCAGGCCGTAGGGCCTGCCGTCCGTGTGCGCCTCGATCCAGTCGAGGTCCCGGTCGAGTTCCACGGGGTCGGTGTAGCGGACCGCGCCGAGCACCCCGAGGCCCCCGGCCCGGCTGAGGGCCGCGGCGACGGCGGGGAACGGGGTGAAGCCGAAGAGGGCGTGCTCAAGTCCCAGTCGCTCGCTCAACTCGGTCTGCATGGGCGCAGGATGCCGCAGCGGCCGGGAAGAGGGAAGACTGTTTCTGATACTCCGTCAGATGCGGTTGGGCGGCAGATGCAGAACGGGAGCCGCCGCCTACGCCCGCGCCGCGCCCCCGGAGTCCTCCAGCACCGCCATCGCCGCGTTGTGCCCCGGCACCCCGCTCACTCCGCCGCCGCGCACCGCGCCCGCCCCGCACAGCAGCACATTGGCGTGCGAGGTCTCCACGCCCCAGCGTCCGGTGCCCTCCTGGGCGTAGGGCCAGGCCAGTTCGCGGTGGAAGATGTTGCCGCCGGGCAGCCGGAGATCGCGCTCCAGGTCCAGCGGGGTCTTCGCCTCGATGCAGGGGCGCCCGTCCGCGTCCCGGGCGAGGCAGTCCTCCAGGGGTTCGGCGAGATGGGCGTCCAGTTGCGCCAGGGTGGACTTCAGCAGCGCCTCCCGGGCCCCCTCGTTGTCGTGCGCGAAGAGCCGGGCCGGGGTGTGCAGGCCGAACAGGGTGAGGGTCTGGTAGCCCCGCTCGACGAGGTCGGGGCCGAGGATCGTCGGGTCGGTGAGCGAGTGGCAGTAGATCTCGGAGGGCGGGGCGGCCGGAAGGGCCCCCGCGGCGGCCTGGGCGTGGGCGGCGGCCAGTTGGCGGTACCCCTCGGCGACATGGAAGGTGCCGGAGAACGCCTCACGCGGGTCCACGGCGGTGTCGCGCAGCGCGGGCAGCCGCTTGAGCAGCATGTTCACCTTGAGCTGGGCGCCCTCGGCCGGGGCGGGCGGGGCCTCGCCGGCGAGCCGGGCCAGCTCCTGCGGCGAGGCGTTCACCAGGACGTGCCGCGCGCTGACGGTGGTGTCGCCGTCGGCGCCGCGGTGGGTCACCTCGGCCATGCGCCCGTCGGTCTCGATCCGTACCGCCTCGCGGCCGGTGGCGATCACCGCCCCTGCCGTGCGCGCGGCCTGCTCCAGCGCGTCCGTGAGGGCGCCCATACCGCCGACCGGGACGTCCCAGGAGCCGGTGCCGCCCCCGATCACGTGGTAGAGGAAGCAGCGGTTCTGCCGCAGTGAGGTCTCCCGGGCGTCCGCGAAGGTGCCGATGAGCGCGTCGGTGAGGACCACGCCCCGGACCAGGTCGTCGGCGAAGCGCTCCTCCACGGCCTCCCCGATCGGCTCCTCGAACAGCACCCGCCACGCCTCTTCGTCGTCGATACGGCGGCGCAGTGCGTCCCGGGTCGGCAGCGGCTCGGTGAGCGTGGGGAAGACCCGCTGGGCGACCCGTCCGGTCATCCCGTAGAAGCGCTGCCAGGACTCGTACTCGCGGTCGGATCCGGTGAGCCGGGCGAAGGCCTCCCGGGTGCGCCGCTCTCCCCCGCCGACGAGGAGGCCGGTGGAACGCCCGCCGCGTTCGACGGGGGTGTACGAGGACACGGTCCGCCCGCGCACCCGGAAGGTCAGCCCCAGGTCCCGGACAATCTTCCGCGGCAACAGGCTGACCAGGTAGGAGTAGCGCGACAGCCGTGCGTCCACCCCGGCGAACGGCCGGGTGGACACGGCGGCGCCCCCGGTGCGGTCCAGCCGTTCGAGCACCAGGACGGAACGCCCGGCCCGGGCGAGATAGGCGGCGGCCACCAGGCCGTTGTGGCCCCCGCCGACGATCACGGCGTCGAATCCCTCGGGTCCCTCGCGTACAGGCATGTCTCTTGGTAGCACGCCGGGATCCGGCCCGGCCAGAGCCGGAACGGGCATGCGCGGGCGTCGGCCGGGTGACCGTCGGCCGGGGGCCGGGGCCGCGGTCTCCCCCGTGACCGTCGGCCAGGGGCTGGGACCGCGGACTCCCCGGCCAGTCGGCAGCAGCTGCCGCCCGGCGGAGCCGCCGGATTCGCACCGTCGGGGCGGCTCGGCATCCGGCTGCGCGATCTCTCGATGCGGTCGATGACCCACTGGCCGATTTCGACGTGGCCGTCATCGTGAACGCGCCGCGCGCACTGCGCGCGGACCAGGCCGCGCGGCCGGCACCGACGCCCGCTGCCGAGGCGCTCATCCACCGCTTCGCCTCGGAGCACGACGATCTCCAGGACGTGCTCGAGTCGGTGCGAGGTGCCGCCGATACCCTCTCCGGCGATCCCGGACCACAGGCTCTGGCAGCTGTCGGAGAGGCACATCGACTGCTCACCGAGCGGCTGCTGCCCCACGAATACGCCGAGGAGCACGAGCTCCACCCCGCCCTCGCCCCCGCGCTCGGCGGCCCAGAGGCCACGGCCACCATGAGCCGGGCCACACCGAGATCGAACGCCTCTCCCACCGCATCGCCACCCACATGCAGCCGGCCCGCGCCGGGGGCGGTCTGTCCCCCGGCCAGCTCGACGACCTGCGCTCCTGCCTGTACGGACTGCACACCGTCCTCCTCCTGCACTTCACGCAGGAGGAGGAGAGCTACTTCTCGCTGGCCCAGTGAGCCGCATCAGGGCCGATCGGCCCTGGTGGACCAGCGGTTTCGGTGGTGTGCTGGTACTGGCGGGAAGGACCCGTAGGAGACGCGGAGAAGCGGCCGGCAGCCGCGCACCGCGCAATCGGGATCCGCGAGAAGCGGGAGACGAGCCCTTCCCGTCCAGTCATGCCATGGCCGCACCGTCGGCCCCACGCGCCCCGGCGACCCTGTGCCGGACGATCTCGTCTTCGACCCGCCTCACGAGGATGTCCGCCACAGCCTTGACGGGTGGGGACAGCCCCGGTCCGACCGAGGTGTCGTCTGCCTCGACGGCGTACGCCACCAGGTGACCGGGCAGGCGGTTCAGCTCCCAGGCCACCTCGACGGCCTCGCCGAGTCCGCGTGCAACCATGGCGTTCGGCCTGGCCAGTTGGCGGGCGTCCAGCTCCAGGCGGTGGATGTGGCCGGGGTTCCCCGGTCGGGTGCGCGCGGCCGCCAGGACGACGGTCAGCTCCGTGTGGTCCCACAGCCGGATCAGCCGTCCCGGATCGAGGTCGCACTCCGCGAGTACGGTGCCCGGCGGGAAAGGCCTCTCCAGCGCCCGCTCGCGCAGGCGCGACAGCACCGCCCGGCCGACCCCCTCGTCGTGCCGGGACGGGTCACCGACCGCGATGACGGCGATGCGCGTGGAGACGGTCATGATCGTCCTCCCTCCACTGCGGGTGCGTCCAGCGTGCGTGGACCGGCGGGCGGGGCACATAGGCCGAAGAGGCCCGACAAGGGGCCAGGGCGGCCCGTTCGAGTGAGTGGCACCGGCTCGGTTCGGGTGTATGGGCGCCGACCCGGCGCGCACCGGCGGTATGAGCCGAAGGACCCACGGCCCGGTCCGGACGGCCCGTGGTGGCGGCGGCCGAGGTGCCGCACCCTGAGATCGACAGCCCATGAAGGGAGCGGGTGCGATGACCTCCGCAACCACCGTCAGCACGGCGCTTGAGCCCGTACACCGCGAACGGCTGATGCGCCTCGCCCGCGAGGTCTCCTTCGAGGCCGGGACCCGCCTGTTCGAGGAGGGCCGGCACGCCGACCGCTTCTGGATCGTCCGCACCGGAACCGTCGCCCTCGACCTGCATGTGCCCGGCCGCCGGCCGGCCGTGGTCGAGTCACTCGGGCACGGTGAACTGGTCGGCTGGTCCTGGCACTTCCCACCACATCTCTGGCACCTGGGCGCCGAGGCGATGACCCCGGTGCGGGCCTGGGAGTTCGACGCCGAGGCGGTGCGCGCGATGTGCGCAGCCGATCCGGCGTTCGGGCGGGCCGTAGCGGTGTGGGTGGGACGCGTGATCGCCCAGCGGCTGCACGCCACCCGGGTCCGGCTGCTCGACCTGTACGCCCCCCACGGCAGCGGTGACCTGTCATGACCGCGCGCACGCTCCGTCCGGCCGAACGGCCATGGGAGGACAGCATGGACAGCAGCCCACACCGGGTGAGCGACGTGATGACGCATGCCGTCGTCGCGATCGGCCGCAAGGCCCTGTTCAAGGACATCGTCGAACGCATCGAGCAGTGGAAGGTCAGTGCCCTTCCCGTGCTGGAGGGCGACGGGCGGGTGATCGGGGTGGTCTCCGAGGCCGATCTGCTGCCCAAGGAGGAGTTCCGGGACAGCGACCCGGACCGGTTCACCCAGCTGCGCCGGCTGCCCGACCTGGCCAAGGCCGGGGCGGTGTCCGCCGAGGAGTTGATGAGCACCCCGGCCGTGACCGTCCATGGAGACGCCACGCTCGCCGAGGCGGCACGGATCATGGCCTTGCGGCATGTCAAGCGGCTGCCCGTGGTGAATGCCGAGGACGTCCTCGAAGGTGTGGTCAGTCGCGGGGATCTGCTGAAGGTGTTCCTGCGTCCCGACAACGACCTGGCGGACGAGATCCGACGTGACATCGTCGACGTTCTCTTCCCGGCCCCGGTCGAGCCCGTCCACATCATCGTCAGCGACGGCGTCGCGACCCTGACGGGGCGCGTCGGGGACTCCGCGCGGATTCCACTGGCCGCGCGCCTGGTCCGGGGCGTGGAAGGGGTCGTGGGCGTGGACTGCCGGCTCACCGCCGCCGATTCCGACGCCGGGTGACGCCCTCGGCGCAGCCGATCGCCATTCGTTGATGCGTCCGACCGCCCGGCTCACTCGGCGGTGAGGCTGAGCCTTCGCTGCGCCGGCCGTGGGACTACGCCTTTGGCCGTGGCCCCGTGCCTGCTGGTGCCGGGCCCGTCGCGGCCGGCGTTGCCGATCAACCTCTGCCCCCGCTCCGCTTTCGCCACTCGGGTCCGATCTGCTCCCACTCCTCCTCCCACTCGGCCAGGCGCCGCCGGAGGAGCCGCGTACGGATCAGCCAGCCGCCGGCCCAGACCGTCGCGCCGGCCACCGGTGCCACGAGGGCGCCGGTCAGAACCACCAGCAGCGTCGCCCCCGTCCCGCTGGCAGGCGGGGAGACGATCCGGCCAGTACGGTCCGTCCACACGGTGAGCCTGCTGCCCACAGGAGACCCCGGGAAGACCTTCGCTTGGCCGATGTGCACCTTGCCGACCGTGTCCGTCCAGCGCACGGCGGCCCACACCCGGCCGTCGTCGTATCCACTGCCGCCGGAGGTGGTCTTCGCCGCGTCGTCGGTGAGTACGGCGGACACGGCGTGCACCTGGGCCCGCCGGGCGGCGAACCCCGAGTCCGTCGCCTGCGCCGCAACCACGCCCGCGAGCACTCCTCCGAGGAGGATCAGGGCCCAGGTGACAAGCACGATCCAGGCCTCGACGACGTCACTGTGCCGCTTGAGAGGGTTGTGCCCCCAGCGCCACAGCCTCACCCGTGTCACGGTCGTGGGAGGTGTCCGTGTCATCGGCCCGCCCCTCCTTCGGTGTGCGGGCGGCCTCCGTCAGGCCGGGGCCGACCGTTGCGGGTCCGGCGGGTCCGGCGGGTCCGGCGGGTCCGGGTCGAGGTCCGGATGGCGGGGCGGACCGCTGAGCGCGCGCAGTGCAACGTCCACCACACCCGCGGCGGCCCGCGCGAGGCGGACGGCGAGCGGAATCAGAGCGGTTTCGCGGACCCGGCCGGTGAGGGTCACGACACCGTCGCGCACCTCGATCCGGATCGCTTCGGCGTGTGCGCCCACGTCGCCCTCGCTGTACTCCTCCATGGGCAGCAGATCGGCCTCGGAGACGACGCCGACGACGCGTCCGCCGTCGTCCAGCACGGGGTGCGCGACGGCGCTGCCCCTCCACTCCTGCATGGTCCGCACGAGGTCCTCGCAGGCCGCACCCGTGCGCAGGGCGACGACCCTGCGGGTCATCACGTCGTTCACGACGGTGGGAGTGCCCCTCATGGCGTCCTCCAGGGAGCCGGGTGCCGTTCTACGACGCCTTCAGGCTGCGCCGGCGAGCGGTCGTGGGACATGGGCCGAGTGGCCCTTCCCTGGGCCCCTTGCCCGTGTGGTCCGTCAACACGGGCCTGCCGGACTCCGCCCTCGCGCCAGGGAAGTCCGATTTCCTATGTGCCGGGCAGCGGCACCCGCCAGTGCAGTGTGGCACCGCCCCCGTCGGGGCTGGACACGTCGAGGTGCCCGCCCAACTGCTCGGCGCGCTCGGCCATGTTGCGCAGCCCGCTGTGCCGGACGTCAGGCGGGATGCCCACGCCGTTGTCCGCGACCGTGAGAGCGACCTCTCGGCCGTCGGTCGTCAGGGCGACCTGGGCCCTGTCGGCATGGGCATGGCGGGCGATGTTGGTGAGGGCCTCGGAGAGGACGGCCA
Organism: Streptomyces sp. NPDC052040; assembly: GCF_044548405.1. Lineage (NCBI taxonomy): Bacteria > Bacillati > Actinomycetota > Actinomycetes > Kitasatosporales > Streptomycetaceae > Streptomyces > Streptomyces sp. NPDC052040. The sequence continues at coordinate 44,049 of NZ_JBIUBV010000026.1, read as the reverse complement.
CGAGGTGGTCGGCAATCTCCGGTGGGACGTTGGTGTCGAGCAGACCCTCGATGCGCACGCTGGGCGTGACACCCAGCAGCGGGGTCTTCTCGCCGACGACGTCCACGACCCGGGCTCGCAGCCCGGCGTCGACGGCGGTCGCACGGGCGCGCAGCCCGAAGATGGTCGAGCGGATGATCTTGATGGTCTCGTCCAGGTCGTCCACGGCCCGCAGCACCCGCTCTGCTGCCTCGGGGTGCTCGATGAAGCGGCCCGCGCTCTGCAGCGTCATGCCTGTCGCGAAGAGCCGCTGGATGGCAAGGTCGTGCAGGTCCCGGGCGATCCGGTCACGGTCCTGGAGAACCGCGATCTGTTCTGCGTCCTTGCGGCGCTCGGCCAGTTCCATCGCGATCGCGGCCTGCGCCGCGAAGCCCTGCAGCTTCTCGGTCTCCTTGCCCGAGAACACCGGCGCGCCGGCCTCGCGGGCCACCAGCACCACGCCGCGCACGCCGCCGTCCTTGGTGCCGATGGGAACGGACACGGCGGGGCCCAGCCCGTGGAAACGCGGCGGATCCGGGGAGATCCTCTCGTCCTGGCGCACGTCGTCGCTGGTGACCGGCGCGGCAGCGGAGAAGGCGAGGCCCATGAGCGTTCCGGACAGGGGCAGTACCAGCCCCCGGAGTGCCTCCGCGTCCACGCCCACGGCGATCTCCACTGTGAGGGACTCGGTGGCCGCCATGGGCATCGCCACCGCCGCCAGGGCCGACCCCATGATCTCGCGTGCCCGTTCGGCGATCAGTTTCAGGGTCTCGGCGCGTTCGTTGCCGGACATCAGGCTGTGGGTGATCTCGGCGTTCGCCAGCAGCCAGCGCTCGCGCAGCCGGGACTCCTCATACAGCCGAGCGTTGTCGATCGCCACACCGGCCGCCACGGCCAGCGTGGACAGCACCGACTCGTCCTCCTCGTCGAACTGCACTCCCCCGCGCTTCTCGGTCAGGTACAGATTGCCGAAGACCTGGTCCCGGACCCGGATCGGCACACCCAGGAAGGTGTTCATCGGCGGGTGGCGGGCTGGGAAGCCGTACGAGGCCGGGTGCTGGGAGATCTTCTCCAATCGGAGCGGCTCCGGGTGCCGGATCACCTCTCCGAGGATGCCGTGGCCCTCCGGGAAGGGGCCGATCTCGGCGATCTGCTCCTCGGTCACCCCGACGGTATGGAAGGCCGAGAGGGAGCTGCCGCCGGGTCCGATGACGCCGAGGGCGGCGTATTCGGCGTCGACGAGCACGGCGGCCGCCTCCACGATGGAGTGCAGTACCTGTTCAAGATCCAGTTCGCGGCCGACGGAGAGCACCGCCTCCAGCAGGCTGTGTACCCGGTCCCGGGTGCCGCGGGCCGCGTCAATGCGGGCCTGCAGTTCCTCCAGCAGCTCATCCAGCTTCAGCTGGGGCAGTCGTACACAGGGCTCTTCTCCGTTTGCCACGCCGCTCCTCCATGTCCCCTCGCGCACGAGTCCGGACTGTCGCGGTCACTGCCCACGTTAACCATCCTCTGCCGACAAATGCAGCGCGGCCGCACCAGTGGCCGGAAACCGTCTCCCGACGTCGGAACGGGTCGCGCTCTCGCCACTCAGGGCCGGTCGGCCCACGCCGTGGGAAGGAGGGCACCTGCCCCGGCACGCCGCCTTCTTCCAGGCTGGGAGGTACCGAGACCTCGGAGCCGAGGAGTGGCGTCATGGTCCGCTATGTGTACGACTTCCAGGACGGCGGCCGTGACCTGGCCGGCCTGCTCGGCGGGAAGGGCGCGAACCTGGCCGAGATGACCCGGCTGGGATTGCCGGTACCGCCGGGATTCATCGTCTCCACCGAAGCCTGCCGCGCGTTCCTGGCCACCGGCGAGGAACCGGAGGGGATGTCGGCGGAGGTCTCCCGGCGCCTTTCGGCGCTGGAGACGGGTGCCGGGCGGTTGCTCGGGCAAGGGGACGACCCACTGCTGGTGTCCGTCCGCTCCGGGGCCCGCTTCTCGATGCCCGGCATGATGGAGACGGTTCTCGATGTCGGCCTCAACGACGACTCCGTGCTCGGCCTGGCCAAGGTGTCCGGCAGCGAGCGCTTCGCCTGGGACTCCTACCGCAGGCTCGTCCAGATGTACGGCAGCACGGTGCTGGGAGTCGATCCGGCCCTGTTCGATGAGGCCATGACCCTGCTGAAGGACGCCCGCGAGGCCCCCGACGACCTCCATCTCGACGCGAGCGACCTCGCATGGCTCGTGGAGACGTACAAGAGCCTGATCCGGGACGAGACCGGCCGCGACTTCCCTCAGGCGCCCGCCCAGCAGCTCCAGCAGGCGATCCTCGCCGTCTTCCGGTCGTGGAACACCGAACGCGCCGTGCTGTACCGGCGGCGCGAGCGCATCCCGGACGACCTGGGAACCGCCGTCACCGTGCAGCGCATGGTGTTCGGCAACCTCGGCCCCGACTCGGGCAGCGGCGTCGCCTTCACCCGCGACCCGGCCACCGGGCGCCCCGGCCTGTACGGTGACTACCTGCCGAACGCCCAGGGCGAGGACGTCGTGTCGGGCGTACGGGACGCCGTGCCGCTGGCCGAACTGGAACGGCTGGACCCACGCTCGTATCGGCAGCTGCGCGATCACGCACAGACGCTGGAGCGGCATTACCGCGACCTGTGTGACATCGAGTTCACCATCGAGCGCGGAATGCTGTGGATGCTGCAGACCCGGGTGGGCAAGCGCACCGCCGAGGCTGCCTTCGCCATCGCCACCGAGCTGGTGCAGGAAGGTCTCATCAGTTCCGACGAGGGCCTGGCACGGGTGAGCGGCGACGGGCTGGCCCGCCTGATGTTCCCGCGCTTCGACACCACCGCCACCGGTGAGACGCTTACCCGGGGTGTGCCGGCCTCGCCGGGCGCCGCGGTGGGCGCGGCCGTGTTCGACTCCGCGGAGGCCGTACGACGTGCCGCGGCCGACGAGAAGGTGGTACTCGTCCGCGAGGAGACGACGCCCGACGACCTGCCCGGGATGGTGGCCGCGCAGGCGGTGCTGACCGGCCGCGGCGGCAAGACCAGCCACGCGGCCGTCGTCGCCCGGGGCATGGGCAAGGTGTGCGTGTGCGGGGCGCAGGACATCACCGTCGACGCGCAGGCACGACGTTTCACGGCCCGTGACGGCATTGTCGTCGAGGAGGGCACCGTCATCTCGGTCGACGGTTCCACCGGTGACGTGTACCTCGGGCCAGTCCGGTTGGTTGCGTCGGCGACCATGCGCTACTTGGAGAGCGGTGAGCACGCCGACAGCACGGTGTCCGCGGTGGCCCGGGCGCTGGACCACGCCGACTCCGTCCGGCGCTTGGAGGTGCGGGCCAACGCCGACACCCCCGAAGACGCTGCCCGGGCCCGGAGGTTCGGGGCACAGGGCATCGGGCTGTGCCGTACCGAGCACATGTTCCTCGGTGAGCGGCGCAAGCTGGTCGAGGAGATGATCCTCGCCCGTACGGATGCCGACCGCGACCGCGCGCTGGGGGCTCTGCTGCCGCTCCAGCGGCGGGACTTCACGGGCATTCTGGAGGCGATGGACGGCTTCCCGGTCACCATCCGGCTGCTCGACCCGCCGCTGCACGAGTTCCTGCCCGACCGCACGGGCCTGGCCGTGCGCATCGCCACCGCAGAGGCCACAGGGCAACGACCGGATGCGCACCACGTGGAGTTGCTGGCAGCAGTGAACCGGATGCACGAGGAGAACCCGATGCTCGGCCTGCGTGGCGTGCGGCTCGGCCTGGTGGTTCCGGGACTGGTCGCGATGCAGGTCCGGGCGATCGCCGAAGCGGTCGCAGAGCGCACGCGAGCGGGTGGATCTCCGTATGCGGAGATCATGGTGCCGCTCGTCGGCGCCGTCGAGGAGCTGCGGCTCGCCCGCGAGGAGGTGGCTCGCGTTCTGACCGAGGTCGGTGAGGAGACCGGCACTCCTGTCCACTGCCCTGTCGGCACGATGATCGAACTGCCCCGGGCGGCGCTCACGGCCCACCGGATCGCCGAGGAGGCGGAGTTCTTCTCCTTCGGCACCAACGACCTCACCCAGACCACATGGGGCTTCTCCCGGGACGACGTGGAGGCCGCTTTCTTCCCGGCCTACTTGGACAAAGGCATCTTCGCGGCCTCACCCTTCGAGACGCTCGACCGGGAGGGGGTGGGCCGACTGGTCCGGATCGCTGTGGAGGAGGGTCGTGCGGCCCGCCCGGACCTCGAGATTGGCGTCTGCGGCGAGCACGGCGGGGACCCTGAGTCGATCCACTTCTTCCATGAGGCCGGCCTGGACTACGTCTCCTGCTCGCCGTTCCGGGTCCCGGTGGCCCGCCTTGAGGCGGGCCGGGCGGCGCTGGCGGACATGGACACGAGTGACGACAGGTGAGGGCGACGCACGCTCACGTCACCGGCACGGGCCCGACTGGCAGCGGAAGGAAGCACGTGATGGCAGCCAGTGAGATGCAAGCACTTCAGCGCATCGACCTCGACCATGCCGAGGCGCTGCGGTTGCTTGGCAGCGTGTCCCTGGGCAGGATCGTCTTCACCCGGCAGGCCCTGCCCACCGTCCGGCCGGTCAACCACGTCCTGGACAACGGGGACGTCGTCATCCGCACCCACGAGGGCGCTGCGCTGACGTCTCATGCACAGCCAGCCGACAGCACGGGCGTCGTCGTGGCGTATGAGGCCGATGCCATAGACCCGGACACCCACCTGGGCTGGAGCGTGGTCGTCACGGGGTATGCCCATCTGGTGACCGAACCGCTCGAACTGGAGCGTATTCGTAGGCTGCTGCTGCCTTGGGTGCCGATGGAACCTATGGACCAGGCGGTGCGCATCCGCCCCGAACTGGTCACCGGTGTCCTCCTCACCGAGACGGGGGCGCGGCGAGGACAACCGGCCGACAGCTGACGTGCAGCCATGTACACGGCGGAGGCGGTACGAGTGCCGAGCCACTCGTACCGCCTCCGGCATGATGAAGCAGCAGCCGCTCACACGGTGATCCGGCGCCCCGTGACCATGCCGGAGTCGATTCGCATCCACCGTTCGCGGTGTCCGCCCGCCCATGGCTTGCTGTGTGCCTTCTCGTCGTACCGGCGCTGATGCCGTGGGTTCAGCACCACCCGCCCGACGCCGTGCACCAGGACGCTCCAGCCCTGGCTGAACGCGTCGTCGATGCGGTCGACCTCGGGGGCGGAGGACATCGCAAGGCCTGGCTTGGTGCACGAGTCCGTTCTCGCGTACAAGGCCAGAAGATGCTGCGACCGCGGCCTGTGCGGGCGGGCGCAGACGCGCTCCGGTACCACGGCCACCGGGCAGGCGGCGTGGTGGCTCGTTCACGGCCGCCTCCTGATTCCGTCGAGTTGCCTGTCGTCCCAGTCTTTCGCCCTCGCCGCCCCTGCCTAGAGCCGAACGGCCCTGGTCGAACGGCGTGACGGCACTATCCGGTGCGGGCCGGGACGGCAACGGTGACACTGAAGGAGCAGCAGATCGTCAGGAGGCCGCCGATGAGCTTGCGGGACTTCCTCGAGCGGTTCCGTCCGGCGGGCACGCCGGGAGCGTCCGCCACCGGCGTGCCCGCCGACCGTACGGCGGAACGCACCGCAGAGCTGGAGCCCGCCCTCGCCCGGCTGGCAGACGTTCAGCAGGAGGCGTCGCAGATCCGGGCAGCCGCTGAGCAGGAGGCCGAGGCCCTGCGGCAGAACGCCGCGCGAGAGGCGGCGCGCAGGGTGGGGGCCGCGCGGGAGCACGCCCCCGAGGTTCGCCGGCAGGCCGCGGAACCCCTCCAGCGGGAGGCGCGGCAAGAGGCGGACGCCCTCCGCGCCGCCGGCGACCGCACTGCCTCGGCGATCCGCGAGCGGGCCTTGGAGCGTATGCCCCACCTGGTGGAGCTCGCTGTGGCCGACGCCCTGCGTCTGACAGGCGGGAAGCGGGAAGAGCCATGAGTGCCGGGTGGGTCGCTGGAGCGGTGCGCGCAAAGGCCCTCGTCGGCCGGTATCCGGGCGCCGACGGGGCGCGGGAGATCGCGGGTGGGCCGACGCTCGGCGACGCCCTGCGACGCCTGGCGACCACGCCCTACGCGAGATACACGCGGACGGCGGCGGACTTGCGCCCTGCCCAGCGGGCGGTGTCCGCCACCCTGCTGTGGCATCTGCGGGTACTGGCCGGCTGGCTGCCCCGTGGCGGTGCCCGCCTGCTGGTTCCGCTCGCCGCCGGGTTCGAGATCGCCAACGTGGCCTCCCGGCTCCCCGCACCCGACGGTCGCCGCACGGAGGCGGCCGCGGAACCCTATCGGCTCGGGGCGCTGGAGACCGCCTGGCGAAGTCTGGAGCGCGCCGGGACACCCGCTGAGACACGGGCGGCACTCACGTCCTCGCCCTGGGGCGACCCGGGCGGCGACACGCAGTGGGCCCTGGTCACCGGCATGCGGATGGCCGCCGCGCGCCGCACCGCTGTCGCCGTACAGCCCGCGCGCCGCTGGGCACAGGGACGCGCCGTCCTGCTGGCGGCTCGGGAACTGTTCGTACATCACCGCTCCCTTCCGGAACCCGTACTGGGCGATGCGGCACGGCTGCTCGGGAGGCGGGCGATGGCCGCCGCCACGTACCAGGAGTTCCGCGAGCGTCTGCCCTCGTCCGCGGGTTGGGCCCTGGAGGGTATCGACGAACCGGGTGAGTTGTGGCGGGCGGAGGCCCGCTGGTGGCGGACGGTACAGGCGGACGGCGCGGTGCTGCTGCGTGAGGGCCGGTACGGGCCCCCCGTGGTCGTCGGTGCGGTGGCGCTGCTGTCCGTGGACGCCTGGCGGATGCGGGCGGCCCTGGAGTCGGCGGCACGCGGGGGACGGCCCAGGGAAGTGTTCGATGCCCTGGTCTGAAGCGGTGACGCCGGTCCGGATGCGCCGTGTGGCGGTGGTCGTCCCACAGGCGGCCCTGCGGGACGCTCTGGTACGGATGGCCGAGCAGGGCTGCGTGGAGCTGGACCGCGCCGAGGAAGCGGCTCCCGGGGCAGCGGCCGTGCGATTGCAGCGGTTGCGGGGACGGGGCGCGAAAGCCGGGCCCGAAAGCGCCGCGACAGCAGCCCTGGCCGCCGCCGCGCCCGACCTCGACCTGCTCGAACGCGGAGAAAACGTCGCGCTCTTGGCGGGCGAGGCCCAGTTGGAGGAACGCGCGGAGGGTGCGGTACGACAGGGAGAGGTGGCCGCGCTGGCCGGGTGGTGCCCGGCCGACGAGGTACCCCGCGTCGCGGGACGCCTGGCGGCTGCGGGAGGCGCGCTGCTGCCGCTGCCGTCCCCGCGCGGAACCGATCCGCCGACGCTGCTGCGGCCGGGCCGGGCCGCCTCCTTCACCCCGCTGGTGACGACGTACGGGACACCCGCCTACGCAGACGTCGATCCCTCGTGGCCGGCGGGCCTCGCTTACGTCGCGATGTTCGGGATCATGTTCGGCGACGTGGGGCACGGGGCGCTGCTGCTACTCGGCGCGGTCGCGTTGCGCCTCGGGTGGCCGCGCCGGTTGGCCGGGCTGGACCGGTTGTGGCCGTTCCTCGCGGGTGCGGGCGTCGCCTCCATGGCGGCGGGTGCCGCCTACGGCGAGTTCTTCGGGCCGACGGGCCTGCTGCCGGTCCTGTGGCTGAGCCCGCTGGAGAGTCCTGCCCGTCTCCTGGCCGCCGCCGTGGTGTTCGGTGCCGGTCTGCTGGCCCTCGCACACGCCGCCGGAGCGGTGAACCGGGTGCGTGAGGGCGGCTGGGGCTCGGGGCTGTACGCGGCGTCGGGCTGTGCCGGGCTGCTGTTCTACCTGGGCCTCGCTCTGGCTGCGGCGGGCCTGGTCCTGCACCGGCAGACTCCGGCCGTTGCCGGAGGCGCTCTAGCCGTCACTGGGCTGGCGCTAATGGCGTTCGGCCTGTTCCGGGCCACTGCGGGCGCCGGCGCCGGACTCGCCGAGACGGTGGTGCGGCTGTTCGACGTCGTGGTGCGGACCGGCACGAACACCCTGTCGTTCGCCCGGCTGGCCGCCTTCGGCCTGACCCATGCCGCCCTCGCGGATCTTGTGTGGCGCGGTACCACCGGCCTGGCCGGGCGTGGCGCCGCCGGGGTCGCGGGCGCCGCCCTGCTGTTCGTCGTGGGCACGGCCGTCTCCTTCGGCCTGGAAGCCCTGGTGGCCGGTGTGCAGGCGCTCCGGCTGGAGTTCTACGAACTCTTCTCCCGGCTCTTCGAGACGGAGGGCCGACCGTTCCGTCCCTGGCACGTCTCCCCGGCGGAGCCTGCCGATCCCGCTACGAAGGTGATCCCATGCTCACCTGGCTGATCGTCCTGCCGGTCCTCGTGGCGGTGCTCGGTGCCGTCCGGCTGCTGCGGCGGCGCCGCACCAGACATGCCTTCCGCTGGCTCCTGGCCACGAACATCGCCCTGCTGGGCGGCGCTCTCGTCGTCCTCGCCACGGCGTTGGCAGGTCCGGCGCGGGCCTCGGCGCAGGCTGCCGCGTCCGGTGGGGTCAACGGATCCGCCTTGATCGGGGCGGCCATCGCGGTGGCCGGCGCGTCGATAGGGGCCGCGATCGCCGTCGCCTACACGGGTGCCGCGGCGCTGGCCGCGCTGAGTGAACGGCCGGAGATGTTCGGCCGGGCCATGGTGATCGTGGGTCTGGCGGAGGGCATCGCGGTGTACGGGCTGGTGGTCGCGATCCTGCTGATCGGAAAGGCCTGACGATGGGCACAGTGGCTGCCATCGGCGCACGGACAAGCGTGTCCGGTCTGGCCCTGGCGGGGGTCGACGTCCTCGTCGCGGAGGATCCGGACGCCGTCCGCAGCGCCTGGCGGACGCTGCCCGGAACGGTCGGTCTGGTGATCCTCACGGCCGTGGCCGCCGAAGCGCTGGGCAGCGCTGCGACGGCGCCTGACCCGTCCCGGCCGCTGACGGTGGTGATGCCCGGATGACCGCGCCTGTGGATGCACTGAGCCCCGTCCGCGCCGAGTTGCTGCGCGTGGCACGGGCCTCCGCCGACGCGGTCGGGGACCGTGCGCGCGCCGACGCGGAGGAAACCTTGCGCTCGGCCCGCGCCGCGGCCGAGGCAGTGCTCGTCCAGGCCCGGGACCTCGGCAGGGCCGACGGTGCCGCCGAGGCGGCTCGGGAACGGGTGCGGGCGCTCCAGGACACCTGGGCGGCGGAACTCGCGGCCCGCGCCGAGGTCTATGCGGCCCTGAGGGCGTCGGTCCGCACGGGCGTGCGAAAGGCGTTCGCGGAGGACGCGTCTCTGCAGGCGCGCTGCGGGGAGGCGGCACGAGAGCTCTTGGGTCCGCAGGCGAGGGTCACTACAGCCTCGGGGGGCGGGGTGACGGCCGAGGGGCCCGGCCGCCGCGTCGACCTGTCGGCGGACGCCCTCGCCGATAGCGCCCTGGACCGGCTGGGTGTCCTGGCCGAGACGTTGTGGAAGCCGGCATGACCACCGTCGGCCCTCCGTCGGACTCGTGGGACGGGCCCACACCTACGCAGATCACGCCCGGCACTCCGCCGGACGGCGCGGACCGCCCACGGATCCTCCGTGTCGCCGGGCCCCTCGTGGAGATCACCTGCCCGCCCACGGTGGCCATGCACGACCTGGTCGTGCTGGGTGCTGCCCGGCTGCCGGGCGAGGTGGTCGCCATCCACGGCGACACGGCCACCATCGAGGCGTACGAGTACACCGGCGGACTCGCACCCGGGCACCCCGCGGAGCCCCAGGGACGCCCCCTGTCGGTGCGGCTGGCACCGGATCTGCTCGGCGGCGTGTTCGACGGACTGCTGCGCCCTCTGGCCGGCATCGGCAACCTTCTCACGGCAGGCGGACCGACGAGCGGTGGACCGGACCGGCGCACCTGGTCGTTCACACCACGGGTGGCTGAGGGAGCACCGGTCGCGGCCGGTGACGTCCTCGGTGAGATCGGCGCGGGTGTGCCGCTGCGACTCCTGGTGCCCCCGGACCTGTCGGGTGAGGTGACCTGGGTCGCGGCGGCCGGCGATCACCCCTCGGACATCGTGCTCGCCGTGGTGGGCGGCCAGGAAGTGTGTATGGAGCAGTCCTGGCCAGTGCGCAGACCTCGCCCCGTCGCGCGGCGGTTGCCGGCGGACGTGCCCCTGAACACCGGGCAGCGGGCCGTCGACCTGCTCTTTCCGGTGGCACGTGGCAGCACCGTCGCCGTGCCCGGCGGCTTCGGCACCGGCAAGACCATGCTGCTGCAACAGATCGCCAAGTGGTGCGACGCCGACGTCATCGTCTACGTCGGCTGCGGCGAGCGCGGCAACGAAATGGCGGACGTCATCGAGGAGTTGGCGGAGCTGACCGATCCGCGGAGCGGAGGCCGTCTGGCGGAGCGGACCGTGACGATCGCGAACACCTCCAACATGCCGATGATGGCCCGGGAGGCCGGCGTGCACACGGGCGCGACGGTCGCCGAGTACTTCCGCGACATGGGCCTCGACGTCGTTCTGATCGCTGACTCGACCTCCCGCTGGGCCGAAGCGCTGCGCGAGTTCGCCTCCCGTATGGGCGAACTCCCCGCCGAGGAGGGGTATCCGGCGGGGCTCGCCTCGCAGCTTGCCGCGTTCTACGAGCGGGCCGCCGCCGTGCGCACCCTCGGCGGCGCGACCGGCTCGGTCACGGTGATCGGCGCGGTGTCTCCACCGGGCGGTGACCGCACCGAGCCCGTCACCGCACACACCGAGCGCTTCGTGCGCTGCCTGTGGAGCCTGGACCGCGATCTCGCCTACGCGCGCCACTATCCCGCGGTGTCCTGGTCGGAGTCCTTCTCCCGGGACGCCGCCACGCTGGCCGCCGTCCATGCGCGGGCGGGTGACGCCGAGTGGGCCGAGCGGCGTGGACGGGTCGCGCGGCAGCTCGCGGAGGCTGACCGACTGGCCGACCTCGTCGAGCTGGTCGGGATCACGGCTCTGCCACCCCGGGAACGGATCAGTGTGCTAGCCGGACGGCTGCTGCGCGAAGCCGCGATCCAGCAGAACGCGCTGTCCCCCGCGGACGCCTACAGCGCGCCCCAAAAGACGGCGGCCCTGGTGGAGGCCGTCCTGACGGTCATCGACCGCTGCCTGGAACTGGTGGATTCCGGAATCCCCGCGGATGCCGTCGAAGCGGTCGACTTCACCCCGCTGCTGCGGGCGCGCGAGACGGCTGGCCCCGCAGAGACCGCTCCGCTCGCCGCGGCCCGCGACACCGTGCTGGCCCGGCTCAAGGGGGCGGCATGACCGGCGCCGTGCGCATCGAGTACACGGGGGTGCGGGATCTGCGCGGCCCTCTCCTGTTCGTCGAGGGGGTGAGCGGGGTCGGGTGGGACGAGTTCGCCACGATCGTCCTCGACTCCGGTGAACGACGGCACGGCCTGGTCCTGGAAGTGGACCGGGACATCGCGGTGGTGCAGGTCCTTCAGGACACGGCCGGCATGAACCGCACCGGCACCCGCGTCGCCTTCTCCGGCACACCACTGCGGATCCCGGTCGGGACGGGCTGGCTGGGGCGAGTGTGCAACGGCCGGGGCGAACCGGCCGACGGTGGGCCACCGGTGCTGGGCGGGGCGTACGCGGAGGTCGTCGGCGCACCGATCAACCCGGTACGCCGGGAACCGCCGAGCGAGGCGGTACTCACCGGCGTGGGCGCCGTGGACGTGCTCACCACACTGGTGCGTGGCCAGAAGCTGCCGGTGTTCTCGGCGGCCGGGCTGCCACACCTGGAACTGGCCGTGCAGATCACCGCCCAGGCGACGTGCGGGGGTGAGCCGTTCGCCGTCGTGTTCGCCGGCATGGGGCTCACCCACGCCGACACGGCGTTCGTCCGCGAAGGGCTGGCGGCCCGCTCGGCCGGGCGGGAACTGGTCCTGTTCCTCAACACCGCCGACGACCCGGTGATCGAACGGCTCCTCACCCCGCGACTCGCCCTGACCGTCGCCGAGCACTTGGCCTTCACCGAGGGCCGTCACGTCCTGGCGGTCATGACGGACATGACAGCCTACTCGGAGGCGCTGCGCGAGGTGTCCGCCGCGCGTGGCGAGATTCCGGCCCGCCGGGCCTATCCCGGTTACCTCTACAGCGACCTCGCTTCCCTCTACGAACGCTGTGGCCGCATCAGGGGGCGGCCGGGGTCGGTGACCATCCTGCCCGTTCTCACCATGCCCGCAGGCGACATCACCCATCCCGTCCCGGACCTCACCGGTTACATCACGGAAGGTCAGATCGTGCTCTCCGCCGGGGTGCAGGCGGCAGGTACGTATCCGCCGGTGGATCCGCTGGCGTCGCTGTCGCGCCTGATGCGCAAGGGAACCGGAGCGGGACGCACCCGCGCGGACCATCCCGCCGTCGCGGCGCAGTTGATCGCCGCGCTGGCCCGGTCCCGGCAGGTGCGAGAGCTCGCCGACCTGATCGGACGCGCGGCGCTCAGCCCGACCGATCTGCACCATCTGGAGCTGGAGGACGCCTTCCGGAACCGGTTCCTGGTGCAGGGCACCGACGAGAACCGGTCGCTGGACGACTCCCTGGACCGGGCCTGGGAGGTGCTGCTGACCCTGCCGCGCAGCCAGCTCGGCATGCTCCCGGCCGACCTGCTCGACGCCCACGCTCCGCCGCAGGACCAGGAGGCACGATGAGTCCGCGGGCGCGCCGGGTTCCGGCCGGACGCGCCGGGCGCCTGCGGCTGCGTCGCAGTCTCGCCACGGCGGTTCGCGGAGCGGACCTCCTGGAACGCAAACTCCGGCTCCTGCTGGACCGGGAGCACACGGCACGGCAAGCGGCCGAGAACGCGGACCGGGTGTGGCGAGAGATGCTGGCCGAGGCGGAATCGTGGCTCGTGCGAGGAGTGCTGCTCGGCGGCGAAAGCGCACTGTCCGAGGCGACGCCGGCCGGGCGGGCGCGCGTCGACGTCCAATGGGGCGCGCTGATGGGCGTGCGCCACCCGGCAGCGGTCACCTGGACGGACCCCGCCCGCTCCCCGTGGGAACAGACACCGCCCAACACCGCCCTCGCACACGCCGAGACTGCCTGTCGTGCAGCCGCCCGTGCCGCGGCGGAACTCGCCGCCCACCAGGCGGCCGCCGAGCTTCTGGCCGCCGAGGTCGTACGGACCCGGCAGCGGGCCCGCGCCCTGCGCCGGCACTGGATCCCTCGGCTGCAGGACGAACTGGCCGTAGCAGAGTTGGCGTTGGAGGAGGCGGAGCACGAAGAAGCGGTACGGCGCCGCTGGGCAGCCGGCCACAGCGGCACCTGAGCATTTCGCGCGACCGACCGCCGACGGCGGGCCGTACGAAGTGACCATGGCCATGTCCTACCTCCGGGAGGACATGCGGGCCCCGGCCACCTTCAGCCTCTTCGTCCGCGGCCTCCCACCCGGCCGGGGCTGGCGTTCTCCGGCGAGAAGGAGGCGTTCCGTGCGTTCGCGCACGCCCACCCAGGCCCCGTCACCTTCCTCGTCGACACCTACGACGCCGAGGAGGGCGTACGCATCGCCGCCCGGGTCCTGGCCGAGCTCCGGCGCGGACCCAGCTGCGCGATCCGCCTGGACAGCGGTGACCTCGACGCGCTCGCGCGCCGGTCACGCGTCTCTGATTGCCCTCGCCGGGGAAGAGCCTCCGGTTTCTGCTCAGCCGCTGTTGCGCACGGTCGTGCGCGGTGGACGGCGGCCAGGTGCCCCGGACCACTGGCAGGACGCCCGCAAGCGGTTCCGCGAGGACCTCGCTGCTCTGCCCGGCCCGGCACTCCGGATCAAGGACCCCGGACCGGCCCCGCCGGTATGGTCCGAGGCTCTTGCGCGGCTCACCGCCTCGGTGCGTGCCGACATCGAAGCCCGACTGGGCCCCAGGCGCACTCGCACCCCCGGACACAGCGATCTCCCGCTCTGTCTCCCTGTCGGCGCACACACTGACCGGTCCCCGCGCGAGCGGAGGGTCAGCAGGGCCGCCATCGGGACCATTGGCCCCTGGCAGGCCGACAGTGCCGAAGCCTTCCATGGAAGCGGCGGCGGCATCGCTCCGCGCCACCGCAGAGAGGAGGCGAGGACGATGTCTGTTCCCCCACCACTGAAGAAGAACGACCAGGCCTTCCCGACTACCGGCCCCGAGGCGACAGGCGCCTCGGCGCGCGCCCGCGTCGGCGACGAGATCGTAGTACGGGGGACCACGGCCGGAGTCATCGCGCGGGACGGCGAGATCGTCGGCCTCCACCACCCCGACGGCAGCCCGCCCTACGACGTGCGCTGGGCCGACAGCGGACGGGTGACCCTGTACTTCCCGGGTCCTGACTCCTACATCCGCCATCTGGTGAGCGGGGGCGACCATGTCCCGGACCGTTGACCGTCGGCCGATCGTGGTGGGTCTCGATCCTGAGCCCGGCCATCGGATGGCACTGGCCTGGGCGTCCGACGAGGCCGCCCGACGGCGGTCGCCGTTGCGCCTGGTCCATGCCGAGGGCGTGCCCACCAGGGGCTACCGCGGACGGGAGGTCCCACCGTCGTGGGAGGAATGGAACGAGGCGCTGCACAAAGCCGGCCAGCAGGTGCTGGAAGGGGCCGCGGTCTTCGTCGCGGCCCGGCAACCGCAGCTCGAGGTGGACGTTCTGCTCGCGGAGGGCGACCCGGTGTGGGTGCTGCGCGAGCAGAGTCGCGGCGCCGCCGCCGTCGTGCTGGGATCACGGCACCTGAGCCGCAGGCAGGAGGTCTTCGGCTCGCACCCGGTGGCCCTGCCCGTCATGGCCCATACTCGCTGTCCCGTGGTGGTCGTTCCCGAGCCGGAACACATCACCCAGGAGCCGGCGTACTTCGTCGTCGGCGTCGACGGCAGCGAACACTCCGCCGCCGCGGTCGACGTGGCGTTCGAGGAGGCGGCCCTGCGCGCCGCCGAGCTGCGGGCCCTGCTGGTCTGGGACCCCGGACCGTTCCGGATCTTCGACAAGTACGAGCCGCAGCAGGAGTGCCGACGCCTGCTCTCCGAGATCATGGCAGGCCGCCATGGCCGCTTCCCCCAGGTCGACCTGCGGCACGAAGTGGTCCTCGGGCATCCCGTCAAAGTTCTCACCGATGCGTCGGCGCATGCGCTCGGCCTCGTGGTGGGAACCCGGGGCCGTGGGGGCTTCGCCGGCATGTTGCTGGGGTCGGTCAGCCATGGCGTGCTGCACCACGCCACCTGCCCTGTCATCGCCTGTCCCGACACCTGAGTCCCAGGACCCGCACGAAGGGGAACCGCCGTGACCGCAGAACCTCTCGACGTGAACGCCGTCACCGCGCTCGTGGCGGACGCCGCCGCGGCGCCCTCGCTGCACAACGCGCAGCCCTGGACCTTCCGCTACCTGCGGGACATCGGAGTCCTCCGTCTGTACGCCGACCTGAAACGCACCCTGCCGCGCACGGACCCGGAGAATCGGGGCCTGCACCTCGGTTGCGGCGCCGCGCTGCTGAATCTGCGCGTGGCCGCCGCGGCGCTGGGCCTGGCGCCACTCGTCCGCCTGCTGCCCGACCCTGCCTACCCGGAGTTCCTCGCCGAGGTGCATCTGTGCGGCACCGGACCACCTGACGGGGCGCTCGCCCAGCTGGGCCCTGCCATCCGGCGCCGCCACTCCAGCCGGCTGCCCTTCCGGGACGAGGAAATCCCCGCCGCCGTGCGGCAGCGGCTGTACGACGCGGCCGGGGCCGAAGGCGCCCAACTGCTGTTCCCCGGCGCCTGGCACGTGCAGTCCATCCTGGAGTTGGTGCGGGACGCCGAGGGCCGGGAGGCCGCAGACCCGGAAATATGCGGGGAAACGGCACAGTGGACGCGCACGGATCCCTCGGCTGCCGCTGGGGCGGCCGACGGCATCCCCGGCGAGGCGTTCGGTCCTCGGCAACGCGGTACCTCAGTCCCGGTGCGCGACTTCGCCGTCGGCCGTCCGCTGCCCGGGCGCGGCTGGGCGCCCTTCGAGAGGCATCCGAACCTCGCCCTGCTGGGTACGGCCCGCGACGAGCCCGTGGACTGGCTGTGCGCCGGTCAGGCACTCGAGCGGGTCCTGCTCCGGGCCACCGCGGACGGGCTAGTCGCCTCGGTCACCTCCCAGCCCTTGGAGTGGCCTGAGATCCGGTGGACCGTCCGTGACCCCGTCTCGGCCATGGCACACGTCCAGATGGTGATCCGGCTGGGCTACGGCCCCGAGGGCCCCGCGAGCCCACGGCGGCCGGTGGCCGATCTGCTCGACGTCCGCTGACGCGGACCCACCGGACCGGGGAGGAGGGTCACGTGAAGGTCTCCGAGGTGATGACCGCACCTCCGGTGTGCGTCGCACCGAACGCCTCCCTGGTCGAGGTGACCCGGCGGATGGCCGAATGCGCCGTCGGTTCGGTCCTCGTGGTCGAGGACGGAACGCTGCACGGCATCGTCACCGACCGCGACCTCGCCGTGCGTGGCATGGGCGGCGGCCTGGATCCGGAGGCCCGGGTGGACGCGGTCATGTCGCCAGGTGCCGTCGAGGTAGAAGCCGACGACGATCTCGAAGTGGCCTACCGGACGTTCCGCCGCACAGGGGTCCGCCGGCTTCCGGTTCTCGACGCAGGCCGGGTGGTGGGCGTGCTGACGATCGACGACCTGTTCCTCGACGTCTTGCGGCGGCTCGGCGACCTGCTGGGACCGGTCGCCTGGGGCATCCTGCAGGAGCCGCCCGGCCCGCCTTCGCAGACCGGAGCCCCACGTGAGCCCTGATCCGGGTCGGCAGGCGACGGCCGCTCTCCGCGAGGCGGACCACCGACCGGCGTCACGACGACGGCACCACCGGATCGGCGAAACACCTCCACCTCCTCCGTCCCCGCGGTACCGGTCCCCGACGTCCTTGCCGTCTTGGGGAGTTCACCGAGCGGTCTCACGTCGGCCGAGGCAGCCACACGCCGGGACCGCCAGGGCGCCAACGAGCTGCCTGGTGTGGGCCGAGGCCAGGTGTGGCGTCGGCTGGTCGCGCAGTTCACCGACCTCTTCGCCGTGGTCCTGCTTGTCTCCTCGGCGATCACGTTCGTCGCGTACTGGCTGGGGCGGCCCCGGGACCCGGACACCCTCCGACTGGCCCTGGCGATCCTCGGCGTGGTGCTGCTGAACGCCGGCATCGGTTTCGCCGGCCTCGGGTCACTGCTTCTGGGAATGCACGATCACGACCGGGCAGCTCGCATGCTGCGACACATGCTGACTGACGGAGCCGAGAAGGGCACGCGCGAACCCGCCCCTGCCCCGGCTGCCCACCACCAGGACCTCGGCTCCTTCGGCGGCCCGCAACAGGACGTCGGCGGCGTTGCCGTGCACCACATGGGTCTGCACCGAGCCCGCAGCCTCCGCGCCGAGCACGTCGGTCAGCTCCTGGCTCATCTTCTGCCGGGTCTCCTCCTCGTCGACGTCCATGTCCACGGCAGGCCCCGACCAGCCGTACAGGCCCGGCAGCTCCCACACGGCGACCGCTTCCACGGTCCCGCCGACCAGCCCGGCGTAGCGCACGGCCCAGCGCAGGGCCTCGTACGAGGACTGCGACCCATCGACGCCGGCCACCACCCGTGGCTCCGAGACATCCGTGCCCATGCGTCCCACTCTCCTTCGGTGTCTGAGCCCACGGGGCCGGTCCGCCCCTGCTCTCCACGCTGCGGGACCCGTCGCCACACCGCCACAGTTGGGCATCCGGCGGCATGACGGGGGCGGCGGTGCCGTCAGCGCCCGTAGCGCGTGCCGGGAACAGTGGAACCGCAGGCATGCCTCGGAGCGCGCTCACTGCCGTTCGGCACGACCGCGACAGGGCACTGCGCGTGGTGCAGGAGGGTAGGACTCACCCAGCCGAGCTGGAATCCGAGGTGGCCCGTTCTGCGCCGTCCTCCGACGATCACGAGGTCCACGGCCGCCGACCGGTCCACGAGGAATTTGCCGGCCGGTCCCTCAAGGGCCGCCGGGCGGGTCCGGACATGCGGATGCTCGGCGCTCGCCGCCTTGAGAAGAGCATCGATCACAGCGGAGGCGCGCTCCTCGTACGTGTCCGCCGGTCCGCCGGGCTGCAACCGGTCGCCGCTCCTGTCGCAGGCAGGCCTGCGCCAGGCCCACGCGATCGCCCCGCACCACGACCACCGGGCAGCGTGCTCGTGCGGACACGCCAAGACCGACCGACCCGAGCAGCAGGCCCTTGAGTTCGCCACGGCCGCGCGAACCCGTCACCAGCGAGAACGCCTCGTCGCCCGCGCGCACGAGAGCGGCCACAGCGTCCTCCGGCACGATGTCGGTGGTGACCTTCACATCCGGGTTGTGCCGTTCGGCGCGATCGGCCGCCGAGGCCACGATGTGCTCGGCCAGCACCTGCTCGGAGGGCCGCCCCGGGTCCACCGAGGGAAGGCCCGCCTCGTAGCGCGCCCACAAGGACGCGTACACCAGCCTGAGCGAGACACCATGACGGGCTGCTTCGTCCACAGCCCAGCCGACCGCCAGAAGGCACGAGTCCGATCCGTCCACGCCCCCACCAGAGGAAGTGTCATCGTCCCCACCACCTTTCATGGGGCCGCCAAACACGTGCGGCATTGGGAGGTGAACGGACCATCGGCCCCTACTCCTCGTGGTTCGGTCCGTGTGCCCGCCGAACGGATGCGGCGACCCGGTCGACCAGGTCGGGGAGCGCCGACCGCACCGCTTCACTCAGGGGCGCACCGAGTTCGACGTCCGCCACCTCCACGGCGTGCACCACGAGCCTCTGCGGCAGCTGCCCGAGTACCTCCGCCAGGGCGAGGCACTCTGCGAGGCCGAGCGCATGGGTGCTCGCAGTAGCTGCTGTCCGGGAGGCCGCGTCCGCCGCCGTGAGGGTGTGCAACTCTCCGGGCCGGGCCGACTGTGCGCGGAGGGCTTCCACCACGACTACCGTGTCCGCCCCGCGCCACACATCGAGCATGCGTGCAGGTTCGCCGTCACTGACCGTGAGGACGGTTCCGTCCGGGACGCGCCCCCGCAACGCCTCCACTGCGGCCGGGCCGACGCCGTCGTCACCGCGCAGGGGATTGCCCACGCCAATCACCACGACCCGAGCGCTCATGTGTGCTCCACGGTCACGTCGAGGAAGTGGGCGGCGCAGGAGATACAGGGGTCGTGGTTGCGGATGGCCCGTTCGCACAGATGGGTGAGCTCGTCGTCGTCAGCGGCGGGCCCGGCTGTCTCCAGGCGCGCCTGGACCGCCTTGCGCACGTCCTCCTCGATCGCCGTCTGGTTCTGGGCCGTGGGCGGGATGATTCGGGCCTCGGTGATCGTGCCGTCCTCGGTGAGGGCATAGCGGTGGTACAGCAGGCCCCGGGGCGCCTCGGTGGCCCCGGTACCGGTCGCCTGGCGTGGCGGGACCTCGACGGCCGGCCGGGGGGGGTCGTTCGTATCCGCCGATGATCCGCAGGGCTTCCTCGATGGCCTGC
Organism: Streptomyces sp. NPDC052040; assembly: GCF_044548405.1. Classification (NCBI taxonomy): domain Bacteria; kingdom Bacillati; phylum Actinomycetota; class Actinomycetes; order Kitasatosporales; family Streptomycetaceae; genus Streptomyces; species Streptomyces sp. NPDC052040. Next base: position 24,641 of record NZ_JBIUBV010000026.1, on the reverse strand, counting down.
ACCACTTCCACGGCGCGTACGACGATGCTGCGGAAGGGGTTGTCACAGACGGAGCCGGTCAACGGGTCACCCAGGTCGGCGTCCCGCGCCGCCTCGGCGGCCACGGGGTGAAGCCAACGGCCGTTGATCGCGTACCGGGCCAGCGGCCCGGTCAGGTAGCGGCGGCCGTCCAGTGCGGCCGTGCGAGCCGTGGAGTGCGGTACCTGCCCTTCCTGGACGTGCTGTTCGAACTCGGCCAGAGGGAACTCGCGCAGCGCCGGGCCTTGGCCTTGAGCGGCCATGACCGCCGGTGTGCCGGAGTCGATCGCGTAGCGGCCGGGGTCGTGCAGCGCGAACAGGTCGTGGTCGCACATGGCGTCGGGGAAGTCGAACGCCGCCACCCAGCGGACGGTTTCCAGTGCGTCCTCCCGGGCCCGCCGCAGCCGTTCCGCCAGCGGACGCAGTTCCTCCGGTGCCGGTGTCCGGTAGAAGCCGCCGATCCGCACGTTGACCGGATGGATGGGGCGGCCGCCGAGCTGTTCCAGGATCGCGTTGCCGGCCTGCTTGATCCTCAGGCCCCGTTCGACGACGGCTCGCTGGTCGCGGGCGAGTTCCACGACGTCGGCGCGCCCGAGGAAGTCCGGCGCGTGCAACAGGCAGATGTGCAGGGTGTGGCTCTCGATCCACTCGCCGCAGTACAGCAGGCGCCGCAGTTCCGCGAGAGGGCCGTCCACCATGACACCACAGGCGTTCTCGATCGCCCGGCAGGCGCTCATCTGGTAGGCCACCGGGCAGATGCCGCAGATGCGGGCGGTGATGTCGGGAGGCTCGGTGTGGCCGCGGCCGGTCAGGAATGCCTCGAAGAAGCGCGGTGGTTCGTAGATGCGCAACCGCGTCTCGGCGACCGTGTCTCCCTCGACGCGCAGATGGAGGGCGGCCTCGCCTTCCACCCTGGCCAGCGCGTCCAGTCGCAGGACGCGGGTTCCGCGATCGTTCATGCGCGCCTTCCGGGCGGGGTCCGTCAGGCCGGAGGGCTGTGCTGCTCGTCGGCCGCGAGGTCGGGTACGGGGGCATACTCCGGTGACGCGGCATGGAAGGTGCGGAAGACACGCTGGATGTCCCGCTCACTCATCCCGTCGTGGTGCAGCTGCGCGATCATGGAGCGCAGATTGGGCTTGCTCGACGGTCCGAAGCAGCCGTAGCAGCCTCGTCCGTAGGCGGGGCAGATGGCGCCGCAGCCCGCGTGTGTGACCGGGCCCAGGCAGGGGGTGCCACGGGCCACGGTGATGCAGGTGGTGCCGCGCCTCTTGCACTCGAAGCAGACGCTGTGGTTCGAGATCTGGGGTGTGCGACCGGCCAGGTGGGCGTTGATGACTTCGAGAAGCTGGCGGCGGTCGATGGGGCACCCCCGCAGTTCGAAGTCGACCGGTACGTGGGCCGAGATCGGTGTCGAGGTCTCCAGGGTGGCGATGTACTCCGGCCGGGCGTAGACGGCGGCGAGGAAGTCACCGACGTCGGCGAAGTTGCGCAGTGCCTGGATGCCGCCCGCGGTGGCGCAGGCTCCGATGGTCACCAGATACCGGGAGATGCGGCGGACGTGCTGGATCCGCTCGGCGTCCTCGGCGGTGGTGATCGACCCCTCGACCAGGGACAGGTCGTACGGCCCACGGCCCTCCAGCCGCGCACGCTCCTGGTCGGTGCCCTCGGCCGGGGTCATCTCCAGGAAGTGGTCGATGCGCACGCGTTCGGTGAGGCCGAGGAGTTCGTCCTCGCAGTCGAGGAGGGTCAGCTGACAGCCGTCGCAGGAGGCGAACTTCCACACCGCGAGTGTCGGCCGGGTGCGGATGACCGGGCCGAGGTCGGTGACCATGTCACAACTCCCTCACGAGGAGCAGGTCTGCCACGCGGTCGTAGCCGACGACCGGGCCGTCCCGGCACAGCAGGAGCGGGCCGAGTTGGCAGTGGCCGCAATGGCCGGTGGCGCAGTGCATGTTGCGTTCCAAGGACACCTGGACGCGGTGCGGGACCAGTCCGCGGGTCACCAGATCGCGGGCGGTGTGCCGCATCATCACCTCGGGTCCGCACACCAGCGCGCAGGTTCGTTCGGGGCGCAGGTCGAGGCGGTCGAGGAGGGTGGTGACCACGCCCACCGCGCCCCGCCACCCCGGGCCGGGGCGGTCGACGGTCACCTCCACCCGGGCCGGGCCGCGCCAGCTCTCGATCTCGTCCTGGAAGACAAGGTCGGCAGGGGTGCGGGCACCCACCAGGACGGCGAGCCGGCCGTACTCCGCCGAACGGTCCAGGACCGTGTGCAGGGCCGGCCGCAGCGGAGCCAGCCCGATGCCGCCGGCGACCACCAGGACGTCCTGTCCGGCTGCCGCTTCGAGGTCCCAGCCGGTGCCGTACGGCCCGCTGAGGCCGACGCTGTCACCCGGGCGCAGCCGGTACAGGGCGGTCGAGACCGCGCCCACCGCGCGCACGGTGTGCACAAGGCCCCCGTGGCGGCCGCGCAGGGCACTGGCCGAGATGGGCACCTCGCCGACGCCGAACGCGTAGACCATCGCGAACTGCCCTGGGAAGAAGGGCGCGAGTGCCTCCCCGGTCGGTACCAGCTCGATCGACCGGGTGTCGGCGGTCTCGGGCCAGGTGGCGGCGACGCGATAGGGCAGCGGGGGCGGCACGGTGGTCATCCCCCCTTCGGCTCCGCTGCCGTCCAGTCGTGCAGGGCTGCCGCTTCCTCGGTGATGTCGATACCGACCGGACACCACACGATGCAGCGCCCGCAGCCCACGCAGCCGGACGAGCCGAACTGGTCGTACCAGGTGCCGAGTTTGTGGGTCATCCACTGCCGGTAGCGGCTGCGCGCGGAGGCGCGGACCGGGCCGCCGTGCAGCTGGGAGAAGTCGAGGTCGAAGCAGGAGTCCCACAACCGCCACCGCTCCGCGTGGTCACCGGTGAGGTCCGTGACGTCCTCAGTAGTGGTGCAGAAGCAGGTGGGGCACACCATGGTGCAGTTGCCGCACGTCAGGCACCGCCCGGCGACATCGTCCCAGCGGGGCGCGTCGAGCGTGCCGGCCATCAGCTCCCTCAGGTCCGCCTCGGGCATGGTCCGTCCCATGCGGTCCGCGGCAGCCGTGACGCCCGCGCGGGCCGTCTCCCGGGTTCCCGGGTCGGCCGGACGGGCGGGCAGTTCGGCAAGGATCTCCGCGCCTTCCGGGCTGCCGCTGCGAATCCAGAAGCGGTGGCCGTCCTCGTCGGCCACCTCGGTCATCACCAGGTCGTAGCCGGGACCGGCAGCGGGCCCGGTGCCCATGGAGACGCAGAAGCACGTGGCGCCGGGCTCCGTGCACTCGACCACGATCAGCAGGGCCCCGGAGCGCCGCCCCTCGTAGGTGGGATCGCGGTACGCGCCGCCGGTCAGTACCCGGTCCTGGATGGCGATGGCCCGCAGATCGCAGGGGCGCACACCCAGGAAGGCGTACCGCGGGGGCGCGGCCTGGTCGGCGGTGACCACCAGCTCCCCCTCCACCCGGTCGGCGCTCCACTCCCGCACCCGCGCCGGATGCAGGAAGGACTTCCAGGACTGGGGACCCGCCGCGTTCGCGAAGGCCGCGCCGTCCGACCGCTCCCGCAGACGGTAGCGCCCGGCCTCCAGCTCCACGCCCCATCCGTACGGCAGCTCGTCGGCCGACAGCAGCTCCGCCAGCACGATCGCTCCGTCCCGCACCGTGGGTCCGACCACCGTGAATCCGCGCCGGACCAGCACGTCCACGAGCGCGCCCATGCCGCCCTTGCCCATGACGAGCTCGTCGGACGCGGGCGGCCGGGGGGTGTTCACATCGGCGTCGGCGCTCATGACCGACCTCCTTCAGCGCAGCGGACTGCACATCGAGCCCCGCCGTCCCCACAAGCCCACGATGGCAGCATTTCCGGCACGGTGCCGCACCGGCAGAGCCACCTGGGCACGTATGCCGGGTCCTTTGGTCCCCTCTCCCCGAGCCACCACAGCGCCGGGTGGGGGGAGGCAGATCACGGCCGACGGCCACACGATGTGCCGAGCGGCCTGGGAGCGAGGCCGAACGGCCCTTGGTGACGCACCGGCCGAGGCTCACCATGACCACAAGAGACGCTGTTCGAAATCACGCAGGTGGAGGTGGCCCGGATGTACTGGTACGGCGGCTGGGCCTGGATGACGTTCATACCCCTGTTGTGGATCATACTGATCGTCCTCGGCGTGTGGGCCGTGATCCGCCTGACGCACGCCACGACCGGCGACACCTCCCATCGCCGCCACAGCTGGGCGGACGACGGGCCCCGGGAGACCCCGGAGGAGATCCTCGACCGGCGCTATGCCTCGGGAGAGATCGACACGGACGCCTATACCGAGGCCCGCGAGCACCTCGCTGCCCGTAGGACGAGGCCTCGCTGATCGGACTCTCCGGGTGCCGACGGCCGCTGGCTGTGCTGCTCGCGCTGCGGGCCGCCCCATCGATCGCCCGGCTCGCGCCGCAGGCGGCGGCTCGTCGGCGTGCCGGCGATAGGACTGGTGCCGACCAGCCACGGACGGGGCCGTTCGACCCGGTGCTGCGGCGGTGCCCCTCGCTTCCAGGCTCGACGGGGAGCAGCCCACACCTGCAACGGCCGGGTTTCGCCGGGGGCGAGCGCCGGCCGGATCCACGACGATGATCCTGCGCGGCGAGTACAGCCGCGCCAGAACCACGGCGGCGAGCGCGACGGGACCCGCGCCCACCACGACGACGGTGTCTCCCGGGCCGACGTGTCCGTTCCGCACTCCGACCTCGTGGGCGGGGCAGGAGTTCGGCGAGCAGGACCGCGTCATCCAGCGCGAGGTCGTAGGGCCGCCTCCCGCGGTGCCCCCGGGCACCATGGCCGCCCGTGCACCTCAGTCCGCCTCCATGTACGGGCGGCGGAAGACCGGGGCCTGACCGGTGCCCCACGGGTGTACCGCCGTCAGCGCCCGGGAGACGGCGGATTCCAGCGCGCCACTGGTGTCGACCGGTACGGCTTCGTGCCAGGGCGGTTCCCGCGCGGCCATGGCGCCGGCCACCTCGGGGCCGGCGTCGGAGGCGCCGGGGGCGCGCGTGACCAGGCGGGCTGCCGACACGTCGCCCGGCACATGGCAGTGCAGGGCCACCAGCTCGGCGCTGGTGCGTTCAGCCACCTGCATCGCCGCCTCGCGCTGGATGGGATCGGACCAGGTGGCGTCGAGGACGACGGACTCGCCGGAGGACAGCAGGAGGGCGGCGCGGTCGAGCAGCGCGGCGTACGTCCTGGCTGTCCACTCGGGCGTGTACAGCCCTTCGCCATAGCCGGCCGCGGCGCACTGCTCCGCCGGGATGCCCGCCAGCTCCTTGCGCATGCGGTCGCTGCTGAGCAGGGTGACCCCCAGCCGGTCGGCCAGTGCTCCGGCGAGTGTGGACTTCCCGCTGCCCGGCAGTCCGCCGACGAGCGTGAGGCCGACGGTGGAGGTGCGCAGGTGGCGCAGCGCCATGGCGGCAAGGCTCCGTGACGCTGCGTCCGCGCCGGGCGCTCCCTGGCGGCCCTGGATCACCGAGACTTTGACACGGACGAAGGCTCGGTAGGCGATGTAGTGGTGCCACAGGGAAGGGGGCGCGGGATCCGCGGAGTACTCGCTGTACCTGGCGAGGAAGTACGCCGCAGCGGCCGGGAGGCCGAGCCGTTCGAGGTCCATGGCCAGGAAGGCGGCGTCGTCCAGGCCGTCGACGTAGCGGAGACGGTCGTCGAACTCCAGGCAGTCCAGGACCCGGGGGCCGTCATCGAGGCAGAACACGTCCTCGGCGAGGAGGTCGCCGTGGCCGTCGACCACCCGCCCCTGCTCGACGCGGCTGTCGAACAGCCGCTTACGGCCGGCGAGATAGCGGTGCACCAGCCGCTCGATCTCCGTCACGTGCCCGGGCACGGCTCCCTCCGCTGCCAGCGCGTGCAGATGGGCGAAGCTCGCCTCCCATCGTGCCGACAGCGCGTCTCGCGTGCCTTGTTCGTCCACGTCGCGGCCTCGGGGCGCAGCTGCATGCCACGCCGCCAGCTGTCGGGCGACGGTCCGAAGGACGTCGTCCACGGCAACGCCTGCCCGTACGAGACGGGAGAGGCGGCGCTCCTCCGGCATGCGGCGCATGACCACGACCGGTTCAGGCGCCTCCGCATCCGGGCCACGGAACTCGCCCAAGCCCACGTAGACGTCGGGAGCGAACCGGCGGTTGAGGGTTACTTCGCGCTCGCACGCGGCCCGGCGCGCCTCGACCGTGGTGTAGTCCAGGAAACCCAGATCGACCGGCTTCTTGGCCTTGTAGGCACGATCACCGACGAAGAACAACGTCGCGGTGTGGGTCTCGCACACCCCGGCGCGCGGGGGCGCCTCGCTGTCGTGCCCGGCGGCCGACTGAAGCGCCGACGCGTCGGCCGGAGACGCGCGAAGGCTGGACTCGGTCATGAGGAACGGCGGCGACAGGGCAGCGCCCGTGGTGTGCGGCGTCCTCGTCCGTGCGTCGGCGGCCCGGCGGGCATCGGCCAGGCTCGCGGACGTGCCATGAGGCCTGCGGGGACGACTGCTGGTGGCATGGCGACGGCCTTCGTCTCGTAAGAAGCTGGAGGGGGGCGACGAGTCCGGCCGGATGCACGGACCGCGCGTCACCTGCATACCGGGCGCGAGGCGTATCTCCCCCTTTGAGGATCGCTTGTGCTTCACGGTGGCGCATGCGGGGGCCGTGGCGGAGCGGCCGGAGCCGTGGAATCCGGCACGAGAGGAGACGGGCGCGGTGACGATTCCCCTGGTGGTGGGCGTCGACGGATCCGAGGCGAGTCTGGAGGCGGTCGACTGGGCCGCCGCAGAGGCGGCCCGGCACGGGGTCACGCTCCATCTGCTGCACGCGGCGGCCGGAGAGCAGGAAGCATCCCACGTGATCAGCGCCGCCTCCGCGCGCGCCCGGAAGTGCGCTCCAGCGATCGCGTTGTCCAGCGAGGTCTCTCACGAGGACGCGGCTTCGGCTCTGGTCGACAAGGGCCGCAATGCCTTCGCGCTGGTTCTGGGGTCCAGGGGACTCGGAGACCTCGTCGGCATGCTCCTGGGCTCGGTCAGCCTCGCCGTCGCTGCACGTGCCGACTGTCCGGTCGTCGTGGTGCGCGGCTCCCCGGAGCATCGAGCCGCACGGTTCGGAAACGTGGTCGTGGGCATCGAGGACGGGGAAGGCAGCGGTACGGCCGTCGACTTCGCGTTGCGCGAGGCGCATGTACGAGGCTGCCCGCTCGTCGCGGTGCATGCCTGGAGTGCACCGTCCGGTGCTTGTACGACCCCACAGGCCCCGTCGTGGTTCCTGGAAGCCCACCGGCGCCCGCCGGCGCAGGTCCTCGACGATGCTCTGCGCCACCCCGCTGAGCGGTACCCGGACTCGGTGGTGAGCCGAAGACTCATCGAGAAACCGGCTCGCTCAGCGCTGCTGGAAGCCGCGTCGGCGGCGGATCTGTTGGTCGTCGGCGCCCGTCGACGACTTGGACACCCAGGCCTGCAGCTCGGCCTGATCAACCACGCCCTACTGCATCACGCACCGTGTCCCGTCGCCGTCGTCCCTCAGATGTGAACGCCCCACCACGAGGGGAACGGGACGCAGTCGGCTTCCAGGGCCGGTCGCCGGTGGGATGGGGACTTTCGGCCCTGTGGCCGATGCGCGCTGGAGTCTGATCGTGGAAAGACCAGGGGACCGCCCAGTGGCCCGACTGGATGCCATCCACCTGGCGTCCGGTCCAGGCATTCCTCATACGACTGGACGGCCCGCTTGAACTCCTGGGCTGGGAGCGGCCTGACTCAAGTGTCGGTGGACACCTCCCGGGCGTCCTTCCGGGAGGCGAGATTCCCGGAGACCGACACCACGCCGTCGACGCCACGGCACAACTGTTCGACCACGGGGATCAGACTCCGGTACTCGACGGTGCCGGCGAGGGTCACCCGCCCGTCGCGCACCTCCGCGCTCACGTCCCGTGGATCGAGTCCCAGGGTTCGCCGCAACAGGTCGCCGGTGATCTCCTCACGGATGGCCTCGTCACGGCGGAGGAAGACCCGCAGCAGGTCGCCGCGGCTTACGATGCCGAGGAGCCGATCCGTCTCGTCCACCACGGGCAGTCGTTTGACGTTCTGGGTCTCCATGAGGCGGGCGGCCTCGACCACGGTCCACTCCGGACGTGCGCACACCGCGGGAGCGGACATCAGTTCCTCGGCGCGGGAGCCCTCGGCCTTGGCCCGTTCCCATGCCTCCAGGTGCGGGATGGGCGTCCTGCCCGAGGGGTCGGCCTGGTCGGCGCTCTTGCGCAGCAGGTCGGCCTCGGACACCACACCCATCGGACGGTCCAGCTCGTCCACCACGGGCACAGCGGTGACGCCGTTCTCCTCCAGCAGTCTGACGAGCTCCTTGAAAGGCGTGTCACGCCGCGCCCGGACGACGTCCCGGCTCATCAGCTCATCGACCGTTCGGTGGTGCATGTCGCCTCCCGGGAACGTGCCGCCCACCTCGCGGAGACGGGGCAGCCGCCGCATCGTGCGGCGGTGTGGTCCGCGTGGCAGGTTGGATACAGCACCATTCTGAGGAGAGGGCGGCGATCATGCGAGCTCACCTCGGCGATCAACTCGTCGTCGAAAGTCCGGCGACCGGCGCAGCCAGGCGCGACGGCGAGATCGTCGGACTCCACCACGAGGACGGAACACCTCCCTACGATGTGCGCTGGTCGGACACGGACGAAGTGACGCTCGTGTTTCCCGGGCCCGACGCCCACATCCACCATCTCGAACATGAACCCTCAGGGGCCCCGCGTGAGCCGCTGCCAGACACACACGAGACGGAGAGCGTGTTCACCGCTCCGCGGTCGGCCAGAGCGGCCAATCCCGGCGACATCGGACGGCGTGTGGGGGTCGAACGCCGACGGCAGGGGCTGAGCCTGGGAGAAGCGGCACGCCGTGCCATGATGTCGCCCGACTACCTTGCCTACCTGGAAGAGCAGCCCTCTGACCCGAGTCTGGCGACTCTCTTCCGGCTGGCCGACGCACTGGGCACGACGGTTGCCGCGCTGCGTGGCGGAGGCATGGATCTTCCACCCGGTCAGGGGCACGCACTGCTGCACCCCCAGCTGCGGAGCCTAGCCCCGGAGGAGTGCCGCACCCTGCTGTCCACGCACGGCGTCGGGCGCGTCGCGATGTCGGCATCCGACGGCCGCCCGGTGGTCGTCCCGGTCAACTACGAGATGGTCGACGACGCCATCGTCTTCCGGACCGCGCCCGACTCCGTGGCGGCCGCGGCGGCGGGGACGGAGGTCGCCTTCGAGGTCGACCACGTGGACGACGCCATGAGCCAGGGCTGGAGCGTGCTCGCCGTCGGCCCCGCGAGCGTGGTGACGGAGCCGGAGGCCGTGCGCAAGCTCACCCAGCAAGCGCACACCACCCCCTGGGCCGGCGGTGAGCGCGAGACGTGGATGTCGATCCGGCCCACAAACCTGACGGGCCGTCGGATCACTCCGGCTGATCAGTAGACGGCCACCCAGGTGAATGCCTACCCGTGCCCGCGGGCACGGGGGTCATTCCGCCGGGCAAGGGCCGACCGGGCTCGGTTCCTCTCCACCCAGCAGCGGCTCGACACCCACCACGCCCTCCAGCCCGCGGACGAGGCGCTCGGCGACCCAGATGAGCGAAGTGTCGTGGACGGGCCCGCGGAGTGTGACGATCCCGTCCCGCACGGACACGTGGATGGCATGCGCGTGCAGGGGGAACAGGTAGGACACCACCGTGCGGCGGACCTCCTCCTCGATGTCCTCGTCGGACCGCAGGAACACCTTCAGCAGGTCGCCACGGCTGACGACTCCGCCCAGCCGGTCCGCGTCGTCGACCACCGGCAGCCGCTTGACGTGGTGCACGGCCATCAGGCGAGCCGCCTGGGCGAGGGTGTCGTCCGGTCGGACCGTGACGGCGGGCGTGCTCATCACCTCCCCGGCGGTCATGCCCTCCGCCTTGGTCAGGTCGGACCGGCGTCGGATGCGCTCGAAGCGGCTCGGCTCACGGTTCCGGAACTCCTCCTTGGGCATCAGATCGGCCTCGGACACCACACCGACGACCTTCCCGTCGCCCCTGACGACCGGCACGGCACTCACCTGGCGCTCGTCCATGGCCTGCACGATCTCCTTGAAGCGCGCGTCGCGCCCGACGGCGACAGCGGGCGCGGTCATCACATCGCTCACGAGGTGCGGAACGGCGACAGGCATGTCCTGAGTCCTCGAAGGGTTCCGGAGGGGGTTGGCTCGGCCACGCCTCCAGCATCACGGCCGGCGCACACACCGCAAACCGGCCGGGGACCGACCGGTCCGGCCCGCTGGCGTGTCGCGGCCCCGAGCAGGCAGTGCGACGGTATTCACAGGGGCTCTCGGCCACCGGGCGGCAAAGGCGGTGACGGCGATGGACCTCCCACTGGTCGTGGGCGTCGACGGATCGGACTCCAGTCTGACGGCGGTCGACTGGGCTGTGGACGAGGCGGTACGGCACGGGCTGCCCCTTCACCTCGTCCATGCCTCCCTCTGGGAGATGTACGAGGGAGCCCAGCCGTCCTTCAGTACGGACCGCCCGGCCGAGGAGGTCATGGCCGGGCACATCGTCGCCTCCTGCGTGGAACGGGCCCGCCGCCGCAACCCCGAGCTGAAGGTCTCGGGCGAGGCACTGGCCCAGGACGCCGTGTCCGCGCTGCTGCGGGCGGGCCCCGAGGCGTTCGCTCTGGTCACGGGATCACGCGGGCGGGGCGAGATCGCCGGGATGCTCCTGGGGTCCGTAAGCCTTGCGGTTGCGGCACGCGCCGTCTGCCCAGTCGTCGTGGTGAGAGGCGCGGAACCCAACCGCCCGGGAACCCCTGGCCGCATCGTCGTGGGTGTCGGTGACGCGACCGGCAGCGCGGCGGCGGTACGGTTCGCCGTCCGCGAGGCGGAGGTGCGAGGCTGCGCCCTGACGGCCGTACGGGCCTGGCGCAATCCGTCGCAGGAACCCGTGGACCACATGCTGATCGCCGACGACGCTGCCAGGCTGCGCGAGGAGCGGGCTTCCACCGGCCTCGACGACGCACTGCGTGAGGCCGTACGAGAGCACCCCCGGGTCGATGTCCGACGTCAGCCGCTCGAAGGCCCCGCCCACCGGATTCTCCTGGAGGCGTCGACCGAGGCCGACATGATCGTCGTCGGCGCCCAACGGCGACACGGACACTTCGGTCTGCAGCTCGGGAGGGTCGCCCACGCCCTCCTGCACCACTCGGACTGCCCGGTCGCCGTCGTTCCCCAACCGGTCTGAGACTCGCCGCACGTACTTGGGCCTCCAGGGCCTCCGGAGGACAGGAAGGGTGGCGGATGCCGCAGTGGACGTGGGAGTGGACGGGCTATCACCCCGCCGCCGAGCGATTGCGCGAATCCCTGTGCACCCTCGGCAACGGTTACTTCGCCACTCGGGGCGCGCTGCCCGAGCGCCGGGCCGGCCTGGTGCACTACCCGGCGACCTATGTGGCCGGCTGCTACAACCGCCTGGCGTCGACCGGGACGGGGCGGCGTGTGGTGAACGAAGATCTGGTGAACCTCCCGAACTGGCTACTTCTCCGATTCCGTCTGCGCCACGCCCAGGGAGCGTGGGGTCCGTGGATCTCTCCCAGCACGCACACCCTCCTGGACCACAGGCACATCCTGGATCTGCGCCGCGGCACGCTCACCCGGTCCTTCCGCCACCGGATGGACGAGGGGGGTGAGCTCAGCGTCGAGCAGATCCGCCTGGTGCACATGGGGGATCCCCACCTGGCCGCGCTGCGCACGGTCATCGCGGCCGAGGACTGGTCAGGCGAGATCGAGATCGAAAGCTCGATCGACGGCGAGGTGATCAACGGCAACGTGCACCGTTACCGCGCCCTCAACTGCCACCATGTGACCCATGTGCGCACCGGCGCCCACGAGCCCCACACGGTCTGGCTGACCTGTCGGACCAACACGTCGGACATTTCCATCGCCCTGGCCGCCCGGACGACGGTCATCGCCGACGGGGCTCCGGCCTCGTCAGTGCTTCGCCCCGCCCGCCAACGCGCGGTCCACCGCCTGGTGATCGCCCTCTCACCAGGCCGAACCGTCACCGTGGACAAGACCGTGGCGCTCCACACCTCGCGCGACACGGCGATCAGCGACCCGCTCGGCGAAGCGGTTGACCGGGTGACCACAGCACCGGGCTTCCCCGCCCTGCTGGACTCCCATGTCGCCGCATGGGAACGGCTGTGGCGGCGCGCCGACATCCAGGTGCCCGGCGAAGCCGGCCGCATCCTGCGCTTCCACCTCTTCCACGTCCTGCAGACGCTGTCACCCAACACCGCAGACCTGGACGTGGGAGTTCCCGCCCGGGGCCTGCACGGCGAGGCGTACCGGGGCCATGTGTTCTGGGACGAGCTCTTTGTACTCCCGTACCTCAACCTGCACTTCCCGGAAGTCTCCCGGTCCCTGTTGAACTACCGCTATCGGCGCCTTCCGCGTGCCTGCAGAGCGGCTACTGCGACAGGCCGATCCGGCGCGATGTACCCGTGGCAGAGCGGCAGCGACGGCCGTGAGGAGTCCCAGGAATGGCACCTCAACCCCGCGTCGGGCCGCTGGCTGCCCGACCACTCCCGTCTCCAGCACCACGTGGGTTCCGCGATCGCCTACAACGTCTGGCAGTACTGCGAAGCCACCGGCGACACGGAGTACCTGCACACCAGGGGCGCGGAGATGCTGCTACAGATCTCCCGCTTCTGGGCGGACCTCGCCGCCTTCGACCCCGAGACCGGCCGCTACCGAATCCGCGGTGTCGTCGGCCCTGACGAGTACCACGACGGCTACCCGGGCGCCGCCTTGCCGGGACTGGACGACAACGCCTACACCAACATCACTGCGGCCTGGGTCCTCACCCGCACCCTGCAACTCCTACGAGGCCTGCCCGCATGGCGCCGCGAGGAACTGCTCGACCGGCTCCGACTTGACGTCGGCGAGCTGCGGGAGTGGGAGGAGGTCTCCCGCCGGCTGCGGGTGCCGTTTCACCGGGGAGTCATCAGCCAGTTCGAGGGCTACGACGACCTCGCCGAACTGGACTGGGAGGCCTACCGTGCGCGCTACAGCTCCATTCGCAGGCTGGACCGGATCCTGGAAGCAGAGGGCGACACGGCCAACCGTTACAAGGCGTCCAAGCAGGCCGACGTCCTGATGCTCGGCTACCTGTTCTCACCCGCCGAGCTGGGAGCCCTGTTCCAGCGTCTCGGGTACGACCTGGACGACGACGTCTGGCGCAGAACCGTGGACTACTACCTCCAGCGCACCAGCCACGGCTCCACCCTCAGCGAACTCGTCCACGGCTTCGTCCTCGCCCGGGCCAGACGCGCCGACGCATGGCAGTACGTCCACGAGGCACTGGAGGCGGACGTTGCCGACATCCAGGGCGGCACAACCGGCGAAGGTATCCATCTCGGGGCCATGGCCGGGACCCTCGACCTGGTCCAGCGCGGCCTGTCAGGGCTGGAGACACGTGAGGACGCCCTGTGGCTGGACCCGGTGCCTCTGCCGGCCCTTTCCGAGTACGGGTTCACGGTGCACTATCGCGGTCACTGGGGCGTAGGCATACGCCGCCGGAGCGGGCAGCTGGAGATCAGTGTGCCGGACTCGGAGGAATCCCCGATTCGCGTGATGCTCGTCGATCGGGCGGTGACCATCGCGCCGGGGGAGACCTGCTCGCTCGTAGTGCCGGACCCCTTCTCGGACCGCTCCTAGCCGTGCAGCAGACCCGTCCCGCCTTTCGCCTTCAGGGAGGTTGCGAGCGCCCTGGTCAACTGCCGCAGGCGCATCCAGTGCCAGCCCCGGCCTTGCCCTGGCCGACCTCGGCGCGGCCGGCAGACTCACCCGCATCTACCGGCCGCAGACCAACGGCAAGGTCGAACGCTTCAACCGCACCCTGCTACGGCCCTACACCTCGAACACCGAGCGGACCCAAGCCCTGGCAGACTCCCTCCACACCTACGACCACCGCCGCCACACCGCACTCGACGGCCAGCCACCCATCAGCCGCGTAAACAACCCTGCGGGTCAATACAGCTAGCGCCGTACGCGGGGCATGCCCAGGCCTATCCAGGAGATGATCTCGCGCTGGATCTCGTTGTTGCCGCCGCCGAAGGTGAAGATGACGGCCGAGCGGTAGCCGCGTTCCAGTTCGCCGTGGAGGACCGCGCCTGCTGAGCCCTCCTTCAACACGCCTGCGGCGCCGACGATTTCCATGAGCCAGGCGTAGGCGTCGCGGCGGGCCTCGGAGCCGTAGACCTTGACGGCGGAGGCGTCCTGGGGGGTGAGGGTGCCGTCCTGGACGGCGCTCACCATGCGCCAGTTGAGCAGCTTCAGGGCGTCCAGCCTGGCGTGGGTGCGGGCGAGGAGGTGGCGGACCCAGGGCAGGTCGACGACCCGGCGGCCGTCGGCGAGCTCGGTCTCCATGGCCCAGCGCTGTACGTCGTGCAGGGCGCGGATCGCCATGGTGCCGTGGGCGGCGAGGGTGACGCGTTCGTGGTTGAGCTGGTTGGTGATGAGCCGCCAGCCCTGGTTCTCCTCGCCGACGCGGTGGGAGACGGGGACGCGGACGTTCTCGTAGTGGCTCGCGGTGGTGTCGTGGGAGGCGAGGGTGCGGATGAGGGTGCAGGAGTAGCCGGGGTCGGTGGTCGGCACCAGCAGGATGGTGATGCCGCGGTGCGGCGGGGCGTCGGGGTCGGTGCGCACGGCGAGCCAGACCCAGTCCGCCGTGTCGCCGTTGGTGGTCCAGATCTTCTGGCCGTTGACGACGTACTCTCCCCCGCTGTCCCGTACGGCGCGGGTTTTCAGGGATGCCAGGTCCGTGCCCGCCTCCGGTTCGCTGTAGCCGATCGCGAAGTCGATCTCGCCGGAGAGGATCGCGGGCAGGAAGCGGGACTTCTGCTCCTCGGTGCCGTAGCGCATCAGGGTGGGGCCGACCGTGTTGAGTGCCATCAGCGGCAGCGGTACGCCCGCCTGCGCGGCCTCGTCGAAGAAGATGAACTGCTCCATGGCGCCCAGTCCGCGGCCGCCGTACTCCTCGGGCCAGCCGACGCCGAGCCAGCCGTCGCGCCCGAGGCGGCGGATGGTGTCGCGGTAGAACCGCTTCTGGCCCGCCGGGTCGCCGTGGCGGGCGTAGGCGTTGTGCGGTACGAGTTCGGCGAAGTAGCCGCGCAGTTCGGTGCGCAGGCGCTGCTGCTCGGGTGTGTAGTCGAGGTGCACGGCGCCTCCAGGGGTCCCAGGCCGGTCCTGACGGCGCACACCGTAGAACGTGTTGCAGAAATTGGGAATGGGGGTGGGGGCCGGTGTGCCCCGGCAGCCGGGTGATTCCCGGGTTCGCGCCGGGGGCCGTGGGTACCCGGGTGCCATGAGTACCGTGTCGATGAACATCGCCGTGTCCCATGGTCTGCAACTCGGCCTGTGGCCCTTCCTGGTGGGACTGGTCGTGGTGGCGCTGCTGGTCGGCGCCTTCTGGATGGGGGTACGCGTCCGGCGCCGGGAGTCCGAGCCGCCGCGCCCCGAGGAGCAGCCGCGGCTGCCCGAAGGGGGGCCGGTGGGTGAGGTCATGGAGAACCGTGAACCCGACGAGGTGCCCCGCGGCGGGGACCGCCTCACCCCGCACGAGCTGAGGGCGCACGGCAATCTCGGGTCCCGGACGAGCGCCACGAGCAGCCGTCCCCGCTGGGAGAACGGCGGCGGGGAGCCGGATGAGCGGCGCTGATCCGGCTCCCTTGAGCGGGTGACGGCGGCGCGGAACAGGTCGTGTGCAGGCCGTTGGCCGGTGTGCCCTTGTGGGGTGCACCGGCCAACGGCCTGTACGGGGTACGGGATCAGTCCGACGGGCGGGGTGCCGTGTGGGAGGTGATCACGTCCGGGGTGAGATACGCGTCGGGCCGCTCGAAGTCGGAGAGCGTGGCGGGGCGTCCGGCCTGGAAGCCGGTGCGGACGAAGTCGTAGCCCGTCAGCGCGTTGAGCGTCCAGTTGGTCAGGGTCCGCATCCGGGCCGGTACGGTGCGCAGGGCGGCCAGATGGTAGCCGCGCGCGACCAACTCGGCGGGTGGTCCGGTGAGTTCCACGCCCAGGGGCTTGGACACGGCCTGGAAGCCGCCGAGGTCGACGACGAGGCCCATGTCACGGTGGCGGTAGGCCTTGAGCGGGGTGCCGTGCAGGGCCGCCGCCACGTTTCTGGCCGCCGCCCAGCCCTGGCGCATGGCGTGCTGGGCGGTCGGCGGGCAGACCGCGCCCGTGCCCTTGTGCAGATCCGGGACGGCGGCGGCGTCCCCCAGGGCGAAGACGCCGTCCAGGCCCGGGACGGTGAGATCGGGGCGGACCACCAGCCGCCCGCGGTCGGTCTCGGCGTCCAGGGTGGCGATCAGGGGGCTGGCCGCCACGCCCGCGGTCCAGATCAGGGTGTGGCACGGCAGGGTGCGGCCGTCGGTGAAGGTGACGGTGTCCCGGGTCGCCTTGGCGACGGACACCTTCAGCGAGACATCGAGGCCGCGCCGTTTGAGCAGGGACAGGGCCCGCGCGCCCAGGCGGTCGCCGAGTTCCGGCATGAGCCTCGGGGCGATGTCGATGAGATGCCACTTCACCAGAGCCGGGTCCAGGCCCGGATAGCGCTTGACGGCGGCGGTGGTGAGGTGGTGCAGATAGGCGGCGGTCTCGGTGCCCGCGTAGCCGCCGCCCACCACCACGAACCGCAGCCGGGTCTCCCGCTCCACCGGGTCGGACGACGCCGCGGCCAGGTCGAGCTGGGAAATGACGTGGTCGCGGACCCAGGCGGCCTCGGCGAGCGTCTTCATGCCCACGGCGTGCTGTTCGACCCCGGGGATGTCGAACTGCCGGGTCACGCTGCCCGGTGTGAGGACCAGATAGTCGTAGTGCTCGACCTCCGTCTCACCGTTGATCTTCCGCACCACGACGGCCTTGGCGGCGGGGTCCACGCCGACGGCGCCGCCGGGGACGATGACGGTACGGCGCAGCAGCCGCCGCAGGCTGACCGCGACCGACTGGGGGGTGAGGATGCCCGCCGCGACATGCGGGAGCAGCGGCAGATAGAGCTGGGAGTCGTAGGGCGTGACCAGCCGGAGTGTGGCCTCGGCGGGCTTGAGGGTGCGCTCCAGTCTGCGCGCGGTCTCCATCCCGGCGAAGCCGCCACCGACGATCAGGATCCGGGGCACGGTCATCACAAGTACCTCCAGCCGGAGACATCGACGCCTGCCACGCTAGGGAACCGGAGCCCCCCACGCCACCGCGCCTTGGAGTCTTCCGTCTTCCCGGCCGCGGGGACCTTCAGTCGCGGCGGAGGATGCCGTTCGGCCGACGGGCGGTGATCACCCGTGCGGGGTCCGGATCGTCGGCGTAGAGCAGTTCGACGACCTCCTTGCGCCGGTCGGCCACCACACGGTGGTTGAGGTGGCCCTTGTCGGTGATCTCGCCGTCGTCGATGCTCGGCGGCTCGGCCACCAGGGCGAGGCGTTCGATGCGGGACGCGGCACCGGCGCCGGTGTTGAGCCGGGTGAGGATCTCGGTGAGGTGGTGGCGCAGTCCGTCGTGGGCGAGGAGTTCGGCGGGGTCGGTGGCGTCGGTGCCGAGCAGGGCGTTGGCCGGGTCCAGCGCGGGCCAGGCGATCGCGGCGATGTGCGAGCGGTCGCCGCCGACCAGTACGACGTCGGAGAGGACCGGGGCGGCCGAAAGCAGCGCGCCCCGCAGCCTGCCCACGACCACCCAGGTGCCGTTGGCCAGCTTGAAGTCCTCCGCGATCCGGCCGTCGAACGCCAGTCCACGGCGGGGGTCGCCTCCCGGGTCGAGCAGCCGCACCGCGTCGCCGCTGCGGTAGTAGCCCTCCTCGTCCAGCGCGGCGGAGGCCTCCGTGCCGAGGTAGCCGGGGGTGACCGAGGCGCCGCGCACCCGGATCTCGGTCCGGTCGCCCACGGGGACGAGTTTCACCTCGACGCCCGGCAGTGGAATGCCGATGCCCTCGCGTACGCCGCCGTAGGTGGAGGTCGCGGCGGGCCCGGTCTCGGTCGCGCCCCACGAGGAGACGACCTCCAGGTCGCGCCCGGACGCCGTGCGGGCGAGGGCGCGCAGCCGCACCCGCAGTGCGTCCGGCAGATCGGCACCCGCGTAGAGGATGATCCTCGCGCGGGACAGCACCCGCCGGGCGAGCCCGGGATCGCGCTCCAGCCGCTCGGCGAGCAGGGCGTAACCCGCCGGTACGTTGACGCAGACGGTGGGCGGGACCCGGCGCAGCGCCTCCACGGTGCGCTCGAAGGCGGCGGGCAGCGGTGCCCCGTCGTCGATGTACAGACTGCCGCCGTTGCACAGGGCCAGATGCAGATTGTGGTTGCCGCCGAAGGTGTGGCTCCAGGGCAGCCAGTCGGTGAGCACGGGCGGTTCGGCGTCCAGGAACGGCCAGATCTGCCGCATCATCTGCTGGTTGGCGGAGAGCATCCGATGGGTGTTCAGCACCCCCTTGGGGGTGCCGGTGGAGCCCGAGGTGAAGAGGATCTTCGCCACCGTGTCCGGGGTCAGGCCCTCCTCGGCCCGGCGCGCCGCACCGCCGACGGGGGTACGCCCCAGGCTGCCGGTCGTCTCGTCGCCCGGGCCGGGCCGCCGGGAGACCACCGTGCCCGGGACCTCCCCGGCGGCCCCCGGGGAGGTCCCGGCGGCAAGGACCGCCGCGTCCAGCGCGGCGCGGTAGCGGTCGCCGTCCTCCGCGTACACCAGTCCCGGCCGGACCAGTGCGGCGATGGCGCGCAGTCGGGCGTGGTCGGTGCTGCGCAGGGAGTAGGCCGTGCTGACCGGTACGACGGGGACGCCGGTGAGATAGCCGGCCAGGGTGAGCAGCAGATGGTCCAGGGAGTTGCCGGACAGCAGGAGCACCGGGCGGTGCGGGCCGCAGCCGCGGTCCAGATACGCCTGGCCCAGGGCGGCCGCGGTCTCGGCAGCCGCGCCGTAGGCGAGGGTCCGCCAGCCGTCCCCTTCGCGCTCCGCGGCGAGGGTCCGGTCCGGGGTTTCGGCCGCCCAGCGGCGCAGCTGGTGCGCGAGGGTCGGCGGATGGTCCAGCAGCTCCCCCGCCGCCCGCAGTACCCGGGTGCCGTCCGGGCGTTCCTCGCAGGTGACCCCGGCGAGGGCCGCCACCTCTGCGCTCACCGGACCGCCTCGCCGGACCCGGTGTCCTGGGTCTCGAGTTCGACCACACCCCGCAGGGCGCCCGAGCGGATCAGCGTCACCACGCGCTCGATGTCGGTGTCCAGCGGCCGGTCGCGGTCCAGGAACGCGCTCACCCCGCGGACCGCGTCGTAGGCCGCGCGGGTCGGGGGGCTGAGGTGCTGGAGGCCGCGCAGGTCCGCCGCCTGGCACAGGGCGATCAGATGGATGGCCGTGATGCGCTGGACGAGCTCCACCACCGAGCGGGCGTCGCGGGCCGCGATCGTGCCCATGCTCACCTTGTCCTGGTTGTGCGCCTCGGTGGAGCGGGAGAACGACGCGGCCGGCATGGTCCATTTGAGGGCTTCCGCGGCCAGCGACGAGGCCGCGATCTGCATGCCCTTGAAGCCGTGGAACAGCCCGGCCTCGAAGTCGTCCGGGCCTAGGGCGGGGATGAGGTTCGGGGTGAGGCCGTTGTTGAACTTCTCGTCGACGACCAGCTCCAGTTGGCGGTCCAGCAGGTCGCCGACGCTGGCGACCGCCGTCTTGAGGGCGTCCATCGCCTGGGCGACATGGCCGCCGTAGAAGTTGCCGCCGTTGCGGACCGTGCGGTCGGTGACGTCGAACAGGGGGTTGTCGTTGGCCGAGTTGACCTCCACGGCCAGCCAGCGCCGGGCCCAGTCGGCCGTGTCGCGCAGCACACCGGTGACATGGGGCGCGCAGCGGATCGAGTAGTGGTCCTGGATCGGGCGGTCCAGCTCGGCGAAGTCGGCGTCGGGCCGCCGGATGCCCGAGTCGGCCGCGATGTCGCCGGTGAGGACGGCCCGGATGGCCGCGGCGCTGGCCACCATGCCGTCGTGCGGCTTGGCCTCGAAGAGGAAGGGGGCGAAGTGGGAGGGGTTGCCGAGCAGTACCTGACTGGTCAGCGCGGTGCACAGGTCGGCGGTGAAGGCCAGCTCCTGGGCGTCGTGCAGGGCCAGGACGGCGAAGCCGGACATGAAGGAGGTGCCGTTGACCAGGGCCAGCCCCTCCTTGGCCTCCAGGGTCAGCGGAGTGAGGCCGCAGTCCGCCAGGGCGGTGGCGGCGGGCTTGTCCTCGCCGCGGTGGGTCACCGTGCCGCGCCCGGTGAGGGCGGCGGCGAGGTAGCTGAGCGGCACCAGGTCGCCACTGGCGCCGACGGAGCCGCGCTCCGGGATCTGCGGCAGGATGTCGGCGTTCAGCAGGTCGATGAGCGCGGCGACGATGTCCGGCCGTACCCCGGAGACGCCGCGGGCCAGGCAGTTGGCGCGGACCATGATGGTGGCCCGGACGACGTCCGCCTCGGCGAGCGGGCCGATACCGGTGGACAGGAAGCGGATCAGGTTGTCCTGAAGGTGGTCCACCTTGCGCTTGGATATCTGGCGGGCGCTGCTGTCGCCGAATCCTGAGGTGACGCCGTAGATGGGCACGCCCGAGTCGATCAGGGAGTGCTTCATCGCGTTGGACTCGGCCATCCGCCCGGCCACGTCGGCGGCCAGGGTGACGACCCGGGTGCCGGGGTGGCGGGCGACAATGGCGATGTCCTCGACGGAGAGCCGGTGCCCGTCCAGGGGCACCTCGCGCAGTCCGGCCCGCCGGTGGGTGGGTGTGAGCATGTCTGTCCTTCCTTGCTGCGGGCCTTCCCTACTGCGGGAAGTAGCCCGTTCGAGTGAAGAAAGCGTCGTAGGTGCGGAACAGCTCCCGGCTGGGCCGCGGGCACTCGATGCCGGTGCCCTCCAGTGCCGCATCGGTCGCGGAGCTGTCCATCGCCAGATAGACATCGGTGGCGCCGTCACCGGAGACCGCCTCGAAGGACTCCAGCAGCGGCAGCAGCGCGTTGCCGCGGTCGGCGGTGACCCGGTCGCGCCAGGCGGCGGGATCCATCTCGGTCAACTCATGTCCGAACGACCGCAGATGGGCCGCGATGTCGGCGAAGCTCACCGGTGACCGCCCGGACAGGTGGAAGGTGCGGCCCGTCGCCTGCGGGCTGCGGGCGAGGGCGAGGACGGCGGCGCTGACGTAGTCGACCGGCACCAGCTGGAAACTGCCGCCCAGTCCGGCCGGTACGGAGCGGGCCTGGAGCATTCCCTTGACGCTGAGCCAGACGAAGTCCCGGGTCTGGCAGGCGCCGTGCTCCTGGTCGCCGGAGACCAGGTCGACCCGGTGGACGGTGACCGGCAGGCCGCGCTCCCGGGCCAGGCCCACGAGTTGCTCGGCCACCCACTTGCTCCGGGTGTAGCCGGTGCGCAGCGCGTCGGGCGGCCCGGTCGGGTCGTCGGGGCGCAGCGGCACTCCGGGAACGACCGGGCGGGCGAAGACACCGGTGGTCGAGATGTGCTGCATCGGGACGCTGCGGTGCCGGGCGGCCAGCCGCAGCAGCTCGACGGTGCCGTCGACGTTGGCCGCCTTCAACGCCCCGTACGGCTGAAGCCAGTTGACCTGTGCGCCCGCGTGGACGACCAGGTCCACCGAGCGGGCCAGCGCGTCGAAGGTGTCGGCGGTCAGGCCGAGCCGGGGCCGGGCGAGATCGCCGACGACCACGTCCAGGCGGCCCGTGTCGATGTCGTCCCAGAGCCCGTACCACCGCAGGTTCCCCGTCACGCGGCGCAGGGCGTCGTCACGGTCGTCGCCGCGCACCAGGCAGCGCACCACGGCACGGGTGGTCCGCATCAGGTCCCGCAGCAGATACGCGCCGAGGAAGCCGGTCGCGCCGGTCAGCAGGACCTCGCCGGGGTCGGCCGCGACCTCGACGGTCGTCGCGGCGGCCCGGATGTCGTCGGGGAGGGCGATGTCGGTGGAGAGGTCGATGTCGGCGGAGAGGCCGATGTCGGCGGAGAGGCCGTCTGCGCCGGGGGCGTCCTCGGCGGCCGTGTCGGGGAGGAGTTCGCGCAGCAGGCGGTCCGCGACGGACTCCGGGGTCGGGTGGTCGAAGACCAGGGTGGGCGGCAGGCGCAGCCCCGACAACGCGTCGAGCTGATTGCGCAGTTGTACGGAGCTGAGCGAGTCGAAGCCCAGCTCGGGGAAGGGTACGTGCGCGGGCACCTCGGCCGCGCCGCCCAGCCCGAGGAGGTCGGCTACGCGGGCCCGGACGAGGTCGCGCATCCGGGTGCGGCGGTCGGCGGCGGGCAGGGCGGCGAGGTCCTCGGCGAGCCCGGCCGGGTCCGCGGTCGCCGCCGGGCGCCGGGCGCCGCGGCGGGCCAGCGCACGCAGCAGGGGCGGCACCGGTGACTGCCGTCGCACGGTGTCCAGGTCGATCGGGCAGCCGACGAGCACTGGAGTGCCGTCGGCGACGGCGGCGTCGAGCATGGCCATGCCGTGCTCGGTGGGGATCACGCCGAAGCCCTCCCGGGCGACCCGGCGCAGATCCGCCGCCGCGGACATGCCTGTGCCGTCCAGCTCCCAGGGCCCCCAAGCTACCGAGACCGCGGGCAGTCCCGCGACGGCGCGCCGCTGGGCCAGGGCGTCGAGGGCGGCATTGGCGGCGGCGTAGTTGGCCTGGCCCGGGCCGCCGAAGACGCCCGCGACGGAGGAGAACAGCACAAACGCGGTGAGGTCGTGGTCCCGGGTCAACTCGTGCAGATGCAGGGCCGCTTCGGCCTTGGGGCGCAGCACCGC
This sequence comes from Streptomyces sp. NPDC052040, assembly GCF_044548405.1. NCBI lineage: Bacteria > Bacillati > Actinomycetota > Actinomycetes > Kitasatosporales > Streptomycetaceae > Streptomyces > Streptomyces sp. NPDC052040. The sequence continues at coordinate 1,778 of NZ_JBIUBV010000026.1, read as the reverse complement.
GTCGAGGCGGGCCGGGGTGAGCGCGGTGAAGGCGCCGTCGTCGAGCACACCGGCGGCGTGCACCACGGCGCGCAGCGGCCGCTCGTCGGGAATGCCGTCCAGCACGGCGGCGAGGGCGGCGCGGTCGCCGACGTCGCAGGCCACGACGGTGGCGTGGGCGCCCAGCCGCGCCAGGTCCTCGACCAGGCGTGCCGCGCCCGGTGCACCGGGGCCGCTGCGGCTGGTCAGCAGGAGGTGCCGGATGTGGTGACGGGCGGCGAGGTGCCGGGCCACCGCGGCGCCGAGCGCACCGGTGCCCCCGGTGATCAGGACGGTGCCTTGGGCGGGCCATCCGCTGCTCGGCGCGGATGGGGGGGTGGACGCTGCCGTGGGCTTGGGTGCGGGCGTGGGCGCGGGTGCGGGCTCGGTCGCGGACTCGGACGCGGACTTGGACGCAGTCTCGGGCGCGGACTCGGGCTCAGGCGCGGACTCGGACGCAGTCCCGGGCGCGGATTCGGGCTCAGGTTCAGGCACGGAGTCAGGCGCGGTCGCGGGCCCCGTCGCGGTCACCTGGGCGAGCCGTGGCGCCAGGGCCCGGTCGCCGCGCAGCGCCAGCTGGGGGACGCCGGATGCGGCTATGGCTGTCAGGAGCTCCGGAGGGACTTCGGCATCGGCATGGGTGTCGACGAGGATGAAACGGCCCGGGTGTTCGGTCTGGGCCGAGCGCAGCAGGCCCCAGACGGCCGCCGTGTCCGAAGGGGCCTCCCCGTCCACCGCTACGGCACCCCGGGTGACTACGACCAGTGGGGCGCCCAAGTCGTCTTTTTCCAGCGCGCGTTGGGCGATGTCGAGGATCTGGTGGAGTTGGTCCGCGGAGTCTGCATACGCGACGGGCGGGACCGGTCCGTCGGCGGCGGGCAGGACCAGCGGTGTCCAGTCGACCCGGTACAGGTCGTCGGTGCGCCGGGCCGGGGGCGGGTCACCGTAGGTGATCTCGTCCGCGGTGGCGATCGGCCGCCCGGAGCGGTCGGTGAGCAGCAGTGCGGGGCCGCCGGATGCGGAGGGCGCCAGGCGGGCCGAGCGGGCTCCCGCGGCGTAGACGCGTACTCCGCGCCAGGTGAGAACGGGCCGGTGGCCGACCGCGGCGGACAGCAGCCCGGGGTGGAGGATCCAGCGCTCGGCCTCGTCGTCGTCCACGGTGAGTCCGGCGGGTCCGGCCTCCGTGTCCGGGGGCGGCACCACGGGCGCGGGGCTCAGGCGGCCGTGGGCGCAGCGCGTCCAGGCGGCGCCGTTCGCGAGGCGTCCGTGGATGCGTAACGCGCGGCGGCCGTCGGCACCGGGCGCGTCGACGGTGACCTGGACGTCGACACCGCCGCGCGGGGGCGGAGTGAGGGCGGCGTCGACCGTGAGGGTGTCCACGGTGGTGCAGTCGACCTCGTCGGCGGCGCGCAGTGCGGCCTCCAGCCAGACCGTTTCGGGTGCGTGGGCCCCGGTCAGCCGCCCGCTGAGGATGACACGGCCGCTGTCCGGGTCCTCGACCGACGAGGTGAGCAGCGGGTGTCCGGTCTCGGGGCGGTCGACGGTATGCCGGGCTGTCTGCCAGTAGTGGTGGTGGTCGAAGGCATACGTGGGCAGATCCACACGGCGGGCGCCGGTACCGGCGTAGAAGGCGTCCCAGTCCACCGGAACACCCACCGCGAACAACCTGCCCAACCCCTCCACCAGACGGGCCACTTCATCGCTGTCCCGACGCGCCAGCGCCACCGCGACCGGAACCCCCGTCACCAGACCCGTCAACC
>NZ_JBIUBV010000025.1:0-77436 GCF_044548405.1 Streptomyces sp. NPDC052040 | reverse complement strand
CATTTCGTGCCGAGCATGCTGAGCCTGTTCTGCGACGAGATCACCGAGGACCGCCGCCGGGGGCTGTCGGGCCTGCGGTATGTGATCTCCAGCGGAGAGGCACTCCGCCCCGACCTCGTCGGTACCTTCTACGACCGGCTGGGCGACACCGGAGCGCGGCTCTACAACCAGTGGGGTGCGACAGAGGTGTCGATCGACTCCACCGCCCATGAATGCGCACCCGAGGACCGGTGGGCAGGAGTCGTACCCCTGGGCGAGGCGATCGCCAACAACCAGGTCCTGGTGCTCGACGAGCAGCTCAACCCGGTCCCGGTCGGCGTCCCCGGTGATCTGTATCTCGGTGGAGTGGGACTGGCCCGGGGCTACCTCGGCGATGCCCGCAAGACCGCGGGAGCGTTCATCCCGCATCCCTTCCTTCCGGGGGAGCGGCTCTACCGCACGGGTGACCGTGGTGTGTGGCGGGCGAACGGGACGCTGACGTTCCTGGGCCGGGCGGACAGCCAGGTCAAGATCCGCGGTATCCGGATCGAGCCCGCCGAGATCGAGCACACCCTGCGCCGCTTCCCCGGCATCCGCGACGCCGTGGTGGTCAAGTGGGAGCCCGCACCCGGCGACCAGCGTCTCGTGGCGTATGTCACCGTCCAGGAGGACACGGCCGGTGAGGACCTCCTCGTAGAGCTGAATGCCTACCTGGCCGACCAGTTGCCGATCTACATGATCCCGTCCAGCATCACGGTGCTCGACCGGATCCCGGTCAACGCCAACGGCAAGACCGACTACCGGGCCCTGCCGGAACCGCAGTTCACGGCGGCCGAGTCCACCGCCCGGCCGCGCAGCGAGGCCGAGGAACTGGTCGCCGGAATCTGGGCGGAGGTGCTGGGCCGCGAGGACCTCGATGTCGGCGCGGACTTCTTCGCCCTGGGCGGTCACTCCCTGCTGGCCACCCGGATCATCTCCCGGCTGCGCAGCGCCCTGTCCGCCCAGGTCCCTCTTTCGGTGATCTTCGACAACTCGACCATCCGGACCATGGCCGCCGCCGTCGAGCACATGCTGCCCGCCCGCGACGCGACCGAGGAGAGGAACCCCTCATGACCATGAGCCCCAGCATCGAACAGGAGCTGGGCGACGAGGGACCGACGCTCACCCGGGCCGCGGTCGCCGATGCCCCGCTGTCGGCGGCACAACGGCGGGTGTGGTTCCTCGAACAGCTCCGCCCCGAACTCGTCGAGTACAACATGGCGCAGGTCCTGGACCTGACCGGGCCGCTCGACGCGGACGCACTCGACGCGGCACTCGCCCTCGTCGTCGAGCGGCACAGCATCCTGCGCTCGCGTGTCGTGAAGGACGCGGGCGGGGCCCCGTGCCTGCACGCCGAACCGGCGTCCGGGATCACCGTCCGGCGCACCGACCTGCGCCACCTGCCCGCCGAGGAGGCCTACGAGGAGGCACTGCGGCTCAGCCGGGCCGACGCGGACCGGCCGTTCGACCTCAGCGAGGCCCGCTGGCTCCGCGCCCACCTCGTCCAACTGCCCGGGCAGCGGCATCTGTTCACCGTGGTCGTCCACCACATTGCCGTGGACGCCGCCTCGATGCAGATCCTGTGGTCCGAACTCTCCGAGGCCTACGGGGCCTTCGCGACCGGCCGACGGCCCGAACTGCCCGCGCTGCCGATGCAGTACGCCGACTACGCCGCCTGGGCCGCGCGGCACCTCGACGCCGGGAACCTGGCCGGGGAGCTGACCCACTGGAAGCAGACCCTGGCGGGTGCCCAGGCGACCGAACTGCGCACCGACCACCCGCGGCCCGCGGTGCGCAGCGGCCGGGGCGCACGGCTGTCCCATGTGATCGACCCGTCCGTCGCCCGCGGGGTCCGCGACCTCGCCCGCTCCCGCCACGCGACCCCCTTCATGGTGCTCTTCGCGGCCTTCGCGGCGCTGGTGTCCCGGCACTCGGCGAGCAGGGACATCACCGTCGGCATTCCGATCTCCGGCCGGATGCGGGAGGAGACGGAACGGCTGATCGGGTTCTTCGTGAACACCGTGCTGCTCCGCACCGACCTGGACGGCAACCCCACCTTCGCCGAACTGATCTCCCGGGTCCGCGGCACCATGCTGGATGCCTACGAGCACCAGGAGCTGCCGTTCGACCTGCTGGTCGACGAGCTGCGGCCGGAGCGCGACCTGAGCCGCAACCCGCTGTTCCAGCTGATGTTCAACCTCGTCGAGGAGCAGACCTCCCGGCTGGAGCTGCCCGGCGTCTCGGTCCGGTCGCTGCCGGTCGAGGCGGACACCGCCCGCTTCGACCTCGATGTCACGGTGGTCACCCAGGGGGAGCGGATGGAGGTACTGCTCTCCTACGCCACCGACATCTTCGACGCGGAGACCGTCGCCCGCTTCGCCGAACACTACCGGGGCATCCTCGCCCAGGTGGTGGCCCGGCCCGACACCCGGCTGAGCGATCTGGAGGTGCTCACCCCGGGGGAGCAGCGGCTGCTGCGGTACGACTGGAACGACAGCGCACGGCCCGAGACGGACCGCTTCGTCCATGAGCTGATCGACGAGCAGGCCGGGCGCACCCCCGACACGACCGCCCTGGTCGGCCCGGACGGCGAGGAAGTGACCTACGCCCAGCTCGCCGAACGGTCCACCGCACTCGCCGCGGTGCTGCGCGCGGCGGGTGCGGGCCGGCAGGCACCGGTCGGGGTGATGCTCGAACGGTCCCCGGACATGGTGGTGTCGCTGCTCGCGGTCCTCAAGGCCGGAGCGTCCTACCTTCCCCTCGAATCCACCTATCCGCGCGACCGGCTGCACTACACCCTGGCCGACAGCGGCACCCGGCTCCTGCTCACCCGGGCCGCACTCGCCGACCCGCTCGGACTCGACGACACCATCCGCGTCATCGACGTCGGCGAACCCCTCCCGGCCACCCCGGCCCAGGAGACGGCGGAGCCCGCACCGCTCCACCGGGACGACCTGGCGTATGTCATCTACACCTCGGGCTCGACCGGGCGGCCCAAGGGAGTGATGGTCCCGCACCGCGGACTGACCAACTTCGTCCAGGACATGGCCCGCACCCTCGGACTCTCCACCGAGGACGTGCTCTGCACCGTCACCACCATCGCCTTCGACGCCGCCGTACTCGAACTGTTCGTACCGCTCAGCTGCGGTGCGCGTCTGGTGATCGTGGACCGTGCGACCGCCTCGGACGGAGCCGGTCTTGCGCAACTGCTCGCCGAGCGCGGCGCGACCGTGATGGCGGCGACACCCGCGACCTGGCATCTGCTGGTGCTCAGCGGCTGGGAGGGCGGCGCCCTCCAAGCCGTGTCCGGCGGCGAGGCGCTGTCCCCGCAACTGGCCGCCGAACTGGCGCCCAGGGTGTCCCGGCTGTGGAACCTCTACGGCCCGACCGAGACCACCGTCTACTCCACCCTGCACCGGGTCGCCCCCGACAACCCCGCCGGATCGGTCCCCGTCGGCCGGCCGGTCGCCAACACCCAGGTGTACGTGGTCGACGACCAACTGCGGCTGGCACCGATCGGCGCGGTCGGTGAACTGCTCATCGGCGGCTCCGGAGTCACCCGCGGCTACGCGGGCCGCCCCGGGCTGACCGCCGAGCGGTTCGTGCCGGACCCGTTCACCGCGGGCGGGCGGCTCTACCGGACCGGTGACCTCGCCCGGTGGCTCCCGGACGGCACGCTGGAGTACATCGGCCGGGAGGACACCCAGGTCAAGATCCGGGGCCACCGGATCGAACTGGGGGAGATCGAGGCGGTGATCCAGCGCCACCCCGCGGTGGCCCGCGCCGCGGTGACCACGGCAGGGGAAGGGATGGGCCGCCGCATCATCGGCCATGTCTCCTGGCGCGACCGGCCCGACGAGGCGGGACTGCGCGGCTTCCTCACCGAACACCTCCCGCCGTACATGGTCCCGGCCGTCGTCGTAGGCCTGGACGAGATGCCGATGACACCGAACGGCAAGGTGGACCGCAAGCAACTGCCCGAGCCCGACTGGACCGGCGGCACGGAACCGGTCAACCCGCGCGACGCCCTGGAACTCCGGGTCACCTCGATCTGCGAACGGGTCCTCGGGCGCTCACCCGTGGGCGTCCGGGACGACTTCTTCGCCGCGGGCGGCAACTCGCTGACCGCCTTCGAACTGATCGAGGCGGTACGGCGGGAGCTGGGTGTGAGCGTCCCCCTCAGCGCCTTCTTCCGGGAACCGACCATCGAAGGCCTCTGCGCGGCGCTGCCGGACGTGTCCGCCGTCGCCGACCGGCTCCTCGTACCCCTGGCGGCCGGACCCGACCCGGCGGAAGCGCTGTTCCTGGTGCACCCGCACGGAGGCGGTGTCAGCTCCTTCGTCAGCCTCGGCCGGGAACTGGACGGGAAACTGGCCGTGCACGGCATCGAGGCCGTCGGCTACAACACCGAGGCCACCCCCCTGAACACCGTCGAGGAACTGGCGGAACGCTATCTCCAGGAGATCGGGGAAGTCGCCCCCGAGGGGCCCCGGCTCCTCGCCGGCTGGTCCTTCGGCGGTGTCGTCGCCTACGAGATGGCGGTCCGGCTGGAACGCGCCGGACGGCCCGTCGAGGCCCTGATCCTGCTCGACTCCCCGGTCCCCGGCTCGGAGGACCTGGTCGGCGACGAGGACGTGCTGACCCGGTTCGGCGCCGACGCCGGACTCGCCGCCGAGGAGATCGAGTCGCTCGACGACGAGCAGCTGATCGCCGCCCTGGTGCGCCAGTCGCACCAGGCGGGCAGACTGCCCGGTCGGGTCGAGTCCACGGCGGTGCGCCGCATGGTCGCCGTGGCCCGCGCGAACGGCCTCGCGGCCGCCCGTTACCGCCCCGGCGCGACGGTCTCCGCGGACGTCCATCTGCTGACCGTCTCCGAGAGCCACCCCACCCTGAAGAGCCCCGACGTCGACCCCGTCGCCTGGGCGGCCCTCACCCGCGGCCGAGTCCACCGGGTGCCGGTCCCCGGCAACCACCACGACATGGTCCACCCGCCCCATGTCGGCGAACTGGCGGCCCGTATCGCCGAGATCGCCCGGTCCCCGCGCACCGCCACAACCCTCGCGCGGAACCCCGACACCACGACCCACACCACCGAGGAGGCGTAGGTGGAGATCGGCCTGAAGAGCCAGGAACTCCTGGCATCACCGGGCGGCCACGGCCACGCACGGCTGCGGACGGCACCCGGAGAACTCGACCACGGCACGCTCCTGGGCACGGGGACCGCCCCCAGCCACCACGGCGAGCTGCTGCAAGGCGTGTTCGAGGACGGCGGCAGACTCCGCCGCGGCCTCGTCACCCTGCCCTGCCCCCTGTTCGCGAGCAACGCCACGGTACGGCTGAGCCCCTGGGAGCCCGAACTCACCGTCACTCCCGCCTGGAAGACCAAGGCGCTCGACGCGGCCCGCAACACCCTCGACTTCCTCGGCATGAGCACCTACGGCGGCCATCTGGAGCTGCGCGGCGATGTCGCCGTGGGCCGCGGACTCGGCTCGTCGACCAGCGATGTGACGGCGGCGATCCTCGCCGTCCTCGCCGCGGTCGGCCGACGGCTGGCACCGGAGAGCATCGCCCGGATCGCCGTCGGCGCCGAAGCCGCCACCGACCCGCTGATCTACTCCGACCGCATGCTGCTGTTCGCCCAGCGGGAAGGCGCGGTGATCGAGGACTTCCACCGGCCCACCCTGCCCTTCGAGGTGCTCGGCTTCTCCACCGTGGACAAGGAGATCGACACCCTGTCCCTGCCGCCCGCCCGGTACAACGCCTGGGAGATCGAGTGCTTCCGCGCGCTGCGCGGACTGATGCGGCGCGCCATCGGCCGGGGCGACATCACCGAACTGGGACGCATCGCCACCGCCAGCGCCCGCATCAACCAGCGCTTCCTGGCCGTGCCGCACTTCCAGCGGCTCCAGGAGATCGCCGAGGAGACGGAGGCCCTGGGCATCCAGGTGGCGCACAGCGGCACCGTGGCGGGCCTGCTCTTCGACCCCTACCGACCCCGGCTCGAGGCGCAGACGGCCCTCGCCGCCCGCCGCCTCGCCGAACTGCGACTGACCGACCATTGGCGCTACACAGCCGGGAGCGACAGCCATGTCTCTTACGCACGCGAGTCGTAAGCCCTTCAGCAGCGTGGTCGACGGCCACGTCCTGCCCAAGGTCATCCGCCTGGAGGACGACCTCTACGCGGCGGCCTTCCATCTGATGAAGCTGCTGCCCGCCCACTTCATCCTCCGCAGCGCCGCCGACACCGGCGCGCTGGCACCGGACGCCACCGTGGTGGAGACCACCTCGGGCACCTTCGGCCTCGGCCTCGCCATGGTGTGCCGTCTGCGGAACATCCCGCTGGTCCTCGTCGGCGACCCGGCGATCGACCCGCCCCTGCGGCGGCGCCTGGAAGCCCTCGGCGCCCGGGTGAGCATCGTCTCAGGACCCGAACTCCAGGCCAAGGGGGTGCAGCAGGCCCGCCTCGACCGGGTGGCCCGCATCCAGTCCCGGCTGGACTCGTACTTCACACCGGGCCAGTACGACAACCCGCTCAACCCGGTGTCGTACGGTGCGGTCGCCGAACTCCTGCTGGAGAGCCTCGGCAGCCTCGACGCCCTGGTCTGCCCGGTCGGTTCGGGCGGCTCCTCCTCCGGCATCGGCTCCTTCCTGCGCGCCCTCAACCCGCGGATGAAGCTCATCGGTGTGGACACCCCCGGCAGTGTCCTCTTCGGGGCGCCCGCCGGACCGCGGCAGCTGCGCGGCCTCGGCAACGGACTGGTCCCGCCGGTCCTGGACCACACCCTGTTCGACGAGGTGCACTGGCTGGACGCCCCCCAGGCGTTCGCGGCGACCCGGAGGCTGCACTCCGACCACTGCCTCTACATGGGCCCCACCAGCGGCGCCGCACACCATGTCGCCCGCTGGTACGCGCGGCGCCACCCCGGCCTCAGGGTCGTCGCCCTCTTCCCGGACGAGGGCCACCGCTACACCAGCACCGTCTACAACGACGCCTGGATGCGTCGCAACGACCTGCTCACCGCCGAGATCCCCGACGGCCCCCGCACCCTGGACCACCCCACCGAGGTGGGCGGTTCCTGGTCGCGGTACGCCTGGAACAGGCGGACCCGCGAGGAGGTCGTCACCCTGATGGACGGAGTCGCGGTATGAGCGGCGACCTCCTCGTCCTGGTGGAGAGCAACACCACCGGCACCGGACGGCTCTTCCCCGAGGCGGCCCGGACCCTCGGACTGCACCCCGTGCTGCTGGCCGCCGATCCGGCCCGCTACGCCTGGAGCGGCGCCGTCGAGGCCGTACCGACCGACACGGACTCCACCGAAGCCGTGGTGGACGCCTGCCGGGCCCTGGCCGCCACCCGGCGGCTCGCGGGCATCACCACCAGCTCCGACTACTTCGTGGGCACCGCCGCCGCGGCCGCCGCCGCACTGGGCCTGCCGGGCCATGCCCCGGACGCCGTCGCCGCGGTCCGCGACAAGGGAGCCCAGCGGCGCGTGCTCGCCGAAGCGGGCGTACGCGTCCCGCGGTTCACGGTGACGGGAAGCGTGCACGAGACGCTGGAGGCGGCCGGATCCCTCGGCTACCCGGTCGTGGTCAAGCCGGTCACCGGCAGCGGGAGCCTCGGCGTCCGGCTGTGCACCGACCCGGACGAGACGGCCCGGCACGCGGCCACGGTACTGGCCCGGGAGCACAACGAACGGGGCGTGCCCGTGCCGCGCCGCCTCACCGTCGAGGAGTTCGTCACCGGCGACGAGTACTCGGCGGAGGTCCAGAGCGGCGCCGTGGTCGGCGTGACCCGCAAGCACCTGGGCGAGCTGCCGCTGTTCGTGGAGACCGGGCACGACTTCCCCGCGCCGCTCGCACCCGAGGCGCGCGAGGCGGTCACCGCGGCCGCCGAGGCCGCGGTCCGGGCCCTCGGCCTGACCCTCGGCCCGGCCCATGTGGAACTGCGGCTCGGCCCCGACGGGCCCGTACTGATCGAGGTGAACCCCCGGCTGGCCGGGGGCTGGATCCCCCGGCTGGTGCAGGAGGCGACCGGCGTCGACCTGATCCTGGAGACGGTGAAGGCGTTCGCCGGGCGGCCCTCCGCGCCCGGCGCGACCCCCCGCGGCGGGGCCGCCATCCGCTTTGTGACCGCCCCGGGCGACGGAGTGCTCTCCCATGTCGACGGGGTCGCGGAGGCGCGCACCGCACCCGGCGTCATCGATGTCGAGATCTACCGCGAACCGGGGGACCGGGTCGCCCTCGCCGGTGACTTCCGGGACCGCATCGGCCATGTGCTGGCCCGGGGCGACTCCCCGGCGGCGGCCGCCGCGGCCGCCGCCGAGGGCCTGCACCGGATCCGCCCCGCCCTGCTCACCGGAGAGGAGGTACCGGCATGACGAACGCCAACACCAGCACGAACGGCAACTCCGGGCGGCTGCGGACCGCGGCCTCTCCCGAGATACGCCGGATGCTGCTGGAGCGCCCCGAACCGCCGCGCCCCGCCTGGAAGGCGGAGCTCGACCGCATTTCGCACGTAGACCTCGCCCATGTCGTCATGCTGACCGAGCGCGGCATCACCAGCCGGGAGACGGCATCGGCCCTGCTCTCGGCGATCTCGGAACTGCGCGAGAAGGACTACGAGCCCCTGGAGGACCGCCCCACCCCGCGCGGCCTCTACCTCGCCTACGAGGGCCATCTGATCGAGACACTCGGCGAGGAGACCGGTGGTGTCCTCCAGACCGGGCGCTCCCGCAACGACCTCGGCGCCACCTGCCTCCAACTGGCGCTGCGCGAGCCCTTCCGCCGCCTGTCCGCCGAACTGAGCGGCCTCGGCGCCGTACTCACCGACCGGGCACGCAGGTACCGCGAGGTCCTGATGCCGGCCTACACCCACTTCCAGGCCGCCGTGCCCATCACCTACGGCCACTATCTGCTGGGGCTGGCCCACGCCCTGGAGCGCGACGCCGAGGCGCTGGACCAGGCGGGCCGGACGCTCGACCGCTGTCCGCTCGGGGCAGGCTCCATCGGCGGCACCACCATCCCCATCGACCCGGACCGCACGGCCGAACTGCTCGGCTTCGGCGACCCGGTCCGCAACTCGGTCGACGCGATCGCCACCCGGGACACGGCGCTGCGCCTGCTGTCCGCCGCCGCGGTGCTGGGGGTCACCCTCGACCGCGCCGCCCTCGATCTGCTGATGTGGTCCAGCGCCGAATTCGGCCTGGTGACCATCCCCGACGGGCTGGTCGGGTCGAGTTCGATGATGCCGCAGAAGCGCAACGCCTTCGTCCTGGAGCATGTCCAGGGCAAGTCCGCGGCCGCGCTCGGCGGTTTCATGGCCGCGGCGACCGCGATGCGCGGCACCCCCTTCACCAACTCCATCGCCGTCGGCACCGAGGCCATGAGCCATGTGATGCCGGCCCTGCACGCCACCATCGACGCGGTACGGATCCTGCGGCTGGCCCACGAGGGCGCGGAACCGGTCCCGGAGGCCATGGCCGCGCGAGCGACCGAGGGACTCACCGACGCGACCGCGACCGCGGAGTGGCTGGTGCGGCGCGGGGTGCCGTTCCGCCGGGCCCACCACCAGGTCGGCGAGGCCGCCCTCGCCGTGGTCGAGGGCCGGGCCGACACCCTGTGGTCCGCACTCGCCGCGCAGGGCAATGCGCCCGCCGGGCCCCCGCAGGAGGTACGGCCCGAAACGGTCTGGCAGGCGGCCGAGTTCGGCGGCGGCCCGGGCCTGCCCTCCTTCGAACGGAGCATCGAACCCATCGCCGCGCGATGGCTGGAGCACGACAGGAGGCTCACCGGGTGGACCACCCACTGGCAGGACGCGGACGAACGGCTCCGCGATGCCGTCTCCGCGCTCACGAGCCGCGCCACGGCGCAGGCCGCGCCCACTTCACAGAAGGAGAACACCCATGGCTAGCACGGCCCGGCACGGCACCGGCCCCTCGGACGTGGTGGAGCTGCGGAGCGACACCTTCACCCTGCCGACACCGCGGATGCTGGAGGCGATGACGACCGCTCCCCTCGGGGACGACGTCTACGGGGAGGACCCCACCGCCCGCGAACTGGAGCTGCTCGCCGCGTCCTTGCTCGGCAAGGAGGACGCCTGCTTCATGCCGAGCGGCACCATGGCCAACCTCGCCGCCATCCTCGCCCACTGCCCCCGCGGCACCAAGGCCCTGGCCGGTGCCGAGTCGGACATCTACATCTACGAGGCGGGCGGCGCCTCCTACTGCGGAGGCGTCGTCGTCGAACCGGTGGCCAACGCCGCCGACGGCACGATGGCACTCGCCGACATCGAGGCCGCCTTCCCCCCGGACCCCGACGACCCGCAGTTCGCACTTCCGGCCCTGCTGTGCCTGGAGAACCCCCAGAACCGCGCCGGGGGCCGCGTCCTGCCGCTGGAGTACCTCGCCGAGGTCACCGCGCTGGCCCGGTCGCGCGGCCTGGCGGTCCATCTGGACGGCGCGCGGATCTTCAACGCCGCCCTGGTCGCGGGCGTCCCGGCGCAGGTCATCGCCGGGTACGCGGACTCGGTGCAGTTCTGCCTGTCCAAGAACCTGTCCGCCCCGGTCGGCTCCATCGTCGCGGGCGGCGCCGAGTTCATCGTCACGGTGCGCCGCCTGCGCAAGATGCTCGGCGGCGGTATGCGCCAGTCCGGCGTGGTCGCCGCGGCGGGCCTGGTGGCCCTGCGCGAGATGACCGCCCGGCTGGGCGACGACCACGCCACCGCCAGGCGGTTCGCCGAGGGCCTCACCGAGATCCCCGGCGTCACCGTGGAGCCCGTCGAGACCAACATGGTCTTCTTCCGGGTCGACACCCCCGGCCTGTCGCAGGCCGAGTTCATGTCCCTGGCCTGGGCCGAGGGCGTCCGCCTGGCGGAGCTGGGCCGCGGCCGCATCCGCGCGGTCACCCACGCCGGAGTCGGCGAGGCGGACATCGACCGGGCGCTGGCCGTCTTCCGGCGGATCCTGGCGCCCGCCCCGCTGGCCGCCGCCTCGTACCACTCCTGATCCACCAGTCCTCACCTTCCGACCGCTTCACCCCTCCCCGGGAACCCGGCCCTTCGGGAATCCCGTTCCACCGAATGGAGAACCGTCATGCAGCAGCCCACCCGTCAGTGGCTCGTCGTCGTCAACGAGGAGGAGCAGTACTCCGTCTGGTCGGCCGACCGTGAGGTCCCCCAGGGCTGGCGCGCCGTCGGCGTGACCGGCTCCAAGGAGGAGTGCCTGGACCACATCGAGCAGACGTGGACCGACATGCGGCCGCTGAGCCTGCGCCGCTCCATGGCGGGCGCCGCCTCGGCCTAGGGCCTCTCGTTCGGACCATGCCGGGCTGATCCGGCCCGATCCGAACGAAAGACCCTGGAACCGCGACGCCGGGGTGCGTCCCATGCCGGAAGGTCCGGCTGCGGGACGCACCCCGCGCCGCCCTCTCCCCGTACACCCCGCTCCGGTTCCCGCCCCCCGAAGACCCGTGCACGGGACCGGAGCACAGACGCTGGAGCACCATATGACCGTGACAGAGGTGCCCCCGGGACAGGTCGACGACGCCTGGGGACGACTCCTGCTCGACTGCTACGCGGCGGGACTCCCCGAGGGGCGGTTCTTCGAGATCTGCGAGCGCGACGACGGATACATCAGCGGCTATGACGCGGTGGGCTTCTTCGAGGGACCGGACCGCTGGTCCCCACTGGACCGATGGGCGATCGACCGGGTTTCCGGCCGGGTGCTCGACGTGGGTGTCGGGGCCGGACGGTTCGCCGTTCCGCTCCAGGAGGGCGGGGCGGACGTCGTCGGCCTCGATGTGTCGAGCGGCGCCCTCACCGTGTGCGCCCGCCGCGGACTGCGGGAACGGATCCTCGGCACGGTCGCCGACCTGCCCGCGCACGAGCGGTTCGACACCTTCCTGCTCCTGGGCAGGAACCTCGGACTGCTGGAGAGCGCCGCACAGGGTCCCCGTCTGCTGGCCGACCTCGCCCGGGTCGCCCGTCCGGGGGCGCGGATCATCGGCAGCGGTGTGGATCCGTATCTGCTCGCAGACCCCCGCCACGCCGACTATCTGGCCGCCAACCGTGCCAGGAACCGGATGAGCGGCCAGATGCGGCTGCGGACGCGTCACCAGTGGCTCATCACCGACTGGTACGACTATCTCTTTGTGTCGTTGGGCGAACTTGAAGCCATGGCCGGGCCCGCGGGCTGGTCGGTCCTCGACGTCGAGTCACGCGGCTTCGACTACGCCGTCGTCCTCGGACTCACGGACCCGGCTCCGGCTGCCATGTCCTGAGCGGACCGGCTCAGCCGTCCCCCACGGCCACCGGACGGCTGCGGCTGTCCGCGTGGGCGCGGTGCAGCACGACCGGGTGCCGCTTCCAGGACACATACCGCTGGCCGAGGGAGGCCGCGGCGGGGCCGTACAGGTGCCGTACGTGGTGCAGGACCGAGAAGCGGGGCTCCCGCCCGGCCTGGCTGTCGGTCCGCACCACACCGTAGGTCACCAGGGTGAAGACGATCGCGGCGGCCTCGGCGTCGGAGGTCCCCGTGGCCCGCGCCGCCTCCGCGATCGACCAGCCGGCCAGGCTCCGGGCCGTGGTGGCGAGGAAGGACACGGTGGCCCGCGGCAGCCGGTCAAGCGTCCGGCGCAGCAGGGCCGCGGGGTCGGGCGGACAGGAGCCCGCCGTCGGGGGCGCGGTGAGACTGAACGGGTTCCGGCTGACCTCGGCCAGGAGATGTTCCGGCGAGCGCACCAGGCACCAGTCCCCGGCGAACTCCAGGGCCCGGGGGAGTCCGTCGAGCCGTCGGCACAGTTCCGCGACGATCGCGGAGTTGGAGCCGTCCAGGCCGAACGCGGGCCGGTGGCAGCGGATCTGGGAGCAGAGCAGGCGTACGGAGGCGACCTCCGCGAGCTTCTCCGGGGTGCCGTCCACCGCCCGCTCGGGCACGGCCAGCGGGGACAGCGGCAGGACCTGCTCGCCCGGGATGCCGCACGGCCCGGACGCCGTGAGCAGGATGTGCGGGTGCCCGGGATGCCGCAGCAGCGACGCGATCCGCTCGACGCCCCGAGGCGACAGATCGGGGTCGTCGAGCACCAGGAGCACCCTGCGGGCGGAGGGGTTCTCGGCGAGGTCCTCGACGGGGGCGGCGTCGCCCCGCGAGACCCACCGCACCGTGGCCCGGCCGGCCGCGGACTGGAGGCGGGCGGCCTCGGCGGCCAGCCGGGACTTGCCCACGCCCGCCACGCCGACCACGCTGACCAGCCGCCGTCCCGGCACGTCCAGCAGCCGGGTCAGGGAGGAGAGTTCGGTCTCGCGGCCGACCAGGGAGTTCGGCGCGTTCCACGGCGGCGCGAACTCCGCGCCGTCCGCGGGGACCGTGCCGTCCTCCGGGTCCTGGGCGGGCCGCTCGGACAGCGCCGCCTCGATGAGCGCGTCCCGCTCGGTCGTGCGCAGCCGGAGTCCGTCGGCGAGCAGCCGCACGGTTTCCGGCCGAGGTGAGGAGACCTTGCCCAGCTCCAGGTTCCTTATGGCTCGGACGCTCACCGTGGCGAGATCGGCGAGATGGCGCTGGGTGAGACCTGCACGTCGACGATGATTTCTGAGGAGGAGACCGAAGTCCCGGTGCGTTCGACTGTCGCTCATGATCTCTCTCGGAAAAGAATCGCGTGGCATGCCCTGTCAGGCGTACCCGACGGGACCTGACATCGTTGCCAAAGCTCCAGGTGGGAGCGTTCGACTACCACTGGTGGAATGTCCCCGTGACTACAGTGACTCAAATATTGACTCGCTTGTCAAGTTACGTCGGAAGTAGTCGTGTTGGGATGTGGATACGACGATGGGGGCGACGGTGGTCACCGTCGCCCCCATGTGTTCCCGCCGAATCTCAGCAGCAGAGCGGCAGGTCGGGATCCTGTCTGTTGATCCGTCCGGTGTGCGGATGGAAGGTGGTGTCATCGGTGTTCCGTACCGTTGCGATCCCGGCTAAGCGATCAGTGAACGGCGTTTTCTGGGCGGCCGCCTCGCCGAGTGCGGAGAGGGACAGAAGCATCGTGACGGCGAGTGTGAAGCAGCGCGTGCGGACCTCTTGCATGCAGTTTTCTCCTGAGGAATTCCTGCGTCCGGGCAAAGGGGGGCCGCCTTCCGGGCCAACCTCACCCAATTCGCGGTCGCCTTGAAGGGCCGCACAAAAGATTGACAGGCCATGACTGGCTCAGTCAATGCCGACATGAACCGAAGAGATATGTCCATCTATGCACGCTGTCTGACGATTCACCCGATACTCACCGGCATATAAATGGCGGTATGTCGGGTATGAGGTGCCCAGCACGGACTTCTGCGGGTGTCCGATGTGCGGGCTGCGCGGGTCGCGTGGGTGACAAGGCGGCACGTCCGCGCACAGCGCGGCGCCCCGGGGGCGTGCCGTTGAGGCCGCCCCCGGGGCGCTGTCACGCTCGTCGCCGCGGGCTGCTCGTCCCGCTCGTCGAGGCGGTTGCTCAGTGGGTGGTGAGCAGGCCCTCGCGCAGCCGGGCCAGCATGCGGGTCAGCAGCCGCGAGACATGCATCTGGGAGACACCGAGGCGCTCACCGATCTGGGCCTGGGTGAGTTCCTCGACGAACCGCATGTGGATGATCTGCCGGTCGCGCTCGTCCAGTTCGGCGATCATCGGAGCCAGTGCGTGGAAGTCCTCCACCAGCTCCAGTGCCGTGTCCTCGGTGCCGATGAAGTCGGCGAGAGCGGTCTCGCCGTCCTCGCTGGTGCTGATCGCGGCGTCCAGCGAAGAGGAGTTGTAGCCGTTGGAGGCGAGCCTCGCCTCGACGACCTCCTCCTCCGAGAGGGACATCAGACCGGCCAGTTCCTTGGTGGTGGGGGTGCGGCCCAGCCGGCTGCGCAGCTCCTCCGTCGCCTTGGCCAGCTGCACCCGGGCCTCCTGGAGGCGGCGCGGCACATGCACGGCCCAGGAGGTGTCCCGGAAGAAACGCTTGATCTCGCCGACGATGTAGGGCACGGCGAAGGAGGTGAACTCCACCTCCCGGGTCAGCTCGAACCGGTCGATCGCCTTGATCAGGCCGATCATGCCGACCTGGACGATGTCCTCCATCTCCTCCGGTCCACGGCTGCGGAACCGCCCGGCCGCGAAGCGCACGAGGGACATGTTCATCTCGATCAGCGTGTTGCGCGCGTACTGGTACTCGGGCGTGCCCTCCTCCAGTACGGCCAGCTGGTCGAAGAAGAGCTTCGACAGCTCGCGGGCGTCCTTCGGGGCAATCCGCGAGGGGTCGGCAACCTCCGGCAGTGCAGCCGTCTCCGTCCCCGCCGCCGCTGTCGCCATCGCCGCCGTCATAAGTCCCTCCCAGATCGATGTCGTGCACGTCGGCCGGTTCCCGGCTGACGAACCACCGCCTGCCCCGCGTTCCGGAAGGTATGCACACCGATTCTCGAAAAAGTTCTTCCGCCTGCCGCGGGAGCCGAGAGGCGCCGGGCGGCCGTGTCCCCGGCGCATGGCGAAGACCCCGAGGCGCATGCCCACTACCGAGACATTCGGGACCGGTGCTGACCGAGATGCGACTGAAGTTGGCCGGTCCGGCTGTTCGAACGCGCCGGTAACCGCAATCATGCCATTTACGCACCGTAGCAGTGGGCATCCGTTTGGGTGAACAGGTAGCGTCCCCCCACACGAGTGGGCCCCGGTGCGGCGGGAGACCAGACCGGGGCCGACTCAACTCTGTTTCAACGATCGAGGAGTTGACATGCCTCCTGACCGGAACATCGGCTTCGGCCGGGCCTTCGAGCGGGGCCGACCGGAGCGGTTCGACCGTAACATCCCGCAGCCGACCGCGGTTGAAACCCGCGATCTGCGTGACAGGGAAGTCACCATGCAGGTAGGGGCGTTCGTCGCAGCCCCGGTCCTGGGCATCGTGCTGGTCCTGCGGCCCGAGGTGTACGAGCTCGCCGCAGCCGCGGTCGCCATGCTGCTGGCCGCAACCCGTCGCTCGCACCTGCGCTACCGGCGGCTTCGTATCGTCTGACGGCCACGCGGCCGCCCCCGGGCAGTTCGACCACCCCGGGCGGCGGCCGCTCCGGTCGGCGGCGCGTCGACCACCCGTCCGCGGAGCCGGCCCGAGAACGGCTGACGGCTTCTGCCGAATCTCTCAGTTTCCGCGCCCGAGCCCCCCGGTAGCGCATGCCCGCAAAGGAATACCCCTCCCATGACGCCCAAGGACCCCGGACCCGCCTACTGCCTCAACCCCGACTGCGGCAGGCCCATCGACCGCAGCGTGGGCTCCGGCAGACCGCGCCACTACTGCAACGACATCTGCGGCCGTGCCTACCGCCGGGTCCGCGAGAAGCACCCGACCCCGGACGCGGTCGCCCACGACCTCTTCGCCCTTCAGGTCGCCGACGAACTGGCCCGCGGAGTGGAACACCTGCGCGGGCTGACCCGTACGCGCCAGCCGCTGGCGGCCCTGAGCCTGCTGCGCCTCGTGGAACGCGACCTGGAGGACCTGAAGGCCGCCCTGGTGCAACAGGCCCGCGACCAGCGTGAGAAGAACGCCGAGATCGCCCGTTCCCTGAGCCTGCCGCCCGACCAGCTCACCCGGAAACTGTCCGCGGAGGCCGTACGCCGGAGAATGGCCAACCGCCGCCAGCGCCCGGGGGGCGGCCCGGCCCTGCCCGCCGACCCGGAACCCACCGCCCCGGCACCCGTCCGCATCCCCCGCCAGCGCCGCCCCTCGGCCGGACCCGGCGCCACCCCGTTCCGGGCCAGAGAGCCGGACCGGCGCCCCGCGGGACCGGCCGCCGTCCTCGCCCGCGCCCTGTCCCAGCTCCAGCGCGCCAGTGCCAAGCCCTTCCGCCGGCTCGCCGAGGACACCGACATCTCCGCCTCGTACGTCTCCCGGGTCCTGAGCGGGGAGCGCTGCCCTTCCTGGAAGATCACCCGTGCGCTCACCCTCGCCTGCGGGGGAGACCCGGCGGAGATCCACCCCTTGTGGGTCACCGCCCGCGGCCGGGCGCCGAGCCAGCGCGGCAGCCTCCACGAGGCCCTGCGCGGACTGCATCTGGCCGCCGCACGGCCCGCCACCGCCGAAGTCGGCGCACGCAGCGGTCTGAACCCCCGGGCCGTCACCGGCATGCTCGACGGCAGCACCCTGCCCGCCTGGGAGGACGTCGAGGAACTGGCCCACGCCCTGGGCGCCGAGGCCCCACCGCTGCGGCCCCTGTGGAACGCCGCCCGCGCGGCGGCCGCCGGACCTCCCGAACCAGGCCCCGCCCACTGGCCCGCCCTGCGTTTACCCGCCGAGGTCCCCGGATGACCCGACACCCCCTCGGGCAGCCCGTCCGCACACCGGCGGTCCGCCCCCGTCCCCCGCATCCGCCCCGCCGCACCGGGGCCGACGCGGCGCGCCACGAGGGCCCGCCGCCCCCCGCGCTGCCCCCCGCCTTCGAGGCGTTCTGCGCCCTGCACCGGGACTGCTACCTCGCCTACGCGCGCGTCCATCTGCCGGAGGAGGAGGCGCACCGCGTCGTCCGCGGTGCCCTGAACGAACTGGCGGTCCGCTGGCCGTATGTGGTCGCCCAGCACCGTCCCGCCACCCCCGCCTGGGCCCTGGTGAGCGCCCGGATCCGGGCCCGCCACCCCCGGCCCGCTCCCCTCGACGCCTGCCCGCCGGTGCAGTACGACGCACTGGTGCTGCACTGCCTGCTCGAATACAGCAGCACGGCCGCCGCCGAGACCATGGGCCTGGAACCGAGCAAGATCCGCTACCTGGTCTACTCCGCGTCCGCCCCCGCCCGCACAGCCGCCCGCCGCCTGCGCCCGGGGGCGGAACAGGGGTGAGGGCGCCATGCCCCCATGTACGGGGTGCGGCGCGGTATGTGCGCGGAACCTGTGCGCGGCGCCCGTACGCGCGCCGCCCGTAAGCCCGCGCCGCTGAGCGCGGGAGGCGGCCGGTGCGCCGCCCGCCGGGGCCGGGGAGGGGGCCGGGGAGGAGGTGCCAGGCGTGGGCCTGAGTGCCGACAGGTGAGCTGAGCCGGCGCTCCGACCAGGCATCCCGTCGGCCCTGGCTCCGCAATCGAGTGGACTGCGGGGCCTGCCGGACCGTATGTTTCGCGTGCCGCGCGTGAGGTTCCGGGGAGGAACGGCGTCCGGCGTTTCGACCACATCCCGGGGGATCCTCCACCATGACCTGCGCGCGTTGCCTTCATGGCGCCGCGGCGCCGGGCGGCACCCTGTGCGCCCAGTGCGCCTCCGCCACGGCTCCGGCCACCCAGCCGTACACACCCCAGCCGTACCCACCCGTCCCCGCGGCCCTGCTGCGCTCGCCCGTCGGGCTGGGCCGCGCGACCGCCGCACTGCTCGGACTGGTCGCCGCCACCGACCTGTTCTCGATCGCGGCGGAGACCGTCCGGTACGACGTCACCGGCGACCTGGTGGCCGGTGACACCTCCGCGGCCCTCACCCGCCGCGCCCACCACGCGGATGTGCTCACGGCGGTGGCGGGCACCGCGCAGATCACCGCGCTGCTCGCCTGCGTGGTCGTGTACCTGTGCTGGTTCTACCGAGTACGGGTCAACGCCGAGGTGTTCGAACCGTCCGGGCACGAGCTGAAGCGCGGCTGGGCGATCGGCGGCTGGTTCACACCGATCGTGAACCTGTGGTTCCCACGCCGGATCGCACTGAACATCTGGGACGCCAGCGGCCCGTCGGGTGCGCCCCGGCCGCACGGCCTCGTCAACGCCTGGTGGACGCTGTGGATCGTCTCGCAACTGGCCGGGCGGGCGAGCTTCCAGACCGACCGGGGAGCCCACACCGTTTCGGGGATGCACGCCGCGGCCCCGCTGTCGTTCCTGGCGGACGGCCTCGACCTGGCGGCGGCGCTGCTCGCGATCCTCGTCGTCCTGCGGCTGACCCGTATGCAGAACGAGAAGGCGCTCCGGGGGCCCGAGCCGCTCACCGGGCCCGTCACCGTCTGACACTCCGCGTTCGTGGCGGCCGATGTCGTCCGGACCGTTGTCACCGCCCCGCTCGCCTGGTTGGGTATCCCGCTGGCACGTGACGGCGCGGCAGGCCGACAAGGGAGTGGGTGGCATGGAGGCGGGGACACGGACGGCCGACGGCGGGCAGACCCTGCCCGGGGGACTCGGGCAGGCGATCCGGGCGACCGCGGCGGACATCGCGGCGGTGGTGCGGGCGGCGCCCGGTACGGCGCTGCCCGTGCCCGACTCGGCCTGGACCGTGGGCGAGGCCGCGGCCCATCTGGCACTGGCCAACGAGCTGATGGCCGATCTCGCCGCAGGCCGCGAACGCCCGTACGGGGACGGCACACCCCAGAGCCTGGCCGCCGCCAACGCCTCGTCGCTGGCCGTGTTCCAGGAGCGCGGAGCGGAGCCGCTGGCGGCGATGATCACGGCCGAGGCCGAGCGGTTCCTCGACGCCGCCGCCCGGGGTGTCGCGGACGGGGCCGGGGACCGGGTGCTCGGCACGCCGCTGGGCCCCATGAACCTGCCCGTGCTCGCCTCGTATCTGCTGACCCATATGCTCGGCCACGGCTACGACCTCGCCCGGGCGCTCGGCCGCCCGCACATGATCGACCGCGCCCGGGTCGGACTCTGCCTGCCGTTTCTGCTGACCGCCATGGAGCGCGTCGCGAACCCCGCAGCCGTCGTCGGCTTCACCGCCCGCTACCGGCTCCGGCTGCGGGGCGGACCGGCGTTCGGTGTCACCTTCGCCGACGGCGCGGTCGAGGTGACCCCCGGGCCGCCGGACCGCTGTGACTGCACCATCGTGACGGAGCCGGTCACGTTTCTGCTGATCGCCCTGGGCCGCTGCGGGCCATGGCGGGCCATGGCGGGCGGCAGGGTGGTCGCCTGGGGGCGCAAGCCCTGGCTCGCACCGCGCTTTCCCACGCTCTTCACGGCGCCCTGACCCGGTTCGGCCGCTCCCTCTCAGCGGCCGATGTCGGCGGCGTCGAAGAAGTGGTCGAGCGGCGCGCGGTAGGCCGCGGGATGGAAGCCCAGCTCCCATTGGGGGTGTGCAGCCCACTCCATGAAGGCGAACCAGCGCAGCAGCCAGCCCAGTGCGTTCGTACTGTCGCTCAGCTCGCAGTCGGCTCCGCCGCCCGCCGTCTCGCGCAGCGCCAGCCACTCCTGGAACAGCTCGGCGACACCGGCCGCGGTCCTGCGCTCGGCCGCGCTGCCGCACAACTCGGCGTCGGCGAGCTGCCGTCCGAAGAACCGGGCGAACCGCTGATCCCGTGCGCGGGCCCATCGATCGTCCACCGCCTCACCGGCGCCGCCCGGTTCGGCGCGGTACGGAAACGCGGGGTCGGGCTGTTGAGCGTTCACGACAGGCTCGGAACACGAGACGGCGCCGCTGGGGCGTGGGGTGCGGATCTGCGAACCGCGCGGATCGCGCACCGAGGAGGGAGAAACGCATGGACGGCCGTCACGTAATCCTCCGACAAGAGGCGGGGCGGGGGCATGGGCCCCGGCAGCATGGCTGGTTGCGCCGTCTCCCGGCGACCGTAACGGCCGGGAGGCGACGAGCGGATCCCGGGGCGGTCGGCCCGTGCTGCGGGCGGGGAGGACGGCGCGGTGCATCATGGGTACGGTGGGCATCCGGCGGGCACCGCCGGGACGACGGGCGCGGGGGAGCGGGCGGCACGGTGCTGCATGAACGGTTCTGCCCTCCCCAGATCCGAATGTTCGGGTGGTCTGCGTCGGCTCGGCGCTCGCCGGCCGTGCGGCGTGTTCTGTCGGCACATCGTGTCCGTCCCCGTCGGGACAGGGTCCCAGAGGTATGCCTCTGCATCCCCGCACCCCGTGCGGAAGCGGCCCGCACCAGCACACACCGACGCGAACGCGGGCGCGGCCGTGTCCACCGGGTGCTGACTGGCAGTCAGTCACCCGGTGATGCTGCAATCCCCGGACCCGTGATGTCAACTGTTGTATCCATCCTTGGCTATTGGAGTATCGCTTTACCTGGTTGCCCGGCGGGGGAGCGGTTATCGTCTCGTCATCAATGCGCAGTCCGCGCCACCACCGGACGTGAGGAGATGCGTCGGTGAGAGATCCGCGCCAATCGCTCGCCGAGACCCTCCGTCACATCGACTCCCTCCTGGTCGACGGACGGAACCGGCACGAGGTGATCGACGTGCCGCAACTGTCCGTCACCAGCGGCGTACCCCAGGACGTGGTGGAGATGCTGCTGACCGGACGGCAGGCGCCCGCGGAGGACATCACCGACCGGATCGTCCGCCGCATCGCCCACCTGCGGGAGACACGCCGCCGCCCGGACGGTTCACGCCACTCCTACGACGAGATCGCCTCCTCCTTCGGAGCCACCCGGGCATCGCTGTCCAACCTGCTCAGCGACCGCAGAAACCTGCGCAGGACCGCGCAGCCGCCCCGGGAGACCCGCCAGCGCCCGGCCCGCTCGGGCGGCCCCCTGGCCTCCACCCAGGCGGGCGTCGAGCGCTTCTTCTTCGGGGAGCCCAACGGATGGCTCAGCGCCGAGCCGGAGTCGGCCCTCAACGAGGCGCTCCAGCCCGTGCTCACCGAACTGCGCACGGCGGCCGGCCAGCACGCCTACCACGCCAGCCGCGCCCTGGCCCTGCGCACCGCCGCCACCCTGCCGGACGACGAATGGGAGTTGGTCGAACGCTTCATCAACACCCTGGTGCGGCAGGTACGGGAGGAGCGCGGCCAGGGAGGCTGACCTCGGTCCGGACCGGGCCCCGGCCTGGCCGGACTTGACCGGACCGGGCCGGGGACGGCCCCCGGCAGCGTGGATCACGAGCACACCCCCGAGGGGTCGCGGTAGCCTGCCACAGCGACTGCGCCCAGCTACGCTCCCGGAGGCCGTGCTCATCCCATGAACGGCGTCTTACCGCCTTTGGACGGCGACTTACCCTTCTACGTCTCCAGCGGACTGATGCTTCTGGCCTGTCTGCTGAAGCTTCCCGCCCTCGTCCGTGCCCGGGGGCGGGACTGGCTGCTGTCGTCCATCTGCGCGCTGCTCTTCCTCGGCGCGGGGGTCCTCTTCATCACGGCCCAGACCTCGATCGTCCTGGTCAACCGCTGGACCGGCGTGCCCAACATGGCCGCCCCGGTCGTCTATATGCTGCTGGTCGCCTTCTCCGGTGCCTCGATCGTCCTGGTCCTCAACTGGCGCGGCGAGACCGGTTCGGCCAAGCCCCGCCACTCCTCCCGGATCACGATCGCCGCATACGGCGCGGCCGTTGTCCTGATCGGGGTCCTCTTCGCGCTGGGCCGCGCACCGGTCGAGCAGCGCACCCGCTTCGATCTGTACTACGCCAACACCCCCTTCATCAGGGAGATGATCCTTCTCTATCTCATCGCGCACGCCGTGGCCTCCCTGACCGTCGGCCATCTGTGCCGCCGCTGGTCGCGCGAGGTGCACGGCACCCTGCGCACCGGTCTGCGGGTGCTGGCGACCGCCTATCTGATGCACTTCGCCGGCTACGACCTGATGACGGCCGCGGCGGTCTTCGGCAGATGGACCGGCCACACCTGGGACGTCCTCATCGTGATCGCACGCACCATGATCGCGCCCAGCGCGGTGCTGGGGGCGGCCGGTTTCGTGATCCCCCTGGTCGGCCAGAGCACCGCCGTCCGCTACTGGCAACTGGCACCACTGGCCCGTACGGTACGGCCCGTACGGGGTGCGCCGGGGCCCACTCCGCTGCCCCTGCCCTGGTGGAAGCCCAGCGTCCATCTGAGGCTGACCCGACGGCAGACCTATATCTCCGACCGGATCCTGGCCTGCCGCGACCGCTCCGACCCCCGGATCCGCCATGAGGCACTCCGGCTCGCCCTGGCGCGCAACGCCTCGGGGACGGAAGCGGCGGCCATCGCCGAGGCCGCGCTGATCGTCGCGGCGGTGGAGGCCCACTACGCCGATGGTGCCACCGGGTCGCCGCCCCGGCGCGGCGGCGGCGACGAGCACACGGTCTCCAGCAGCGATCTGGTGCACATCGCCCGGGCGCTGCGTTCCCGAATCGTCAAGGACGTCCGCACCCGGACACGCAACGGACAGCGCCCCTGACGGACAGCGTCCCTGACGGACAGCGCCCCTGACGCACAGCGCCCCTGACGCACAGCGCCCTGGGGCGGGCCGGGTCCTCGCTGTGCAGCGTCGCTCAGCTCTCCGACCGCTCGTCGCGTCCGTCCGTCGCCGTCCCCGGCTCCTGAACTCCTCCCGGGCCGCCCGCGGCATCCGCGTCACCGGCGTCACCCGCACCACCCGCATCCCCCGCGTCTCGCGCCCCTCCGGCGGTCCGGTCGAGGCCGCGCAGAACCGTCTGTTCGGCGGCCGTCAGCGGTGGCCCGGCCAGCGGGGGCAGCACCGGGCCTCCCAGCGTGGCGAGCAGCAGCGAGGGGCGCAGAAGCCGGCGTCCGTCCTCCTGCAAGGTGGTCACATTGCACATGGCGGCGGACACCCGGTAGGAACTGGTGGCCACCCTGGTCATCCGCCGGACATACCGCGTGAGCACCCGGTCGGCGAGCGAGGGCCGGTCACCGAGCACGTCCGGGAACCACCGGTCCTGTGAACTGCTCAGCGCCCAGGCCGCGTTGACCGCACCGGCCGCGGCGTGCTGGATCCGGCGGGCCGTGCCCGGCGCGGCCGCGTCCCTGCCCTCCAGCTCCCGGCGGAGAGCCTGGGCCCCGAGCGCCGCGACCGACATGCCCTGCCCGTAGACCGGGTTGAAGGCGGCGGCCGCGTCACCCAGCACCACAAACCCGTCGGGCCAGGTTTCGGCGGTCTCGAAGCGGCGGCGCACATTGCGGGTGCTGCGGCTGAGCGACACCGCGGACAGCGGTTCGGCGCCGGAGATGAGACGGCCCACCAGGGGATGGCGCAGACCGAGGGCGAAGCGGGCGAACTCCGCGGGGTCGTCGGTCGGTTCGCCGCCGCGGGTGCCGCTCAGGCTGGCCAGCCAGCGTCCGCCCTCGATGGGGACGAGGGCTGCCGCACGGCCGGGCGCCGGTTCCATGGGGTCGGGCTGCACCAGGACCAGCGGGAAGCTCTCCGCTCCCGCGGGCATCCGGTACACCCGGCTGGCGTAGACCACGCCCGAGTCGACGACCTCCTCCCGGATCCCCGCGACACCGAGCGATCCGAGCCACTGCACGGCCCGCGAGCCGCGCCCGCCCGCGTCGACGACCAGATCCGCGGACAGGTCCTCCTCGGCGCCCTCGGCCTCGCCGTCGGCGACGCGTACGCCGGTGATCCGGCCCGCCGATCCCAGCAGGGAGACGGCCCGTCCCCGGCGCAGCCGGATCCCGGGGCGGCCGAGCACGGCCTCGCGCAGTATCGAGTCCAAGAGGTCCCGGCTACAGGTGAGCAGGGGGTGGCTGTCGTGGCGCCAGCGCCGGAACCATCCCTCCGGCCCGAGCATCACCGCGCCGGATGTCATCGAGATCTCCCGGCCGCCCGCGGCGAGCACCCGCTGCCGCAGCTTCAGCCCGGGCAACAAGGCTTCGATCGCGTCGAGTCCGCTGGTCAACAGGATGTGGGCATGGCGGCCCTGGGGTAAGCCCCGGCGTGGAGCGGCTTCGTCCGGCAGCGCGTCGCGCTCGATGAGCGTCACCTCGTCGACCACGTCCGCCAAGGCCGCGGCGGCCAGCAGCCCGGCCACGCTGGCACCCACGACGATTGCTGTGCGCGACATCCGTCCCCCCGATCGCAGCCCCGGATGCCCCTCACCGTACCGTCGTCCGCGCCGATCACCACAGAGATCAGGACAGAAACGCCAAGGTGACAAGGAGTCACTGTCCACGGCACAAAGGCCCGCCGGAAAACTTCCGACGGGCCGTCACTGCTGCGCTGCCTCAGACTGCGGGGGCGGCGAACTTCGGGTTGGTGCCGTACTTGTTCGGCTCCGGCGTGCCCTCGGTGGCGAGGAAGACGATGAGAATGATCCAGCCGACCAGCGGGATCAGGCTGATCAGGATCCACCAGCCGGACTTGCCCGTGTCGTGCAGCCGACGGAAGGTGACACCCAGGGCGGGCAGCAGGACGGCCAGGCTGTAGAGGGCGCCCGGGATGGCCGTACCCGCGACGGCGTCGATGACCGTCAGGACAATGGTGATGATCAAGTTGAACAGCGCGAACATCCAGTATTCCTGCCGACGCGCGCGCCCGTTGAAGACCACGTACTTCTTCAGTACGTCCACGTACCAGTTCATTGTTCGTCCCCCAGGGATCTGATGGTGCTTGCGCCCCATCAGATCAGGCCAGCGCGGCCGGAATCCATTCCATTGGCGTGTGCTGGTCAATCTGTTACCGCGCTGCCGCCGTTCGGTGATCAAGAAGGGGAAGTACGCAGACGGGCGGGTCCGGAGAGCCGGTTCGGTCCGGGCTTTCGGCCAGGCCGAAGGGCCGGTGCGCATGGAACGGCGGCCGACTCCAGGGACGCGTGAGTCGGCCGCCGTAGGGGTCCCTGCTCACCAGTGACGGGGCGGGGCGCTCCACCTGCCTCCAGCATGCACGCGCCCGCGGCTGACGGCGACTCGGATGCGCCGTCCTGGTGAGACCGGCTGTGGAGGCCATGCTCAGGGCCCCCGTCCGCCGGGCGCCCTCGGTACTCGGGGTGAGGGGTCCGTCA
Organism: Streptomyces sp. NPDC052040; assembly: GCF_044548405.1. Classification (NCBI taxonomy): domain Bacteria; kingdom Bacillati; phylum Actinomycetota; class Actinomycetes; order Kitasatosporales; family Streptomycetaceae; genus Streptomyces; species Streptomyces sp. NPDC052040. The sequence continues at coordinate 51,803 of NZ_JBIUBV010000025.1, read as the reverse complement.
GACCGCGCCGCGCCAGCCGCCCGTCTCCACACCGCTGCGGGACTCGATGAACTCCTTGAACCTCTTGAGGTCGCCGGAGATCTGCCGCTTGATGAAGCCGCTCTTGTCGCCGACGGTCTCGGCGAGGCCCTCGGGGTCGAACTCCATCTGCAACATCACCTTGGTGCGTCCCTCGTCAAGCCGGTGGAAGGTGACCACACCGGCCTGCCGCACCTCACCGTCCACGGTGGTCCAGGCGACCCGCTCGTCGGGGATCTGCTCACTGATCCTGGCTTCGAACTCCCGTTGCACACCCGCGACCTTCGTCACCCAGTGGGTGAGGGTGTCGGTGCGCTGCTCGATGCGTTCCACCCCCTCCATGAACTCGGGGAAGGTCTCGAACTGGGTCCACTGGTTGTACGCCGTGCGGACCGGGACATCGACCTGGATGGATTCCTCTACCTGCGACATACGGCGCTGCGTCCTTTCCGTGATGCGTGCGGGCCGGTGGTTCCGCGGTTCCGTCGGCCACCTCTCGTCCAGACGCCAGGTATCCCCGAGTCAACGGTTCACACACCCGGATCCGGCCGGGAAGCGGGGGGCGGGGGAGCGGAGGGCGGCCGGGCGGTGTGGTCCGGGTGGCCGCGGGTCCGGCGGGACTCCTTCAGCTCCGCCTCGTAGAGGTGGTTCCGGCCCCCGGCCAGCTCCTCGACCGCGCCCCGCTCGAGCTCCTTGAACGGACGGTAGTACGTGTCGTCGTACGCTTCGACGACCTGGAAGGTCCAGTGCCCCGGGATGACATTGCGGCCCAGGATCTCCCGCTCCACCCGCTCCGCCCACTCCGTGTGCCCGGCCACGCGCAGCAGCCGTACCGCCCGGTCCAGCTCCAGATCCGCGGTGCCGGTCAGCTGGTGGAAGCTGTAGAGATGGCCTCTGGCCCGCTCGGTGGTCTCCAGCGCCTTCGACAGCGAGCCGAGGGCCTGCACGGTCGTGTCGCTGACGCCCGCCGGGCGCCGATGGGCCGGGTCCGGGCCGTCATCCGTGGGGACAGTCATGGTCTTGGCTGTCCCCCGTGCGGCACCGTTCGTACCGCGCCGGCCGTCCCCGCGGCGGCCGGACGATGCGCGCTCCGCCGTCGCGCGGGTAGCGTCCGCCTCATGAAAAGGAAGCAGAGCGCGCCCCCGACGCCGGTACCGGCGGTGGAGTTCCTGGCGTCCCAGGAGATCACCCAGACGCAGTGCCGCCAGTGCGGCAGCGAGGTCGCCGGGGTGAACGGCCGCTATGCCTGCGGGGTGTGCGGATGGGTCAACCACTGGAGCGAGGGGCACAACGACCTGCCGACCACGGCGGACGACAACAGCGAGGTGTGAGACGTCCGGGCCTCCACGTGACCCGGGAGGCGAATGCGTGTTCCATTTGCCGGGGTCGGTGGGTTAAGGTCGCGCTCTGCGAGATCTTGTACGGAGGTGCCCGGGAATGGAGAACAGCGAGCCGGTACGCCGGGGACGGCCGCCGGGCATCCGGACGGTCGAGAACGGGCTGACCAGCCGCCAGCAGGACATCGTCCGGTTCATCGCCGACACGGTCCGGCGCCAGGGCTACCCGCCGTCGATGCGGGAGATCGGCCAGGCGGTGAACCTCGCGAGCACCTCCTCCGTCGCCCATCAGCTGATGGCGCTGGAACGCAAGGGGGTCCTGTACCGCGACCCCAACCGGCCCCGCGCCTACCGGGTGCGCTCCGCCTGGGCCCCGGCACCGGACTCCGGACCGGCTGCCGCGGTGGAGGTGCCGCTGATCGGCCGGATCGCCGCAGGCGCGCCGCTGCTCGCCCAGGAGATGGTCGAGGACGTCTACACCCTGCCGCGCAGGCTGGTCGGGGACGGCGACCTCTTCGCCCTGACCGTGTCCGGGGACAGCATGATCGAGGCGGCGATCTGCGACGGCGACATCGTGACCGTACGCCGCCAGGACAGCGCCGACCACGGTGACATCGTCGCCGCGCTCCTCGACGACGAGGCCACCGTCAAACAGCTCCGCCGTCAGGACGGCGAGGTCTGGCTCATGCCCCGCAATGGCGCCTACGAGCCCATCCCCGGCGGCCAGGCGAAGATCCTCGGCAAGGTCGTGGGAGTCCTGCGCGCCCTCTGACGCCCACCGCCCGGCCCACACCCGGCGGGGCGGCACGTCACACGGTGCGAAGCGGTGCACAGCGCACGGTGCACGATGCGTACCCCATGGCGGAGGCCCGGCACCCGTCCCGTACCCCCGGTGGCCCCGCCCCGTCCGGCGTACGCTGGGCGAAAGGCAGCGCGCTCCCCCGCTCGCCGGTTAGGACACGGGCCCCGCCGAGGAGCGGGTGTGCAGGCGGCCGCCGGAACCGCACCCGGTGCCGATGCCGAGGAATCCGCATGTGCCCGACCGATCCCCGTGGCCCGTACCGCATCTGGGCCGAAGTGCCGCTCCCGCCCGTACCGCGTCGCACCGGCGGGGCCCCGGCCGTGCGCCCGTGCGCCGGGAGCAGACCATGAGCGGGGCCGAAAAGGCCCCGGCTGCCCGAGCGCCCCGCGTCCGGGACGCCCCCGCGCCCCCTCCGGAGGACACGGCCGCGGCAGTGCTGCTGGACGCGGACGGGCTGGTGACCGGCTGGACGAGCGGCGCCCGGCGGCTGCTCGGCCATCGCGCCGAGGAGGTCCTCGGACGGGCCGCCCACGATCTGATCGCCGCGCCGGACACGGAGGAGGGCCCCCGGCCCGGACACCGGCACTGGAAGCTGGGCCACCGGCAGATCCGCTCCGGGCGCCGCACGGTACGGGTGCGCCACCGGGACGGTCACGCCCTGGAGCTGACCGTGCGCGTCTCCCGGCTCACGGGCCGGAGCGGCAGGACCGGCTGGCTGGTCGCGGTGGCCGACGACCGGGCCGCGGTGGAGCGGCTGGCGCTGCTGAGCGAGGCCGGGACGAGGATCGGCACCACCCTGGACGTCATGCGCACCGCCCAGGAACTGGCCGACTTCGCGGTGCCGCGCCTCGCCGACTACGCCTCCGTCGATCTGGTGGAGGCTGTGTTACTGGGCGGGGAGCCGCTGTCCCGAGTGGGCCTCGACGCCGGTCGCGTTCCGGCGTTCCGGCGCGCCGGAGTGGCATCGGTCCACGAAGGGATACCGGAGGCGCTGTGGACGTGCGGGGCGCCCGTCTTCGTCCCGCCGAACTCCCCGTTCGTCCGGGTCCTGACGTTGGGCAGGCCCTATATCGAGCCGGTGATGGACGCCTCCACCTGGGGTGCGCTGGATCCGCAGCGCGGGCGGCTCATCGCGGACAACGGCATCCACACCGTGATGATCGTGCCGATCCAGGCGCGCGGTATGACCCTGGGCATCGGGGTGCTCGTCCGCACCGACAATCCGGCCCCCTTCGAACAGGACGATCTGCTGCTGGCCGAGGAACTTGTCGGCCGCGCCGCCCTGAGCCTGGACAACGCCAACCGGTACACCCGGGAGCGCAGCACGGCCCTCGCCCTTCAGCGGAACCTCCTTCCGGGCGCGCTCGCCGGAAGCGACGCCGTCGAGATCGGCTGCCGCTACTGTCCGGCGGACCTGGACCACGGCGTGGGCGGCGACTGGTACGACGTCATCGAGCTGCCCGGCGACCGGCTGGCCCTGGTCGTGGGTGATGTCGTGGGGCACGGCATCAACGCGGCGGCGACCATGGGCCGGCTCCGTACGGCGCTGCGCACGCTCGCGGACATGGACCTGCCCCCGGCCGAGCTGCTGACCCGTCTCGACCACACGGTGAACCGGCTGGCGCCGCACGACCGGGAGGGCACGGCGGCCGCGATGGGCGCGACCTGTGTGTACGCCGTCTACGATCCGGCCGGTCGGCGGCTGGAGGTCGCCCGGGCCGGCCATCCGCCGCCCCTGCTCGTCAGCCCGGCGGGCCGGGCGAGCTTCCCGGAGGTCCCCGCGGGCGTGCCGATCGGCCTCGGGCTGCCGGTGTTCGAGTCCGCGGAGTTCAGGATCCCCGACGGAACCCTGATCGCCCTGTGCACCGATGGTCTGGTGGAGTCGCGCGCCGAGGACATCGACACCGGTCTCGGCCGCCTGGCCGCCCTGCTGTCCCGCCCCGGAGCCTCGCTGGACGAGCTGGCCTCCGGGGCTGTCGCGGCGATGTGCCGACAGGCCAGATCCGACGACGCCACCCTGCTGCTGGCGCGAGGGCGTACGGCGCGGGGGCGTACGGACCGTCCGCCGCCCTCACGGTGACGGCGGCACCGGTCGTCCCCGACGGCGAATCTCAGCTGTCCTGCCGCGAACCGGTGTTGTGCCTGCCGGTCCACAACTGCCAGGCGGACCAGAGCCACAAGAGCGCGAAGGCGGCCAACAGCCCCAGCAGAACGACGACTTGGCGGACATTGGCGTCGTGGTTCAGCAGCGATATGAGCAGCGAAAGCGTCCAGGCGGCGACGCCCAGCGCGTAGGCGCCGTGCAGGCGCCGGAGTTGCTCGGGGTGTGCCGCGCGAGGCGTCGAGGAGACCGTCGGGGAAGTCATGGGGCAGCCGGTACCCCCGCAGGTGCGTCCCATGACCGGGATACGACTGCTCGTGCGCCGCTTGGAGCGTCACTTCCGGCCACGCCGCGCCGGGCGGTCCGGGCGCGCGGGACCGCCCGGCTCCGGTCAGCCCTCACCCGGCCAGGTCCCCGTCTCATAATCTCCTTCCGCGACGGGCCTGACCGGTGCCCCGGCCGCCGGTCCCGGTCCGGCCCGCGGTGGGGCGGAGGCGGCCGAGGCGCGAGCCCCCGCCGTGCGGCCCCGGGCACTGTCACGCGCCGTTCGTACGACGGCGTCCGAACCGTCACCCCGCCGCCCACCGGCCGTGATGTCCCCGCCGACGGCCCCGGTGCCCCGCGCTCGGGAGCAGGCCGCGCGGAGGCCGCCGCCGCTCGGGCCGCCGCGCCCTCCCCGCCCGGGCGGAGCGGCACCCCCGCACCCGTGTTCGCATCCCCATGGCCGCCGCCGAATACCTTTGCACCGCACCGGACTTAGGGCCGTCCGGTGGTCCGGCGGTCCGTCCGGCGCCGGAACATCTGGTGGCAACTGAGCGGTCGTTCATTATGTCGGACGTTTTCGGGGGCCCCCGCGGTGCCAAACGGAATGCGGCGATGCCCCCGTCCCATGGCCCCGCCGTTCCGGAATTCCCCGTTTCCGTACCGGGCCCAGGGTCCCCTGATGTGGGAAGAGTCCTTTCGCTCGGCGCTGGCAACGATGTCGGAGGAGGTGGCACGACGGAATCCGTCGTCGACCCCGGGATTCCCTTCCCGGTCCGTCGTTGAATCGTTTACCGGCATCGTTGTCTTCCGGGTGGTGCGTGCCGCACATGCCGAATGGCTCGAACCCGACCTTGTGTTCGAGACGCGCTGGCAACACTTTTGATTGCCGTCGGCCACCGGTCGACGAACCACCAATGAGAGGGGATTTCAGATGAAGACCACTGTCGCCATGGGCAAGAAGGCCGGAGTCAAGAAGATTGCCGTCCGTCGCGCCGGGGATGTGCGCCTGACGTCGGCTGCCTGCCAGTGCCCGTACCACGCCCAGGCGTAACACGCGACGCTCCATGAGCTGCGCTCGGGTGCGCCGTGTTACGGCGCACCCGGGTTGCCTGCGCCGGCCGTAGGGGAGGGGTTGTGGCCGATGGCGGCCTGTTGTTGCACGAGTTGAGTTTTGTACCCGAGGGCGACGACGTGGTGGTCGGCCGCCTGGATACCGGCTCCTATGCGGTCTTCCCGTCCGACGGGGCGGAATTGCTGAAACAGCTTGCCCAGGGCATGCCGCTGAGTGCTGCTGCCGACTGGTACGAATCGGTTTTCGATGAGCCGGTCGACCTGGACGATTTCGTGGCGACGCTGGAGGAACTCGGCTTCGTCCGCGAGGGGCGCGAGGGTGAGGAGCAGCCGGGGGGCGTTCCGGCCCCGCCGGTGCGACTGCGCCGACTGGGACGCGCCGTCTTTTCCCTGCCCGCGTGGGGGTGCTATCTGGCGGTCCTCGGCGCCTGGGCGTGGACCCTGGCCCGGCACTCGGATCTGGCTCCGCATCCGTCCCAGATCTTCTTTGTGCATTCCCTGCTCGTGGTCCAGCTGGTGATCACCTTCGGCCAGGTCCCCCTGTTGCTGCTGCACGAGAGCTTCCACATCCTGGCCGGACGCCGACTGGGTCTGCCGACCCGGCTGCGCCTGAGCAACCGCCTGACCTACATCGTGGCCGAGACCCAGATCAACGGACTGCTGAGCGTTCCGCGTGCGAAACGCTATCTTCCGTTTCTCGCGGGAATCGTCTGCGACGGTGTGGTCCTCGGAACCTTCGGGCTGGTGGCCGACGCGGCACGGAATCCCGACGGATCGTTCTCCCTCGTCTCGCGGGTGTGCCTCGCCCTCGCGTTCACGGTGGCGGTCCGCGTTCTCTGGCAGTTCCAGCTGTATTTGCGGACCGACCTCTACTATGTGGCGGCCACCGCCTGGAACTGCTACGACCTCCACGACGCGGCCATGATGCTTCTCAAGAACCGCGTACGGCGTCTTACCGGGCGCCCGGACCGTGTGGTGGACGAGGAACAGTGGACGCCCCGGGACCGCCGCGTCGGCAATTTCTACGGCCCTTTCATCGTGCTCGGCTATGGCGCACTGGCCGGCATCACCGTTTTCGTCAGTGTCCCGGTGATGCGCGAGTATTTCGGTATTGCCTGGCAGGCCATCACCTCCGGTCATGTCAATGCCGCCTTCTGGGACGCCGCGGTGTCCCTGTGCATGAACGTCGCCCAGGTGGTTGCACTGGTCGTGCTCTCCAGGAGAAAGCGGCGGGAGAAAGAGCTCTCCACACCCAAGACATCACCTTCGGCGGAGGTTGAACTCGCATGATGGGCCATCTCCGGATCGTGGGCGACAGGCGCACGGACCGTCTCCGCCTCATCCGAACCCGAACCGGCAGGGCCCTGGTCGTCCGCTGCCACCAGCGTCTGCGCGGCCCCTACACCGGCATCGACACCGTACTGCGGACCGTGCTCTCCGAGGCACACCGGCGCTGGCCCGAACTGGTCGAGGCCCACCGGGTGGAACTCCTCTACGGCATGCCCGAACTGGCACACCTCATCGGCCCGCCCCCGCGCACCCTGGCCGACGACGCCCCCTACGAGGAGCGGACCCGCTACTACGGCTCCGGAATGATCCGCTGCATGAGCCAGGGCATCGTCACCTTCCTGCTGGAGTACGCGGCCCGGACCCACGCCGACTCCGGGGCCGCCCTGGAGCTGGCCTTCGAGGAGGTGCACGCGGCCGAGGCCACCACCCAGGAACTCCTCGCCCTGCTGGTGCGCCGGGCAAACCCGGACGTGCTGCGCGTCGTGGTCTCCGGCACCGGCGACGCCCTCCCCGAGGAACTCGAGGCCGCGCTCACCGCCACCGCCGCCACCCTCCCGGCCCCCACGGCCGACCCCGGCCCCGAGCCGCTCCGGAGCCCCCTCGAATGGGCGGCCGCCTATGTCGACGGCGACTGCACCGACGACGACCCGCGAGCACTCGCCGGATACCGGGACGCCGACCGGCAGGAGGTGGCCCGGCTGCACGACCGGCGCGCCGACAGTCTGGAGGACACGGCCAGCTGGGGTCTGCGCATGGGCGCCATCGCCCACCACCGCGAACACGGCACCGACCCCACGGGTGCGGGACGGGCGGCACTGCTCGCCGCGCAGCGGCACGCGGTCGCCACGGGGTTCTCCAGCACCGTCGTGGACCTGGGGCTGCGCGGCCGAGAGCTGAGCGACCCCGTCACTCATGAGCACGACTACTGGGAGTTCACCCGGGAGGCGGCCGCGGCCTGCATCCCGATCGGCCGGCTGGAAGAGTCCCTGGAGCTGTACCAGAACCTGCTGCGCCGCTTCACCAATCCCAAGATCCACATGATGACCAGCTATGCGATCGCCATGCTGCACACCCGCTTCCTGCAACCGCGCGACCACGACCTCGCCGTGCAGTGGCAGCACAACGCGGTGGCCATCGCGGGCCTTCTGCCGGACCCCGCCGAACGCCGGACCTTCAGCGTCTTCCACGACAACGGCCTGGCCCTGGTGGAGATGCACCGCGGCAACCGGGCCCACGCCCTGGAGCTCGTGGAGTCCTGCATCGCCCGCCTCGACAAGGAGCTGAACGAGGACGAGTGGGTCCTGCACCGCTCCCAGCTGCTGTACAACCGGGCCCGGCTGCTGGTCTCCTTCGGACGGCTGGAAGAGGCCTACGCCGACTACACCCGGCTCATCGAGATGGACCCCTATTACACCGACTACCTCTCCGAGCGGGCCCGGATCTCCCGCGAGCGGGGCGACTTCGACGCCGCCCTGGCCGACTACGACCGGGCCGTCCAACTGGCCCCGCCCTTCCCGGAGTTGTACTACAACCGGGGCACTGCACGGGTCCGGGCCGGTGACCCGGACGGAGCGCTCGACGACTTCGCCTATGTGCTGGCGATGGAGCCCGCGGACCTGGAAAGCCGGGTCGCCCGGGCGGAACTGCTGCTGGAGACCGGTGATCCCGACGGCGCCGAGGCCGACGCGGACACCGGACTAGCCCTGCACCCGGGAGAGGTGCAACTGCTATGCCTGAAGGGCATCGTGCACCTGCAACGCGAGGACTTCGAGCAGGCCCTCGCGGCCTTCGACGCCGTGCTGGAACGGGACCCGCACTATCCGGCCGCGCTGATCAACCGGGCCGTGGTGCACTTCCACCGCTCCCGGCACAGCAACGCCGTAGCGGATCTGACCACCGCACTCGATGTCGTCGGCAACGACCCGGACGTCCTCCTCAACCGCGGAATCGCCCATCTCGCCCAGGGCCGAGCCGATCTGGCCCGGTCGGACTTCGATGTCGCGCTCACCCTCCCCGATGCGGACATCGAAGAACTCCACCACCACCGGGAGCTGTGCGACGCGACCACCGCGCCGCGATGAGAGGCACACAACAGCTGCCGTGACAGATGTGTAGGCGCGCTGCGGCGGGGCAGGCGAGCCGGACGGATGCCCCGCCGCTTCGGCGGCGGGGCGCCGTACCCACGCCAGGGTGCCTGAGGTTCCATGACGCGAGGTATGTCACATACGCGCCCGGTGTGGCGCCTTCGGGGCTGGACGATCACTAGGGTGTGGGGACCCGTGCCCGGATCTCTCTGGTGGAACCCTCATGAGCGCATCCCTGTCGGCGGCCGGCACCCTCGACCCTCCGCGTCCAGACCCGGCCCCCCGGCCGGAACCGTTGCCCACGCGACTGGCCTCCCTGACCAGTCTGCGGTTCTTCGCGGCTTTCGCGGTGTTCACCCATCACTTCAACGGGGTGGGCCCCGGTGGTGGGGTCTGGCATGTGCCGGCCCTCTTCCCGTACTCGAAGATCGGCGTCCATGGAGTGACGTTCTTCTTCGTCCTCTCCGGCTTCCTGCTGACCTGGAGCCACAAACCGGGCGGGCAGAGAAAGATCTTCTACTGGCGGCGCATCGGGCGCATCTACCCCGCCCACCTGGTCGCCATGGCCCTCGCGCTCTTCGTCTTCTACGTCCTGGGTACCGACCGCACCGACGTCCTCAGCCTCGTCACCTCGCTGCTGCTGGTGCAGACATGGTTCCCCCAGGTGGTGCCCAACCTTCCGGGCAACCCCGTCACCTGGACCCTCAGCGTCGAGCTGCTCTTCTACGCCCTCTTCCCGCTGTTCATCGGGCGGCTGAAGCAGCTGCGGACCAGGGCCCTCGGGCTGCTCACCCTGGCCGGACTTGCCGGGATGTGGGCGGTGAACTGCCTGGCGGACCACTACCTCGGCGACCACGACGCCGGCTGGGTCATGCGGCACCCCGTCGTCTATCTGCCGCAGTTCTTCATCGGTGTCGCCTTCGCCATCGCGATGCGCCGCGGCTACCGCCTCCCCCTGCGGCCCTACGCCGTGGTCCTGCTGATCCTGGCGTACACGGTGGTCTACACCCGTGCCGACGAATGGGCCGGGGGCACCGTCGCCCACCAGATGGAGACCACGGTGCGCCCCGTCGTCGCCGTACTGTCCGCGCTGCTGATCGCGGCGTGCGTACAGAACGAGGCCGCGGGCCGCTCCCGGCTGCTCACCAGGCGCAGCCTGATGCTGCTGGGCGCCAGCTCCTACGCCTTCTACCTGGTCCACCAGAGCGTCAACGAGGTCATCCGCCTCTACTGGCCCGGTGAGCCGGACAGCAATGTGGCCATCGTGTTCCTGGTGGGGGCGTTCCTGGTCTCGCAGACACTGGCCTGGCTGCTGTACCGCTATGTCGAGGAACCCGCGCAGCAGTGGTGGTCGAAGCGGGGGCCGCGCCCCCGGCCCCGGCAGACCGGCGGGAAGGCCGTGGCGTAGCGCGGCGACCGCGCTTCGCTCCGACGGCCGCCTGCGGCGGCCCGCACGACACGGCCGCGGCCGCTGTCCCTCAAGGTGAGGTGACAGCGGCCGCGGCCGTGGAACGTCCGGCGCCGGGTGGGCCGGTCAGCGACGAGCGGGTCAGGCCCGCGCCGCGCCGGAGGCGTTGCGGCGGCGGAGCACATAGGCGCCCGCCCCGAGGCCGCCGAGCAGCAGAATCGATCCTGCGGCCAGTCCGCCGGCGCTGGTGTTCCCGACCAGGCCACCGCCGCCCGCGTGGACGCCGCCCCGCGGGTCCCTGCGGGAGTCCTCGTGGTGACGGGCGGCGTTGTCCGAGTCGCCGTCCTCGGCGCCGCTCAGCGCGGAGGAGTCGCTGTCGGCCTCGGTCCCGTCCTGGGAGGAGTCGTCCTGGGACGAGTTGTCCTGGCCACCCTCCTGGGCGCTGTCCTGCGGGTCCTCCTGGGGACCGCCACCCTGCGGGTCCTCCTCCTGGCCGCCCTGGAGGTCGGAGCCGTCGCTGTCGTCGCCGTGCTTGGCGTTGTGCTTCCCGGCCAGGGCCAGGAAGCCACCCCCGGCGCGGACACCCCCGCGGGGGCCCTGCCCGTCGTGGTGGTGGTGGTGACGGGCGCCGTTCTCGGAGTCGCCGTCCTCGGCTCCGCTCAGAGCCGCGTCGTCGCTGTTGTCGTCCTGCCCCGCCTGCGACTCGTCCTCGTCGTGGTGGCGGTGCTGGTTCCTGCTGGGGTCGTGTTCGTGGCTGCCGTAGGAGGTACCGCCTTCCGCGACCCGAAGCCCGGCCGGCGACAAGGCGTGCGCGGCGGGAGCGGAAATCGCGACGGCCGCGGCAACTGCCGCGGAGGCGAACATGGTCCGGGTCACTCGCATGAGGTTCGTCCTTTCACCGCCGCGAAGGCCGGCACCTCGCCGGCACACCGGGACCGCAGCGGCAACGTCATCACCCTCAACCCGAGCACCGCCCCTGAGCGCTGCACGACACGGCAGGGAGCCGAGACCGTACTCCGTCCGAGTGCCTCCAGGATGAAAAGTAACCCGACTGGCCCCGTCCCGGCCGCCATGGCCGCCGGGCCGCCGAGCACAGCTTCGACGGGTGTCGTCGGCCCCGGTCCACGGAGCGCCTCACCGGGTGCCGTCGGCGTCCCGTCCGGCGCCCGGGACGATGACGACCTTGCCCACGACCTGCCCGGACTCGGCGTACCTGAGTGCCTCGGCGGCCTGCTCCAGCGGATAGACCGCGTCGATCCGCGCGCTGATGGCCCCGCTCCGAAGGAGGGCGAAGACCGCGGTGAGGTCGTCGCGCAGCCGGGCCCGGTACCGCGCGGGCCGACGGCTCTTGCCGGCCCACAGGTTGAAGAAGTGGGCGCCGCGCCGGTTGGGCAGCAGATTCCACAGCGCGAGCCGCACCACGAGCCGCAGCACGGTGAGGGTGCCGTTGCCGGGCTGGTCACGGGTCGAGGCGCTGCCGTAGGACACGAGGGTGCCGCCGGGGGCGAGCATGCGCCAGGAGTCCCGGATGCCCTTGCCGCCCACGTGGTCGAAGACGGCGGCCACACCGCCGGGGGCGAGTTCACGGACGCGGGCGGGAACGTCGTCGCGGTAGTCGACGGGGACGGCCCCGAGGGCGCGGACGGCCTCCTGGTTGCGCGCGGAGGCGGTCCCGATCACCCGGACCCCGGCCGCGCGGGCCAGCTGCACCAGCACGCTGCCCACGCCCCCGTTTGCGCCGTGGACCACGACGGTGTCGCCCGGCCGGACCTTCGCGGTGTGGTGCAGCATGCGCCAGGCGGTGGCGCCGTTGGTGACCAGGGTCTCGGCGTCGGCGGCGGCCACGCCGTCGGGTACGGGTATCAGGTCGGCGGTGTCGAGCAGGACGCGGTCGGCCCAGCCGCCGGTCTTGGTCAGGGCGGCGACCCGCTGCCCGATCACCGGCCGCGGCCCGCCCGGCACGGCGGCGCCCAGCGCCTCCACAGTGCCCACCAGGTCGTAGCCGGGCACGAAGGGGAAGGCGGGCATGTCGTAGTACTTGCCCCGGCGCATCTGCTGCTCGGCGAAGGTGACACCGCTGGCCTCCACCCGGACCAGGGCCTGCCCGGGCCCCGGCTCGGGCAGCTCCCGCACCCGCAGCTGAAGGGACTCGGGCTCGCCGACGGAGGGAAGGACCATTTCGGTGGTCTGCATGGCTGGACTCCCGTGGAGGTGGTGTGGCGGATCGGTCGATATCTAGAGGGAGGAGTGGTTGGTCACTCACTTATGAAGCCGTACTGACTCTGTGCTGAATCGGTGTCGATGGGGGAGTGGCTGCCCTGTTGTGGGGTGTGCGCTCCCTATATGAGTAATTAACCACTCACACTTCGGGTCTGTCAACCGTCGGCCGCCCCGGACCGGGTGCGGCCGACGGTCTCGTTCCCGGGATGCGGTCGCTCTCAGGCGGTCCGGCCGGCCGTCACCGGCCGCCCCGCCCGGGCTCCGGTCAGCGCACCGGGAAGCCGAAGGGGTGCCCCTGCTGCTTCAGCCACGGCAGGACCTCGCGCAGGGCCGCCACGGTCTGGGAGCGGTCGCCGCCCGCGTCGTGGAAGAGGATGGTCGGACCGTTGGACAGCTCGTTCTTCACGGTGGCGACGATGGCGCCGGTGCCGGGCAGCTCGAAGTCCTTGGTGTCGACGTTCCAGCCGAGCGGGCGCATACCGTGCGAGGCGGCCAGATGACGGCTGTACGGGGTGAAGGCGCCGCCCGGGGCCCGGTAGTAGAGCGGCTTCACACCCCCGGAGGCCTCGGTGATCATGCGTGCGGCGTCCAGGATCTGCTGCGACTGGTAGGCCTCGGACTTCTTGTCCATCGCGGTGTCGTGCGACACCGTGTGGTCGCACAGCCGGTGCCCCGCCGCGACTACCGCCTTGACCAGCTCCGGGTGGGCCTGGGCCTGCGGCCCCACCATGCAGAAGGTGGCCTTCACGCCGTAGTCCCGCAGTACGCGCAGCACCCGCGGCGTCCAGACGGGGTCCGGGCCGTCGTCGATGGTGATGTTGACGGCCCGGGCGCCGCCGTCGGAGGCGTGGGCGATCTCCGCCGAGAGCGGTATGCCCGCCGGGGGACGCGCCTCGGGCGTGGCGGAGGGGGACGTCGAGGCGTCCGCGCGGTCTCGCGGACTCTCCACGGGACCGGCCTGCGCGGTCCACACCGAGGCCGCGGTCGCCACCGCCGCCACACCGACCGCCGCCGCCAGCACCCGCCCGCGCCAACCCCGTCCGCCATGCCGCACCATGTCAGTCCCGCCCCTTGCCGTCTGTGTGGGTTCCCTGCACCCGTCAGGACGGAGAATGGCGGCCGGAGGATGCCTCCGTTACGGATCACGGACAATTCCGCGGAGATCCAGGGACACTTGCGGCCCGCGCCCGGCGGCGGAAGGCGGCGCCGCCGGTGTGCGGCGCGCCCCGTCGCAATGCCCCCCGGCCGCCGGGGAAGGGCGAACTCCCGCACGGTCAGAGGCTGATCGCGTACGCCTTGCGGAGCGTCTCGTGCACCGTCCACGTCGTGCGGTCGCCCTCGCGCAGCACCGCCATGTCGCCCGGTCCGACGTGCAGCGTGGGGCCCTGTTCGACCTCGATCGTCGCGGAACCGCTGATGACGACGAAGAGTTCGTCCGCCTCGGTGTCGGTCACCACACCGGGCGTGATCTGCCAGATGCCCCGTATCTGCCGGCCGTCCTCCGACTCCCAGACCACTTGGCCGGTCACCTCCGGGGTGCCGGAGACGATCTGTGCCGGGTCGAGCGGCTCCGGTTCGAGCTCTGCGTCGGGGATGTGGACTGCGAAGCTGTGCGTCATGGCGCGACCCTAGCGGGGCCCGCCCCGCCCCGGCCGCCGACAGTGTGTCGCCTGTCGGCGGGGATCGGCGGACACCACGCCCGCCGTCCGCCACCAGGGCAAATGATCAGCCAAGGATCGTTGGTGATCTTTTGTCCGTCGCCTCCCCGGTTCCGGGCTTGTCGCATCGTACGGTTGTCCGGACGGGCGTCGGTCCGTTGATCAGCTCTTCGACTGATCGGCTCTTCGACCAGGTGGGGGACTGAATGACGACCAGGCGCCGGACGCTGCTGGCGGCCATGGCGGGAGGCGTGCTCGCCGGCTGCTCGGGCCCGGAGAAGAGCATGTCGGGCGGGGCGCCCTCCGCGTCCGGCTCGCCCACCGCGCCCGCCGTCCCCACCACGCGGCCGTCGGCGACGGCGCCCGCGGTCACCCGCGCGGAGATCGTCGCCCGCTACGGCCACTCCGCCCCCCGCAGCTGGGGCTTCGAGGCCCCCGGTGTGGTGCAGCGGCTCCCGCGAGGCACCCGGGCGATCGCCCTGACCTTCGATGCCTGCGGCGGACCCGGCGGCAGCGGCTACGACCGGGCGCTGATCGATTTCCTGCGCGCGCGGAAGGTCCCGGCGACACTCTTCCTCAACTCCCGCTGGATCGACGAGAATCCGTCGGAGTTCCACCGGCTCGCCCAGGACCCCCTGTTCGAGATCGCCAACCACGGCACCCGGCACCGCCCGCTGTCGGTGACCGGACGTTCCGCCTACGGCATCCCCGGCACCCGCGACGCGGCCGAGGTGTACGACGAGGTGGCCGGGAACCAGGCCAAGCTGACCCGGCTGCTGGGCGCCCCACCGCGCTTCTTCCGCTCCGGCACCGCCTACTGCGACGACGTGGCGGCCCGGATCGTGACCGACCTGGGGGAGCGCTTCGTCAGCTTCTCCGTCAACGGCGACGGGGGCGCCACCTTCACCCCGGGACAGGTCCATGCCACCGTCGTGTCGGCCGGTGAGGGATCCATCGTCCTGTGCCACATGAACCACCCCGCAGGAGGCACGGCCCGCGGAATCGCCGCGGCCGTTCCCGCCCTGCTGGCCAGGGGCCACACCTTCGTCCGCCTCTCGGACGCCCTGACCTGAACGACGCCCGCCCCCCGGCCGCCGCAACTCCCGGCGGTCGCTGCCCGGACAGGGCTATCGTGCTCAACGGGCGTGCGGTGAGCGCCCGTTGGGTTGCTGTTGCTCGACGTTACGGGGGAGCGCATGTACGTACTGTCCCTGGCGGCTCTGCTCGAAGAGGCCGCGGCGGATACGCGGAACCAGAGCGGCAACATCCGGGCTCTGAACGAGCTGCTGCAACCGCAGAACCTGCGGCGGCTGCGGGAGTTCGCCCGGGCGTACTGCTTCCTGGCGTTCCACAGCCGCGACGCCGAGGTCGCGGACTATGTGCGCGCGGGCACCCTGGCCGACGACAGCGGTCCCGATCTCCTGGTCCTGTTCACCCTCGACGAACCCGCCCCCATCGTGGTGCCCGTGGGCGCCGATTCGCTGCGTTCCTGGGCGGATCTGGACATCGGCGTCCACCCCTCGTACCGTATGGTCCGGGCCTTGTTCGAGGGACGGCCGGTGCCACCGCTGCCGGGACTGGTCGTCCTGGACGATCTGGCCGAGGAGTGCGAGGCGCTGTACCTGCCCCTCGGTGACCTGGACAACGAACGCGCGGTACGCCAGCGCCTGCGCCGGGTGTTCGCGCTGATCAACCATGCCGCCGCCACGGCCAAGCCCGGCAAGTACCTGGACGACCTGGGGCTGGAGCTGTACCGGCAGGGGATCGAGCACATGCGCACCGACCGTGTCTCGGCCCGTGAGTGGCTGCTGCGGGCGTTCGACACCACGCGGGCCAACCTCGGTGACATCGTCACGACCATCGGCCTGACGGGACTGACCTCGTGACCGCGCCCACCCTGGTCACCTGCCCCGCTCCGGGGGCCGGGCCGCTGCTGGAGGTCATCGACATCCTCCTCCAGGAGGCGCTGCTCGCCGGTCGGCAGACCGCGGCCATGGCCTATCGCGGGCCGGAGGCGCCTTCGGCGGAATACCGGCGGCGCCGCAACCGCATCCTGCTCGCGCTGACCCTGGCGGCCGAGGAGGAGATCGGCCTGCGCTTCGCGGCCGACCTCCCGTTCGTCGTCTCGGCTCCCGCCGTGCAGGAGGGCGCGCCGTTCGCCGGATACACCGCACAATGGCCCCAGCTCACGCCGAGCCAGTGGATCAGCGAGCTGTTCGTGCGCTGGAAGAGCTATGGACCCGGCGAGGACACGGCTGAGGACGAGTCGCAGGAGGACGCGGAGGGCCGCCGGGCCGCGCTGACCGACCGGCTGCTGCGTGCCGCGCTGTGGCACTGCGTCGCCACCGACGCCCAGGACGCCGTACCGGAGGCGGTGCGGCTGATCGTCGAGCTGGCAGCCACCGGACAGGCCATGAACGCGTCCGCGGCCGGAGACGCTGTGGCGCTGCTGCTGCGGGCAGCGGGGGAGGAGACCCCCTCGGCCCGCGACCTGACCCGTGTCTTCACGCGAGACGTGCCCGCCTCGCCGGAGCAGTGGGTGACAGGACCCCTCTACTGGCCGACGGAGCCCGCACCCGCGCTCGGCCGGTCCGCACAGCGTGCGGCCAACTGGATGCTGGCCTTCGTCCACGCCCGTCTCGACCGGGTCCGTGCCGCCCACGACTTCGACACCTGGGTCTCGGCGCTGGCCGAGGTCACCTGCGCCGCCGTCACCTGTCGGGGCGGGCTGCGGCAGGCCGTGGTGCGGCTGCCGCTCGGACTGAAGACGGTGTGCGCGCAGTTCGAGGAACTGCACGCGGACTTCCCCTCGCTGTGGGTCGCACTGGAGATCCGCGGCATGGGCGCGGCACTGGACTACAGCCGCGATGTGGAGAAGAAGTTCCGTGCACTCGGGGACACCACCGGCAGGCGGTTCGCCCGCGAACGGGCCCTGCTGCCCGAGTCCTTGAGGAACACCTCGGAGCCTTCCGCGGTCTGGTTGCGGCCGAGCTGGCGCACGGCGACCGCACTGGTCGACCCCTGGCCCGCGCTCCGCCGGGTCGACGACCCGTCCGCCTACCAGACGACTCCCATCACCGAAAAGGAGCTGTGGGCCCACCTGGGGCAGGGCCCCCGCAGCCCGGACCTGCCCGCCCTGTCCGAGATGCTCGACCGGTATCCGTGGCTGCATTTCGCGCACGGGCTGCGTGCGGAGGCGCTCGCCGACGAAGGTGATGCAGGACCTGCGCTGTCCGCGCTGGTCCCGGCACTCGTCCTGGCGCCGGAGCAGCCGGGGGGCTGGGCGCTGCTGGCCCGTCTGCTCGACCGGCGGCGACACACCGCCGCCACGGGTGCCGCACTGCGGATCTGTAGGACGGTCGAGCGGATGCGGGACCGGTTGCACGAGAGGTGAGGAAGGCCGGGCCGGACCTCGCGGTCGCCCTTACCTGACAGGTCATCGACCCGGCCCGGACGCCGTGCCACGCTCGTCTGCATACGGAGCCCGACCGACCCGGAGGACATCATGTCTGCCTACGCCATAGCCCACCTTCAGGAGTCCGCCCCGCACCCGGAGATCGCCGAGTACATCGAGCACATCACCTCCACCTTCGAGCCGTACGGCGGCCGCTTCCTCGTGCACGGCGCGCAGCACGAGGTGAAGGAGGGCAGCTGGCCCGGTCATGTCGTGGTGATCGTCTTCCCCGGGATCGCCGAGGCGCGGGCCTGGTGGGACTCCCCCGCGTACCAGGAGATCGCGCCCCTGCGCGCGCAGCACATCGCGGGCGACATCATCCTGGTCGAGGGGGTCCCGGAGGGCTATGACGCGACAGCCACCGCGAAGACCATGCGTGAGGCCATGCGGAGCGTGTCCGCCGGTCGTTGATCCGCCGGACCGTACCGGACCGGACCGCGGGCTGCGGTTGCGGTCAGGCGGACGTTCCTCCCGCGAAGTCGCTGTCGAAGGTGGTCTCCACGGTGGTGGCGACGGACTCCGCCACCCCGGTCCCCGTGAGGACGATGCCCAACTCCCGGTTTCTGTCGAGCGAGTTGCTGCTGATGTTCATGGACCCCGCCTCCACCTTCTGGGTGGCGAGGCCGTAGTCGGCGACCATCGCCTTGGCGTGAATGTAGAAGCCGTTCGGGTCGGAGTACCCCACGACGGTGCCGCCCGCCGCCTTGATCGCGGACACCTGGCGGGAGTAGCCGGACGGGCTCTCCAGCACCACGCGTACGGCGACGCCCGCCTTCGCCCGTGCCACGACGGCGTTGACCACACCGCTGTCGCCGAGTTCCAGCTCCTCCACGTCCAGCGTTGCCGTGGCACCGTTGACCAGGGAGAGCAGTCTGCTGCGGGAGTCGGTGGGGGACCACAGAAGGTGGTCGCCGTCGGTGGGGGTGACCGGAGTACCCGCGTAGTCTGCGTCGAAGACCTTCTCGATCGAGGCGACATCGCGGCTGTCGTCGTCGAAGACGCCGTAGTCACGGCTGGTCTCGTAGTACTGCGAGGTGAGGTTCCCGGTCAGGACCAGCGACGTGGTGCCGTCCACGGTGATGGTCTTCTGGTGGGTGTAGACGAACGCGGAGGACGACCATGCGACTCCGATGCCCGCGCTCTTCAGGGAGTTGTACGCCGGGCCGTCCTCGCTCTGGTGCTGACGGTCCAGCACGACCCGTACGGTGACACCCTTGTTCTTCAGGGCTATGAGGTCGTCGACGGCCGTGGTGTCCTCCAACTCGTACATGGTCATGTCGAGGGAGCGGGTGGCCGAGTTGATGAAGTCGTAGACGGCGGGCTGGCTGCCACTCCGGGAGAAGGCGAAGGCGGAGTAGTCGGCGGCGTGTGCGGGGATCGCGGTGGCGAGTACGGCGGCACCGGCCGCCGTGGCGACACCTGCACGCCCGAGGAGCTTCCACAGCATGCGTGACTCCTGGTCGGGGGACGCTCACCGGGGGAGGACGTGGTGAGCGCGTGCATGACACCACGCGCGTAGAACCCGAAGGAAGGGCAGTGCGGTGAACTCGGCGCGACATGCGGCCCCATGAACCGGACAAAGCGGAATCCGTGCAGATGGGGGGCGGTTCGAGCGATGCCCCCGAATCGGCAAAGGCTTGGTATCCGGCCGTCCCCGCCCCCCGTCCCGCCCCCTCTGGTCGGGCCCCTGCCGGGTCAGCCGGTGGCGGGGGCGAAGGGGCCGTCGGTGCGGAACGCGAGTCGTGCGAAGTTCTCGCCGATGCGGCGGTGGCCGGCCAGATCGGGGTGGACCTCGTCCGGCAGCGGCAGTTCGGCGTAGTCCTCCTCGCCGTAGAGTTCCCGGCCGTCGAGGTAGTGAAGATGCGGATCGTCGGCCCTCCGCTCGTCCACGATCCGGGCGAGTTCGTCGCGGATGACCCGGAGCGTCAGCCGCCCGGCGATGCGTTCGGCCGGGTCACCGGTGGCCTTGAGGCGCATGGTTCCGCCCTCGGAGTCGGGCAGGAGGGGGCCGGGAGTGTCCTCCTGGATCGGGCACAGGATGGCGGAGACGACCAGGAGTGGTGTGGTCGGATGCCCTTCCCTGAGCGTGTCGAGGAAGCCGTGGACGGCGGGTACGAAGGCGCGCAGCCGCATCACATCGGCGTTCACGATATTGATGCCGATCTTGACACTGATCAGGTCCGCCGGGGTGTCGCGCATCGCGCGGGCCGTGAAGGGGTCGAGCAGCGCGCTGCCGCCGAACCCCAGATTGACCAGTTCCACCCCGGCCTGTGCGGCGGCCAGGGCGGGCCAGATCGCGGTCGGATGGGGCGCGACCGAGCCATGGCTGATGGAACTGCCGTGGTGCAGCCACACCGTGCGCCCGCCGTCCCCTACCGGTGTGACGGGGGCGTCGGTCCGCAGGGCGATCAGCTCGGTGATCTCGTTGTGAGGAAGCCAGATCTCGATGTGCTTGTCGCCGGAGGGCAGACCGGTGAACCGGGCGGTGCCGGGCGGGCCTTCGCGCAGCTCGACCGTCTGCGCGGCCATGTCCACCACCTGTGTCCTGCCGCCGGGCACGGTGGCCTGGGCGGCGAGGCGGCCGTCCACCAGCAGGTCGTAGACGCCGTCCGCCGGTTGCGGGTAGCCCTCGTAGGCCCTCTTGGTGGGCAGCGTGTCCAGCTCGACGGCGGTGGCCCGGGTGCGGAAGACCACGCGCACGCCCGACGGCTGGGCCTCGGCCATGGCCAGCTGGTCGTCGGGGATCTGCCGCCGCGCCGGGGCGGTGAGCCGGTGCGGCAGCAGACCGTGCGAGGTGTGTTCCACATCGAGGGCGCCGCGCAGCATGTCCGGGGTGAGCGGGGTGGTGATCCAGTCGTGCTCGCTGTTCATGGCCTCAGTCCGTCGGTCGAGGTGTCCGGGTGGGTGGGTGGGTGGCGGGCGGGACGGTCAGGGTGCGGTCCGGTTGCGGAGCAGGGTGTCGAGCGAGTCCACGACCCAGGACCAGGACTCCTCCGCGGGGACGGCGGTATGGCTGAAGCCTCCGCTCATCTCCAGGCTGATGTAGCCGTGGAACACACTGCCCAGCAGGCGGACCGCGTGGGTCTGGTCCGGCTCCGCCAGGTCGTAGCCGCGCAGGATCGCCCGTGACATCTGCGCGTGCCGTACGCCCGCACTGGCGGCCGCCGTCCCGGGGTCGAGCCTGAGCCGGGCCGCGTCGTAGCGGCCGGGGTGCTCCCGGGCGTAGTCGCGGTAGGCCTGCGCGAACGCCATCAGGGCGTCCTTCCCGGCCCGCCCGGCCAGGGCGTCGGCGACCCGGTCGGCGAGTTCCTCCAGGGCGAACAGGGCGATCCTGGTCCTGAGGTCCTGGGAACCCTTCAGATGCGAGTAGAGACTCGCGACCTTGACGTCGAACCGCCGGGCGAGTGCCGAAACCGTCACCTGCTCGAAGCCGACCTCATCGGCCAACTCGGCCCCTGCGCGGGTCAGTCGCTCGGTGGTGAGTCCTGCTCGAGCCATGGCTCTCCTTCCCTTCGCCGATATCCATTATGCATTCACCTAATACTTTTAGGAACGGGGGCGGCGGCTGTGGATGTGCTCCGAGGCTTCAGCGGGCGGGTTGGGGGTTGCCGCGGGGTGGCCCGGCGGCGCTTCAGCGGACGGGTTCGGGGCTGCGGCGGGGCGGTCCGGCACTTCCGCGGGCCGGTCCGGGGCTCGCGTTCACTGCTCCGGGTCTCCCGGCGGCTGTTCCGGGGAGGCGGTCGCGTGCAGCCCCGAGCAGAGCAGGCCGAAGGCCGGAAGTGCCGCCGAGGCGACCGCGTCCCGGGCGACTTGGGGTGACTCGCCGGACATGATGCGCCGTCGCACCTCCCGCACGGCGGCCCGGTAGGTACCGGCGACGGCACCTGCCACAAGCGCGGCCATCGGGAGCCCGACGCCGTCCGATGCCCCTGTACTCCGCGGCGGGTGCTCGGCCAGGGCGGTCGCCAGGGCGGCCTCCGCGCGTTCGCCGATCTCCCGTTCCCGTGCCCGCAGTGCCGGACTGTCGCCGATGACCTGCCAGAACCTCGGGGCGCCGGGCCGGAGTCCGAGCGTCGGCTCGTCGCGCCGCAGGGCGGCCAGCAGATCGTCGCGGACGGCCTCCGCCGGGCAGGCGCCGGGAGCGCGATCGCGCACCAGTGCGGCGAGATGCCCCTCGACCTCCGCCTGGCGGTCGAAGAAGAGGTCCTCCTTGGCGGGGAAGTAGTTGAACACGGTGTTGGTGGACACCCCCGCCTGCCGTGCCACCTCGGCCACGGTGACCTGGTCGAAGCCGTGCTCCAGAAACAGCGCCAGTGCCGCATCGGCGATCGCCGTGCGGGTCTGCCGCTTCTTTATCTCTCGAAGGCCCATACCCAAATGATAGTGTCACGCCAAAATTGCAGTGACACCAAAATTCTGGATTCCAGGGGGACATGACCATGCCCTTGACCTTCGGCATCTACCCCGGCGGCCTGCTGGGCGACGAACAGGGAGTCGTCAGCCCGGTCAACTCCGGACGACCCGCGCCGCGTCGTCGAAGCACTCGACCGGCTCCAGGGCGACAGCGCCGCCCTGTTGTCGGTGCGCGCCTACCGCCCCTTCGCCGGCACCGTGACACCGGAGGAGCCCCCCACTCCCGCCGACCCGGAGGCCTGCCTGCGGCCGGGGCGCCCGCTCGACCTCGTGGTGCAGTTCCGTGAGCCGTCGGGCGAGTTGGAAGGATGGCTGGACTTCATCCGCACCACGGTCCGGACAGCCGGGCCGCGGCTGGCGTCACTCCAGATCTGTGAAGAGCCCAACGCCACGCTCCCCGCGCTGGACGGCAGCACCCCGAACGTCCTGAACGCGCTCGTCCAAGGGGTCGTCGCGGCCAAGCGGGAGGCCGAAGCCCTGGGGTTCGATCTGGCGGTCGGCTTCAACGCGGTACCGACCTTCGACCCGGCCGACACCTTCTGGCCGCGGCTGGGCGACCTGGCCGACGCCCGCTTTCTGCGGAGCCTCGACTATGTCGGCCTGGACTTCTTCCCGGATGTGTTCCGGCCCCTCCCCGCCGACCGGCTGGCAGCGGCGGTCGCCGGGGTCCTCACGGCCCTCCGTCGCACCGACCTGCCGAAGGCCCGGATTCCGGACACCGTCCCGCTGCGCATCTGCGAGAACGGCTGGCCCACCGGCCCCGGCCGCACCGAACAGCGACAGGCCGAGACCCTCGAAACCGTCGTCCGGACCGTTGAAGCCCTGTCGGCGGACCTGAACATCGACGCGTACTCGTTCTTCGCCCTGCGCGACGCCGACAGCGCGGGCAACAAACTCTTCCACCGCTTCGGCCTCCTCCGCGACGACTACACCCCCAAGGCCGCCTTCGACACCTACCGACGGCTCATCGGCGAACTGGGCACCCGGGCACCTCGGTTGCCGCTCACCGAGAGGCCTGCTACCCGTTGAGCGGAAAGCGGTAGACGGTCGACTGCCGGGCCCGGAAGCCGACCCGCTCGTACAGCCGGTTCGCTGCCGCACGATCCGGCCGGGACGTGAGATCCACCGTACGAGCGCCCGCCTCCCGGGCGATCCGCACGGCCTCCTGGGTGAGGAGACCGGCGACCCCCAGGCCGCGCGCCCCGCTGTCGACGACCACATCCTCGATACGGCCCCGCAGCCCCGACGCCAGAGGCAGCAGCACCAGAGTCAGCGTCCCGACGACCGCCTCCGGTGTCCGGGCGACAAGGATGGTGGTGGCGTCACAGGTCACCATCCGGTCGACCGCCTCGTGGTCGAGCGGCGCTGCCGTGGCGGACAGCTGCGGCAGCAGCCGGGCGAAGGCGTCGACCAGTTCGCCGCTCGCCTCCCTGACGATGTCCACGCGGACGTCCATACCGCGACCCTAACCGCCGCCCCGCTCCCGGAACGGGCGCGCCGCATCCCGCATGGCCGGATCCCGGCCGGTTCCGCGCGGGCGACCCCCGGCCTCAGTGGACCGACAGTCCGCCGTCGACAAACAGGGACTGTCCGGTGATGTACGCGGAGGAACGGCTCGCCAGGAAGACCGCCGCGCCGGCGAAGTCCTCCGCGAGACCATTGCGGCCGAGCATCGTACGGGCGGCCAGCTCGGCCACCTTGGCGGGATCGGACGACAGCCGCCGGTTCAGCGGGGTCATCACAAAGCCGGGGACGAGGGTGTTGGCCGTGACGCCGTACGGGGACCAGGCCTCCGCCTGGGAACGGGCGAGCGACTCCAGGCCGCCCTTGGAGACCCCGTAGGCGCCGCTCTGGACGAAGGCCCGGTGCGCCTGCTGCGAGGACACATGGATGATCCGTCCGAAGCCGCGCTCCGCCATCGCCGGGCCGAAGCGTCGGCCGAGCAGATAGGGCGCCTCCAGGTTCACCGCCATGGTGGCGTCCCACACCTCCTCCGTCAGCTCGTCCATCGGCGGACGCAGGTTGATCCCGGCGGAGTTGACCAGAATGTCCGGCTCCCCGAAGGCCGCCGCCGCCTCCTCGGCCGCCGCCCGTACCCCGTCGCGCGAACCCAGATCGGCGCTCACCCAGGCCGCCCGGCAGCCCTCGGCGGTCAGTTCCCCTACGGCGGCCGCGAGTTGGGCCTCACGCCGTGCCACGATCACCACGCTCGCCCCCGCGTGCGCGAGTGCCCCGGCGATGGCCCGCCCGATCCCCGAACTGCCGCCGGTGACAAGGGCGGTGCGGCCCTCCAGCGAGAAGAGATCGGTGAGGTAGGACTGCGGGGTCATCGTCATATCCCTGGCTCGGACGTACGGACGCGGGGAGTCCGCCGGCTGGTCGGCGGCGGTCGATGCCCCGCCGGGAACGAGCCTATGGCCTTTCGGATCTGTGATCGGTCGTCCCGCCCTTGCGAGCGGACTCCAGGAGCCGGCTCGTCGCTGCTGGATCCTGTCCCCGGTGCGCTGCCCGAGTGACGT
Source organism: Streptomyces sp. NPDC052040 (assembly GCF_044548405.1). Taxonomy (NCBI): domain Bacteria; kingdom Bacillati; phylum Actinomycetota; class Actinomycetes; order Kitasatosporales; family Streptomycetaceae; genus Streptomyces; species Streptomyces sp. NPDC052040. The sequence goes on along the minus strand of NZ_JBIUBV010000025.1, from coordinate 27,164 downwards.
TGTGCAGCGTGGGCCGGCCGACGAGATCGCGGATCTTCGTTTGGAACTCTCGCCTGTCCTCGGGGGCGGTGATCTCCTGCGCGACGTGTTGGAGCATGGTAAGCAGTTCGAGTGAGTCGCCGCCGAGGCGGGTGAAGTCGGATTCGGGAGTGAGGGTGTCCGGATCCACTTCCAGAATTTTTGCCCAAATCCCCGCTATGGCTCGGTGGGCGGCGTCGTTGCTGCCCTGCTCTTCCTCTCGCTCTCCCTGCCGTATGCGGAGGCTTGTGGGTGAGGGGAGCGCAGCAGTGTCAATTTTTCCGTTCACGGTGAGCGGGAAACGGTCGAGAACCTGGATGGCTGCGGGAACGAGGTAGGAGGGAAGAAGTCGTGCCGCGTGTTCCTGGATGGGCTCGGGTTCGGTGTTTCCTGTGATGTAGGCACACAGGGCGGCCGGGCCGTCGCGGCGGACCGGTCTGGCGAGGACCACGGCCTGGGTGACATCCGGGTGGCTTTCGAGTGCGGCTTCTACTTCTTCGGGTTCGATGCGGTGTCCCCGGATGGAGAGTTGGCCGTCGCTGCGTCCGAGGTACTCGAGGAGTCCTTCGGGAGTGAGCCGGGCGAGGTCTCCGGTGCGGTAGGCACGGGTGCCGTCGGCGAGTGTGCGGAAGCGTTCGCGTGTCAGATCGGGACGATGGAGGTAGCCGCGGGCGAGTTGCGCGGTGGCGAGATGAATTTCGCCTCGCTCGCCGTGGGGGACGGGGACGCCTCGTGGGTCGAGGAGGTGAACGGCGGTGTTGTCGGCGGGGAGGCCGATGGGGACGGCGTGGCGTGCTGCGTCACGTTCGGGGTCGAAAGTGTGAGTGATGCAGCCGATGGTTGCTTCGGTGGGGCCGTACTCGTTGATGATGCGGCAGTCGGGGCCGAACATGTCCTGGCTGCGGGCGGCGAGTTCGCCCCGCAGTTGTTCGCCACCGACGACGACGAGGCGAAAGCCCCGGGGCCGGACATCGAGGCGGGTGATGAGTTCGAGGTGTGCGGGCGTGACCTTGAGCGAGTTCGCTCCGGAGTTGGTGAGGGCGTCGGTGAGGGTGATGTGGTCGGGTTCCTCGGGGATGAGGGTCACGCTGCCGCCGGCCAGGAGCGGCAGTAGGTGGGCGGTGCCGGTGAGGTCGAAGGCGAGCGAGGTGAATACCGCGAACCTGGTGTCTTCGCGGATGCCGTACTGGCGGATCGCCCAGCGCGTGTAGTGGGTGATGGCCGAGTGCTCGACCATGACGCCTTTGGGCTTGCCCGTCGACCCGGAGGTGTAGATGACGTACGCGAGGTCGTTCGGCCTGGGGCGGCAAGGGCAGGAACTGTCTGCCGACGGTTCCTGTGCGGGCGAAGGGCCCATGAGGTCTTCCAGCTCGAGAGCGGGGCACGGAAATCCGTCGTGCCCGCTGTGGGCGTCGCCGCCGACCAGGCAGAGGGCGGCGCCTGCGTCGGCCAGGAGTGCTGTGGTGCGGCTGTGGGGGTGGTTCGGATCCAACGGCAGGTAGGCGGCACCGATCTTGAGAGCGGCCCAGAGCCCCGTGATCGCCGATGCAGTCCGGTGGCTGAGCAGACCGATGAGGGAGCCGGCTCCCGCACCGTGCTTGCGGAGCGCGGTGGCAACGGCGTCGGAGCGGCGGTCCAGTTCCGCGTAGCTGAGTCGGCCATCGGGCCCGAGCAGTGCGGTCGCGTTCGGGGTGCGCTCCACCTGCTGCCGCAGCATCTGGACGAGGGTGGCAGGGCGGTGTGCTGCCCGCCGGCCGGTGACCGAGGGGCCGCGGTGAGCGGTGGGCAGCAGTTCCTCCGCGATGGCATCAAGGATCTGCTCGGCCTTCCGGGCAGCAGCGGGTTCGGTGGGGCGGGCCATGGTGAGCCGAGTGGTGCCGCCGAACTCCGTCGCGGCCAAGGCGAGTGGAATGAGGGGGACCCGCTGGGGCAGCGTGTACACATCCGTGGGCTGGAAGCCCGGTGCCTGCAAGTCTTCTTCGTCGACCCGGCCGAGATGAGTGATCAGGGCTGAACACGGATACCGGTTCACGGCACGCGTACCCATGTCACCCAGGCTCAGGATCGTACTCAGCGGCCCCAGGGGGATCTTGAGCGCGACGGCCTCACTGCCCCTCGTGAGCTCGTGGTTGTGCTCCAGAGCGTGCAGCAGTCGCTCGTGCCACTGCTCCCAGCCTTCCCCGGCCTGTCCGTCGAGGAAGACGGGAAGGCTGAGATTGGCGGTGGACCGCAGACCCGGACGGTGCCGGCGCAGGTCGACCGGCACCATCACGCGTGTGGCATCACCGGTGGTGCGCGTGAGCGCAGCAGCAGCTTTGGCGACCACCGCCGCATGCGAGCCGTCCACCGTGCGATGCAGCCACCCACGGCCGGAACCAGCCGCCCGGCGGCCCAGTGGCGAGCGGAACCGTGGAACCAGGCCGGGCCGCCGACCCCGCGCACCGAGTTCGTCGAGCAGAGCCATGTCGGACAGCCCGGACCGGGCACCCAACGGCTCCTGGTCACGCAGGGCACGAAAAGTGTCCAGGACCCAGTCGAGTACGCCCCGGCCGTCCATGACCGCATGGTGGGCTCGGAAGAGCAGCGCGGGCGCGTCCCCATCCCGTAGGACTACTTCGCAACTGCGCCCGGCGCTTGTGTCGAGCGCCCCGGACGTCTGCGCACCCCAGTCGCCCACGGTGCGGACTCCGGGTGCTCGTTGGCTGTCCACCCACACCGTGCCACGCCGTACCAGCCGCGCCCCGGGGCAGGCAGCTGCCGACCGAGCGACCGCTTCGGCCACTCTGCCCTCATCGAGAGAGCCGGTTCCCTCCACGACGTATTGGATGGCAAAGGGTGGTGCCGACCGTTCTCCGGCAAGGTAGATCCACTCGCTCGGGGACACGAACCGCCGAAAGAGGCCCGAACCTGACACTGCTTCACCTGAAAATTCCTGCTGCTGGTGTCCCGCCATCTCTACTTCCCGCCGATTGCAGTCATGGTCAGATTGCAGTAATGGTCAGACCCGCATCTCAAGTACTCTGCATGGCCAGGTGTCCGCGGTGCCCGATCTGTAGACCCGTATCGACTCCGCGGGCCGGAATCCCAGTCTCTGGTAGTGCCTGACCAGTGCGCCGTCACCGTCGTAGCAGTCCGTCCTGAGGAGGCCGATCCCGCGGCGCACCGCCTGTGCGCAGGCATCGTCGACCAGTGCCCGCCCGACACCCCGGCCGGTCAGCTCGCGGTCCGTGACGAGCAGCAAGATGTACATCTCCTGCTCGGCCGCGGAGTCCACATACGGCTGGGGCGTCTCCGACAGGATGGACACACCGGCAACGGTGCCCTCGAGTTCGGCAACGCGGACGGTCATTTCCTTGGCATAACGTCGAATGCGTCGCACCGAGGCAGGTTGCGAGGACCAAGGATCCGCCCCCCACTGCGCGGTTCGTCCACGCGTTGCCAGCCATTCGGTGGCTTTGTCCAGCAGGCTGAGGGTGGCGAGAGCGTCGTCAGGGCCGCCCTCACGCATGTGCAGTGTGTTCAATGGGGGGCTCCTTGTGGGAAGTTCCGGAGGTACTGGTCGACGCCACCGATGCTGTCGATCCACTCCGTCAGCCGCGCCATGCCGGTCTCGTGGTCCACTTCCGGTGCGACCAGGTCACGCCGCGCCGCCGAGGTGTCGTACGTCGCCGAACGGGTCAGCAAGGCCAGTGAGTAGCGCGAGAGCGGTGGTGCCGAACGCCGGGCCAGCGGCGGTAGTTTCCAGAGCATGTCCGCGGTGAACGCGGCAGCGCGCAGCAGGCCGGGGGAGACCCGCTTGGTGGGCGGCGTGCCGCCGAAGCGTGCGGCCAGGTCGGCGAGCGTGCTCCAGACCTCCACCGGCTCGGGGTCCGCGATGAAGTACGCCCTGCCGCCGACTCCTTCGGCACGGGCGGCGCGGACGCCGGCTGCGGCGGCGTTGTCGCAGTGGCACAACGAGGCGTGGACCTGTCTGCCGCCGGACAGGTCGGGCAGACTGCCCGTCATCATCTGGGCAAGCAGCCTGGGCATGAAACCGGAGTGGTCGCGCGGACCCCACACGGCACGGGGCCGCAGGGCGACCGTGGTGAACTCCGGCCGGTCGGCGGCCAGCACCATCCGCTCGGCGGCGGCCTTGGTCTCCGAGTAGAGGTTGAGGAAGCGGCGGGGGTAGGGCTCGCTCTCGTCGATGCCGAGCCGGTCGCCGTCACGGACTCCCATCAGCGCACTGGGGCTGCTGATGAAGACGAACCGACGGGCCCCCGCCTCGCGGGCCGCCGTCATCAGACGCCGGGTCCCCTCGACATTCTCGTCCAGGAACTGGGCCCGCGTGCCCCTGTCGGTCACCCGTGCGGCACTGTGGTGCACGGCCTCGATGCCGTCCGCCGCCGCACGCAGCGACGCGGTGTCCCGCAGGTCTCCGTAGGCGAAATCGATGCCCGGGACGGTCCGCAGGTACTCCAGGTCGCTGTGTTCGCGCACCAGCACCCGCACTTCGTCCCCGGCGCGCAGACAGGCGTCGACGATATGGCTGCCCAGGAATCCGGACGCGCCCGTCACCAGTACCTTCATGCCGCGGCGGCCTTCCTTCTGCGCAGGGCCGTCCGCCACCATGTGGCCCCGAAGAGCAGGGTGAGAGCGGCGGTGGCCCGTGGTGTGCGCCCGCTGGCGAGCTCTTGCTCCATGCGCAGGGCGGCCGGTATCTGCGCCGCGTGGACGACGACGCTCAGAAAGACGTCGACCCACCACAGTGCGGTGAGAGCCGGATGGTCCCAGGGCAGGAACGGCCAGGCCGCGATGTAGGCCCAGCCGAGCAACGGCACGGCCCGCAGACCCAGGTCGCCGGCCGTCGGGCGGAGCCGTTCGGTGAGACGGTCCTCGGCCCAGCCCGCGAGCAACTCCCTGCGGATCTTGGCGTTGTGCCGTACGTCCACCGGGAAGCCCGGGTGCACCAGGAACCGGGTGACGGGCTTGGTCATGGGGTTGCTCGCGCCCAGGTCGTGCAACTCACGCTCGATGCACGGCCATTGGGATGTGTCGGTGTCCGGCGCCAGCTCCACGCACAGCACCGGTTGCTGCTCACCGTAGGGACCGACGCCCACCAGGGCGGAGCGCTGCACGGCAGGATGGGCGTTGAAGACGTGCTCACAGCGCACCGTGTGCAGATCGCCTTCGGCGGTGCGGACCCGCTGGCTCTTGCGTCCGCAGAACCAGATCCGTCCCTCCTCGTCGATCCGTCCGACATCACCGGTGCGGTGCCAGCGGTGCTCACCGTCCTGGATCTTGTGGTCGGCGTCCGCCCGGGGAGACCTGAAGTACCGGGGGCTGACGGCCGGGCCGCGCACGACGATCTCCCCCGGCTCTCCCGGTGCCGTCGGCAGGTCCGGGGTCCAGCGGTGCACCGGCCGGTCACTGATCGTGATGGTGCGCAGCGTGATGCCGGGAGCCGGGCGGCCCAGGCACACACCGAGTCCCGCAGCCGGTCCCTCGGCGATCCGGGTGAGCGCCGCGCGGCTCTCCAACTGAGCCATCGGCAGAGCCTCGGTGGCCCCGTAGGTGCTGTACACGCGTGCCTCGTCGGTCAGTACGGCCCGCAACCCGCGCATCAGGGCGGGGCTCACCGGGGCGCCGCCCGAGATGACCAGGCGCAGCGAGGGCAGTGCGGTTCCGGACTCGGCGAGATGGGAGGCGAGCGGTGCCAGCAGGGCCGGGGACGCGAACATGGCATGGACCGAGAAGCGCCGTATCACCTCCGTCAGGGCGGCCGGGTCGGCGGCGCCCACCCGGGCCATGTCCATCTGCGGGACGACCACGGTGCGTCCGCCGACCAGGTCGAGAACACCCATCAACGGCATGGTGACGAGAGAGGTCGTCAACTCGTCCGTGTAATGCCCTTCTTCGACGCTGTGGGCCATGCCGCGCAGCATGCCGACGGTGAACTCGACCGGCTTGGCCGGGCCGGTGCTCCCCGTGGTGTACCCGATGAGCGCGAGATCGTCCGACCCGTTCTCGGTGGCGGGCGGCTGCTCCCGGCCGGTGCCGAGCCCGATCAGCTCCGTGAGGCCCGAGCCGTCCCTGCGGCCCACCGAGACCGTCGCCCGGAGGCCGGTGAAGGCACGAGGACGCAGCCTTCGCAGGACCTGGGCCGACGGGACACCGATGAAAGCCTCGACCTCCACCTGCTGGAAGCAGCCGAGCATGCGGTGCAACCCCATGCCGGGATCGACCACCACCGGCACGGCGCCGAGGTGCATCATGGCGAAGACGAGCGTCAGGAGGTTGCCGCCGGGAGGAACCAGCAGGGCGGTACGGGTGCCGCGGCGAAGACCGTGCGCTTCCAGCCCGGCCGCGCAGGCCGTGACCCGGGACGCGAATGCGGCGTAGTCGACCGAGGTGTACTCCGCCCGGCCCGACGCGTCCTTGCGGTCACCGTCGGGGTGGATGACGGCGGGCGCGTCCGGCGTACGGGCCGCGTTCCGGGCCAGCAGTCCGGCCAGTGATGTCTGCCGGGGGGCTCGCGGTGGTCCGGCGGGCATCAGCGGGCGGTTCCGTCGGTGGAACCGGTCAGCCGGTAGAGGGAGGCTGCCGAGGCCGGTCCCGCGCCGACCGCGACGAACAGGATCGCGTCGTAGTGCCGGAGGCGGCCCGCGTCCTGTGCCTGACAGTAGCCGTGCACGAGCGCCGAGGTGTGCGGGTCGCCGTGGATGCCCTCGGCGGTGACGGCGGCGTCGGATGCGAGGCACAGGCGCTTGGCGAGCTGTGCCGGGAAGCCGGGCGAGGGCTGTGAGGTGACCAGCAGAACACGATCCAGCTCCATTCCGCAGTCGTGGCCGACGTCCGCTCCCGGTGCAGCCGCGGCCCGCTCCCGGGCAACGACCGCATCGACGGTGTCCACCGCGAGATCCAGCATGCGTTCGACGGCATCGCTGTCACGATCGACGCATACCGTGCTCCGGCCCTCGGACCCCACCTCGGCCACCGGCAGATAGCCGTTGACCCCGAACCCACCGGAGCGGGAGGAACGGTGGTGGAGGCGGCCGAAGCCGTCGGCGTCCCCGGTGTGCTCCAGGAGCAGCGCCGCTCCGGTGCTCGCGTACGGGAAGGCGTCCGTGTTGGCCCGGGACGGGTCCATCGAGGGGTGGGTGTCGGCGGACACCACCAGTACACGGCGGGCGGTCCCGGTGGACAGCAGGGCGTCGGCTGCCTGGACGGCGTTGAGCGTGCCGCAGGCCCCGTTCATCAGGTCGAACGAGAAAGCGGCTTGCTGGCCGGGCGAATGGAGGTAGTCGAGGTTGATGCCGATCCGCTTCTGGACCAGCGCGGCGATGGACGGTTCGACGATGTTGGAGTCCCGGTAGACACCGACGTTGATGAGGACGTCGACGTCCGCGGGGGTGAGTGCGGCGCGCTCCAGGCACGCGAGCCCCGCTGCCGCCGCGTGGGCGATCGAACTGCCGGTACCGTCGGCCGGGCTCAGTGCGGCCGAGGTGATGACGGTGGCCATGGTCACACCTCCAGGGAGGAGACGGTCGCGGACAGGAAGCCGGTCACGACACCGGAGGCGGCGGGCACCATGAGCACCTTCGAACCCCTGGGTATCCGGCCTTCCGCGAGTGCTTGGTGCAGCACCAGGTAGTGCGAGGTGCTCGCGGTGTTGGCGAGCCTGTCGAGAACGCTCAACGACGGCGGCATCGGCACCCCGAAGCGACGCCTGCCCACCCCATTGATGAAATCGACGAACCGGCTGCCGACCTGGTGCTGGATGACGAAGTCGTACCTCTCGTCGGCGAAGGTGCTGCCACGCTCGGCGAGCTTGTGACGGTGGAAGGCCGGCCACAGGGAGAGCCGGTCCTGCGCGTGCATCTCCTTGTTGTCCGTGTACATGGCCAAACCACCTGTCTCATCACTCGGCATCCCCAGGCACAGGTGTGAGTACTGCGAACTGGTCATCAGCTCCACGTCATGGATCACATCCCGCTCGTCGGTGGCCCGGTCCAACACGACGGCTACGGCGGAGTCGCCCACGGACATCGACGCGAACTGCGGATCGCGGCTGTCCTCCATCTCACGCGCCGCGGTGAAGGCGATGGGTGTGATCTGCTCACCGCTGAGCACCAGGCCGTTGCGCACGGCACCGGAACGAATCAACCGGTCCAGCAGGAGGACACCCGTGGTCATGCCCGCGCAGGCATTGGACACATCGAAGTGGATGGCGTCTGCGGCGCCTAGCTCCCTTGCGATACGAAAGGCAAACGAGGGCTCGAACTGGAGGCGACGCCCATCCGCAAGCCGACTGATGGAGCAGGAGATCACGACATCGATCTCCGCCGCGGCGAAGCGCGATCGCTCCAGACAGTCCCGGGCCGCCGCAACGGCCATCGTCAGGCTGTCCTCAGGGATGTCCGCGACATCATCGGCAACGCGCCGCTCCAACATGCCCGTCACCTTCACCAGATCAAATTCCGGCGCCTTCTCCAGGTGCCCGAGAAGATCCTCCGTACTCATCACATTCGACGGCAGATAGGCCCCGATGGACTCCAACCGGCTACTGCTCACAATCTCCCTCTCAGGTGAACACGTCTGAAAAGAACGTGGGGTGTCATCGCATTCGTGCTGGACGCGGTCAGCCAGTGGGACCGTCCTGCATGTTCCGGTCGATTTCCCGGCGGAACAGCGCTTGGAAGGCGGTGACATGGGGTGGTGCGGTGAGTGTGTGGTGCTCTCCCGGCACCTGGATGTAACGGGCGGGTGTGGCCGAGTACGTGTCCCAGTGGCGCAGGTGGTCGATCCAGGCCTGTTCGGCTCGGTGGTCGGCGACGTCGTTGAAGACGGGGAGCGGCGGCGGCGAGGCGCCATGGAAGATGGTGATGGACGGTACGGTTCCCTCTGGTTCGTACTGTGCGCGGACTTTCTTCAGGCTGTCGGCCAGGGTCATCCACGTCGTGAATTTCTCGAGGTCCATGTCCAGCTCGGCGAGCCGGCCGGCCGGTGCCAGGTCCATGACGGTCCGTATCTGCTGCCGCAGGGGAAGTCCCCTGATCTCCGCGGGGAGTTCCTCCGACTGTTTCTTGTCGAGGAAGCCGAGGAAGTGCGAAAGGACGGAGACCGTGACGGAGAAGTCCAGGCCGCTCAGCAGGGGGCGGAGGACCGGGGGGAAGTCGATGCCACCGAGGAAGGCGACTTCCTCGCCCTGTGACTGGAGTCTCCGGGCGATCGCGAAGGCGATGATCCCGCCGGAGGAGTATCCGGCCAGGGCGTAGGGGCCGTGCGGTTGCTTCTCCCGGATCGCCCGAGTGTAGGCGGAGATCATTTCATGGTGGCTGGTGAACGGAGTCTCGCCGTCGGTGAAGCCGCGTGCACGGATGGCGTAGAAGGGCCTGTCTCCGGTGAAGTGCCGCGCCAGGTCCAGGAGGACCAGGACCTCGCCCGCGCCGGGATGGACGCAGAAGAGAGGTGTCTTCGTCCCGGTCTGCTGCATGGGGACGAGGGGGTCGTAGTCGTCGTCGGTCTTGGCTCCGCCCGCGGAGTCCTCTTCGAGGCGAGCTGCGAGAGCGCGTGGGGTGGGAGCGGTGAGGAGATCGATGGTCTGGAGACGGGGAGCGCCGAGGCGGCGGACGGCGTGGCCCCGTAGACGCAGCAGATCCAGCGACGTTCCGCCGAGGTCGAAGAAGTTGGCCGTTGCGCTGATGGACGCGGGAGGGATCCCGAATATCTCGCCGTAGATCTCGACGAGTGAGCGCTCTCGTCCTGTGCGCGGAGAGGAATATTCTCCTGTGCTCCGGCGCATCACTGCGGCAGTCGCCTCGATGGCGTCTTCGAATTCCCCTGCTTCGAGACGGGCGCGCAGCCTGGTCCGTGAGATTTTGCCCAGGCTGTTCTTGGCGAATGCTTCGCGGGGGAGGGGGATGGTGAGCGCCGGGCGGAACCCCCAGTGCCGGACGACGGTGTCGCGGACTGCTGTCAGCGCGCGATGGAGGGAGGGTTCGCTGTCAGGAGCGGCCTGCGGGTGGAAGGCGATGACGAGCTGTTCGGTGTCGCTCCCGTCCGGGCGGGTGGGGAATGCCGCCACATAAGACGGTGTGATGCCCCCGAGTTGTCCGAGTACGGTCTCGATTTCATGGCTGAAATAGTTGATCCCGTTGACCAGGATGGTGTCTTTGCTGCGGCCGGCCAGAGTCACCCGGCCGTCGGTGAGCCGACCGAGGTCGCCCGTGCGGAACCATCCGTCAGAGGTGTACGCCGAGCGGGTGGCCTCCTCGTTCCGGTAATATCCGGAGGTGATCATGGGCCCGCGGAGTTGGACCTCCCCGCAGCCTCCATCGGCCACTGAATTGCCTTGGGTGTCGCATATCCGGATGTCCAGCTGTTGCACCGGGTTTCCGACACCCGCGAACTCGTGCTCCGCGTCCGCGTCGGGAAAATCGCTGGAGTAGATGATTCCGGCGCAGGATTCCGTCATCCCGAACGCCGGCCACAGAGCGTCGGATCGGAGCCCGGACGGAGCGAAGTTCCTGAGGAATTCCGTGCCCGTCGCACACGGGACGGCTTCGCCGCCGCTGATGACATGCCTCAGACGGGTCAGGTCGAGAGCGGTGTCCGGAGGTCCTTGCCGGTGGGCGGTGTTGATGAGGCCCAGCAGGAAGTTCGGGGTGAAGGTCGTCGTCACCTCGTGCCGGGAGGCCAGACGCAGGAAGTCGAGCGGATCGTCCAGTACGACCTGTGAGGGCACATGCAGCTGTGAGGCCCCGAGGCGGACCGGGAGGAGATGGAACTCCAGAAGTGCCGAGACGTGGTCGAATCCGATCCAGTTCATCATGACGTCCGCTGCCGTGAGCGTGCGGGCCTGCGTCTGGGCCGTCATCGTTGCCAGGAGGTTGGCGTGGGTGAGCATCACTGCCTTGGGCCGGCCCGTGGACCCGGAGGTCAGCATGAGCAGGGCGAGGTCGTCGGGCGCTGCGTCATACAGCTCACCGGAAGGAGAGTGGTCCGAGAGGTACTCCGCGGTGGCGACGGACAGGCCGGGGAGCTCGGGGGCAAGGCGCTCGCTGGTCACCAGCAGCGGCTCGCCCAGCAGCTGGTGCACATGCCGGTGGTGCGCCACTGCCTGCTCGGCGCTCCCGGCAGGGGGCGGCAGCGGACACGGCACGAAGCCCCCGAGCTGGCAGGCCCAGAAGACCGGGAGAAACGATGCCGCGTCATCCATCCGGACAAGGACGCGGTCCTGCGGCCGCAGTCCGCGGTGCCGCAGCCCGGCGAGCACGCGGAGCGCCTGGTCGAGGAGCTCCGGATAGCTGCTGAGACGGAACTCGGCGCTGCTGTCCCTCGAAAAGTAGTACAGCTCCGCCTCGGGGTGTCGCTGCGCCGCAGCAGGCAACAGCTGCCCGACATGACGTTCCCTGACGGGCGGGGGGTGCTCTCTGCTTTGCATGACGAGATTCCTAAAACGTGTTCCGTGCAGTGAAAAAGGTGATGCGCCGGGAACTGGAGAGTGGTCGCCGGTAGCGCTCCGACAACTCATCCAAGGTGCCCTCGGTGACGTTCCAGCCGAGCGACGGAAGAAGTTCGGTGATGCGCTGCCGCGGTTCGTTGTCTGCGATATCCGTGATGTCTATGCCGTAGGCGGCGTACATGGCACCCACGCGCTCATTGGCAGGTGATGCACTCTGCGTGTCCTCGGCCGTTGCCCACACGCCGATCGAGCTCCCGGGGGCTGACAGGGCGTGCACGGTGCTGAAGAGCTGGTGCTCGGCGGCGGCCGGCAGGTATGGCAGCAGGCCCTCCATCAGCCATGCCGAGGGCAGCGAGGGATCGAACCCGGCCTTGACGAGTTCGGGTGCCCACTCCTCGCGCAGGTCGGCGGCCACCGCCCGCCGCTCACAGCATGGCCGGGCGCCCGCCCGGCCCAGGGCCTTCTGCTTGAAGTCCAGTACGGGAGCCTGGTCGAGCTCGAAGACCGTGCAGCCGGACAACCCGTCGAGCCGGAACGCCCTTGTGTCCAGCCCGGCAGCCACGATGACGACCTGGCAGGCCTGGCTGCTCGTCAGGTAGTCGTCGAGGTATCGGGTGCGCAGCGCCACCCCGTCGGCAGCCAGCCCCAGAAGAGTCCTCTCCTCCTCGCCGACCTGGGTCAGACTGGTCGGCAGGGGGTTGGCCAGCTGCGCGGCACGAACGAGCGGGGCCGCAAGGCGGTCGGTGAACAGCGCGTCGTTCCTGGCGCTCTCGACAGCCCGCAGGGCAGCGACAACCAGTGCTGTGGATCCCGTACCCGACAGGGCTGGAGAAGGGTTTTCCATACTGAATTCATCAACCTTTCTTGCGGGTTGGCGCACAGCCGAATGGATCGCGCAGGACCGCCGACCGCGGGAAGGGACCGAGAACTCATGCGGCGGCCCGCGGACCCGATTGCTCTCACCGGACAGTTCCCGGCCCGGTCTGCGGCCTTCCTGGGCCCCGTCTGCGCTGCCGCACCGGGAGGGCGGCGACCCGCGGATCAATAGTGGGGCTCCGGCACCCGGAGGTGCATCACGAGACCACGTGATCTTTTCCGCCGAGCCGTCCCGGTCCCTGCGGAGTTCCGGAAGCGGGCGCATGACCCTGGCGAAGCGAGGTCCTCGGGCAATCGTCCCGCACCTGCCCGGACGGTCTTCGCTTGCAGGCCACCCCATGAACCCGCCCGCCCACGGCTTTGCCGCCCACGGAGATGAGTTCCGCCGTGGCCGGTCCGAGGGCAGCGGCTTTACCGTTCGTTTGACCGAGTGTTAGAACGGGGGTCCTCTTTGTATTCCCGGACGGACTCACTGGTGACTTTTGAAGGACAGCGCGAAGGCATTGGAAAGTATGTCAGTGAACAGACAAGTGTTGGCGGTGCTGCGCAAGGCGGCAGACGACATCGCTGTGCGGTCCCCTGACACGGCGGCGAATGTGTTGATCCGCGCGCTGAGCCTGGTGGGAGAGGGGAACAGTGACCGGCCCCAACTGCTCGCGGAAACGGTGCGCTTGTTGTCCTTTGCCGGAAGACTGTCCGAAGCCCGGCTGCTGGGAAGGTCCGCCTTACGCTGCGAGACGGACGATGCGACAAAGGCGTCGGTCGAAGCCGGACTTGCTGAAGCGCTCATGTATACGGGCCGCGCGGATGTCGTCGTCGTCCGTGTGCGGCGGGCGCTCGCCGCGCGCGGCGTGCCGGACGAGGTGAGAGCTTCCCTGCTCGCCGCCGAAGCTCATGGCCTGCTGTATGCGTCTGATGTCGGCTCCGCCCGATGCGCCGCGGAGGCCGCTGTCGATCTGGCGCGTTCCTGTGACAGCCGCGCTGCCCTGGTGTTCGCGATCCTCGCGCAGAGCGTGGTCGCGCGAGCAGAGGGAAGGCTGCGGGACTCGCTGTCAGCAGCGGGGGAGGCCGTGGGTCTGGGAGGTGAGGCTCGTGGGCTCGAACGGCATCGGCACCCCCGGCTGTGGGCGGCCGGAGCCGCTGCGGCCCTGGACCGGTTCGCGGAAGCCGAGTCCGGTCTTGATCGAGGCCAGCAGGAGGCCGAGGCCGCCGGGGCCCTGTGGTCCCTTCCCCTGTGGCACTGCTTCCGCGCCAAACTGCGGCTGGCTGAAGGAAAACTCGACCAGGCGGAAGCCCAAGCCCGAATGGGCCTGGAAGGGGCATCGCGCCTCACCGCTCATCTGCGCAACATCTGCATGCTCGGAGTCCTGGCACAGATAGAGATACACCGCGGCAACACGGCCGGGGCGCGAGAGCACATGCGCCGGGTCCGCCAGCTGATGTCACAGGGCCTCAACGCCATGGAGGACCAGGTCCGGTGGGAGCTGGCGCTCGTGTACGACGCATGCGGCGACTACGACCTGGCGGCCCGAAATGCCGCCCAGGCGGCGGAGGCGCTGCCCGGGCGGCTCCTGCTGCTCACGGATGATCCTTCGGTGGGGCCGCAGTTGGTGCGCATGCTCATGAGGGCAGGAGCTGTTCGGGAGGCGGAGCGTGTGTGCGCTGCGGTCGCCGGGCTCGCTCGGGTGAACCCCTCGGTGCCTTCTCTGGCCGGCGCTGCATTTCATGCGCAGGGCTTGCTGCGGTCCGATGCGGATGTGTTGAGGGCCGCGGTTCAGGCCTACCGGGACAGTCCTCGAAAGCTCGCCGCCGCGTCTGCGCTGGAGGACGCCGCCAAGGCCGAGAACGCAGCAGGCCGCAGGGACACGGCCGCTGTGCTCGGGCAGGAAGCCCTGGGCGTCTACAGCGCCTTGGGCGCGGTGCGCGCCGCCCGCCGCACCGAAGCCCTTGTGCGCAGTGTGGGCGTGGGGCACGTCACCCGCCCCCGTGACATCGCCTGCCGTGATGCCGCCGACTGGAGTGCGCTGACACGTGCGGAGCGCCGGGTAGCAGATCTGGTGACCCAAGGCATGACCAACCATTCCGTCGCCGCCGCCCTGTCGGTCTCGCCGCACACCGTTGACAGCCACCTGCGAAAAATCTTCAGAAAACTCGGCGTCGCCAACCGGGTCGCGCTGACCCGCCTCGCCCTGCACAAAGATCACGGGAAGCGGTGACGTCGGCGGCCGCCCCGGCCGCCGCATCGATCTGGGCACCGCGGTGGTGTCCTTCCGCGCGCGCCGGAGCCGGGCGGCGAGCCGGAAAACCGAACGACCGGACGGCGGCCGCCGGACTAACCTGGTGGAGAACCGCCTCCACGGCCGCCGACGCGGTGGAGGCCCGGAAGACCGAGGAGGTGGCGTGATCACGATGAAGCACAACGCTGCCGATGCTGCCTGACGGGGGACGACGCCGACGGCAGTGAGGCCGGACCGACACCTACCGGCGGCACGTGGTGCACCCCGCGTGACAGTGGCCGGGACAGAGACACAAACCCGGTCGTGGTCCGGATCCGGAGCCCCTCGGGCGCTTCGGTGAAGCTGGAGCCGGAAGTAATCGCCCTTCCTTCAGTGGCGGTGAATCGCGTCCCTCCCCGGCCGAGCCTGCGGCCCTGCTCCGGCAGGGAAAGAACGAACGGAACCCTGCGCCTCCGAGTTGAAGACCCCCTTCGACTCGCTGAGGAGCAGCACCATCGGCAGAAAAACCGAAAACACCGGCTTCACCTGCGAGAACTGCGGCAGAGCGGTCGTAGCGCTGGTCAACGGAAGCTACCGCAACCACTGCCCGCACTGTCTGTACTCGCTGCACGTGGACATCTCGCCCGGAGACCGCGCCAACGACTGCCGCGCCCCGATGCGCCCGGCCGCCGTTGAGCACCATTCGGCCAAGGGCTACATGATCGTCCACCGGTGCACCGGCTGCGGTGCCCGTCGCCGCAACCGCATGGCCGACGACCCGCACCAGGGCGACGACCTCGATGTCGTCCTCGCTCTCATGCGGCGCGGTCAGGGCGAAGCCGGAGACAGAAGGCGTCATCGGAGCCCCCTCCGATGACCCGGCGGCTCCCGCCCCCGGCGGGGGCCGCTTCCCTGTGCGCCCCTGGCCTACCGCCGCTTCCCGAACCGCTCGGCCCAGTTGGCCGTCACACCGTCATTCGGCGACGGCCGCCACGGCGGCGGGATCCTCACCGCTCAGTTCCACGATGCGGTTCAGGGGCACACCCGCCGCCACCGCCCGGGCGAGCAGCGCGTCCCGGCCGTCGGTGCAGTCACGGTAGGCCAGCAGTTCCTCCTCCAGCCGGGCCACCGGCTCCGGGACGTGGTGGCGGCGCACCCGGCTCAGCTCCTCCTCGGTCAAGGGGACCGGCAGCCGCTCCGCCCCCTCCGGGATGGCCGCCGTCTCCTCCGGGGGCAGCACCCGCAAGGCCGGGGACGTCGCCGGAACGCCGTGCGCGGAGAGCCAGGCCTGTACGGCAGGGGTCTCCATACAGGCGAGCGAACCGACCGCGGCCGGCGGCACACCGAACGGTGTCCCGGCCTCGTCCAGCAGCACCAGATAGGCGTCATCGGTCATCGTCGGTTCCTCCGGAAAGGGCGGGGGGGGCGGGCCGGTCGCCGACCGGATACCCCGTCGGGGCCCGATCACCGCCGGATGGCGCCGGGTGCCGCACGCCCCTCGGCGCGCGCGATCGGCCCGGAGCTGATGTGCTGGTCGGGGGCCATTGAAACAGATCCGATGAGCCGGACCCTGGAGCCTTTGCGAGGCAGACGGATGAGTACCTATCGAGTCGCGCAGGCGGCCACCTCGGGTGGCCCCCTGGAGATCGCCGAACGCGACGTGCCGCGGCCGGGTCCCGGCCAGGTGCGGATCGCCGTGGAGGCGTGCGGGGTCTGCCACAGCGACACCTTCTTCGTGGACGCCGCCGTACCGGGTATCACCTTCCCGGTGGTTCCCGGGCACGAGATCGCCGGAACGATCGAGGAACTCGGCGAGGGAGCGGACGGCCGGGGCTGGGCGGCCGGTGACCGGGTGACGGTGGGCTGGTTCGGGGGCAGCTGCGGCCACTGCCTGGCGTGTCGGCAGGGCGACTTCATCGTGTGCCCGAACCTGAAGGTCCCCGGGTGGGCCTACGACGGCGGTTTCGCCGAGAAGGTGATCGCACCGGTCGACGCCCTGGCCCGGATCCCCGACGCGCTCCCGGCCAGCGCGGCGGGGCCGATGGCCTGCGCCGGAGTGACCACGTACAACGGCCTGCGGCACGCATCCGCCCGGCCGGGCGACCTGGTCGCCGTCCTGGGCATCGGCGGGCTCGGTCATCTGGGCGTGCAGTACGCGGCCGCGATGGGCTTCGAGACGGTGGCGATCGCCCGCGGAGGGGACAAGGCCGAACTCGCCAAGCAGCTCGGTGCCCACCACTACGTCGACAGCACGGCCACCTCCGTCGCGGAGGCCTTGCAGGCGCTGGGCGGTGCGAAGGCGGTGCTGGCCACGGCGGGCAATTCCGACGCCATCACGGCGACCGTGGACGGGCTGTCGCCCCGCGGTGAGCTGGTGGTGATCGGGGCGGCGCCACAGCCGCTGGGCATCAGCCCCGCCCAGCTGATCGGGGGCGCCAAGGTCGTCCGCGGTCACCCCTCCGGCACCTCGCAGGACGTCCAGGACACCATGGCCTTCAGCGCCCTGCACGGGATCCGGCCGATGGTCGAGACCGTGCCGCTGGAACAGGCCGACGAGGCCTATCGCACGATGCTGTCCGGTGCCGCGCGCTTCCGCATGGTCCTCACCTGCTGATGCGGCCTGCCTGCGGGCACGGGGGGAGGGGCGGGGGTCCCGGGGGCGAAGGAACGGCGTGACGCCCTTCCACGGCGTCCATCGCGAGGCCCTTCCACGGCGCCGTCGCGGCGCCGCCGTGGCGCCCACCGGGGGAGTGGTCGGCGCGCAGGCCGGTGTGCGGTCCGGCGTACGGTCCGGTGTGCCGTCCCGGTCCGACTGACGCGCGCTGCCGTGCACCCGCGTCAGTATGGCCACGAGGTTCCCAACTCCCGTGCCGCCCGCGGCGCTTGAGCGCCATTTGCCCTCCGTTCGCCTCATGGCATGTTCCGGTCAAATCTGCCAGTCTTGGGTAGCCGTCGCCCCGACCCCACGGGAAGACGGCGGGACTCTCCCCAGCGATCGCGCAAGCGATACGCACAGCCCCGGCCGCCCACCGGCGCACCCAAGCCGCGCGGCGGCCACCGAGCACGCCGGAATCCCTCCCGGCGCAAAGGAGCTTCGCGTGAGATCCACCCCCCACAAGGCCCTCGCGGCGGGCGCACTCGCCGTCGTCGCGGTGGCCGCGGCCGTCCTGCCCGCGACCCCCGCGGCGGCCGCACCGTCCCCGGCCGCCGCGCCCGCCGCCTGCACTCCGTCCCAGGTGGTCACCAACGGCGGCTTCGAGAGCGGCACTTCACCCTGGAGTCAGTCCACCTCCGGAGTGATCACCAACCGGGCTGGGCAGACCGCCCACGGCGGCACCTCCTTCGCCTGGCTGAACGGCGTGGGCAGCACCCACACCGACAGCCTCACCCAGAGTGTGACCATCCCCGCGGCATGCAGTACGGCGACGCTCAGCTTCTGGCTGCACATCGACACCGCCGAGACGACCTCGTCCACCGCCTACGACAAACTGACGGCGAAGATCGGCAGCACCACCCTGGCGACGTACTCGAATCTCGACAAGAACGCCGGGTATGTGCAGAAGTCCTACGACGTCTCGGCGTTCGCGGGCCAGACCGTGACCGTCGCCTTCACCGGCACCGAGGACTCCAGCCTCCAGACGAGCTTCGTCCTCGACGACGTCGCCCTCAACACCTCCGGCGGCACCACCCCGCCCGCCGACTCCACCCGCACCCCGGCCGCGCCCGCGTACACCGTCAGCCTCAGCAGCAACACCACGGGAACCGGCTGGACCGGGCACGAGAGCGCGACCTTCACCAACGCCTCGTCCACCCCGCTCGACGAGGTGTATCTGAGGCTGTGGGACAACTACCACGGCACCTGCTCCGCCCCGCCGATCACGGTCACCAATGTCACCGGCGGCACCGCAGGCGCCCTGTCCGTCAACTGCACCGCCCTGGAGATCGCCCTGCCCACCCCGCTCGCCCAGGGGCAGAGCGCCACGATCGGCTTCGACCTCGGAATCACCGTGCCCAGCGGCGCCGACCGGTTCGGCCACGACGGCGCCTTCAACTTCATCGGCAACGCCCTGCCCGTACTCGCAGTCAAGGACGGGGCGGGCTGGCACCTGGACCCGTACACCAACAACGGCGAGTCGTTCTACTCCCTGGCCGCCGACTTCAAGGTGACCCTGGACCACCCGACCAGCCTGCTGGTCCCGGCCACGGGCACCTCGACCGACACCCCCGGCTCCAGCGGACGCACCGTCACCACCGCCACCGCCTCCAAGGTCCGCGACTTCGCCTGGGCGGCCGGTCCCTTCACCAAGATCTCCGGCACCTCGCCCGCCGGCACGGCCGTCAACATCTACTCCGTCTCCGGCATCAGCTCGGCCGACGCCCAGTCGATGCTCAGCACCGCCAAGTCCGCCGTGGACACCCATGCGTCACGGTTCGGCGCCTACCCCTACGGCGAACTGGACGCGGTGATCGACAACAACTACTGGTTCGGCGGCATGGAATACCCCGGCTTCGTCCTCGACCTGGTCAGCACCACCGCGCTCACCCATGAGATCGGGCACCAGTGGTGGTACGGCATCGTCGGCGACGACGAGTACAACAGCCCGTGGCTGGACGAGGCCTTCGCCGACTACTCCACCGACCTGGCCCAGAACAAGACCGGCACCAACTGCTGGAACAGCGTCTCCTGGGCCTCCTCGGCGGAGAAGATCACCAACTCGATGGCCTACTGGGACGCCCACTCCTCCCGGTACTCCACCGTCGTCTACGGCTACGGCAAATGCGCCCTGCACGACCTGCGGCGGGTCATCGGCGACAGCGCCATGACACAGCTGCTGAAGTCCTATGCGGCGGCGCACTGGTACGGAGTCTCGACCACGGCCGAGTTCAAGGCGGCCGCGCAGGCGGCCACCACCACGGACCTGACCTCGTTCTGGACCCAGCACCGCATCGACGGCTGACACCGGCACCGGTTCGCCGCGGCACACCGTCCGCGGCGAACCGGTGCCGTGCAGCACCGCAGGGACGGGGATCGCGAGAGAGCGCGGCAGAGTGATCTAATCTATGCGCCATGTCCGAAATGCCCCATGGCATGCCCGCTCGGCCGTCCGCCCGAGCGGCTCGCTGGGCCGCCTTTCGGGAGTCCCCGTTCCTTCCGGCGACCGTCCTGGTGCTGATCGTCGCGGCGATGGCCGGACTGTTCGCCGGTTCCTACACCTACGCCATGGCCAACCCCACCCCGCACACCGTGCCCGTCGCGGCCGTCGGCGCCTGGGACGGCACCCAGGGCCGACGCTTCGTCGCGGCCATGGAGAAGACACTCACGGCCTCCCTGGAACTGCACGCCTACGACAGCCTCCGGGCGGCGCGCAACGCCGTCGACGACCAGACGGTGTTCGCCGTGCTCGACGTCCCCGCCGCCGGGAACGGGGTCACCGTGGAGGTGTCCGGCGCGTCCGGGGCAACCGTCGCCCAGGTCCTCGAACAGTCGGCGGCACACGTCGGCAGGGCCACCGGAGTGCCGGTCGTGGTGCGCGACATCAAGCCGCTCCAGAGGGGCGATCCGCGAGGACTGGCGATCTTCTACATCTCGATCGCGGCGGTGATCATCGGCTTTGTGGGAGCCATCCAGCTCAGCGTCCACGCCCGGGCACTGAACCCGCTGGAGCGCACCGCCTTCATCCTCGCCTACGCCCTGCTCGGCGGCTTCGCCATCGCCGCGGTGGTGGACTGGCTCCTGGACGCCCTGAGACTGCCCTTCGTCGCGTCCTGGCTGATCCTGGCACTGACGATGTTCGTGTCCGGCACGGTCTTCACCATGTTCCACACCCTCTTCGGGCGCTGGGCCGTACTGCCGACCTGGGGGCTGATGGTCGTGCTCGGCAACCCCTCCTCGGGAGGCGCCGTCTCCTGGCCGCTGCTGCCGTCACCGCTCGGTGTCATCGGCCGCTGGCTGCCGCCCGGAGCCTCGGTGAACGCCCAGCACACCGCCGTCTACTTCACCGGACACCAGCATGCCTTCCCCTTCCTGGTCCTGACCGGCTGGGGCGTCCTCTCGTGCACGGTCTTCTGGGTCTGGCGTGACCGACACCCGGGCGGCCGCCCGGCCACCTGACCCGGTCCTGGGCAGCCCCGCCAACTACCACCGGGCCGTACCGCTCAGCTACGACCAGTTCCGCTACGCCTTCGCCAACGCGGTGAGCGAGGAGGAGGCCCGGGAGCTCTACGAGCGGTTCGCCGTGCCCGCCTCAGGGAGCCGCTCTTCCAGGCGGCGGTCGCCAACATCAATCTCTGGAGCGAGGTGACGGTGGACACCCTCTCGCCCGGGCGCGGCCCCCTGCTGATCATCTCCGGCGAGAAGGCCACACCGTGCCTTGGGCCATCGCGAACGCCTCGTACAAGAAGCAGGAGCGCAACGAGCACGCGGTGACCGAGATCCATGAGATGCCCGGCCGGGGCCATGCCCTCACCATCGACAACGGCCGGCGGGAGGTGGCCGGGACGGCGCTCGCCTTCGTCGCGCGCTTCACCCGCTGAGCACGGGGCGCGGCGCGGACGAGGCGAGCGAGGCGGTCGATCCGCCGACCGGTCGCCCGGCGCCGCGCGGCGTCAGGGCGCGGGGACCGGCAGGTCGAGGGAGCGGCTCTCGTCCAGGACCCGGTACCCCGCGCTCGTGTACAGGTTCATCGCCACCTCGTTGCCGCCCCACACGGTGAACATCAGCACCGAGTCGCCGCCCGCGAGTGTGGCCCGCTCACCGACCGCCATCGCGGCCCGCCCGTACCCCTTGCCGCGGTACCGCTCCTGGACGTGCAGCGAGTAGCCGTAGGTGACGCCGGGGAGATGGGCGTGCTTCAGCCAGCCGGTGCCGATCGGCTCGCCCGCGGCCTCCAGCACCAGGAAGGTGTTCTCGGGCGTCTCCAGACCCTCCGGGATCAGCTCCGCGAAGTCGCGGTCCGCCTTGCGCGCGGCCTCCACGGCGTCCAGGGCCCCGGCCCGGACGATGCCCTCGGCGTAGGACGCCTTCTCGAAGGCGAGCCACTCGGGGTACTCGGCCCCGGTCATCGGCCGTGAGGTGACGCCGTCGAGCGGCTCACCCGGCGAACCGACGGGACGCACCCTGCGCTGGCCCCGCACCGGATAGTGGGCGAACAACTCGCCCGCGGGCTCGGTGAGTCGGACATCCAGCCGGTGCGCGCCGCGCTCGGCACACCACGACTCGGCCCAGTCGCGGGCGGCCTCCTCGTGCCCCCGGCCCCGGTGGGACGGATCCACCTGGAGGTCCCCGATACGGCCGGCGGGCGTGCCGTGGTCGTCGCTCACCCCGACGGCGACATGCCCCACCGGGGTCCCGTCGTCGACGATCGTCGCCACGGTCCAGTCGGCGGCCTTGTCCCGCACCTCGTCGAGCAGGCGCCGCGCCGCTTCCGCGCCGAGTCCGGCCGCGGTATACGCGGTCCCCAGCCGCCGCTCCAGGTCCTGCTGCCAGCCGGCTCTGTCATCGCGTATGCCGAATTCCCTCACCCGCCCACCCTAATAGCGGTGTTGCGGGTCCGGCCACGACGTTTCGGTCCGGGCGCTCCGCGGGTCCCGCGGGCCCAGAGCCCGGGCCGGCCTCGCCCGGGAGGTGACCCCGAGCTTCGGGTATATCCGGTACAGATGGTCGGCGACCGTACGCGGAGACAGCTTCAGCAAGCCCGATCCCCTTGTTGGTCAGACCGGCCGCCGCGAGCCGCGCAGCGCTGCACCCTGCGCCGTCCGCGCCGGGTCCGACCGGTCAGGGCGGCGTCCCCGTCGAGCCAGGTGCCGACGCTCCAGACGTCTTGCCGATACCGGCTTCGCCCGCAGCAGGATCGCCGTCCCGCCGCCTTCCCCGGACACCACTCCGTCCAGCGCCGAGCCCAGCAAAGACCTCTCACGACTGCGGCCTACGAGGTCCGAGCCGTCCGTCGCGGCCATGCGCACCCCCTCACCCGAACCCCCGTACGCCCCGATCGTATGCGCGGAGGCCAGGGCCGACGGCACCGTGAGCCACCGGATGCAGCCACCTCGGCGCGGCCGGAGCGAACACCGGCCGTCCTGGCCCCGCAGTGCAGAGTCCTTTCCCCTGCGTGCCGGATCCGGCCGTGAGCCCTTCGCCCGCCTTGCGTCCGTTCGCCCGCGGATTAGTCTCCGTCCGTACCAGGGCGGGAAGGACGAGCATGACGACGACGTGGACGACGGCGGCCGTGCCCCTCGGGGACCGCGCCGAGGCACTGCGCCAGACCATTCGACAGCAGGTCGTACCGGTCGAACTCGTCCTGCCCCGGCAGCCGGAGCAGGTGCACGCGGATGTCACGATCACCGACATCGGCCCCCTCCAGGTGAGTTCGGTCCGGGCCAACCCCGCCGCCGTGCACCGCACCGCCCGGCTGGCCAGGGCGGACGACGAGCCGGTGCTCTTCATCAGCCTCCAGGTCTCGGGGGAGAGCACCGTCATCCAGGACGGACGCAGCGCCGTACTGCACCCGGGGAACATCGCCTTCTACGACACCCGGCGGCCCTACACCCTGCTCTTCGACCGCGGTGTGGACATGCACTTCTTCCGTATCCCGGTGCGTGAACTCGCCCTGCCCGACGACGTGCTGGGCCAGGCGGTCGCCCGGACCCCTGGCGCGGAGGGCGCCGTGCCGGACCTGGTGACGGGGTATCTGACCCGGCTGGCCGCCACCCGCGGGCTCCTCGACGGGACCGCCGCCCGGCTGCTCGCCGCACCGAGCATGGAACTGGTCCGCGCCCTGATCGCCGCCGAGTCGGACAGGCCCTCGCTCGCCGCGGAGCCTCTGCACGAGACGCTGGGGGTGCGCATCCTCGCCTACCTGCGGACCCATCTGGCCGACCAGGACCTCACTCCCGCCCGTGTCGCCGCCGCCCACCACATCTCGGTGCGCCACCTGTACGCCGTGCTGGCCCGGAGCGGCGTCGGATTCGGCGACTGGGTGCGCACCCAGCGCCTCGACGCCTGCCGCCGCGAACTCTCCCGCGTCCCGCCGACCACGGAGACCATCGCCGACCTGGCCCACCGCTGGGGCTTCAAGTCCCCGTCCCACTTCAGCCGGGCCTTCAAGGCCGCCTACGGCCTCCCGCCCCAGGCCTGGCGCGACCTCAGACACCTCCCGTAGACCCGCAGCACCCCGACGGCAACCGGGGGACGCGGCCGAACTTCTATGATGATCGAAAAGGTGTGCGGTCATCATGAGTCCGCGGCGGACGGAAGGACACCGGCATGCTCGGCACGACGAACTCCCACCCGGCCGACGAGACCGCGGCCCGGATCCCGGACACCGCGACAGGCGGTACGGTCGTCCTGCTCAACGGCACTTCCAGTTCCGGCAAGTCGAGCATCGCCCGCGAACTCCTCACGATGCTCGACGGCACCTGGTTCCATATGCCGGTGGACGCCTTCCACGCGATGCGCAGCACGGGCGACTTCCCCGACGACGACGTCCAGGCGGAGATCGACCGCACGTGCAAGGGCTTCCACCGGGCCGTCGCGGGCATGGCAGCCGGGGGCAACAACATCGTTGTCGACTACCCGCTCAGCCGCCGGTGGCGGCTGCTCGACCTGCTCGATCTGCTCGTCCCCGAGGACACGCTCCTGGTCGCGGTCCGCTGCCCGCTGCCCGAACTGGTGCGCAGGGAGACCGAGCGCGGCGACCGCACTCCCGGACTGGCCGCGATGCAGTACGACCACGTCCACGCGCACGGGCCGCACGACCTGGAGGTCGACTCAGGTCTGTACGGCCCTCGCCAATGCGCCCTGCGCATCCGCGACTTCCTGCCCGGCCGCCCCCGCCCCACCGCCTTCGAGACGCTCCGCCGGTCCCTGCGGCCGGGACGGGCGGCACCGCACGGCGGTCGGTAGGGCGCGAGCGCCCGGTACGGCACCGCCCGGCGGACAGCAAGCCGCCGCGGGCGGGCTGAGGCCGCAGGGGACGGCCGTCGCACCGTTGGTCAGCCGATCGCCGGGCTGGGTGTGGGGGAGGCCGTCCGCACATTCAGGTCCGGCCGGGGGGTGAGCACGACCATCGGCGCACCCGGCGGGGGCGGCGGCGGGGTGAGCTGGTCCTTGGGCAGCTTCGGCGGGGTGCTCTGCTGGAAGAGGACCTGGTCGAAGTTGACCGTGCCGGTCTTCTCCAGCACCGTGATGTGGTCCAGGACCGTGTCGTTGGCCAGATCGGCGAGCTGGCGCACCATGGTGTTCTTGGTGGTCGCACGGACCTTGGCGATGACCGGGAAGATCTGGCCGTGGGTGACCCGCATGATGTTCGCGGCGGTGCTGTCGAACTCCTTGCCGGACACGGCGGACGAGGTCGCCACGAACTGCTGCTGCTGCGGAGTCGCCTGGTTCGGCAGGGTGATGCCCAGCTCCGGGGCGATCCTGCGGCACAGCGCGTCGAGCCCGGCGTGCCCCACGATCAGATGCTTGCCCGCCTCCCGCATCTCGGGCGTGGACCCCTTCTCCAGCGCGATCTCGCCCAGCGGGTACTCCCACAGCCCGGCCGACCGCACCTTGACCACGAAGTCGCGGTCCGCCTCGGTCAGCGGGCCGAAACGGGTGTTGGCGATGACGCGGTCCGGCGAACTCGACGTGGTCTGGACACCGAGCATGGCGGGGTACACCAGGGCGGTGAGGGTCAGGCCCAGTGCACCGGCCACGAAGACGGTTCCAGCGACATTCCGGGACATGGGCATAGTGCCTCCAGGCGTGAGCGGCTTGCTACGCCCGAAGGTACGTAGGAACGCGGCGGATCGATCACCGCCCGGGGCAAAACTTGCCTACGTCGGCAGACCCGCCCGGCGCCGGGACACATCCGTGATCACGGCCCAGTCCTTGTCGGCGTCCCCATGGGCGAGGGCATCGAGGAAGGTGTCGCGCAGCACGCTCCCGAAGGGCAGCGCGACGTTCGCCGC
Source organism: Streptomyces sp. NPDC052040 (assembly GCF_044548405.1). Classification (NCBI taxonomy): domain Bacteria; kingdom Bacillati; phylum Actinomycetota; class Actinomycetes; order Kitasatosporales; family Streptomycetaceae; genus Streptomyces; species Streptomyces sp. NPDC052040. The sequence continues at coordinate 1,658 of NZ_JBIUBV010000025.1, read as the reverse complement.
GGCGCCCGTGGAGAGGGCGAGCGTGACGTCCTTGAGGCCGAGCGGGAGCCGGAAACCGGCCGGTTCATAACGGCGTTCGGCGACCATCGGGCCGTAGCCGCCGTAGACGGGTCCGGGGAAGAGCGTGCCGGTGAGCAGCTCCACGAGATCGGCCGGGCGCACCCCGTTGGCATCGGCGAGGGTGCATGCCTCCGCGGTCGCCTCGATCGCGCAGGCCAGCAGGAAGTTGACGCTGATCTTGGCGATGAGGGCCGCCCGGGGGCGCTCGCCGAAGTTCCAGGTGTGCCGGCCCATCGCCGCGAGCAGCGGTTCGACCCGCTCAAGGAGTGCCGGGTCGCCCGCGGCCAGGATGTTCAGCTCACCGGCGGCGGCCACGGGCGGACGCCCGATGACCGGGGTCGCCACATAACCGATGCCGTGCTCGCGGTGGAGGTCCTCCGCGCGGTCGGTGAGTTCCGGTGAGACCGTCGCCATGTTCATGTGCACGGAGGCCGTCGCGCCCGCCAGCAGGGCCGGGTCGAGCAGCAGCTGGTCGACGATGTCGTCGCTGGCCAGCATGGACACCACCACATCGGCGGCGAAGACCTCGGGAAGCCCGTCGGCCACCTCGGCCCCCTGTTCCGCCAGCGCCGCCACCGGTTGCGGGGAGCGGTTCCAGACCCGCACCCGGTGCCCCGCGCGCACCAGGCTGGCGGCCATGCCCTGCCCCATCGCACCGAGTCCCACGAATCCGACCGTCATACGGGTCATCGCACACTCCCCGTTGTCCCCGAACTGCTCCGACGCCCCGAAGAGTACGGTCTCCGGCCGCCCCGCGCGTCCCCCCGACGCGGCCCCGGCCGCAGTTTCCGCCGGGCGCTCCGCCGCCGCTCCCGCGGCATACCGGCCGAACGGGTGCGGACGGGGGCCGCCGCGCCGGTCGGAAAGCGGCAGCCGCCGGGTGCTCTACGACTTCATTCCCGCCCCGGTGGCCGGTGCCCCGCTGGACACCGCCGCCCCGAGCCGTACCGTACCGGCAGGAATCGGCCTGACGCCTTCCTGCCGGTACGGCGGACGCAGCCACCTCGGGTTGCCTCACGCTGCACACCGAGGACCGTCCCGACCTCAGATCCTCTGAATCTCAGATCATCAGCACCTCAGATCCTCAGATCTCCGAATCGATGCCCGTGATCACCGCCGGTCCCAGCGGCGCACTGCCCTCGTCCAGCCCCACGGCACGCAGAGCGGAGCCCGCGAGGCGGCGTGCGTCGTGTTCCGCGTGGGGCCCGCTGTCCGCCTCGATCGTGAGGCGGATGGTGAAGGTGTCGTCGTCATTGACGGTGAGGACGTCCAGGTCCTCCTCGTCCCCCATCTGGGTGCGGTGCGGATCGGCGGGACGCAGTGCGCGCACCAGCTCGGCCGTCTGACCGGCTCCGATCGCGTCGGTGAAGGTGCCGGGCACGGTGATCACATACGTCGTCATGTCAGTCCTTCCTTCGGATACCACGCCGGGTACCCCGCATCCCGGCCCAGACCACCCGCACTACTTCGCCCGGGGGAACCGACTTGGCCCTGGGCGCGCCCGGCCTAGCTGTTCTGTCCCGGGAGGTTGTGGACGGGTGAGCCAGGTCTCGGCTGAGGGATCTTGAACGGGTGAGGGCCTTCCGGTTCGGTGTGGA
>NZ_JBIUBV010000024.1:0-82878 GCF_044548405.1 Streptomyces sp. NPDC052040 | reverse complement strand
GGGGGGGGGGGGGGGGGGGGGCGCGCGGGGCGGGGGGGGGGGGGTGTTTGGGGGGGGGGGGGGGCCCCCCCCCCCCCGGGGGGGGCCCCCCCCCGGCGGGGGGCCCCCCCCCCTTGGGGTCCTGCTGGGCCCGTACGCCGTCCCGAGGGGGCGTCAGCGGGCCGTGGGCGCCGCGGCCGGAAGCCACGGCTCCGTACGCCGTTCCACGGCGTACGACGGCAAGGTCACTTGCCCTTCGCGGCTTCCTTGAGCTTGGAGCCCGCGGAGACCTTCACGCTGTAGCCGGCCGGGATCTGGATGGGGTCGCCGGTCTGCGGGTTGCGCGCGGTGCGAGCGGCACGGTGGGTGCGCTCGAAGGTCAGGAAGCCAGGGATGGTGACCTTCTCGTCGCCCTTGGCAACGACCTCGCCGACGGTCTCGGCGAACGCGGCCAGCACGGCGTCGGCGTCCTTGCGGGTCACCTCGGCGCGGTCGGCCAGCGCGGCCACCAGCTCACTGCGGTTCATGTTGTTACTCCCGTGTTCTTCTTGCCGTTGAGGCGTGCCACGCGGCGGAGCCGCATGATGGGCACAGCGAAGTCGATGCTGCCAGGGTCCTCGGTGAGTCCCCGGACCCGGGTCCTTCGTCAGACCCTCGCGCCCGAAGACGCATCCTGCCCCCACCTGCGGCGGGAAAGCCAATCCGGCACCCGCAGGAGTCGCGAGAACACCCTTGGGAGTCACACGGAAAGCGCCACCGCCCCGGCATGGTGACGTTCGGTCCACTCCGGGCAACGCTTCGCAGGGCCTTGGGGGGCAAGAGCCTGCCCGCCACCCTAGGGGGCGCCCGGGACCGAGACCCTGAACGACGCGCCGCGCCTACGCACCGTGGCAATGGTCACAGCCCGCACACCGCCCCCGGGCGGCCGTACGGCCGCCCGACGGGCCCGGGGAACCGTCGGACTGACGGTCCGGCAGCTCCCCCGGATCCCTCGAAGGGCGGTGGCTACGCGCCCGTCGCCGACTCGCCCGCCGCCTTCACCGCGTCCCGCACCGCCCCGGCCACGGCGCCCGCGACCTTGTCGTTGAAGACGCTCGGGATGATGTAGTTCGGGTTCAGCTCGTCCTCGGTGACCACGTCCGCGAGGGCGGTGGCGGCGGCCAGCATCATGTCCGTGGTGACCGTGCGGGACTGGGCGTCCAGCAGGCCGCGGAAGACACCCGGGAACACCAGGACGTTGTTGATCTGGTTCGGGAAGTCGGAGCGGCCGGTGGCCACAACTGCCGCCGTCTGGCGGGCGATTGCGGGCTCGACCTCGGGGTCGGGATTCGCGAGCGCGAACACGATCGCGCCCTCGGCCATGGCCGCCACGTCCGTGCCGTCGAGGACGTTCGGCGCGGAGACGCCGATGAAGACGTCGGCGCCGTGCACGGCCTCCTTGAGGGTGCCGGTCAGGCCCTCGTGGTTGGTGTTGTCGGCGATCCAGCGCAGCGGGGAGTCCGGGGCGGCGTCCACCAGGTCCTCGCGGCCCGCGTGCACCACACCGTGGATGTCCGCGACGACGGCGCTCTTCACACCCGCCGCGAGCAGCAGCTTGAGGATGGCGGTACCGGCGGCTCCGGCGCCCGACATCACCACGCGGACGTTCTCGACGGCCTTGCCGACCACACGCAGCGCGTTGGTCAGCGCGGCGAGCACCACGATCGCGGTGCCGTGCTGGTCGTCGTGGAAGACCGGGATGTCGAGGGCCTCGCGCAGCCGGGCCTCGATCTCGAAGCAGCGGGGGGCGGAGATGTCCTCCAGGTTGATGCCCGCGAAGCCGGGGGCGATCGCCTTGACGATCTCCACGATCGCGTCGGTGTCCTGGGTGTCCAGGCAGATCGGCCAGGCGTCGATCCCGGCGAACCGCTTGAAGAGGGCCGCCTTGCCCTCCATGACGGGCAGCGCGGCCTTGGGGCCGATGTTGCCGAGGCCCAGCACGGCGGAGCCGTCCGTCACGACCGCAACCGAGTTGCGCTTGATGGTGAGGCGGCGGGCGTCCTCGGGGTTCTCCGCGATCGCCATGCACACGCGGGCGACGCCCGGGGTGTAGATCATGGAGAGGTCGTCACGGTTGCGGATGGGGTGCTTCGACGCCATCTCGATCTTGCCGCCGAGGTGCATCAGGAACGTACGGTCGGAGACCTTGCCCAGGTTGACGCCCTCGATGCCGCGCAGCTGCTGGACGATCTCCTCGGCGTGGGAGGTCGAGCTGGCGGCGATGGTGACGTCGATACGGAGCTTCTCGTGACCGGAGGCCGTGACGTCGAGGCCGGTGACCGAGCCTCCGGAGGACTCCACGGCGGTGGTGAGCTGCGAGACGGCGGTTCCGCTCGCGGGCACCTCCAGCCGGATCGTCATCGAGTAGGAGACGCTGGGCGCCGTTGCCATGGCCGACTTCCTCTGCTTTCACCGTGTGGCTGAGTTGTGCCGTCCGATCGTCGCACCTACCCCCGAGTACGTGGTAGTCGCCATGGATTACGAACGTTTTGTTCCGCCTGTACAGGCAACTTCGGAAAAGCTTTTCCACGATACGAGAAGTTCCGGAGCAAGAGAAGAGGCCCACGTCACACGGTGACGTGGGCCTCTTCTGTCGTTCAATGACACCGACCCGCCATGCTCGCCTCGCGGCAAGTGGTCGCTCGCGGCGACTAAGGTTGGGCCCGGGGGCTTGGATCGGGCCGGTGCCACACCCAGGCTAACAAACAGAAGCCGTAAGGCCATTCCCGGAGCGAGAGTTCATCTTCCGTACGGGTCCCGCACCGCCCCGGACGGCTCAGCGCGGGTTCCCGGGCGCCCCCGGACGGCTCAGTCGCGGAGCAGGTCGGGCACCCCGGCGGCGTCCGGCTCGTCCCGCTCGCCCGAGACCACCGTCAGCTGCTGGGTCGCCCGGGTGAGCGCCACGTACAGCACCCGCAGGCCCGCCGGGCTCTCATCGGCGATCTCCGCGGGCGAGACCACCACCGTCGCGTCGTACTCCAGACCCTTGGCCTCCAGGCTGCCCAGCGCCACCACCCGGTCGCCGAGACCCTCCAGCCAGCGGGCCGCCTCCTCCCGCCGGTTCATGGCGACGACCACCCCGACCGTGCCCTCGACCAGGCCGAGCAGCCGTGCCGCCTCGTCGCGCACGGTCCCCGCCAGACCGTCCCGGACGGCGGCGAAGCGCGGCTCGACGCCCGTGGAGCGCACCGCGGCCGGGGAGGTGGAGCCCGGCATGGCCAGCGCGAGCACCTTGGCCGCCAGCTCGGCGATCTCCGCCGGGTTGCGGTAGTTGACGGTGAGCGTGAAGCGGCGGCGGGGCCGGGTGCCGAGGGCCTCCTCCCGGGCCTCCGCGGCCTCGTCCGGGTCGGACCAGGAGGACTGGGCCGGATCGCCGACCACGGTCCAGGTGGCGTGCCGGCCGCGCCGCCCCACCATCCGCCACTGCATCGGGGTGAGGTCCTGCGCCTCGTCGACGATCACATGCGCGTACTCGGTGCGCTCCTGGGCGAGCCGCTCCGCGCGCTCGCGCTGCGTCTCCTCGCGCACCGGCATCAGCTCTTCGAGGCCGGTCAGCTGGTCCAGCGGGTCCAGCTCGCGCTTCTTCCTGGGCCGGGCCGGGAGACCGAGGACGGCCTGGAGTTCGTCCAGCATCGCCACATCGTGCACGGACAGCCCGTCCCGTCTCAGGGAGCGCGCGACCCGGCGCACCTCGCCGGGGTTGAGGATGCGCCGGGCCCAGCGCCCGAGCCGCTTCTCGTCGGCCATCGCCCGCAGCACGGCCTGCGGGGTCAGTTCGGGCCACCAGGCGTCCAGGAACTCCAGGAAGGAGTCCTCGAGGGAGACGTCCTCGTCGAAGGAGGAGCGCAGTTCGGCGGCCAGCTCGGGGTCGGCGTGCCGGTTCCCGGCGCCGGAGCGCGCGTACAGCGCGTCCAGCAGCAGCTTGCGGGCGCGCGGGCGCAGCAGGTTCACCGGGGCGGTGCCGCTGAGCGCGGTGTGCCGGATGCGCTCCAGTTCCTCGCCCTGGAGTTCGAGGCGGCGGCCGAAGGCCACGACCCGCAGCCGGGTGGGCGCGCCGCTCAGCTCCAGGGCCCCGCGGGCCGCCTTCCTGAGCACCTTGAGCATGCGGTACGAGCCCTTGGCGCGGGCCGTGGACGGGGAGTCGTACAGGGTGGCCTCGGCGCCGTCGACCAGCGAGCCGATCGCCCGGATGGCGACCTGGCCCTCCTCGCCGAGCGAGGGCAGCACGCCCTCGGTGTAGGCGACCAGCAGCGGGGTGGGCGAGACGATCAGGATGCCGCCCGCGTATCTGCGCCGGTCCTGGTAGAGCAGATACGCCGCCCGGTGCAGGGCGACGGCCGTCTTGCCGGTGCCGGGACCGCCCTCGACGTACGTCACCGAGGAGGCGGGGGCGCGGATGACGAGGTCCTGCTCGGCCTGGATGGAGGACACGATGTCCCGCATGCTGTGGGTGCGGGCCTGGCCGAGTGCGGCCATCAGGGCGCCGTCGCCGATCACGGGCAGTTCCCGGCCGTCGAGCGACGCCGTCAGCTCGGGGCGCATCAGGTCGTCCTCGACACCGAGCACCCGGCGCCCCTTGGAACGGATGACCCGGCGGCGGACCACCCGGCCGGGGTCGACCGGGGTGGAGCGGTAGAAGGGTGCGGCGGCCGGCGCCCGCCAGTCGATGACCAGGGGCGCGTACTCCTCGTCGAGGACGCCGATGCGGCCGATGTGCAGGGTCTCGGCGATGTCGGCGGTGTTGTCGGGCCGCACCGCGCCCTCCGCGGGCTCCACGGCCGTGTACGCGCCGTCCGGGCCCTTCTTGCCGTCCTTGCCGAGCAGCAGGTCGATCCGGCCGAAGAGGAAGTCCTCGAACTCGTTGTTGAGCCGGTTGAGGTGGATGCCCGCCCGGAAGACCTGGGCGTCCCGCTCGGCCAGCGCGCCGGGCGTGCCGACATGGCCGCGCCGGGCCGCGTCGGCCATCAGGAACTCCGCCTCGTGGATCTTCTCCTCGAGGCGCCGGTACACCCGGTCCAGGTGTTCCTGTTCGGCGCTGATCTCCCGGTCGCGGAGCGAGTCCTGCGCGGACCTGCCGACCGGACCGCGCACCGTTTCCTGTTGAACCTGAGCGGCCACCGGGCCCCCTTCTGACGTGCTGCGCAGCCGTCCACCGTACGCGAAGGAGGCCCGTACAGGCTATGGACCTGCCACGGGCCCCGCGCGCACGTCGGCCCGCGGCGTGCTCTGCTCGCCGCGGGGGTGCTCGGGCGGATGCGCCGAACGCTTACGCGTTCACCTCCACCAGCCGCTTTCCGTCGAAGGTCATGACCTCGAAGTGGTCGATCTGGTTGGGGGTGAAGGCGGCGCCGCCGTGCACGTAGAGCGGGTTCTTCGCCTTCTCGCTCTTGGCGTCCGGCATGCCGTAGCCCCAGGTCGGGACGGACCAGGAGGTGACCGTCTCGCGCTCGCCGTTCTTTCCGACCGCGATCAGGGAGCACTTGAGCGGCCCCTTGACGTTCTTCAGCTGGAGGACGGCGTGGGTGCCCCAGTCCCTGGGCTCCACCGCGACCACGGCGTTGACCTTGGTGGTCGGGTCGGTCGCCGCGTGCTTGTCCTTCATGACCTGGAAGGCCTGCTGGGCGGGGCCCATGGCCATCGGGTCCTGGGCCATGGAGCTGTCGCTGCCGCCGCCGTTCACCGCCATCACGGTGAGCGGGCCGCCGATGATCAGCGCGGCCGCGGCCGCCACCAGGTAGAAGCCGCGGCGGCGCTTGTGGGCGCGGCGCTCGGAGACCTCGTCGACCAGCCGCTCCACCAGCCGTGGGCTGGGCTTCGCGGACAGGGACTCCCCGATGACGGGGCTGCCCTGACTGCCGGGCAGGTCCGCGAGGGCGGCCAGCATGGGTTCCATGCCCGCGAGGTCGTCCAGTTGCTGGGCGCACCAGTCGCAGGTGGCGAGATGGGCCTCGAAGGCCGTCGCCTCGGCGTCGTCCAGGATCCCGAGGGCGTAGGCGCCGACGGTCTCGTGGATGTCACCCGGTCCCTCGGGTCCTTGGGGACCTCTTACGGCTCCGGGGCCACCAGGGCCGAACCCCCCGTACAGATTGCTCATGCCGTCACCCCCCGCTCCTCCAGTGCCAGCTTCATGGACCGCAGGGCGTAGAACACCCTGGAGCGCACCGTTCCGCTGGGGATGCCGAGCGTTTCGGCCGCCTCATTGACCGTACGCCCTTTGAAGTACGTTTCGACCAGGACCTCCCTGTGTGCCGGGGTCAGGTCGTCCAGCGCGTCCGACAGTGTCATCAGCCACAACGCCTTGTCGATCTCGTCCTCCGCGGGGATGACCTCCAGCGGCGACGGGTCGACCTCCTGCGGCCGGGCCTGCCGGCTGCGGTGGCCGTCGATGACGATGCGCCGGGCGACCGTCACCAGCCAGGGGCGTACCGAACCGGTCGCTCGATTGAGCTGACCGGCGTTCTTCCAGGCACGGATGAGCGTCTCCTGCACGACGTCCTCGGCGCGCTGCCGGTCGCCCGCGACCAGGCGCAGCACATAGGCGAGCAGGGGTCCCGCGTGTTCCCGGTACAGGGCGCGCATCAGCTCCTCGTCCGGCTCGGTCGAGGATGCCGCCGGGGACGAGGTCATGCGATGTCGGGCCCTTGGCCTTCGTTCATCAGCCACGGCGGAATCCTTGCGCACGCCTACCTCCGGTGTCCGGGGGTTCCCCCAGTCGGTCGCTCGCATCCGGGTACGCAGACGGGGGCCGTCGTGTTCAAAGCGACAGCAGAATTTTCTGGGAAGAGGTGTGGGCAGCCCCGTTTTTGGGCACCCATTCCTGCCTCAACGGGACATACGGTCGACCGCCGGAGAGACCCAGGTCACAGCACCATCAGGGCTTCACTTCCGGAATCCCACTCCCCCACTCTGTGAAAATCCCGCTTGACCCCGGTGGAGAAAGTGTCGAGGCTCGCGAATTCAACCATCACTTTCAGCCACCGTTGCCATGACTCGCCCGTTTTCCGCGAGTTCCGCGAATCCCCCCATTTACCGCTTACCTCCGGAGTCCGTGTTCACAGGAGAGATTCCGGCCCACTTGGGGCGGGTGAGGGGCCCGCTTGGGCCGGATGAAGGCCCCGCTCGGGCCGGACGAAGGCCCCGCTCGGGCCGAGTGAGGAACCCTCCGGGACTGGGCGAGGCTCCACTTGGACCTGGACGAAGGCCCCGTCTGGGCCGGATGAAGGCCTGGCTAGGTGCGGGCGAGGGCCGCGCGGCGGCGGTGGCGGGCGACGCGCTCGCGGTTGCCGCAGGTCTCGCTGGAGCACCAGCGGCGGCGACGGCCGCGGGAGGTGTCCAGGTAGACGAGGGGGCAGTTGTCGCCCGCGCACTGCCGCAGGCCCGCCCGCGCCCCGGGGTCGGTCAGCAGCTCGATCGCCTCCCGGGCCACCAGGGCGAGCAACTCCTCGGGCCCGGGCGCCGTCCGCAGCCGCCGCACCAGCACTCCGTCGTCCGCGCGGACCGCGCACGGCACCGGCGGCGCCTGCCGGGCCACCGCGTTCACCCGCGCCAGCGCCCCTTCCGCGGGCCGCCCGTCCAGTTCGGCGCACACCAACACCCCGAGGTGGAGGCGGAGTTCGCGGAAGCCCGTCAGCCACCGGACGTCCACCGCCGTGAGCGGGGTGCCCGCGGGCACCAGACCGGCACCGGTGACCCAGTCCCGCAATCGCTCCACCGAGTCGAGGCGTTCCTCGGGATGCGTCGTCGCCAGCAGATCCAGACAGATTCGCCCGGAGTCGAACCGCAGCTCGCAGGGGGCCGTTGCCGTGGCCACCGCCATATGCCTGTCACCGCCTTGGAGTTGCCGCCGTGAGCGACGGCCGGTGAGGTCCGCCGGGGGCGCGTCCGCGCGGGGGCGCCCGGGGCTCGCACCCTCGTTCGTACCCTCCACAGTGCCCGCCCTCACCTGCTCCGGGAAGGCTCCGCGGCGAAGCGGGTCAGCTCCGGTCGAGCGGTCCGGCGGCCGGGTCGCTCCGGACGGCGGCACCCTGGAGGGCCGTGATGTCCTGGATCACGCAGATCACCAGCACGCCCGCGGCGGCGAACAGCACGCCCGAGAGCGCCGCCAGGGCCGGGCCCCAGGCAGCCCGGGACACCACGGCGAGCACGGCGAGCACGACGCGCGCGACCCACGCCGCCCACCAGGCGTTCACCAGGCCACGCCGGTCCGCCTTCCCGCTCGCGGCGGCGCTCGCCCGCCGCACCTCCAGCAGAAGCTGCCGCGGCACCCACAGGTTGACCACCGGAATGAGCCAGGCCAGCACCGCCCAGCCGGCGGACCCGGCGACGGAGCCGGTAGAGAGCAGCAGCGCGGTGCGCCGGGCCCGGCTGAACCAGATCAGAAAGAGCACGGCCGCCGCCGTCATCGCATACACCAGCACCATGGAGGCGAGCCCCGACGCGCTCACCGAGGCGTCCGTGGACCCGGGGTGGCGGTCCCTCTGGCCCACCACCCCCTGGACGACCCCGGCGACGGTCGCCACGGCGATCGCGCCCTGTGCGAACCGGGCGAGGAGCCAAGGGGGTTGGACGGCAGGAGCGGGAGTGGGAGCGGGGGCCGGGTCGCGGGAGGCGGCATCGGCAGAGTTGGTCATGGCCATGACCGGATCTTATGGGCACGAGAGGGAGAAGCGGGACGGATTTCCGCTCCGGCGTGCGGGGCCGTTCCGGCACGCGGGTCCGTTCCGTCCGCGGCACGGACTTCCGCTCCGGCACGCGGGCCCGTGCCATCCGCGGGACGGACTTCCGCTCCGGCACACGGGTCTGTTCCGTCCGCGCGGCCCGGAGTCCGCCGTCGGCCCGCAGTCCGCCGCCGGGCCGAGGGCCGGACGGCAACCGCACCCGATCACCCTCCGGATCGGTCGAGCGTGGTGGCGTCCCCCCTCAGGGTCCGGCCGCGCGCATGACCTCCGCGTCGGCCGCCGGGATCCAGGCTCCGGGTGGCCGCCGCAGCCATCCCCCGGCGGCAGCGGTCTCGGTCGCGGCGCGTCGCAGTGCGTCGATCCCCGGGTGGGCCGCGCCCCTGCGCCACACCAGCGAGACCGGGGACAGCGGCACCGGGTCGACCAGCGGCCGCAGGACCGTACGCGGCATGGGCGGGAAGTCCGTCACCGCCAGGACCGGGTGCCCCTTCTTCGCCATGATCCGCTGGAACTCCTCCGCTCCGACGGCCAGCGGGGCCGGGGGCGCGATGCCGATGCCCCGGTTCTCGAACAGCGCGCGGGCGAGGTCGGTCCACTCCGGGGTCCGGGGGTTGCCCGCGCCCGCGTACACGGTCTCGCCCGCCAGGTCGGACAGCCGCACCTCGGTCAGCGGCGCCAGGCGGTGGCCCTCGGGCAGGACGATCGCCATCGGCTCGTACCGCACGGGCTGCTGCTCCAGCCGGGCCTGCACCACCGGGTCGAGCCCGGCGAACCGGCCGAACGACACATCGAGCCGCCCGGCGAGGATCTCCACGGCGGCCCCGGTCAGACCGCTCTCGTAGCGCGCCATCAACTCGGCGTCCGGGAGCAGTTCACGGGCGCGGTCGAGGATCCGGCAGCCGAGGAGGCCCGGGCTGTTGACGTCCACCAGCAGCGGGCGGTCCGGGTCGCCGTCTCGCCCGAACGCGGCGAGCAGCGCGCTCTGCGCCTCCAGCACCCGGCGCGCGTACGGCAGCAGACGCGCGCCCTCCGGGGTCAGGGACACCTGCCGGGTGGTGCGCACGAACAACTCGGCGCCCAACTCCCGCTCCAGCCGCCGGACATCACGGCTGAGCGCCTGCTGGGCGACGTAGAGGCGGGTCGCGGCACGGCTGAAGTGCAGTTCCTCGGCGACGGCGAGGAAGGCACGGAGCAGCCGGGGGTCGACGGTGGCGGCGGGCACCCGCAGAACCTACAACCGGGGTGCGTCAATCGCCACGGAGTAAGTGTTGGACCGCAGGTCAGGGGGCGGGCGACGGTGGCCGTATGCCGCACCCCGCCCCGGGCACCACCGTGTCCCGCAATCCGTACCGCCGTCTCTTCGCCGTACCCGGAGCCCGCGCCTTCACCGCCGGGAACCTCGTCGCGCGCCTGCCCATCGGCATGTTCAGCGTGAGCGCGGTCATCATGATCGCGGGCGCCCGGGGCTCGTACGCCCTCGCCGGTGCTGTCACCGCCACCGGGCTCGCGGCGACAGCCGTGGCGGGCCCCTGGGTCGCACGGCTGATCGACCGGTACGGACAGGCGCGGGTCGCCGTGCCCGCCACCGTGTTCGCCGTCCTCGGCGGGGTGTCCCTGCTGCTCTGTGTGCACTACGACGCCCCCGGCTGGACCCTCTTCGCCGCCTACGCCGCCACCGCCACCACCCCCAACATCGGCGGTCTGTCCCGGGCCCGCTGGGCCCATCTCCTGCACGACGACCCGGACGCCCTGCACATCGCGAACTCCTTCGAACAGGCGGCGGACGAGCTGTGCTACCTGCTGGGCCCGGTGCTCGCCGCCTTCCTCTGCGGCTCCCTCTTTCCGGAGGCGGGCACGCTCGTCGGGGGGATCCTGCTGCTGACGGGGATGCTGCTGTTCACGGCCCAGCGCGCGACGGAACCCCCACCGGGCGGCGGCGACCGCGCCTCGGCCCCGTTCCGGGCGCCCGGTATGCCCCCGCTGCTGCTCGGACTGCTCGCCACGGGGGCGGTGTTCGGCTCGATGGAGGTCGTCACCATCGCGTTCGCGGACGCGCAGGGACACCGGTCCGCCGCGGGCGCCGTCTTGGCATTGCAGGCGGCCGGCTCGTGCGCCGCCGGACTGCTCTACGGCGCGCTGAAGCCGGGCGGGCCGCCCGGGCGCCGCCATCTGTGGTGCCTGGCCGCCATGACGGCCCTGATGACGCTGCCCCTCCTCGCGGCCCGCACCACCGGCTCGCTGGCCGCGCTGGCCCCCGCCCTGCTGCTGGCGGGCATGGCCACGGCTCCCACGATGGTCACCGCGATGTCCCTGATCCAGCAGCGCACCCCCGAGGGCCGTCTGAACGAGGGCATGACCCTCGCGGTAACGGCCCTCCTGGGCGGCGTCGCCTGCGGCTCCGCAACGGGCGGCTGGGCAGCGGACCACTTGTCCCCCACAACAGGCTTCGCCCTACCGCCCACAGCAGCGGCACTGGCCCTGCTGACCGCCGCGGGCAACCGCCGCGCTCACTGGACCAGTTCGAGGTGCGGATGATCCAGGGACACCGGACAGACATGGAGTTGCAGATCGTAGCCCCGGGCGAGGATGAGCCGGGTGTAGTTCGCCGGGGGAACACCGGGGGGAAGCGGGTCACGGGCCTGGTCTCCCTCGGGGGCCCAGCTGTTGCTGCCGCGGTTCCATTCGGTCGTGGCCATGGTCAGCAGCGGGTCCATCCCGGTGCCGCAGGCGGAGCAGACCCGGGGCATGGGGTCGGTGAGGCCCCAGCGGGTCCAGCCACCGGCCTTCCAGCCGGGAGAGACGGACAGGCTGTCCTTGTAGAACTCCTGCGGCGCCACGGCGTAGGCGCTGTCCACCGCTGCTCCGGCCGGCTGCCACCTGCTCCAGTCCGCCAGCTCCGCCTGCGACTCCTTGCTCAGTTCCAGGAAGTTCGGGTACTCGGTGACCTCCTCCGGTGAGAACAGGCACGGCTCGGGCACGTAGTCGGCGAACTGGACCGCGGGCGGCTCGGGCGGTGCGCCGAGGACATCGGTGACCGCGGCGGCGGACCGCCAGAACAGCGCGGTCCTGGGATGGTCCGGGTGGTCGAAGGGGCACCACAGCACCTGGAGCAGGTCGGCGTCGGCATGCCCGGGCGGGCGCAGCGAGGGGATGTCACGCGTGTACAGCTGGGCCACGGGCAGCATGGCGACCGGGCCCTCGGGCCAGGGGCGGCCGGCATTGATCCGCTCAATGACCGCCCGCTCCTCGGGCGTGTAAGGGGACGTGTAGGGATCGCCCTGCGGCCGGTTCGCTGCGGCCGCGTGGATGCGCCGCTGCACCCGTACGTCCTCCGCTGAAGTGGGCTCGTTCACCCCGTCCCACTCGTGCGGCCCGTCGCAGTACGGCCACGGCTCGTCGGCGGGCCACAGCAGCGGGCCGCCGACCGAGCTGTCCTGCGGCGACGGAGAACCGGAGCGGGGATGCAGCCGGGTCGCCATGCGCGCCATCGGGGCCAGTTGAGGGAAGAGCGCGGCGACGTCGAGCGGCCGCGGCGGGGTGATACGACTCATTGTGGCTCCCGAGAGCGCGATGCGACTGAGGTCATTTTTCCGAGATTGTGCGGCCCGCTGCTTCCCCGGGCATTGATGATGTGGACGTCGGGGAACGGTGGCTTGGGGGCCCGCATCGGGTACGGGGAGAAGCGCCGAACGGCGTACTCCTCGGGAAGTCGTCCCGGAGAGAACGCCGTTCGTAGGTCTGGGAATCGCTCACTGGTCCTGTTCGACCAGGTATCTGATGTTGTCCACGACGAATTCACCGTACTGGAGGGCCGAACCGATGGCCTCCAGCCTCGCGTACTGGTCCGAGGTCAGCGAGGCGCCCGGGGTGCAGCCGATCGCCCTCAGGAGCACCCGGAACGCCACGTCAGGGGTGCAGCGGCGCGCGCAGTCGGTCAGTGCCGTCCGCACCTGGGCATCCAGGAACCGCGCTCCCTCGATCTCGGCGACGACCGCGTCGAGACAGGCCGTTCCGTCCTCCGTGTCCGCCCCCTTGAGCGGGCGCACATCGGCCCGTGTGGCCAGGCGGGCATCACACAGGTCGACCACCGTCCGCGTCCACTCCGCTCCTCCCCCGATCCGCTCCGGGCCGGGCAGGTAGTCCGTCCCGGCGTCCCACAGCACCTCCAGCGTTTCCGAGGAGAGATTGCCGAGAACCTGCGCGTCCCGGCGCACCGCCACAGCCGACTCGTCGATCCACTCCGCGAGGTGATGCGCAACGATGTCGGCGGCCGTGTCCCCGTAGTGGGTCGCGTCCTGATGGAAGAAACCCATCACCCATGACACACCGAAGTCGAAATCCGTGAACCGCGGCATTCCGCCTCCCCTCCCTCACTGCTGCTGGCGGGCATGGCCACGGCTCCCACGATGGTCACCGCGATGTCCCTGATCCAGCAGCGCACCCCCGAGGGCCGTCTGAACGAGGGCATGACCCTCGCGGTAACGGCCCTCCTGGGCGGCATCGCCTGCGGCCCCGCAACGGGCGGCTGGGCAGCGGACCACCTGTCCCCCACAACAGGCTTCGCCCTACCGCCCACAGCAGCGGCACTCGCCCTACTGATTGCTGCGGGCCACAGGTCGCTGCTGGCGAAGACAGCGGCGTCCGGACTCGAACCATGACTGTGGGTCGCTCACATCAGCCGTCGGCCACCAGGTGCTTCACCTCGGACACGACATACGGCCCGTAGTGCATGGCCGAGCCGAGCCTCTCCAGTCTCGCGTACTGGTCCGGAGACAGCGGCATGTCACATCCCTTCACGCTTCCGGGGATCGCCCTCAGCAGGAGCCGGAAGGCCAGGTCGGGAGTGCAGCGGCAGACACACTCCTCCAACGCGTGCCGGACACCGTCCGGCAGGAATCGGGCCTGTCCGACCTCACCGAGGACGGCGTCCGCCACCTTTGCCCCGTCTTCCGTGTCCGCGCCGCTGAGCGGGCGAATGTTTCCCTTACGGGACAGCCGTTCGTCGCACAGTCCGGCGATCGTCCCCATCCACTCGTCACCCGACGTGAAACCCCGCTCCGGATCTTGGAATCTGCCGTCGGGATACGTCCCCGCCTGCCACAGGTTTTCGATCGTGCCGGGGGTGAGACGCTCCAGAAGGAGTCGGGCGTCACGACGAAGACACAGGACCTCTTCAGGATCCTGTTCCGCTCCCAGGTGATATCGGACTGCTTCAGCACCGGTCTCTCCGTTGTGCGTCCAGTCGTAGTGGAACATGGACATCAGCCACGAAATCCCGAAATCCGACTCGGTGAAACGCTGCATGATTGGCACCTCCTCTACGGCAACGGGAACGCCGTGTATACGGCATGAGTCACCCAGCCAAGGGAGTTCCACACCCCGAAAGCCCCTTCCCATACCTTCTCCTGCGATGTCCACGGAAGGCACGACAAAGGCCCCACCGCTCGGGAGCGGCAGGGCCTTGGTCACATGGGGTGGTGGAGATGGCGGGAATCGAACCCGCGTCCAACGGTGCAGAATCAGGGCTTCTCCGTGTGCAGTCCGCTTCGATTTTCTCAGCCCCGGAGATCACGCGGACAAGTCTCCGACGGGCTCAGTCACTGTTTGGTTTCCCTCTTCACCCCGTGACCGGGATCAAGGTTTAGTCCCCTAGCTGATGCCAGGATCCGGGTCGGGAACAGCCCCGGGCTGACACTTCGCAAGTCGCTACTTAGGCAGCGAGGGCGAAGGAATCGCGCTTGGTGTTGGCGATTATTGTTTTCGGCCTGTGGTTTACGAGATCATGGCCGCTTCCTCGACACGCTTCCCCTGCTTCGACAGCCGCTGTCGAAACCGATCATCCCCATGTTGATTTTTCAATGCTCACACCGTCTTGCGGTGCAAGCAGCATCGTACGTGACCAACGCAGGTCGATGCCACTGTATTCCCGGCGGTCACCCCGTGGGGGTACCCGGTTCAAGGGTGCCGGGGCTCCGGGGCGGGCCCGGGCGGGAGGCTCAGGCCCGCTGCCGGCGGCGTGCCGCGGCCACCGCGCGGTCGGTCTCGCGGCGGTCCTGCTTCTCGCGGAGCGTCTGCCGCTTGTCGTACTCCTTCTTGCCCCGCGCCAGAGCGATCTCGATCTTGGCCCGGCCGTCCTTGAAGTACAGGGCCAGGGGCACGATCGTGTGACCCGTCTCCTGGGACTTCGACGCCAGCTTGTCGATCTCTGCGCGGTGCAGCAGCAGCTTCCGCTTGCGGCGGGCGCTGTGGTTGGTCCAGGTGCCCTGGGTGTACTCCGGCACATGCACGTTGTGCAGCCAGGCCTCGTCCGCGTCGAGCTGCACAAAGCCGTCGACCAGCGAGGCCCGCCCCTGGCGCAGCGACTTGACCTCGGTCCCGGTCAGGACGAGACCGGCCTCGTAGGTGTCGAGGATGTGGTAGTCGTGCCGCGCCTTCTTGTTCTGCGCGATCAGCTTGCGCCCTTTTTCCTTAGCCATAGTGCCGACCATTTTCGCACTACAGGGGGGTGTCGGGGGAAGCCGATTACGGAGGGTGCGGTCGTTCGGTCACGGAGCGTGCCGCAAGCCGGTCACGGGGGCGGTGCCGTCAGGGTGTCCGGCCCAGGCCGCCGAGGACCGTCCTCGCCCGGTCCAGCGCCCGGTCCCCGGCCTCCAGGTCCGGGGTGATGCCCCGGCCGTCGACGGTGTGGCCCGCGGGGGTGCGGTAGTGCCCGACGGTCAGCTCCGCCACGGAGCCGTCCGGCAGGCGGCTCGGCATCTGGATCGAGCCCTTGCCGAAGGTGCGGGTGCCCACCACGACCGCCCGGCCGCGGTCCTGGAGCGCCCCGGTGAGCAGCTCGGCGGCGCTCATGGTGCCGCCGTCGACGAGCGCGACCAGGGGCCGGGCGGTGTCGCCGCCCGGGGCGGCGTGCAGGGCGCGCTGGTCGCCGTTGACGTCGTAGGTCGCCACCAGGCCCCCGTCGAGGAAGGCGGAGGCGGCGGTGACGGCCTCGGTGACCAGGCCGCCGGAGTTCCCGCGCAGGTCGAGGATGATCCCGGCGCCCGCCGGGGCACGCTCGACCGCGTTCCGTACGGTGTCGCCCGAGCCCTTGGTGAAGGCGGCGATCCTGATCAGGGTGGCGCCGCCGGGCAGCCGCCGCACGGTCACCGAGTCGGTGGACAGCCGGGCCCGCCGCAGTTGCTCGGTCCAGGTGTGCGTGCCGCGCTGGAGGCCGAGCCGGACGCGGGTCCCGGCGGCCGCGTCGTCGCCGCCGCCCGAGTCGCCGCGGAGCAGGGAGACCACCTCGGTGACGGGCCTGCCGTCCACACTGCTGCCGTCGATGCTGCGCAGCCGGTCGCCGCCGCGGATCCCGGCGGCGGCCGCGGGCGAGCCCGGCCGCACCCCGGTCACCTCGATCCGGCCGTCGCGCTCGCGCCGGGCGGACAGGCCGACACCGGTGTACCGGCCGTCGAGGGCCTCCTGGAACTCCTGGTACTCGCCCTGGGAGTAGACGGCGCTCCAGCGGTCCCCGCTGCGGCTGACGGCGCGCTCGGCCGCCTCCATGGGCGACTTCCCGTCGGCCATGGCGCGGGCGGCCGCCTCGGTGACGGCGTCGCCGTACGCCGCCGGGGCCGGGGCTCCGGTGCCGTGGGCCCGGCGGGCACCGCCCTGGCCGAAGGAGCCCGTCGCGGCGCCCGCGATGAGAACACTGGCGAAGACCAACGTCAGAGCCGCCCCGTGGCGCACGCGGCGGGGCTGACAGAACAGGTCACGGCCGGACATGCGGGTGAGTCTAGGACAACGCACAGGGCCGTACGGACGGTTGCCCGTACGGCCCTCTTGGTGTGCGTCACACCTTCAGGTACTTGCGCAACGCGAAGAACGCGGCCAGCGCCGGCATCAGCAGGCTGGTGGCGAGTATCAGCGGGAGCTTGGTCAGCACGGCGTCCCAGCCGATGAAGTTGATGAGGTTCAGCTTGTGGGACAGATCCAGGCCGTGGTCGATGATGAAGTACCGGGCGACCAGCAGGAATCCGCACGCCAGGGTGCCACCGATGACTCCGGCGACCGCGGCCTCCATGATGAACGGCGCCTGGATGTAGAAGCCGGAGGCGCCGACCAGGCGCATGATCCCGGTCTCGCGGCGGCGGCTGAACGCGGAGACGCGCACGGTGTTGACGATCAGCATCAGCGCGACCACCAGCATCATCGCCATCACCGCGCGAGCCGCCCAGTTCATGCCGTTCAGCAGGCCGAAGAGGTTGTCCAGGATGCCCTTCTGGTCCTGCACCGACTGCACACCGTCACGGCCGTTGAAGGCGCTCGCGATGACCTGGTACTGCTCCGGGTTCTTCAGCTTGATGCGGTACGACTCCTGCATCTGGTCCGGGGTCAGCGAACTGGCCAGCGGGGAGTCGCCGAACTGCTCCTTGTAGTGCTTGTAGGCGTCGTCCTGGGACTCGTAGGTCACCTTCTGGACGACGGACGTCATCTTGTCGAGATCGCCGAGGATCTGCTTCTTCTGCTCCTCGGTGACCGCGCCCTTGGAGCAGTTGGGGTCGGACTCCGCATCGCTCTTGTTGCACAGGAAGATCGAGACGTTGACCTTGTCGTACCAGTAGCCCTTCATCTGGTTGACCTGGTCGCTCATCAGCAGTGAACCGCCGAAGAGGGCGAGGGAGAGGGCCACCGAGACGATCACCGCGAAGGTCATCGTCAGGTTGCGGCGGAGACCGACACCGATCTCCGACAGAACGAACTGGGCGCGCATGGCGTCTGCTCAAGCCTTTCCGTGGAACTCAGTGCTGGTAGCCGTAGACGCCGCGCGCCTGGTCGCGGACGAGACGGCCCTTCTCCAGCTCGATGACGCGCTTGCGCATCTGGTCCACGATGTTCTGGTCGTGGGTCGCCATCACCACGGTGGTGCCCGTCCGGTTGATCCGGTCGAGCAGCTTCATGATGCCGACGGAGGTCTGCGGGTCGAGGTTGCCGGTGGGCTCGTCCGCGATCAGCAGCTTGGGCCGGTTGACGAAGGCCCGCGCGATGGCGACGCGCTGCTGCTCACCGCCGGACAGCTCGCCGGGCATCCGGTCCTCCTTGCCGCCGAGCCCGACGAGGTCGAGCACCTGGGGCACGGACTTGCGGATCTCGCCGCGCGACTTGCCGATCACCTCCTGCGCGAAGGCCACGTTCTCGGCGACCGTCTTGTTCGGCAGCAGGCGGAAGTCCTGGAACACCGTCCCCAGCTGGCGGCGCATCTGCGGCACCTTCCAGTTGGAGAGGCGTGCGAGGTCCTTGCCCAGCACATGCACCTGCCCGGTGCTGCACCGCTCCTCGCGGAGGATCAGCCGCAGAAAGGTGGACTTTCCGGAGCCGGAGGACCCCACGAGGAACACGAACTCGCCCTTCTCCACCTCCAGGGAGACATCCCGGAGGGCAGGGCGGTTCTGTTTGGGGTAGACCTTGGACACGTTGTCGAATCGGATCACGGATGCACCACGGGCCGTTGGAGTAGGTGAGCGTGACCATACGCGAAGCGGGTGTGCAAGCGCAGTCGCCGGGAGGGGTTGCACGAGAGTTGCACGTTTTGTCCCCGCGTCCGAGGGTGCCCGCCGCCGGATGCGCGCGCTGCCGACCCCGCGCAGCGGCTCGCGGAACCTGGCACAGTGGTGTGGGGAACGGTCGCGTTCCCGTAGGCGTTGTGCATGTGGAAGCGGCACAAGGAGGGCGAGGCGCATGACGTACGACCGATTGGTGTGCGCTAACTGTGCGGCGCCCGTCAATGAGGGCCGCTGCCCCGTCTGCCGCGCGAGCCGGGAGCGGCTCCAGCAGGAGAGCCCCTGGGCGGGCCTCAGCCCCGCGGCGCTGATCGCGCTGCTGGCCGTGCTGATCGCGGCCGTGGCGCTGCTGGCGCACCAGACGGCATAGCGCACGGCGGTACGGCCGCCGCCGCGAGCCAGGACGTACGGCGTACGGGAAGGGCCCGGGGCGATGGCCCCGGGCCCTTCTCACGCGTTTCTTGCCCTGCCAGGCCTTCTCACCGTGCTCCTGCCTCCCCGGGGGGCGGGTGGGGCAGGCGGACGCCTGTCACTGCCGGGCGGGCGGGCCTACGGGCCCGCGGGTCAGGCGGCAGCCTGGCCGCGGCCCTCCATGAGGCGCGGCAGCACCCGGAAGCCGATGCCACCGGCGATCATGGTGGCGGCGCCGACCAGCAGGAACGCGGTCTGACCCGCACCCGTCTCGGCCAGCTGCTTGCCGCCGCCCTGGGCGGTGGCGTTCGAGGCGTCCGAACCGGTGTCGGTCAGGCCCGAGGAACCCTTGCCCTGCTGGACCGGGCCGTTGCCGCCGTCCGGGTTGGTGTCGTTGCCGCCACCGCCGCCGCCCTGGCTGCCGCCGCCGCTGTCGGACGGCTCGTCCGTCGGCTCGGTCGGGTTGTCCGTGGGCTGCGTCGGCTCATCGGTCGGGCCGGTGGGCGTCACCGGGTCCGTCGGCGTGCTCGGCTCGTCCGTCGGTGTCACCGGGTCCGTCGGCGTGCTCGGCTCGTCCGTCGGCGTCACCGGGTCCGTCGGCGTGCTCGGCTCGTCCGTCGGGATCCCGGTGTCGCTGGGCGACGGAAGGGTCGGGTCGTCGGGCCCGCCGGTGACGGAGATGCCGACGTTCACGTCGAGCGCCGAGGCTGCGCCCGCGGCGGTCAGCGACGCACCCGCGGCGATCACGACGCCTGCGGCTATCCGCGCCACGCGGATCCGCGTCTTCTTGGTCATCTGGCTGCTACCCCCAGTAGCTGATCGTCATTGGAGCAGCGCACGGGGCCACGGCGTGGGGGGCGAATGCGCTGAGCCCCCCGGTTCACATGCGCCCCTTGGATACGCATGCCGAGCCTCACCTTCCCGATTTTTCAATGCAACGTCAAGGTCGTTGCGTACGCGATGTCCGGTAAGGCGTCTTTTGCGAGAGAGGTTGGGCTGTAAGTGTGATGCAAAACCCAGACATTGGGGAACGGAAAAGGCAACTGCCCCTGATCCCGGGGCAGTTGCCTTGTCGATAAAACGTTGTTTCGGGGGGTGGTGCCGCAGATGCCGCGGAGGCGGGCGGTACTACTTCTCCTGCTGCTTGCGCCAGCGAATTCCGGCCTCGATGAACCCGTCGATCTCACCGTTGAACACGGCCTCGGGGTTGCCGATTTCGAAGTTGGTCCGCAGGTCCTTGACCATCTGGTACGGGTGCAGGACGTAGGAACGCATCTGGTTGCCCCAGGAGTTTCCGCCGTCGCTCTTGAGGGCGTCCATCTTGGCCTGCTCCTCCTGCCGACGGCGTTCGAGCAGCTTGGCCTGGAGGACGTTCATCGCGGAGGCGCGGTTCTGGATCTGCGAGCGCTCGTTCTGGCAGGTGACCACGATGCCGGTGGGCAGGTGGGTGATGCGCACGGCGGAGTCGGTGGTGTTGACGCCCTGGCCGCCGGGGCCGGAGGAGCGGAACACGTCCACCCGCAGATCGGACTCGTCGATCTCGACATGGTCGGACTGCTCGACCACCGGCAGGATCTCGACACCGGCGAAGGAGGTCTGGCGCCGCCCCTGGTTGTCGAAGGGGGAGATCCGGACCAGGCGGTGGGTGCCCTGCTCGACGGAGAGGGTGCCGTAGGCGTACGGGGCCTGGACGGCGAGGGTGGTGGACTTGATCCCCGCCTCTTCCGCGTACGACGTCTCGTAGATCTCCGTCTTGTATCCGTGCCGCTCCGCCCAGCGCAGATACATGCGCTGGAGCCGCTCGGCGAAGTCGGCGGCGTCGACGCCGCCGGCCTCGGCCCGGATGTTGACGAGCGCCTCGCGGGCGTCGTACTCACCGCTGAGGAGCGTCCGGACCTCCATCTCGTCCAGCGCCTTGCGGACGTCGGTGAGCTCACCCTCGGCCTCGGCCCGGGCGTCCGGGTCGTCCTCGGCCTCGGCCAGCTCGAAGAGCACCCCGAGGTCGTCGATGCGGCCGCGCAGGCTCTCGGCCTTGCGCACCTCGGCCTGGAGGTGGGAGAGCTTGCTGGTGATCTTCTGCGCCTCGTCCGGGTTGTCCCAGAGGGACGGCTCGGCCGCCTGCTCCTCGAGCACGGCGATGTCTGCCCTCATCCTGTCGAGGTCCAGAACGGCCTCGATCGACTCCATGGTCGAGGAGAGGGACTTGAGCTCTTCGGATACATCGACGACTGCCACGCATCCAGCGTAACGGCTCCACCGGCGAGCCAGTGCCCGTCAACCACCGGTTTCCGGGGAGACGCGCCCCGGGAGCGCGCCCGCCGCAAGCCCGGTCACCCAGCGCCGCCCCCTGGTCACGCAGGGCACCGGCACCGCCCCGGAAAGGCGGAATCCCCGGTTACGGAGACGCCGGGGCCGAGTTCCGGGTGTCCGAGGGGCCCGACGCGTCGTCCCCCGAGGTGGCCAGCCAGGCGCCCACCCCGACCGCCGCCAGGAGTGCCGCCGTGGCCGCGCCGAGCGCGATCCGGCGGCGGCGGGCCTGCGCGCGGTGGCGGGCCGAGCCCGGGCGGGGGGCGCCCGGGGTCCGGGGCGCGCGGGCCGTGCCGCGGGCGCCGCCCGCCAGCTCGTCCGGGGCGGGCACCCGCATCGACGTATGGGTGTCCCGGCTGGAGTCCGGCTTGGCCCCGGGCACCAGCGGCACCGCCCCGCGCCGCACCCGGGCTGCCGCGGGCTCCCCGGGCTCGGCCGTTTCGAGGGGCTCCTCCGCCGCCTCGGTGTCCGGCTCGTCGACGTCCAGCGGCGGCATTCCGGCCAGCAGCGGCAGCTGCTCCCGCAGCCGGGCCGCCAGCTCCGAGGCGCGCAGCCGGGACGCGGGGGCCTTGGCCAGGCACTGGACGATCAGCTGCCACAGCTCCTCGGGGATGCCGGGGAGCGGGACCACGGTCTCGGTGACATGGCGGCGCAGCACCGCTCCGGGGTGACCGCCGCCGAAGGGGGTGAAGCCCGCCAGCAGCTCGTAGAGGAGCGTGGCCAGCGCGTAGATGTCCACCGCGGCCCGCGGGGGCAGCCCCTCCACGATCTCCGGTGCCAGATAGTCCGGGGTTCCGATGATCTTGGTCGCCTTGGTGCGGCGCGGCGAGTCGATCAGCTTGGCCACGCCGAAGTCGGTCAGCAGCGCCGGGTGCGCGCCGCCCGGCCCCAGCGGACCCTGCATGTCCAGCAGCACGTTCTCCGGCTTGACGTCCCGGTGCACGATGCCCGCCGCGTGCGCCGCCGCCAGACCGTCCGCCACGTCCGCGGCGATCGCCACCGCCGCCTCGGGCGCGAGGCGGCGCTCCCGCTCCAGCCGGGTGCGCAGATCGGTGCCCCGGACCAGGTCCATGACCAGCGCCAGATCGGTGCCGTCGACCACCATGTCCCGTACGGAGACCACATGCGGATGGTCCAGCCCCAGCAGCGCCGTGCGCTCCTGGACGAAGCGGCCCACCAGCTCCTGGTCGGAGGCGAGGTCCTCCCGCAGAAGCTTGATGGCGACGGGGCCCTCCGGACCCTCACCCAGCCACACCGTGCCGGCGCTCCCCCGTCCCAGGATCTGGTTCGCGGTGTACCGGCTGCCGATCTTCCGTGCCAAGACTGCTCCTACTGGGACGCCTGTTGCCGACGCTGCGCCGTGCGGGGTCCTGGCGGCGCGTGAGCGGCCGGCGCCGCGGGCGCGTCCGGCCCCCGATCGACAAAACTACGCGTCCGGAGGGGCAACCTTCACCGCCGAGGCGGAAATCACCCCCCGGATGTCGACAAATCCCCAAACTCGCGGCCCGGCCAGGGTCTTTCGTTGGGATCGGGCCGGATCAGGGAGCGGGGTCTGGTGCCGTGCACCGCAAGGCGGAGGAGGGCGTCATGGCGGAGCCATGGCAACCGACGACAACGCCGCGAGGCGCGGTGCCAGGGCCCGCGAGCCCGGCATGATCCACACGAGAGGCCCTGGGCCGCCGGGTCCGCTAACGGGAGCTCAAGTCGCCGATCCAGCCGCTCACTTTGTCGAACCAGCTGCTCAGCAGCCCCCAGTACGACTTGGTGGTGCCGATCCAGTCCTGGAGCGGACTGAACTCCCAGACCAGCCATCCGGCGACGAACAGGATGACGATGACGAACAGGCAGCCCTTCAGGCAGCCGAGACCCGGGATCCTCATCGGGTTGGCGCTGCGCTGGCGCGGGGGCCGCGGCTCGCGCGCCGGACGCGGCTCCGGCCGCTGGGGCTGCTGCTGCGGCTGCTGTTGCTGGGGCGCATAGCGCTGCTGGGACTGCTGCTGGGGCGCGTACCGCTGCTGCGGTTGCTGCTGCTGCGCGGGGGCGTACTGCTGCCGCTGGGGCGGGTACCCCTGGGGCTGCTGCGGCTGGCCGTAGCCCGGGCCCTGCTGCTGGCGGGGCTGCTGGGGGCTCTGCTGCGGGCGTGCCACCTGGCGCTGCGGGCGGCGGCGCAGCGGGTCCTCGCCGGGGTCGAGATACGACTGGACCTGTGTCTGCTCGTTGCGGTCGCGGGCCGCGCGCAGCTGGTTCTGCCAGGGGTGCGGCTCCTCGGGGCCGGGGCCGCCACCGGGCCCGTTCTGCGGTACCGGCGGCATCACGGCCGTCGGGTCGGCCGCGCCCCGGTTCGGCAGGACGGCCGTGGGGTCCGCGGCGCCCACGGGGCCCGAGGTGTGCGGCAGGAAGCTGGTCGCCGCGTTCGGGTCGTACGCACCGGCCGCGCCCTGCGGCAGCACCTGGGTGGGCTCGGCGGAGCCGGGCACGGGGGCGGGGTCCGGGTCGGGGGCGAGCAGTGCGGTCACCCCGTCCGCGGCGGCGATCTGCGCGGCGCTCGCGTGCACACCGACGCCCTCGGCGACCACCCGCAGCGCACGCGCCAGGTTCTCGGCGCTCGGCCGGTCCTCCGGGTTCTTGCGCAGACACCGCTCCATGACCGTCCACAGCGGTTCGGGCACGGTCGAGGGGCGGCGCGGCTCGGCGCTCAAGTGCTGGTGGAGGACCTCGAGGGCGGTCCCGCCGGAGAACGGCGGACGGCCGGTGACCAGCTCGTACAGCAGGATTCCGGCGCCGTAGATGTCGACGGCGGAGGTCTGCGGGCGGCCCTCGGCGGACTCGGGCGCGACATACGCGGGTGTGCCCACGAACTCATGGGTGCGGGTGAGGCCCGGCGAGTCGGCCAGCCGGGCGATGCCGAAGTCGGTCAGCATCGGGTGCATCTGGCCGTCCTGCTGCGCCAGCAGGACGTTCGCGGGCTTCAGATCGCGGTGGACGACGCCGTCGGCGTGGCTCGCGGCCAGCGCGTCGGCGACCTGCGCGGTGAGCAGAGCCGCGGCGACCGGGGTGAAGGGCCCGTTCTCGCGGAGGTAGCGGTGCAGGTCGGGGCCGTCGACGAGGTCCATGACCAGCGCCAGCAAATCGCCCTCGACCACCAGGTCGCGCACCCGGACGATATTGGGGTGGGTGAGCCGGAGCAGGACGGAGCGCTCCCGAAGGAACCGCATGACGATGTCCGGGTCGCTCGCCAGCTCCTCCTTGAGGACCTTGATCGCGACCGTCTCGCCGGGCTGGCCGGCCACGGCCGCCTCGGCACCCGCGGTCTCCCGCTGGCGGGCCCGCCAGACGGTGCCCGTGGCGCCGCGTCCGAGCGGCTCCTCGAGGAGGTACTTGCTGCCTACCGGCCGCACGTCATGCGCTCCCTGCTGCTTGCTTGCCTGGTCCGTACCCCCGGCTCCGGTCACCGCCCCGGTGCGCCGAGCGTGTTCCGACCCACTGTAGTGCCGCACGGGACGGCACTACCTGTCGTCCGGGTCGTCCTGTCCGTCCCGCGTTCCGCTTCCCGCGCGTGTCCGCAGACGTGTGTTCGAGGAGAAGACGCTCCCCCGGGTCGCTTGGTTGCCGCGGCCGGACGTGACCGATCTCAAGCGGCCACCGGCCGGGCTATGGTCAGGCACTTTTGCGGGCAGAGCCGACCAATCAAGATCACTTGGCCCGGGAGGGCGGGCGCGTTGTCGGTGGCAGGTGCAAGGATGCATTCCGTACTGGCCGCTGTGCTCGTGCGCGGTGGGGGGAGTTCGCGGTGGGGGGACCGCGGCGCGGCTCCGCCCTCGTGCGCGGGCGCCCGCGCAGAAGGGACCGCAGACGGCGATGCAGATCCGGCTGACCGTCGTAGACCCGGGGAGCCCGCTCCCGGAGTCCCGGGTGCGCCCCGCGAGCTGCGACGTCCTGGTCACCGCCCCCGCCGGTACGGCACTGGCCGCGGTGTCCTCGGGCCTGGCCTCGGCGGTCGGCGCGGCCGGGGGAGCCCCCGCGCCCGAGCGCGGCCGGGAGCCCGGCGCCGGTGCCCCGGTGCTCTACGCGGGCTCCGAGCGGCTGGATCCGCAGCGCTGCACGCTGGGCGAGCCGCCGCTGCTGGACGGCGCGGTGCTGACCCTGGGCGCGCCCGCGGAGCCGGGCCCCGAGCCCGACGAGGACGCCGCCCAGCTGCATGTGGTGGCGGGTCCGGACGCGGGCGGTGTCCATCTGCTGCACGGCGGTGCGGTGCGCATCGGCCGCTCCGCCGACGCGGACGTCCCGCTGGACGACCCCGATGTCTCCCGGCTGCACTGCGCGGTCACGGTCGCCGCCGACGGCCGTGTCTCGGTCGCCGACCTGGGCTCCACCAACGGCACGGTGCTCGACGGCAGGCAGGTGACCGACCGCCCGGTACGGCTGGCCCCGGGGGCGCTGCTGCGCCTCGGGGAATCGGCCCTGCGGCTGGCTCCCCCCGGCGCGCACCGACGCGTGCGGACGGCACCGGACGGCGAGGGTCAGGTGCGGATCGCGGGGACGGTGGGGACTGGGGGGAACGGGGGAACTGGGGAGTCTGGGGGGACTGCCGCGGAGGAGGGGGCCGCGGGCTCGGTGGGTTCCGCGGGCTCGGTGGGTTCCGCGCGCTCCGGTGGTTCGCCGTACGCGGGTGGTACGCCGTATGCGGGTGGTACGCCGTATGCGGGTGGTACGCCGTACACGGCCGGATCCCCGTTCGCGGCCGAGGCCCCGCACACCGGCGGATCCCCGTACGCGGCCGGATCCCCGCGCCTGGGGAGGGTGCCGCAGGCGCGTGGGGAGAGCGTTCCGGAGCGCAGGGGGAACCCCGCGGGCGGAGACGCGGGCCCGTACGACGCAGGCCCATACGACGCACACACGCATGACGCGGGCACGTACGGCGCGGACACCTCCGACACGGACACGTACTCCGGCGGCGCGGCCACCCCCGGGCGGGGCGGGCCCGCCCTCGCCTCCGGGGACACCCACCACGGCTTCGGTACCGGGGGGTGGGGCGCCTCCGGCGGGGCCACCGCCGGGGCTCAGGGGCACGGCCCGGCGGAGCCGACTGCTCCCGGGCGCCCGGACGTGCCCGGCCCCATGGCGCCCACCGTGGCCGGGCAGGGCGAAGCGCCCGGCATCGGGATTCCGGGCGGGGAGGCGGTGCCCGGGGCGCGCAGGCGCGGCGGCTTCGGCGCCTGGGCCCGGCGTTTCACCGGGGGCCGCGGCGAAGGGGCGGTCACCGCACGTCCCGGCCTGGACCTTGCCGGCGTCGCCCCGGCGCCCGCGCCCTCAGGTGCACCGGCCCCCGAGACCTGGCCGGATCTCGCGGCACTGCTGCTGAGCGCGCTCGGCCCCGGGCCGCGGCTGTGGGAGCGCGGACCCGGCCATCCGGAGACCCTCACCGTGCGGCTGGGCACGGCCGACCGGACGGCGCCGGACGGCACAGGGCTGCTGCCCGCGGTGCCGGTGACCGCGGGGCTGCGCGAGGCGGGCTCCCTCGGGCTGGCCGGGCCCCGGGCGCGGCTCGGCGGGCTGGCGCGCGCGGTGGTGGCGCAGCTCGCCGCGCTGCACTCCCCCGACACGCTGGAGCTGGTCCTGATCAGCTCCGACCGCTCCCGCCCGCTTCAGGAGCGCACCGCCGACTGGGCCTGGCTCGGCTGGCTGCCGCATCTGCGCCCGGCGCACGGCCAGGACTGCCGGCTGCTGCTGGCGTACGACCGCGAGCAGGCCGCGGCGCGTACCGAGGAACTGCTGCGCCGCCTCGACGACCAGTCGGCGGACCTCGAAGGACCTGCGGCGGGCCGGAAGAACGGCCCGGTCTCCCACCCCGGCTCCAGCCACGGCTCCCATCCAGGCTCCGGCACAGACCAGTCGTACCCCGCAAACGCCCCCACCACGGACGGCAGCGGCGCGCCCTCCGTCTCCACCGGCCCGCTCACCGCTGCCGCCCCCGGCACCCGAGGCGCCCTCCGCCGCCCCTCCTGGGCGCGGGACGACGACGGGTCGCCGGGTGCCTTTCCCGGGCCGTACACGGTGGTCGTCGTGGACGGCGACCCCGGCACCGCCGAGGTGCGCGAGGCCGTCGCGCGGCTGGCGCGGCACGGGGCGCGGGCCGGGATCCATGTGCTCTGTCTGGCCGAGGCGCCCTCCGCCTCCCCCGCCTCTCCGGTGACGGAGACCTATGAGGCGGCGTGCGCGGCCTCGCCCGTGTTCCGGGAGTGCGGGGCGGTCGCGCTGCTGTGCGGCGAGGTGGCGACGGCGCTGCGGCTGCTGCGGGTGGCGCCCGGCGGGGGCGGGGACCCCCGCGGGCCTCGCGCCCCGGTGGGACACGGCACGGTCGCGGCGGTGGACGCGGTGTCCCCGGCGTGGGCGGAGCGGTTCGCGCGGGCGCTCGCGCCGCTGCGCACCGATGGCGCCGGGGACCGGCACCCCCGGGTGTCGGTGCCGCTGCCGCAGGCGGCCCGGCTGCTGGACGAGTTGGGGCTGGCACGGGCCACCCCGGCTTCCCTGATGGCGCGTTGGGCCGACGCGGCGGACGACACCCGGTCGCCGGGCGGGCGCGCCTGGGCGGTGCTCGGCGCGGGGCCGCGCGGTCCGGTGACCGTGGATCTCGCCGTCGACGGGCCGCACATGCTGGTGGAGGGGCCGTCCGGCAGCGGGCGTACGGAGCTGCTGCGCTCGGTGGCCGCGTCGCTCGCGTCCGCCGAGCGGCCCGACCGGCTGGGGATCGTGCTGGTCGAGGGCGGCGGCTGCGGGCCGAACGGGGCACCCGACGGCGAGGGCCTGCGGGTGGTCACGGACCTGCCGCATGTCACCACCCATCTGCTGGCCAACGACCCGGTCCGGATGCGGGAGTTCGCGCAGTCCCTGAGTGCGGAGCTGAAGCGGCGCGGGGAGTTGCTGGGGCGGCTGGGCTTCGCGGAGTGGCACGCCCAGCGGGGGCTGTCGGGGCGGATCGGCCCGCAGCGCACGAGCGCCCCGGCCGGGGGCGATCTGGAATCCCCGCCGAGCACCACCCTGCGGCTGCGGCCCGGGGCACGGCAGCGGCCCGAACCGGTGCCGCCGCCAGCCCGGCTCGTGGTGCTGGTGGACGATCTGGACGCGCTGCTGTCCCCCGCGCTGGGCGCGCCCGGCCGTCCGGCCGCCGGTTCGGTCGTCCGGGCCCTGGAGGCGGTGGCCCGGGACGGTGAGCGGCTCGGGGTGCATCTGGTCGCCGCGGCGGGCCTCGGCGGCCGGACGGCGGACTGGGAGCCCACGCGCACGGCCTCGCTCCGGATCGCCCTGGACCCGGTGGCGCCCGGACCCGACGAACCGGCGCCCGGACGGGGCCGGTTGACCGGCCCGGACGCCCGGGTGACCCCCTTCCAGGGCGGCCGGATCACCGGACGGATCCCCCGCACGGCGACCCTGCGCCCCACCGTCCTGCCCCTGGAGTGGCACCGCATGGGCGACCCGCCCGCGCGCCGCCCGGTCCGGGAACTGGGCAACGGGCCGACCGACCTGGCCCTCCTCGCCAGCGCGCTGGAGCGGGCGGCCCGTTCGGTGTCGGCCGCGGAGATGCCCTCGCTGCTGTAGTCCCCGTCCGCCGGGAGGCTGCGCCCGGCGGGGCGTAGCCGCAGAAGGCCGCGAGCGGCGGACGGGCGAGGCACTCACGGTACGTCACGAGGCGGTCACGATCGCCCCGTTGACGGCGCATGCGCTCTTGCCGCCCCGATCGTCCCCGCGTACACCGGAGCGCACGGGACCGTGCTCGACGTTCGACGGGACACAGAACGAGGCACCAGAACGGGGCAGCGATGCGCAGGACGAGCAGCACCATCCGGACCGTCCGGGCCGCCAGGACCGCGGCCGCCCTCCTCGCGGGAGCGCTTGCGCTCTCGCTCACCGCGTGCGGCGGAGGCGACGACAAGAAGAGCGTCGACGGCAAGCAGAGCGGGGGCACGCCCTCCGCGGCCACCGTCGCCCTCCCCGAGTTGGACGGGCAGAGCCTGGAGGTCGCCGCCGTATGGACCGGCGCCGAGCAGGCCAACTTCAAGAAGGTGCTGGCCGAGTTCGAGAAACGCACCGGCGCCAAGGTCACCTTTGTGCCCGCCCAGGACCCGATCGTCAACTTCCTCGGCTCGAAGATCGCCGGTGGTCAGCCGCCGGACGTCGCCCTGCTCCCGCAGCCCGGCGCCGTACGGCAGGCCGTGCAGAAGAAGTGGGCCAAGCCCCTAGGCGCCCAGGCCCGGGCCCAGATCGAGAAGAACTACTCCCGGGGCTGGCAGGACATCGGCAAGGTCGACGGCACCCAGTACGCGGCGTACTACAAGGCCGCCAACAAGTCGCTGATCTGGTACAACGCCCAGGTCTTCGCGAACGCGGGGGCCACCGAACCGGCGACCTGGGCGGACCTGCTGAAGACCGCCCGGAGCGTCTACGACTCCGGGGTCACCCCCTTCTCCGTCGGCGGCGCCGACGGCTG
Source organism: Streptomyces sp. NPDC052040 (assembly GCF_044548405.1). Taxonomy (NCBI): domain Bacteria; kingdom Bacillati; phylum Actinomycetota; class Actinomycetes; order Kitasatosporales; family Streptomycetaceae; genus Streptomyces; species Streptomyces sp. NPDC052040. The sequence goes on along the minus strand of NZ_JBIUBV010000024.1, from coordinate 53,443 downwards.
GACCCTCACCGACTGGTTCGAGAACGTGTATCTGTCCCAGGCGGGCCCGGAGAAGTACGACCGGCTCGCCCAGCACAGGATCAAGTGGACGGATCCGTCCGTGCGGCAGGCGCTGGCCACGCTGGCGCAGCTCTGGGGCACGAAGGACTACCTCGCGGGCGGCGCCGACGGCGCGCTCCAGACCGAGTTCCCGGCCTCCGTCACCCAGACCTTCACCGGAGGCGCCCAGCCCAAGGCGGGCATGGTCTTCGAGGGCGACTTCGCGCAGGTCAACATCGGGGAGACCAAGGCAAGGGTGGGCACGGAGGCGAAGGTGTTCCCGTTCCCGGCGGTCGGGGGCCGGGCGCCCGTGGTCTCCGGCGGCGACGCGGCGGTCGTCCTCAAGGACTCCCCGGCGGCGCAGGCGCTGGTCACCTTCCTCGCCTCGCCGGACGCGGCCACCGTGCAGGCCCGGCTCGGCGGCTATCTCTCCCCGAACAAGGGGGTCCCGCTGTCCGCGTACCCCAACGCGGTGCAGCAGAAGGTGGCCAAGGCGCTGATCGCGGCCGGTGACGACTTCCGCTTCGACATGTCCGACCAGGCCCCGCAGGCGTTCGGCGGCACCCCCGGCAAGGGCGAGTGGAAGGACCTCCAGGACTTTCTGAAGAACCCGGCGGACATCGCGGGCACCCAGGCGAAGCTGGAGAAGGACGCGGCGGCGGCCTACGGAAGCGGGAGCTGATCCGGCCGTGGCGGCGGCAGCCGCGGAGGGTGTCGCCGAGGGCCCGGCGACACCGCCCGCTCCCCGTCCGCGCAGGAGCGTGACCGGCACCCGCAGGGCCGTGGCGGCCCTGTTCCTGCTGCCTGCGCTGGTGCTGCTGGGCGCGCTCGTGGTCTACCCGATCGGGTACTCGGTGGTCCGCAGCTTCGGCACCGCCTCCGGCCACGGCTTCGCCGGATTCGGCAACTACCGGGCGCTGTTCACCGACGACGGCATCCGCACCGCCCTGCGGAACACCATCATCTGGGTGGTGGTCGCCCCGGCCGTCTCCACCGCCCTCGGCCTGGTCTTCGCGGTGCTCACCGAACGGGTGCGCTGGGGCACGGCGTTCAAGCTCGTCGTCTTCATGCCGATGGCGATCTCGATGCTGGCGGCGGGGATCATCTTCCGGCTGGTGTACGACCAGGACCCGGACCGGGGTGTGGCGAACGCCGTGTGGGTGGGCGTCCATGACACCTTCGCCCCGTCGTCCGCGTTCCCGAAGGCGCACCCCGGCCGGGAGTCGCCACTGGTGGCGCAGGGCGGCGGCTTTGTCACCCGGGCCCCGGTCCACGCCGGGCAGCCGGCCGCCCTGCCGCTGGTGGGGGTCGCCCCCGACCGGATGCCGGACGGTGCGCGGCGAGCCGTGGCGGCCGTGCCCGAGCCGGGGAAGGTCACCGGCACCACCTGGCAGGACTTCACCCGCGGCAAGGGGGTCGGCAGGCTGGGCGTGGTCGACGCCCCGGAGCTGGGCTATGCCGGGATGCGGATCGAGGCCGTCCGGGACGGCCGGGTCGTGGCCTCCGCCAAGGCCGCCGCCGACGGCACCTTCACCCTGCCCGCCCGGGCCGACGGCGCCCTGCTGCGGCTCCCGGCGGCCAACTTCAAGGAGCCGTACAACGGAGTGGACTGGCTGGGTCCGTCGCTGGTCACCCCGGCCGTCATCGGCGCGTACGTGTGGATGTGGGCCGGTTTCGCGATGGTGCTGATCGCGGCGGGCCTCGCGGGCCTGCCCCGCGAACTGCTGGAGGCGGCGCGGGTGGACGGCGCGAACGAGTGGCAGGTGTTCCGGCGGGTCACGGTGCCGCTGCTCGCTCCGGTGCTCGCGGTGGTCGCGGTGACGCTGATGATCAATGTGCTGAAGATCTTCGACCTGGTCTTCATCATCCCGCCGGGCTCCTCCCAGGACGACGCGAACGTGCTGGCGCTGGAGCTGTACCGCAAGGGCTTCTCGGAGGACCAGCCGGGCGTCGCGAGCGCAATCGCGGTGCTTCTGCTGCTGCTGGTGGTCCCGGTGATGCTCGTCAATGTCCGGCGGCTGCGGCGGGAGGTCCGGCGATGACGGCCCGGGTCCGAAAGCTCCCGGCGGCGGCGCCCGGCACCGCGGTCCGGGCGCGGCGCTCGCTCGGCGCGCGGCTCGCGGAGCGCGCGGGCGGCGGTCTGGTGCGGCTGTTCCTGATCGCCGTGGCACTGTTCTGGCTGGTGCCGACGGTCGGGCTGCTGCTGTCCTCGCTGCGCTCGCCGTCGGACATGAGCGCCTCCGGCTGGTGGACGGTCCTCCAGAAGCCGTCCCGGCTGACCTTCGAGAGCTACCGGAAGCTGCTGGAGAACGGGGACATCACCCACTCCCTGCTGAACACGGTCCTGATCACCGTGCCCGCGACGGCCCTGGTGGTGGCGATCGGCTCCCTGGCGGGCTATGCCTTCGCCTGGATGGAGTTCCCCGGCCGCGACTGGTGGTTCGTCGGGGTGGTCGGGCTGCTGGTGGTGCCCGTGCAGGTGGCGCTGATCCCGCTCGCGGAACTGTTCGGCAGGATCGGCCTGTTCGGGACGGTCCTCGGGGTGGTCCTCTTCCACACCGGCTTCGGCCTGCCCTTCGCGGTGTTCCTGCTGCGGAACTTCTTCGCGGAGATCCCCCGGGAGCTGCTGGAGGCGGCGCGCCTGGACGGGGCGGGTGAACTGCGGCTGTTCGCCCGGGTGGTGCTGCCGCTGGGCGGCCCGGCGATCGCGAGCCTCGGCATCTTCCAGTTCCTGTGGGTGTGGAACGACATGCTGGTGGCGCTGGTGTTCACCAAGTCGGGCACCCAGCCGATCACGGTGGCCCTCCAGACACAGGTCCGCCAGTTCGGCAACAACATCGATGTGCTGGCGCCCGGCGCGTTTCTGTCGATGGTGATCCCGCTGGCCGTGTTCTTCGCGTTCCAGCGCCAGTTCGTCTCGGGCGTGACGGCCGGAGCCGTCAAGTAGCGTCACTAGTACGGCAGTTCAGGGGTGGACCGGTCCCCGGCCCACCCCGCGCCGTTCACCTGGGGTTTCCTTCCCCGTTCCCCCTCATGCCGCACCCGGGCGTAACCAAACCACTCCATCGGACGTTTTCGGGCAGTATGCCCGCGCCGACCCATGGATTCCCCTTGCCCAGGTTCAGTGTCATCGTTCCCGCGTACAAGGTTCAGGCCTACCTGGCGGAATGCCTCACGTCCGTGCTGGAACAGTCGTACCCCGACCTCGAATTGATCGCCGTGGACGACTGCTCGCCGGACGCCTGCGGCTCCCTGATCGACGAGTTCGCCGCCCGGGACGCCCGGGTGCGCCCGCTGCACCTGCCGGAGAACGCCGGGCTCGGGCCCGCCCGCAACGCCGGTCTGGAGCAGGCGCGGGGCGACTACGTCCTCTTCCTGGACGGCGACGACACCCTGGCCCCGGACGCCCTCCAGGACATCGCGGACCGGCTGGCGGCGACCGGCGGCCCGGACGTCCTGGTCTTCGACTACGCCCGCACGTACTGGACCGGCCGGACGGTCCGCAACCGGCTGTCCGGCCTGCTCACCGAGGAAGGCCCGGCGCCCTTCCGCCTCGACGACCGGCCCGGGCTGCTCTCGCTGCTGATGGTGGTGTGGAACAAGGCGTACCGCCGGGAGTTCGTCGAGCGCGAGGGCTTCACCTTCCCGCCGGGCTACTACGAGGACACGCCCTGGACCTTCCCGGTGCTGCTGACCGCCGGGACGATCGCCACCCTCGACCGGGTCTGCGTCCACTACCGCCAGCGCCGCCAGGGCAGCATCCTGGGCTCGACCAGCCGACGCCACTTCGATGTGTTCGACCAGTACGACCGGGTGTTCGCGCATCTGGACGCGCACCCCGGACTCGACCGCTGGCGGCCGGTGCTGTTCGGCCGCATGGTCGACCATCTGGCCACGGTGTTCGCGCGGCGCGGCAGGCTGCCGCGGGGCAGCCACGGCGAGTTCCTGCGCCTGGCCCGCGACCACTACCGCCGCCACCGCACCCCGGGTGCCCCGCTGCGCCCGCGCCATCTGCTGGTCCGCTTCGGCGCGCACCGCACCTTCCGGCTGCTGTCGCTGGCGTCCCGGCTGGTCCACGGCACCCGGCGGCTGGCCGCGGGGGCCGGGCGGCGGGCGGCCGGGGTGGCGCTGCGGGCGCACTACCGGCTCCAGTCGCGGCTGCCGCTGCGCGACGACCGGGCCGTCTTCGCCACGGCCGAGGGCGGCTACACCTGCAACCCGGCGGCCCTGGAGTCCGCGTTCCGTCGGCTGTTCCCCCGGATCCGTACCGCCTGGATCGCCCGCCCCGAGCACCGGCACACGGTCCCGGCGGCCACCCGGCGGCTGCGGCCCGGCACGGCCGCGTACTGGACGGCGCTCGCCCGCTCCCGGTATCTCGTGCACAACGCCGACTTCGGCCCGGAGGTGGTCAAGCGGCGCGGCCAGATCCTGGTCCAGACCCGGCGGGGCACCCCGCTCAAGCGGATGGGCCTGGACCTCCGGGACCGCCCGGCCGCCGCCCGCGACACCGATCTGGCGCGGATGCTGCGCTCCGCCGACACCTGGGACTACGTGGTGTCCGGCAACCGCCACTCCAGCCTGGTGTGGGAGCGGGTGTTCCCGTCCCGCTTCACCACCCTGGAGTACGGTCTCCCCCGCAATGACGTCTTCGCGCGGGCGACCTCGGCGGATGTGACCCGGCTGCGCGAGACGCTGGGCATCCCCGCGGACGCGGTGGCCGTCCTGTACGCGCCGACCGGCCGCGACTACCACCGCGGCCCCCGCCCCGGACTCGACCTCGAACGCTTCCTCAGCAGACTCGGCCCGCGCTTCGTCCTGCTGACCCGGGCGCACCCCGCGTACGGCGAACCGCTGACCCGGGCCACCGGCGGGCGGCTGATCGATGTGAGCGGCCGGACGAGCGTGGAGTCGGTGTGCCTGGCCGCGGACGCGCTGATCACCGACTTCTCCTCGCTGATGGTCGACTACGCCAACCTGGACCGGCCGATCGTGGTGTACGCGGACGACTGGGAGGCGTACGAGGCGGCCCGCGGCACCTGCTTCGACGTCCGGTCCTTCCCGCCGGGCGCGGTGGCACACAGCGAGGACGAGCTGATCGACATCTTCACCACCGGCCACTGGTGCGGCTCCCGTTCGGCACGGCTGCGGGCCGCCTTCCGCGAGCGCTTCTGCCCCTGCGACGACGGGCGCGCCGCCGAGCGGATCGCCCGCCGGGTGGTGCTCGGGGAGAGCGCCGTGCTGCCGTCGGTGATCCCCCCTTCGGGCCGCCACCCGGTCCCGTCCGCCACCGCTCCGCCAACCCCCGTGGCTCCGGCCGCCGTTCCGGCGCCCGCGGGTGCCGTCCCGGCCGCCGGACGCCTGTAGCCCCCGACGCACCCGGAGTTCCGTATGCCGCGCAGACCCACCCCCACCCGGCCGTTCACCTGGCGTCCCGCCGGGCGGCCCGGGCGCTGACCCACCCGGCGCCCCACCCCGCACAGGCCCCGGCGCAGGCACCGGGGCCCGAGAGAAAGACCAGAATGCCCCGCTTCAGCATCATCGTTCCCGCGTTCGGTGTCGCCGGCCGTCTGTCCGAGGCGCTGGACTCGGTCCTGCGCCAGTCCTTCGACGACATCGAGGTGATCCCGGTCCTCGACGCCCCCGACTCCCCCGCGGGCACGGTCGCCGCCGCCCACGCCGAGCGGGACGGCCGGGTGGTGCCGGTCGGCTCGCCGCCCGCGGGCGGCCTGGGTGTGGCCCGTACGGCCGGGATGGCGGCGGCGACCGGGACCTATCTGCTGTTCCTCGACGGCGACGACACCCTCACGCCGGGGGCGCTGGCCGCGCTCGACGCGCGCCTTGCCGCGACCGGCGAGGTCGACGTCCTCTTCTTCGGGCACGAGCGGGTCCACTGGTGGGACGCCGGGACCTCCGCGCCGCCGCTGGGCCCGGCGCCCGAGGGGGCGTTCGCGCCGGGCGGCGCGCCGGAGCTGACCGGGGTGTCCGTACCCGCCTGGAGCGCCGCCTACCGCCGCGACTTCGTCACCGGACACCGGCTCGCCTTCCCGGCGGGCCACTTCACCGACATCGGCTGGGGCGGTCTGGTCACCCTCGCCGCGGAGCGGCTGGCCGTGCAGCGCTCGGTCTGCGTACGGCATCTGCTGCGCCGCCAGGGCAGCCGTCTGCACAGCCCCGGCGCCCATCAGCTCGAACTGCTCGACCAGGTGGAGCTGGTCCTCACCCGGGCCACCGAACTCCCGCTGCCCGAGGAGCGGTTGCGGCCGCTGTTCGAGCAGCTCTTCGCCGCTGTGCTGAGCACCGCCGCCCATCCGGAGCGGCTGCCCGCGGAGCTGCGGCGCGCCTTCTTCCGGCGGGCGGCCGGGCTGTACCGGCGCCACCGCCCGGCCGGGTTCCGTCCTCCGGCGGGCGCCGCCGGGGTGCAGCACCGGCTGCTGGCGGCCGGTGCCCATGACGCCTTCCAGGCGCTGCGGGCCGTCAACCGGGGCCTGGCCCAGGTCGCCCGGCAGGCGCCCGCGCCCCGGGCCCTGCGCACCCGCGCCCGGTACGCCCTGCACCTGCGCCGCCCGCTGGATCCCGACCTCGCGGTGTACTGCGCGTACTGGGGCCGCGGCTACGCCTGCAACCCGGCCGCGATCCACGCCAAGGCCCGCGAACTCGCCCCGCACCTGCGGCAGGTGTTCCTGGTGGAGCCGGACGCCGTGGACAGCCTGCCGAAGGACGTGGAGTACGCGGTGCTCGGCAGCCATGCCGCCTGGGAGGCGCTCGCCCGGGCCCGCTTCCTGGTGAACAACGCCAACTTCGCGGACGCCGTGGTCAAGCGCCCCGGCAGTGTGCACCTCCAGACCCAGCACGGCACACCGCTGAAGAAGATGGGCGTCGACCAGTCCGTGCACCCGGTGGTGGCGGCCGCCTCCGGAAGCTTCGCCAAACTGCTGGCGCGGGTGGACCGCTGGGACTACAGCCTCTCCTCCAACCAGCACTCCACCCGGATGTGGGAGCGGGCGTTCCCCGGCTCGTACGAGACCCTCGAATACGGCTATCCGCGCAATGACGTCTACTGCACGGCGACCGCCGAGGACGTGGCCCGCGTCCGCCGTGACCTGGGCGTCCCCGAGGGCAGGACGGCCCTGCTGTACGCGCCCACGCACCGCGACCACAGCAGCGGCTTCGACGCCCGGCTGGACCTGGAGGCGTTCTGCGAGGCGATCGGCGACGAGTACGTGGTGCTGCTGCGCGCCCACTACTTCTACGACCGGGGCCGGGCCCGGCGCGAGGGCCGGATCATCGACGTCACCGGGCACCGCTCCGCGGAGGACGTCTGCCTCGCCGCCGACGCGCTGATCACGGACTACTCCTCGATCATGTTCGACTACGCCAATCTCAACCGGCCGATCGTGGTGTTCGCGGACGACTGGGACGTCTACCGGGAGGTGCGGGGCGTGTACCTCGACCTGCTCCGGGAACCGCCGGGCCGGGTGGCGCGGACCCCCGGGGAGCTGGCGGCCCTCTTCCGCGACGGCACCTGGGCGGACGCCTCCGCCGCCGCCCTGCGCGCGGCCTTCCGGCAGCGCTTCTGCCCGTTCGACGACGGGCTGGCCGCCGAACGGGTGGTGCGCCGGGTGCTGCTGGGCCAGCCGCCCGAGTCGATCCCGCCCGTGATCCCGCTGGCCGAGCGCGTTCCCGCCCCGGCCCACTCCCTGGTGAGGAGCTGACCCCGTGCCCCGCTTCAGCGTCATCGTCCCCGTCTTCAAGGTGCAGGGCTTCCTCGGCGAGTGCCTCGACTCGGTGCTCGGGCAGTCGTACGACGACTTCGAGGTGATCGCCGTCGACGACTGCTCGCCCGACGGCTGCGGAGCGATCCTCGACGAGTACGCCGCGCGCGACCCGCGCCTGCGGGTGCTGCATCTGCCCGAGAACGTCGGCCTGGGCCGGGCCCGTAACGCCGGGATGCCGTATGCCACCGGGGACTATCTGTTCTTCCTCGACAGCGACGACACCCTCACCCCGGGGGCGCTCGGCGCGATCGCCGAGCGGCTGGCGGAGACCCGCGACCCGGATGTGCTGGTCTTCGACTACGCCCGCACCTACTGGTGGGGCGGCACCCGCCGCAATGTGCTGGCCCGGGTGCTCGCGGAGGCGGGCGCGGGGACCTTCACGGCTGCGGACCACCCGGAGATCCTGGATCTGCTGATGGTGGTGTGGAACAAGGTCTACCGCCGGGGCTACGTCACCGCGCACAACCTGAGCTTCCCGCCGGGCTACTACGAGGACACCCCCTGGACGTTCCCGGCGCTGCTGAGCGCCGGGCGGATCGCGGCCCTGGACCGGATCTGCCTGAACTACCGGCAGCGCCGCCAGGGCAACATCCTGTCCACCACCAGCCGCAAGCACTTCGACATCCACGACCAGTACGAGCGGGTCTTCGCCTACGTCGACGCCCGTCCCGAACTGGCCCGCTGGCGGCCCTTCCTGCACCGCAAGATGGGCGAGCACTGCCTGGACATCCTCGCCAAACCGGACCGGCTGCCCCCGTCCGACAAGGGCGAGTTCTTCGACCGCACCGCCGAACTGTTCCGCAGGTACCGCACCGACGAACCGGTCCCGGCGCAACTGCGGGTGCTCCAGGGCGGCTACGCGGGCTACCGGGCCCGGGAGCGGGCCGCCGCGCTCCGCCGGACGCTGGGGCGGCAGCGGAAGCGGGCCCGGGCTGCGGCGTCCGGGCGCGTCAAGCGGGGCTGGGCCGGGGCACACGCACTGCGGCCGCTGGACCCGGAGCTGGCGGTCTACTCGGCGTTCACCCACCGGGGCGTCCTCGGCGACCCGGCCGCCGTCTACCGCGCGGCCCGCGAACTCGCCCCGCACATCCGGGGCGTGTGGGTCGTACGCCAGGACCAGGTGGAGCACCTTCCGCCGGACATCGAGTACGTGCTGCCGGGCACCCTGGACTACCACCGGCTCACCGCGCGGGCCATGTACTTCGTCAACAACGTCAACTGGCCCGGCTCGCTGGTGAAGCGGCCCGGCAGCGTCCATGTCCACACCCACCGGGGCGCCCCGCTGAAGTACCAGGGCGCCGATCTGCTGGACCGGCCGGGCGCCCGGTACGGGGTGGACGTGCCGGGGATGCTGCGCCGCGCCGACCGCTGGGACTACAGCCTGGTCGCCAGCCGCCACGCGGAGCTGGCCTGGGAGCGCGCCTACCCCTGCCGCTTCGCCTCGGTGCGCACCGGCAGCCCCCGCAACGACGTCCTCGTCGGCGCGCGGCCCGGGGACGGCGCCGCCTTCCGGGCGCGGCACGGCATCCCCGGGGACTCCACGGTGGTGCTCTACGCGCCGACCCGCCGGGACCATGTCCGGGGCGGCCACACCGAACGCCTCGACCTGGCCCGGTTCGCCGCGGACCTGGGCCCGGACCGCACCCTGGTCGTCCGGCTGCACCCCTCGCTCGCGCAGGGCCCGGCCCGCGCCCTGGGCCTGGCCGAACTGCACCGGCGCGGGGTGTTGGTGGACGCCACCGACGAGCCACGGGCCGAGGAGGTGATGCTCGCCTCGGACGCCCTGGTCACGGACTACTCGTCCCTGATGTTCGACTACGCCACGCTGGACCGGCCGATCGTGGTGCACGCCGACGACTGGGACACCTTCACGGCGGCCCGGGGCACGTATCTCGACATCACGGCGGACGCGCCGGGCCATGTCACCCACTCCCAGCGGGAGTTGAGCGAGCTGTTCGCCTCGGGGGCCTGGCGTGACGCGGAGTCGGCGCGGCGGCGGGCCGGATTCCGGGCACGGTACTGCGAGTTCGAGGACGGCCAGGCGGCCCGGCGGGTGGTACGCACCCTGCTGCTGGGCGAGCCGGACACCCGGATCTCGATCCCGGCCCCGGCGACGGGCGAGCGCGGGACGGCGGGGGTGGCACGGGGGCACTGACCGCCCCTGGGCGCCGGGGCGCGGTAGGGCGCCGGGGCGCACGGACGTGCCCGGCTCGGAGCGCGCCGCGTGGCGTCCGGCACGCAGGCGGGCCCGGCGCCGGGAGGTGCCTCACCGGGGCCGGGCGCGGGTCCGCTCGGGAGTCCGGTCCGCGGTCGGCGGCGGACCGGGCTCCCGACGGCGGGAGCGGGCCGAGGGTTACTCGACGACCAGCTCGACCGGGATGTTGCCCCGGGTGGCGTTGGAGTAGGGGCAGACCTGGTGGGCCTGCTCGACCAGCTTGCGGCCGGTCTCCTGGTCCACCGAGTCCGGCAGCTCGACGCGCAGCGTGACCGCGAGCCCGAAGCCCTCGCCCTGCTTGCCGATGCTCACCTCGCCGGTCACCGCGGCGTCGCTGACGTCGACCTTGGCCTGGCGGCCGACGAGGCCGAGCGCGCTGGCGAAGCAGGCGGCGTATCCGGCGGCGAACAGCTGCTCGGGGTTGGTGCCCTGGCCGCCGCCGCCCATCTCCGCCGGAACGGCCAGCTGGAGGTCGAGCTTGCCGTCGGAGCTGACGGCGCGCCCGTCGCGGCCGTGGGTGGCGGTGGCTACGGCGGTGTAGAGCGCGTCCATGGAAAACCATCCCTCTCGAAGTCTCGTCCGGCGGCCGGTCGTGCCGTCCGGACCGCCTTGCGGACACCATTAGAGCACGCAATTCAATTGTGCACAACTCAATGCCGCGCCGGGCGTTACCCTGGAGCCATGACCACCACGCCGACCCCTGGCACCCAGGCTCCCGAGGACGCAGCGGCCGACGAGTATCTGCGCCTCGACCGCCAGATCTGCTTCTCGCTGCACGCCGCCTCCCGCGCCTTCAACGGCGTCTACCGGGTCGTCCTCAAGGAGCTGGGGCTCACCTACCCCCAGTACCTGGTGATGCTGGTGCTGTGGGAGCGGGGCGAACTGGGGGTGAAGAAGCTCGGCGAGCATCTGCGGCTGGACTCCGGGACCCTGTCGCCGCTGCTGAAGCGGCTGGAGGCGGCGGGTCTGGTGCGGCGCGAGCGCAGCACCGCGGACGAGCGGTCCGTACGGGTCCGCCTCACCGAGGACGGTTCGGCGCTGCGGGAGCGGGCCCTGCTGGTGCCCCGCCGGATCGGCGCGGCGACGGGCTTCGACCTGGCGGAGATCAACGATCTGCGGGACCGCCTGGACCGTCTGACCCGGGCCCTGGACTCGGCGGCGCTGAACCCGGCGACCCTGGAGGAGACTCCGTAGCCCCGCCGGGACGCCCGCCCTGCCGCGCCTGGCGCCGCACATAGAGGCGAAGGGTGACGCCGCGGGACACGTACTTCTCCCGGGTGATGAACTCCTCCTTCAGTACCGCGAGTTTGGCCGCTTCGGTGGCGTCCCCGGGGGTCCAGGAGGGCCGTAGCGCGAACCGTCCGCCGACCACCCAGACCCGGTCCAGCCCGTCGAGCCGCCGCCGCAGTTCTCGGGGGCCGGTCTCCCGGCCGTAGAGGGTGCCGTCGACGGGCGCGGGCACCGCGAGCGCCACGTCCCGGACACCCCGGAACCCGGCGGGATAGGCCAGCGCCGACCGCCGCTCCAGCGAGGGCAGGAACAGCACCGGGTCCCCGGGCCGCACCGCGCGGCTCACGGCGGCGGCGACGGCGGCGAGGTCGTCGGGCCGGTTGGCGGCCTTCCGGTCGGCCTCCAGCGCGGGAAGCTGCACCACCAGCGCCGTACAGACGAGGGCCGCCCCGGTCAGCGCCCCGGCGTGCCGCCGGACCGGCGCGGGCCGCCGCGGGACCGGGAGCCCGCCGGACGCGGGGAGCGGGGGCCGCTCCCGCAGCGCCACCCCGGCACCACCCGGCACCTGCGGACGCGGCACCGGGAGCGGGGCCCCGCAGGCGATCCCCCCGCCGGGGCACGGGAGTTCATCCGGCGGCGGGAGCAGAGCCGGGCGGCCACCCCCGCCCCGGCGGACGGACGACACCCAGCCCGCCACCCGCTCCGCCCCCGCCGCGGCCAGCAGGGGCGCACCGGCCAGCGCGTACAGCACATAGCGGTCGTCGTAGAGCGGGGTGAGGCGGGACACCGCCATCAGGACCACCGGCGGGACCAGCAGCAGCGGCAGTGCCACCGTGCTGGGCGAGAGTCCCCGCCGGGCACCGGGCGCGCCCACCGCGGCCGCCATCAGCAGGAGATACGGCACCAGCACCGCCCGCGACGGCCCCGCGAACTCCCGCAGCAGCCGCTCCGCGCTGTGCCAGTCGGGCCGCGCCAGCCACGCCACCTGTGCCGACTGCCCCCGTGACACCAGCGCCAGGGGCAGCAGCACCAGCACCGCGGCACCCGCCGCGCACGCCCACCCCCGCCACACCCTTCCCGGCACCCGGGCGAGGGCCAGCGTGCAGGCATGGGCGAGCAGCACCAGGACCGCGAACTCGTGCAGCACACAGGTGACGGCGAGGACGGCCGCGTAGAGACCCCATCCGGCGCCCCCGGCCGCCCGCACCAGCAGCAGGGTCGCGCCCGCGACCCCGGCGGCGACCAGCGCGTAGCTGCGGCCCTCCTGCGCATAGTGCCCGACCATCGGTGTGACCGCGTAGAGCAGGCCCGCCCACAGTCCGGCGCGCGGGCGGCACAGCCGGACGCCCAGCGCGGCGACCAGTCCCGTGGCCGCGACCGCCCCGCAGACCGAGGGCAGCCGCAGCAGCACCTCACCGGGGTGGACGGCCAGCACCCCGTGCATCAGCAGGTAGTACAGGCCGTGCACCGCGTCCACCTGGTGCAGCAGATGCCAGATCTGCGCGGGAGAGCGGCGCGCGACCTCGAAGGTGGCCGCCTCGTCCCGCCACATGCCGCCGCGGTCCAGCCCCCACAGCCCGAGCGCGAGCATGACACCCATGGGCACCAGGACGGCCGCGCGCTCCGTATGCCTCACCACCGAGCGACTCATGGGGGCATTCAACAGGTACCGACTTAGTACTATTAACCAACCTTTGCCGCGTATTGACGGCGTATCTGCACACTCGTGACATCCGGGCGGCTTACCATCCGGGCTTGATGAGTGCCTTGAAGAGTGCCATGGAGCCACCCGCGCCCCCGCCTGCGTCGCCACCGCCGTTCCGGAAGAGGGGCCGCAGGACACTTCGGTTGCTTCTCCTCGCCACCGGCTGGCTAGCCACCCGGACGCTGATGCTGTGGCTGCTGGCGCACGACCAGTACCCGCTGCTCGGCCGGGGCGGAGTGGCCCGCGAGGTGTGGAGACTGTACTTCCACTGGTACGGCGTCCTCTCGCACGGCGCGTTCCCCTCGGGCGACCAGCTGTGGCAGTACCCCCCGGGCGCGGGCGCGGTCCTGCTGTCACCCGCGCTGCTGCCGGGCCTGACCTACTTTCAGGCGTTCGTCGCCCTCACCCTGCTCACCGACGCCGTCATCACCCTCGCCCTCGCCGTGGCGGGCAGCCGCCCGGGCCGCTCGCTGCGGGGCGCGGTCCTGTGGACGGCGGGCCTGCCCCTGCTGCTGCACATTCCGCTGGCCCGGTACGACGTCCAGGTCACCGCCTTCGCGGTGATCTCGCTGCTGACGCTGTCCCGGCTCCCCCGGGTGGGCGGCGCGTTCGCGGCCCTGGGCGCCCTGGTGAAGGTCTGGCCGGCCCTGGCGCTGCTCGGCACCCCGCGCGGCCGCGGCACCCGGCAGGCGTGGACGGCGGCCGCGGTCACCGCGGTCACCCTGCTCGCCCTGCTGGTGGCGCTGTTCCGCAACCCGCTGGACTTCCTGCGCCAGCAGGGCGGCCGGGGCGTGCAGATCGAGTCGCTGGGCGGCACGGCGCTGATGCTCGCGCGCCGGGCGGGCTGGCCGGGGCGCACCCGCTACCAGTACGGGGCCGTGGAATTCGTCGGCCCGCATGTGCACACGGTCGCCACCGCTTCGCTGGTGCTGACCGCGGTGGCCTTCGCGCTGCTGGTGCTGTGGCGGGTGCGGGCCCGCCACTGGACGCCCGCGACGCCCTTCGACGCGGCCCTGGCGGCGGTGCTGCTGTTCACGGTGACCAGCCGGGTGATCAGTCCCCAGTACATGGTGTGGCTGATCGGGCTGAGCGCGGTCTGCCTGACCTCGCGGCACACCACCCAGCGGGCGGTGGCCCCGCTCGTCCTGGCCGCGAGCGCGGTGAGCACGATGGAGTACCCGGCCCTCTACGCGGATGTCATCAACTGCACCTGGACGGGCTGTCTGCTCATGGTCGTACGCAACGGGCTGCTGGCCCTCGCCGCGATCCTGTCCTTCGTCCGGCTGTGGCGCTCCGGACGCCCCGCCCCTCGGCGGACCGAGGACGTCCCGCCGGGGGATCCCGACCGGATCCCCGCACTTTTCCCCACGCACGGTTAAGTCACTCTTAACGGATCATTACCAGGTCTGCCTACGCTCCGGGTTCGTGGAATCGATGCACCCTCACGATGGACAGGTCGGCGTCGTCGTCATCGGCTACGACGACGCCGCGCATGTCACCGTCGCGGTGCGCTCGGCCCTGGCACAGGGCGGGATCGTCCGCGAGGTGATCGCGGTCGACGACTGCTCGGCGGACGGCAGCCCCGCGCTCCTCGACGCCCTCGCGGCCGAGGACCCGCGGGTGAAGGTGGTGCGCAGGACCGTCAACAGCGGCGGCTGCGGCACCCCCCGCAACGACGGGATCGACGCGGCGACCGCCCCGTATCTGATGTTCCTGGACAGCGACGACATCCTGCCGCCCGGCGCGGTGGACGCCCTGCTGATGGCGGCCGTCGCGCACGGGACCCCGGTCGCCGCGGGCCTGTGCGTGCGCCGCGAACTGCCCTCGGGCCGGGAGGTCCCCTGGGAGCCGGAGCTGTACGAGCGGCCCGCGCTGGTCTCCCACCCCTCCCGGCGCCCCCGGCTGGCGCACGACACCCTGTGCGTCAACAAGCTGTACCGCACCGACTTCCTGCGGGAGCACGGCATCCGCTTCCCCGAGGGCCGCTTCCCCTACGAGGACTTCGTGTTCACCGCGCGGGTGCTGGCCGCGGGTCCGGACATCGCCCTGGTGCCGGAGACCGTGTACATCTGGCAGGTGCGCCGGGCGGCACGGCGGCTGTCGATCTCCCTCGACCGCGCCGGGGTCGACAACTGGCAGGCCCGGATCGAGGCCTCCCGCCAGGCCCACGAGATCCTGCTCGGCGCCGGGGAGAAGCGGCTCGCCCGGGCGGCTCGCGCCACCTTCCTGGACCGGGGCCTGCGGATGTACGCGCGGGAACTCCCGCTGCACGACGCCGAGTACCGCCGCCGGTGGTGGGCGCTCACCCGGGCGTATCTGGCGGACTTCGACGCCGCCGACCTGGCGCAGGCGTCCGTGCCGGGGCGGGTCGTGGCACAGGTGGTGCTCGCCGCCGAGGAGCCCCGCGATCTGCACCGGATCAAGGAGCTGGCGGCCCGCCCGGCGCGGCTGGCCCCGCCCTACGCACGGGCCGAGGACGGCACCCCGCTCTGGGCGGCGGATCTGCCGCAGGTCCGGCTCGAACATCTGCTGCACCGGCCCCTGCGCCACCTCCCGCTCGCCGTCGACGCGGAGCTGCGGCCCCGCGCGCACGGCACCCGGCTGCGGCTGCGCCTGCACGAGCTGTACGGACGGGTGGAGAACGCGCGGCCGCACCGGGTGGACGTGGAGTTCGTACGGCGGGAGGGCGACGCCCGGGTGGGACTCGCCGCCACCGCCGCGCTCCGGCCGGACACGGCGTCCGGCGGCTGGACGGCCGAGGCGCCCGTGGACCTGGCCGCGCTCGGCGCCGGGACCTGGGACCTTCGGCTGACCCTCCGCTTCGACGACGGCACCAGCCGCGACACCACCGCCCACGCCCTGGCGGGCCCCGGACTGCTGGCCCGCCGCGCGGTGCCGAGCGCCCGGCACGGGATCCTGCTGGTGCAGCCCTACGCGACGCACTCCGGGGCGCTGGCCCTGCGGGTGGCACCGGGCCTGCGCGGCACGGCGGCGGTCGCGGGCCGCAGACTCCGGCGCCTGCTTCACTGGACCTGACGCGTCGGAGGAAGGAAGGGCAGCTCATGACGTGGCTGATCACCGGCGGCGCCGGGTACATCGGGGCGCATGTCGTCCGCGCGATGACCGGGGCGGGCGAACGCGCCGTGGTGTACGACGACCTGTCCACGGGCATCGCCGAGCGCGTACCCGCCGACGTACCGCTGGTGCGGGGCTCCACCCTGGACGCGGCGCTGCTGCGCCGGGTGCTGGCGGAGCACGCGGTGCGCGGGGTGGTGCACCTCGCGGCCAAGAAGCAGGTCGGCGAGTCGGTGGAACTGCCGCTGCACTACTACCGGGAGAACGTGGAGGGCCTGCGGGTCCTGCTGGAGGCGGTGACGGACGCGGGGGTTCCCTCGTTCGTGTTCTCCTCCTCCGCCGCGGTGTACGGCATGCCGGACGTCGATCTGGTGACGGAGGACACGCCGTGCGTGCCGATGTCGCCGTACGGCGAGACCAAGCTGGCGGGTGAGTGGCTGGTCCGCGCGACCCACCGCGCCAGCGGCCTCGCGACGGCGTCCCTGCGCTACTTCAATGTCGCGGGAGCGGCGGCACCGGAACTGGCCGACACCGGTGTCTTCAACCTCGTCCCCATGATCTTCGAACGGCTGACCGAGGGCGCGGCCCCGCGCATCTTCGGCGACGACTACGCGACCCCCGACGGCACCTGCGTCCGCGACTACATCCATGTGGCCGACCTCGCGGAGGCCCATGTGGCGGCGGCCCGCGCGCTCCGGGCGGCCCCCGGCACCGGCCTCACCCTCAACATCGGCCGTGGGGAGGGCGTCTCGGTGCGCGAGATGATCGACCGCATCAACGCGATCACGGGCTACGACATCCCACCGGCCGTCACCCCGCGCCGCCCCGGCGACCCCGCCCGGGTCGTCGCCTCGGCCGACCGCGCCGCCGAACAACTGGGCTGGACCGCGAAGCACGACGTGACGGACATGATCGCCTCCGCCTGGGAGGGCTGGGTCCGCAGGCATCCGGGGGCGGCCCGGAGTTAGGGCCTCTCGTTTGGATCAGGCCGGGCTCGCGGGCCCTGGCACCGCGCCTCAGGCCGCGGTCCTCGTACGGTCCGGGAGCTGCGGGAAGACGACACCGGTCAGCTCCTCCGAGACCGTCCACAGGCGGCGGGCCGAGACGGGGTCGCTGGCCGCGTGGGAGCGGCCGACCAGGGTGGGCGCGCCCCGCATCTCGCCGGGTCCGTCCGGGCCGACGTAGCTCGCGCCGGGCAGCTCCCGGAGGGCGGCGTAGAGGGTCGGCCGGGCGCCCGCCCGGTCGTCCTGGGCCAGGAACCGGTTGCCCGCCAGCATCGCCGCCCGGCGCAGGGCACTGGCGTCATGGCTCTGGAGGTTGGTCGCGGCCCAGCCGGGGTGGGCGGCGAGGGCGCGCACCGGTGAGCCGGACTCCGTCAGGCGGCGCTGGAGTTCCAGGGTGAAGAGCAGATTGGCGAGCTTGGACTGCCCGTACGCCACCATCGGCGCGTACTCGCCGGTCAGATTCAGATTGTCGAAGTGGATGTGCATGCCGACCGGGAGGCGGTGCGCGCCCGAGGAGACGGTCACCACGCGGTCCGTGACCTGGGGCAGCAGCAGGTTGGTGAGGGCGAAGTGCCCGAGGTGGTTGGTGCCGAACTGAAGCTCGAAGCCGTCCTTGGTGGCGGCTTCGGGCACGTTCATCACACCGGCGTTGTTGATGAGCAGGTCCAGGTCGCCCTGCCAGCGCGCGGCGAACTCCCGTACCGAGGAGAGGTCGGCGAGGTCCAGCCGGCGCACCTCGACGCGCCCCCGCGCACCGCGGATGGTCTCGGCGGCCGCCGCGCCGCGCCGCTCGTCCCGCACGGCGAGCACCACATGGGCGCCCGCCCGGGCCAGCGCACCGGCGGCCGCGAGACCTATCCCGCTGTTGCCTCCCGTGACCACGGCGGTACGACCCGCCTGATCGCCTATATCCGTCTCATCCCATTTACGCGGCTTCTGCTTCTTCGTCATGTCCCTCAATGTAGGCGTCGACAACAATGCTGTCAATGACAACAAAGGTGACACCGTCCACAATGTAGGCGCCGTTCACATCGCCGCTAGAATGCCCCGCATGCACACGCGCCGCCGCTACCACCACGGAGACCTCCGCGCCGCCCTGCTCGACCGCGCGGAGGAGACCCTCCGGGAGAAGGGCCCGGGCGCCCTGTCCCTCCGGGAACTCGCGCGCGAGCTGGAGGTCAGCCACGCCGCACCGAGCCGCCACTTCAAGGACAAGCAGGCGCTGCTCGACGCCCTGGCACTGACCGGCTTCGACCGGCTCGACGAGCGGATGAGGGCGTCACTCCAGGAGGCGGGCGAGCCGTTCGCCGACCGGCTGAGGGCCACCGCGCACGCCTACGTCGACTTCGCCACCGCCAACGCGGAACTGCTCGACCTGATGTACTCCATCAAGCACACCCCCGAGGCGTCCGAGGCCCTGCTCGCCGCCTCCCAGCGGTGGACGGAGCGCACCCTGAGCCTGATCGCCGAGGGCCAGCGGCGCGGCGAGGTCCGCGAAGGCCCCCTGGAGCGCGTGGGCATCGGTGTCTTCTCCACCCTGCACGGCTACGCCACCCTCGCCGCGAGCGGCTCCCTCCCCGCGGAGATCCGCGCCCACGGCCTGGACGACCTGATCACCTACGTCCTCCACGGCTGCGCACCGGAGAAAAGAGCCTGAGACCGGCCGCGGGACACCCGTACGCTGCCCCGACGACCGAAGCGCACTCCGCGGACGCGGCCCGCCCCTTCGACCGCGCGATCGCCGCCGTCCTCGGCTCCGCCGTGGGCGACGCGCTGGGCGCGCCCTTCGAGTTCGGCCCGGAGGGGGCGTTCTCCGCCCGCTTCCCCCGGCCGGGGCAACGGCGGGGAGATGTGCGGGGGCGGCGGCTGGGACCCGGGCGAGGCGACCGACGACACGCAGCTGGCGGTGCTCCTCGGGGAGTCGCTCGCCGAGTGCGGCGGGCTCCGGCTCCCGGACGTCTTCGAGCGGTTCCGGCGGTGGGCGGCGGCGGACCCCAAGGACATCGGCCTGGCGACCGAGGCCGTCCTCACCGGCGGCGACCCGTGGGACCTCGCCGCCGCACTGCACTTCCAGGTGAACCAACGGGCCGCGGGAAACGGCGCGTTGATGCGCGCGACCACCTCGGCGGTCCACTTCGCGCCCCTGGGGCGGCGGGCCACCATGGATGCCGCCCGCAGGATCGCCGCACTCACCCATGGGGACCGCGCGGCCTGGGAGGGCACCGCGCTCTTCCACGAACTGATGCGCGTGGCGCTGGCCGGGGAGGACCCCCTCGCCGCCCTCCCGGAGGCCCTCGCGGCCGTCCACCCCGGACACCGCGCCCGCTATGCGACCGTCCTGGCCCCGGACTGGCATCCGGACCGGGCCACGGAGTTCAACGGCGCGGTCTGGCCCTGTCTCGGCTCCGCCGTCTGGGCACTGCGGACCACGACGTCGTACGAGGAGGCCGTGCGCGCCGCCATCGATCTGGGCGGTGACACGGACACGGTCGCGGCGGTGACCGGCGCCCTGGCCGGGGCGGTGCACGGGCCGGAGGCCATCCCCGAGCGCTGGACGGACGTTCTCCATGTGCCCCTGCCGGGCTTCGGCGCCCGGATCCTGCGCACGCCCCACCTCACCGAACTGGCCCGACGGCTGGTGTCCCCGACGGTCACCCCGTCCTGAGCGATCCCCGCCCGAGCACACCGTCCCGGCCGTCGGGCCGCGCCCTGTCCCGGTCCCAGAGAACCCCAAGACCCCCGGGCTCTACAGCGCCTTCAGTGCCCCCGCCGTGGCGCGGGCCAGGCCCGCCAGATAGCCCTTCGGCAGCTTCGGGCCCCGTACGACGGCCGCGCGCCAGTACAGGGGGCCGGAGATCAGGTCGAGGGCCAGCTCCTGGTCGATGTCGGGGCGGATCTCGCCGCGGGCGGCGGCCGCCGCGACGATGCCGCTGGCCACGCTCTGCTGGCCCTCCCGCAGCGCCTTCTGCATGGCGTCCGCGATCTCCGGGTTGCGGGCCGCCTCCGCCTGGAGGTCCGGGATGATCTGCCCGGCGACCGGGTGGCGCAGGGCGCGCGACATCACCTCGTACAGCAGACGCAGATCCGCCTCCAGGGATCCCGTGTCGGGAGCCGGGAGGCCCTGGACCGCGACAGCCGAGACCAGGTCGAGCACCAGGTGCAGCTTGGAGCGCCACCGGCGGTACACCGCCGTTTTGCCGACGCCGGCCCGGCGCGCGATGCCCTCGATGGACATCCGGGCGTAGCCGACGGCCGCCAGCTCCTCGAAGACGGCCACTCGAATGGCCTCGGTCACGTCCTCGCGCAGTACGGCCGCACCCGCGGGCGCCCTGCGGCGCCGTTTCACCTGGGGAGTGTCGGCGTTCGTGGTCATGCGGACCAGCATAGGGCGTGACGTCGAAACGGTTGCGTTCCGACGTCAAAACGGCTTACGCTCACGTTACGACGATACGGTCCCGTCCCGACGTAAAGAGCAGGAGTCCAAAGTCCCAAGGGCGGCAAAAATCCCGCCACGCGAGGCAAGACCCGGGCAAGAAAGATGAGAAAAGCCGGGCCGAGCCCCCCAGTCGGGACATCGCGGCGGAAGACTGCGGACCCGTTCGCGCAACCGACCCCCCGAGCGAAAGCAGCGGATGTGAGCCAGGTCCTCCACACACCGCCCCCCACGGCAGCCGAAGCGGCCGAGACCCCGGAACAGCTCGCCGCCCGGCACGGCCTCACGGTCAGCGGTGCACGCCCGACACTGCCCGAGTACGTCCGCCAGCTGTGGGCGCGACGCCACTTCATCTCGGCGTTCGCCACCGCCAAGCTCACCGCCCAGTACAGCGAGGCGAAGCTCGGCCAGGTGTGGCAGATCATGACGCCCCTGCTGAACGCGGCGGTGTACTACTTCACCTTCGGTGTGCTGCTGGGCACCAAGCACGGCGTCCCGGACTACATCCCGTTCCTGGTCACGGGTGTGTTCGTCTGGACGTTCACCCAGAGCTCGATCATGGCGGGCACCCGCGCGATCTCCGGGAACCTGGGCCTCGTCCGTGCCCTGCACTTCCCGCGTGCCGCGCTCCCCGTCTCCTTCTGCATCCAGCAGCTCCAGCAGCTGCTGTTCTCGATGGCCGCCCTGGTCGTCATCCTGCTCTGCTTCGGCGTGCCGGTGGCGGTCTCCTGGGTGCTGGCGATCCCCGCGCTGGTCCTCCAGTTCATGTTCAACGCCGGCATGTCGCTGATCATGGCCCGGATGGGCGCGAAGACCCCGGACATCGCCCAGCTGATGCCGTTCATCCTGCGCACCTGGATGTACGTCTCGGGCGTCATGTGGAGCATCGACCGGCTCACCAAGGCGGACCACCTGCCGCACCTGGTCACCGTCGCCCTGGAGACCAACCCGGCCGCCGTCTACATCGACCTCATGCGCTTCGCGCTGATCGACAGCTTCCACGCGCACCAGCTGCCCCACCACGTCTGGGCGGCGGCGATCGCCTGGGCCGTGATCGTCGGCATCGGCGGCTTCATCTACTTCTGGAAGGCTGAGGAGACGTACGGCCGTGGCTAATCCGATCAGCGACTCGAACATCCCCACCGTCATCTGCGACGGCGTCGACATCGTCTACCGCGTCAACGGCACGGGGGCCGGCCGCGGCTCCGCGACCGCCGCGCTCAACCGCATCATGCGCCGCCAGCAGGCGGAGAAGGCGGCGGGCGTCCGCCGGGTGCACGCCGTCAAGAACGTGTCCTTCACCGCCTACAAGGGCGAGGCCATCGGCCTGATCGGCACCAACGGCTCCGGAAAGTCGACGCTGCTCAAGGCCGTCGCCGGACTGCTGCCCGTCGAGAACGGCAAGATCTACACCAACGGCCAGCCCTCCCTGCTCGGTGTGAACGCGGCCCTGATGAACGACCTCACCGGCGAGCGGAACGTCTACCTCGGCGGCCTCGCCATGGGCATGTCCCGGGAGCAGATCAGGGAGCGCTACGAGGGCATCGTCGACTTCTCCGGCATCAACGAGAAGGGCGACTTCATCACGCTGCCCATGCGGACCTACTCCTCCGGTATGGCCGCCCGGCTGCGCTTCTCCATCGCCGCCGCCAAGGACCACGACGTCCTTCTGATCGACGAGGCCCTCGCCACCGGCGACCGCTCCTTCCAGCGGCGGTCCGAGGAGCGCATCCGCGAGCTGCGCCAGAGCGCGGGCACCGTCTTCCTGGTCAGCCACAACAACAAGTCGATCCGGGACACCTGCGACCGGGTGCTGTGGCTGGAGCGCGGAGTGCTGCGCATGGACGGCCCGACCGAGGAAGTCCTGGAGGCTTACGAGGACTTCACGGGCGGCCGGGACAAGAAGGACCCGGAACCGGCGCCCCAGCCGAAGGCAAAGGCGCCCGCGCAGTAGTTGTTCCGTCCGCGGACGGCGCGCGACGGCGGCGGCCCCCCGGACGACGGCGGTACCGCTGCCGGACGGCACGGGCGACGAATGATGAGGGGGGGGCGGACCAGGTGGTCCGCCCCCCCTCACTCGCCCGTCCGCCGCCCGTCCGCCGCCGCCCGCTCAGCGCACCACCGCGTACAGCACCTGGCCCGCGGGCCCCGAGGCGACGCGGCGCAGCCCCGGGTCGCCGGGCTTCAGTCCGCCGTCCGACGGGCGCTGCACCACCCACCGCACCTGGTAGGAGCGCAGCACCTCCAGCTGCGCGCTCCGCGTCGACCCGGCCGCGAAGTACGTCCGCACCGCCGCGTTCCGCTTCGCCTCGTCCGGCAGGAAGAAGTCCGGGTAGCCCGGCGCCACGGTGTACGCGCCGTACGCCGGGACCTGCCGGGCGGGGAACACGGGCGCCATCACCACGTCCCCGTACCGCACCCACGGGGTGATCCAGTGGTAACCGGTCCAGGGCGGCCGGTACTTGGCGGCGACCGGCGCGGGCAGCGCGTGCCGCCCCACCGCGTAGCCGAGTACCCCCGCCTGCGCCCAGGCGCCGAAGGTGAGCGCGGCCGCCAGCAGGGCCGCCCCCGCGTTCCGCAGCGCGCCGCGTGTCGCGCCGGCCACCTCGACGGCCGCCGCGAGCTGCGCCGGGACCAGTACGGCGGGCAGCGCCCGACCCCAGGAGTAGTGGCCGGTCAGCCCGCCCGCCGCGAACACCGCCACGCCGAGCAGGAAGAACACCACCAGCGGGTCCCGCGGATCGCGGCGCGCCCGCACACCGAGCGCCGCCACCCCGAGCAGGACCAGACCGAACCGCGTCAACAGGTGCTGGTACAACGGCCGGTGGATGGCCTCCAGACCGCCCGCGCCGAACAGCGCGAAGAAGTCGTAGTACGGCCACAGCGCGAGGACCAGCACGCCGAGCAGGATCCCGGTGCCGAGCCGGAGCCAGGCCCGGCGCCCGGCGCGGGCACCGGCCAGCGTCCCGAGCGCGCCCAGCGTGGCCACCACACCGGTGAACTGATGGCAGAGCAGGATCACCGCCCACAGCGCACCGAGTCCGAGGAAGACGCCCCACCCCGCGGGTTCGCCCTTCAGGGCCCGGGTCAGCAGGGCCCAGAAGTGGAAGGCGAGCCCCAGCGCGAGCGCGCTCGGGTAGGCCACCGTCAGCGCCAGGGAGTTGAGGCCGATGAAGCCGCTCCAGTTGAACACCTGGGAGCCCCACAGCAGCACCAGGCAGAGCAGGGCGAGCGGCGGCGCCGACCGGCGGTCGGTCAGCTCGCGGACGTATCGCCATACGCCCGTCACCAGCAGGGTCAGGCCGAACAGGGCACCGATGCGCAGCACGGCCCAGACGGACAGCCCGGTGAGCCGGGCGAGCACGCCGAGGAAGACGGTCCACGGCGAGTAGTACGGGCTCGGGGTGTTCTCGTCGACCAGGGGGTTGCCGGGGTCCAGCAGCCGGTGCCGCAGCCGCTCCACGGTGGCCGCGTGCATACCGAGGTCACCCGCCCAGGGCAGCCGCACGATCACCAGCAGCATCAGGACCACGAACAGGGTTACGGCCGCCCAGAGGGCGGTGCCCGCGGCGCCGCGCGGGGTGCGGACGGCCGCGAGGGGCCCTCCGGGTCCGGTGAGCCGTCTGCCGGGCCCCCGGGTTCCGCCGGTGTTCCCGGTGGTGACACTCATCGGGCGACAGGGCCCTGCTTCGCCTCCTGCTGGAACACCCAGGTCCGGTACACCAGGAATCGGAACGCCGAGGCCAGCACGATCGACAGCGCCTTGGCGGCGTTGGAGCCGAACGGGCCGTCCATGCCCAGGCTGTGGTAACCGGCGTAGAAGAGCACGCTCTCCATCACCACGCCGAGCCCGCTGAAGACGAAGAACAGCATGATCTGCCGACGGGTGCGCGAGGCGCGGTCCCGGTAGGCGAAGAAGCGGAAGCCGAGGTAGTTGGTGCCCATGGCGATGACGCTGGCGAGCACCGTCGCCGTCATGGGCGCCCAGCCCAGGCCGTGCAGCAGGGCGTTGAAGACGAGGAAGTTGACCGCGACACCGCTGCCGCCGACGACCCCGAACTTGGCCACCTCGACCGCGATGTGCCGGGCCCGCGCCAGCGCCGGTGCGACGGCGGGCGCGGGGGCGGCGACAACGGTCTCGGCTGCCGGGCCGACGACCTGCGGCAGCGGCTCGGAGAGGTTCACAGTCACGGGAAGGGGTCCTCCACACTCGTCGGACGATCACGCCAAACCTAGTCCAAATGACGTGTTTAGCGAGCGCGGGTAAATCGATCGCCGTATTTCCCCTAGGTCTTGACAAGAAAGCGGTACGGGACGGGCGGCCGCGGGCAGGGTCTCCGGATACGCGAAACGGGGGCGCCCCCCGTGAGGGGCGCCCCCGCCGTCGTACCGCGGACCGCGCGCTAGCTGTGCGTCCGCAGCAGCGTCCGCATGGTGCGCATGGCGACCGAGAGGTTCGCGAGGTCGAAGGAGTCCGAGCCCGCGATCTCGTCCAGGGTCGTCCTGGCCCGGGCCAGGATCGCCCCGTTCTTCTCCTGCCAGGTCTCGAACCGCTGCTCCGGGGTGGCGGTCCCGTCGCCCGCGGCCAGCACCTCGGCCGTCAGACCCGCGTGGGCCGCGTAGAGGTCCTCACGGATCGCCGCGCGGGCCATCGACTGCCACCGGTCCGTGCGCGGCAGTTCGATGATGCGGTCCATCAGCTGGGTGATGGAGAGGCGGTCGGCGAGGTCGTAGTAGACCTCGGCGACGTCCATCGGGTCCTTGCCGGTGCGATCGGCGACGGAGACGATGTCCAGCGCGGGGAAGGCCGAGGAGAAACCGGCCACCCGGGTGGCGACCTCGTCCGGGACCCCGGCGCCGGTCAGCTCGTCGTAGATCTTCTGCCACCACTCCAGGTCCGCGCCGCGCAGCAGCTTGGGCAGCTCGCTCCAGACCTGCTCGACCCGGTCGCCGAAGAAGGCGATCGTCCCGGTGAGTTCCAGCGGCTGCGGCCGGTTGTTGAGCAGCCAGCGGGTGCCGCGCTCGACCAGCCGCCGCGAGTGCAGCCGGATCCGGGTCTGGACGTCGGCGTCGACCTTGTTGTCGAGGGCCTCGACCGCGTCCCACACCGCACCCGAGTGGAAGATGGCGCGGGACGCGGTCTGCGCCCGGACGATCTCCTCCAGCGAGGCGCCCGTCTCCTCGCGCATCCGGTGCAGGAAGCTCGTACCGCCCGTGTTGACCGTGTCGTTGACCAGCAGGGTCGTCGCGATCTCCCGGCGCAGCGCGTGGCCGTCGATCTGCTCGGGGAACCGCTCGCGCAGCGCCGTCGGGAAGTAGTCGTGCAGCAGGCCCCGCAGATACGGGTCGTCGGGCAGCTGCGTCTCCAGCAGCTCCTTGGCGACCGTGATCTTGGTGTACGCCAGCACGACGGCCGTCTCCGGGCCGGTCAGGCCCTGGCCCGCGGTCAGCCGCTCGCGGATCTGGCGGTCGCTGGGCAGGAACTCCAGCGCCCGGTCGAGGTGGCCCTCGCGCACCAGGTGGCGCAGGAAGCGCGCCTGCGCGTGCAGCATGTCCTTCGACTGGAAGAGGGCGTTGGCGATCGCCGTGTTCTGCGCGTAGTTGTTGCGCAGCACCAGCGTGCCGACCTCGTCGGTCATCTCGGCGAGCACCCGGTTGCGCTGCTTGACCGTCAGATCGCCGTTGGCGACGACCGCGTTGAGCAGGATCTTGATGTTCACCTCGTGGTCGGAGGTGTCCACGCCCGCGCTGTTGTCGATGGCGTCGGTGTTGATCCGGCCGCCGTCCTGGGCGAACTCGATCCGGCCGAGCTGGGTCAGGCCCAGGTTGCCGCCCTCGCCCACGACCTTGACCCGCAGGTCCTTGCCGTCGACCCGGATGGCGTCGTTCGCCTTGTCGCCGACGTCCGCGTTGGACTCCGCGGAGGACTTGACGTAGGTGCCGATGCCGCCGTTCCACAGCAGGTCCACCGGCGCGCTGAGGATGGTCCGCATCAGGTCGGCCGGGGTCATCTTGGCGACCGTGCCCTCGATGCCCAGCGCCTCGCGGATGTGCGCGTTCAGCGGGATCGACTTCGCGGACCGCGGGAAGATGCCGCCGCCCGCGGACAGCAGGGCGGTGTCGTAGTCGGCCCACGAGGAGCGCGGCAGGTCGAACAGGCGGCGGCGCTCGGCGTAGGAGGACGCCGCCTCCGGGGCGGGGTCGATGAAGATGTGCCGGTGGTCGAAGGCCGCGACCAGGCGGATGTGCTCGGACAGCAGCATGCCGTTGCCGAACACGTCGCCGGACATGTCACCGATGCCGACCACGGTGAAGTCCTCGGCCTGGGTGTCCACGCCCAGCTCGCGGAAGTGCCGCTTCACGGACTCCCAGGCGCCGCGCGCGGTGATGCCCATCTTCTTGTGGTCGTAGCCCGCCGAGCCGCCGGAGGCGAAGGCGTCGCCCAGCCAGAAGCCGTAGCTCACGGCGACCTCGTTGGCGATGTCGGAGAACGTCGCCGTGCCCTTGTCCGCGGCCACCACGAGATAGGTGTCGTCGGTGTCGTGCCGGACCACGTCCGCGGGCGGCACGACCTCGCCTGCCACCATGTTGTCGGTGATGTCCAGCAGCGCCGAGATGAAGGTGCGGTAGCTGCGGATGCCCTCCGCCAGCCAGGCGTCCCGGTCCTCGGCGGGGTCGGGCAGCTGCTTGGCGACGAAGCCGCCCTTGGCGCCCACGGGCACGATGACGGTGTTCTTCACCATCTGCGCCTTGACCAGGCCGAGGATCTCGGTGCGGAAGTCCTCACGCCGGTCGGACCAGCGCAGACCGCCGCGCGCGACCTTGCCGAAGCGCAGGTGCACGCCCTCGACACGCGGCGAGTACACCCAGATCTCGTACGCCGGGCGTGGCGCCGGCAGATCCGGGATGGCCTGCGGGTCGAACTTCATGGACACGTAGTCGTGCGGGGTGCCGCCGCGCGACTCCTGGAAGAAGTTGGTGCGCAGGGTCGCCTTGATCAGGGTGAGGAAGGACCGCAGGATCCGGTCCTCGTCCAGCGAGGCGACCTGGTCGAGGGCGGCGTCCAGCTCCTCCAGCAGGGCGTCGGTCAGCTCCAGACCGGCCCGCTGCCGCTCGGGCGACATCCGCGCCTCGAACAGCGAGACGAGCAGCCGGGTGGTGTGGACATTGTTGCGGAGGGTGTCCTCCATGTAGTCCTGGCTGAAGGTGGAACCGGCCTGGCGCAGGTACTTGGCGTACGCGCGCAGCACCATCGCCTGCCGCCAGGTGAGCCCGGCACTCAGCACCAGGGCATTGAAGCCGTCGTTCTCGGCCTGCCCGGTCCAGGTCGCGGCGAAGGCGTCCTGGAAGCGCTCACGGGCGTCGTCGCCGAGCTGGTCGCCGCCTGCCACCAGGGACTTCGGCAGGCGCAGTCCGAAGTCGTAGATCCACGCGATGGTGCGGTCCGTGCAGCGCAGCTCGTACGGGCGCTCGTCGATGACCTCGACGCCGAGCCGCTGGAGCACCGGCAGCACGGCGGACAGGGAGACCGCCTCGCCCTTGCGGTAGATCTTGAAGCGGCGCTCGCCGGGGCCGACACCCACCGGCTCGTACAGGCTGAGCGCGAAGTTCCTGCCGCCCTCGTCGGTGGTGAGCTGCTCCAGGTGGACCAGGTCGGCGACCGCGGCGCGGGGGGTGTGGTCGGCCTTGTAGCCCTCGGGGAAGGCGTTGGCGTAGCGGCGCTGGAGCTCGGAGGCGCGCTCCTCGCCAAGTTCGGCGTTCAGCGCCTCGGCGAAGGAGTCGGCCCAGGAGCGGGCGGCCTCCGCCAGGCGTGCCTCGATGCGCTCCTTGTCGGCGTCGGACAGCTCGGGCAGCTCGGTGCCCTGCGGGACGCGCACCACGAAGTGCAGACGGGACAGGATGGACTCGGTGTTCCAGGCCGTGAAGTCGACGCTGGTGCCGCCGAGTTCCTCCTTGAGGATGTCGATGATCCGCAGCCGGACACCGGTGGTGTAGCGGTCGCGCGGGAGGTAGACGAGGGCCGAGTAGTAGCGGCCGTACTCGTCCTGGCGCAGGTAGAGCCGCAGTCGGCGGCGCTCCTGGAGGTAGAGGACCGAGGTGACGATGGAGCGCAGTTCGTCGACCGGGGTCTGGAACAGCTCGTCGCGCGGGTAGGTCTCCAGGATCTGGAGCAGGTCGCGGCCGTCGTGGCTGTGCGGGGAGAACCCGGCGCCCTTGAGGACCTGGTCGACCTTGCGCCGGATGACCGGCACCCGGCGCACGGACTCGGTGTAGGCGGCGGACGAGAACAGGCCGAGGAAGCGGCGCTCGCCGACGACATTGCCGTTCTCGTCGAACTTCTTCACGCCGACGTAGTCGAGGTACGAGGGCCGGTGCACGGTCGCGCGACTGTTGGCCTTGGTGAGGACCAGCAGCCGGTGCTCGCGGGCCTTGGCGCGGGCGTCGGCGGGCAGCCGCTCGAAGGACGGGCTGACCGGGTGGGCCTCGTCGCTCGCGTGGTGCGGGTCCGAGCGCAGTATGCCGAGCCCGGTGCCTGGCACGGCGGCCAGCGAGTCGTCCTCGCGCAGCTCGTACTCGCGGTAGCCGAGGAAGGTGAAGTGGTCGGCGGACAGCCAGCGCAGCAGCTCACCGGCCTCCTCGAGCTCCGCGTCGGGCAGGTCCGCGGGCACCGGCTCCTTCTGGAGGTCGGCGGCGACGCGCAGCGCGCAGTCGCGCATCTTCTCCCAGTCCTCGACGGCCTCGCGGACGTCGGACAGGACGCGCAGCAGGTCCGCGGTGATCTGCTTGAGGTCGGCGCGGTCGGTCTCGCGGTCGATCTCGACGTGGATCCAGGACTCGACATGCGCGTCGTGCGGCAGGTCGCCGCCGGGTACCGCGGGCAGCACCTCCAGCAGCTTGCCGGTCAGATCGCGGCGGACCACGAACTGCGGGTGGACGACGACATGGATGCCGCGGCCCTGCCGGGACAGCTCATTGGTGACCGAGTCGACCAGGAAGGGCATGTCGTCGGTCACGACCTCCACCACGGAGTGGCTGCAGGTCCAGCCGTTCTCCTCGACGGTGGGGGTGTGGACGCGCACGTTCGCCGTGCCCTGGGGGCGCGTCTCGGCCAGCCGGTAGTGCGAGAAGGCGGCACCCAGCACGTCGACCGGATCGCGGTCGGCCAGGTCCTCCGGGGCGGTGTGCAGGTAGTAGCGCTGGAGGAACGTGAGCACGGTGTCCCGGTCCGGGGCCCCCGCGCCCTTCGTCCCAGTCGGTAGGTGCCCCCCGACCGGGCTGTTCTCAGCTACCCGGGCGGCCCTCTCGAGCAGCTCGGCCTTGGCTTCGTCCAGCTTGGTCTGCATTGTCCTCTGGCTCCTGTCGCGCGCCGTTGCGTGACGTAGAAGGAAGTACGGTCTCTTCTCCGACGTGACGCCGTGACGCGGGATGTCCGGTCTCTGTCGACGCCATGCCGCTTGGAGAGATGAGCGAGGAGTTGTCGGCCGTGTCCGGCACCCTCGGCGACTGTGACGCTGCTCCCGGCGCGTTCCGCGCCTCTCGCGTCCCCGGCGCCCCAGCTGCCGCACCGGGCGCCTGCGGCGCCCTGTACGACCGGCCCCGCCTGCGAAGACCAGCGACCGCCGCCCGGTCACGGACACAGTCCGTGCTCACCGGGCGCACAGCAGGGACGACGACGTCCCCGCGAGGTATCGCGCTGATCACGCCCCCAGGCTATCGCTCTCCCCCGGGGGCACGTCATGAGCCGTATGTGTACAAAAGAGGGGGGTGAACTTTGACGTTCTGCACAGGGACGAAGTGGGCCCCTCCGTGCAGGGCCCCCGAAAAGCACCGCGCAGGACCCCCGACGGACCCACGCAGAGCCCACGACGGACCCGCACAGAGCCCACGACGCCACACCGCGCCGGGTTCCCCGCGTGCCGCACGGGGCCGTGTGTGCCGTCGGTACTCGGTGTGCAGGGCCGTCGGTGCACGCCGTGCGGAGCCGTCGGTGCGAGCATGGCGGTACGAACCGTACGGGCCCCCTTGGCAGCGCCCCCGGCCTTGAGGCACGTTGCCGGAAGGCACTCGACGGGCCGACCGCACGACCGAGGGGAGCACAGCGCACATGACGCAGAAGATCCTGATCGTGACCGGCGACGCGGCGGAATCACTGGAGGTCCTCTACCCCTACCAGCGCCTTCGCGAGGAGGGATACGAGGTCCACATCGCGGCACCGAGCCGCAAGACCCTCCGCTTCGTCGTCCATGACTTCGAACCCGGCTTCGACACCTACACCGAGAAGCCCGGCTACACCTGGCCGGCCGACCTGGCCTTCGCCGATGTCGACCCCGGGGACTACGTCGCCCTGGTGATCCCCGGCGGCCGCGCCCCCGAATACCTCCGCAACGACCCCGAACTCCGCAAGATCGTCAAGTCGTTCTTCGACACCGACCGGCCGGTCGCCCAGATCTGCCACGGCCCGCTGCTCACCGCCTCGGTCGACGCCCTGCGCGGGCGGCGGGTCACGGCCTATCCGGCGCTGGAGCCGGACATGCAGGCCTGTGGCGCCACTTTCCAGGACACCGAGGCGGTCGTCGACGGCACCCTCGTCTCCTCCCGCGCCTGGCCGGACCATTCCGGCTGGATGCGGGAGTTCCTCACGGTGCTGCGGGCGAAGGCACCGGCGAGCTGAGAGGCGGCGCCGGGACAGCGGCATGAGGGCGCGGCGTCCCTCGGGGGGCCTCCGGGGTGGCGCCGCGTCCCCCTCACGCCACCAGACGCCCGGCCTCCGCGACGGCTTCCTCCAGCGTGTCGACCACCGGCGCGCCGGCCCCCTCCAGGCTCGCTCGGCCGTGCGAGCCACCGGTGTAGAGCACGGCCCGCGCCCCGACGTGCCGGGCGGCCAGCGCGTCGTCGGCGGCGTCCCCGATGACCACCGTGCGCGCGGGGTCGACGGTGCCGAGGGCCTGTATATGGCGGACCATGTGCTCGGCCTTGCTGCCGCCGGAGGGGCCCGTCCGCCCCTCCACCCGCAGGAAGTGCGTCTCGATCCCGAACCCCCGCACGAGCGGCACCAGTTCCTCGTGCACATACATGCTCAGCAGGGACTGGCTGCGGCCCGCCGAGCGCCAGCCCGAGAGCAGCTCCACCGCGCCCGTGGTGAGCCCGCACCGGACCCGGTGCTGCGCGTAGTGGCGGTGGAAGGCCCCGTCCATGACCTCCCACTCGATCTCGGTGGGCAGCCGCCCCATCAGCCGCTCGTAGAACTTCGGCACGGGCACGCAGTACAGCGCCCGGTACCGCTCCAGCGTGATCGGCTCCAGACCCAGCTCCGCGAACGCCGCGTTCGTGGCTCCGATGATCGCGTCATTGTCGTGGAACAGCGTCCCGTTCCAGTCCCAGACGATGTGCGCGTTCTCCTGCATCCCCATGCCTGAAAACGTACCCGGCCCCACTGACAATCACCGCACCCCGGCCACGAGAGGCCCGCGGGGGCTGATCAGAGGGAACGGGGTCGGCAGGGTGGATCACTGAGCCGGGCCAGCGGGGCGCGTAGGTGGAGCCGGGTCAGCGGGGCGAACCCAGGAGGTTCGGGATCTCCTGGGTCGCGTACCAGAGCAGCTCGTGATCCTCGGCACCGTCCACGACGAACTGGGCGTCGTCGTCCCCGCCCTCGGCGGCCGGGACGGCCCGGGCCGCCGCGGCCACCTCCGCCTCGGCGTCGTCCGCGTCGACATGCACCGCGGCCGCCTTGGCCAGCGGGACGGCTCCCGCCACCCGTACCTCGCCGAGCGCGGCCGGGTCCAGCGCGCGGTCGGGGTCGGCCGCCGCCGCGCCGTCCGGCACGTCCACCGCGACGACGACCCGGCGCCGCGGCGCGTCCGGGTCCTGCGCCAGCAGCCGCAGGGAGGCCAGCGCGGCCCGGCTCAGCGCCGCGTACTCCAGCTCCTCGATGTCGTCGCAGAGGTACCACTCGCGCAGGGCGGGGGTGACGGCATACGCGGCCACCGGTCCGGAGCCCAGCTCGCCCGTCTTGTACGCCTCGGCGAGACCGGAGAGGGTCAGAGGGACGTAGACGCGCATGACGAGCCGCTTTCGTAGTCGGTCAGGGACGCCGGGCGGCCCCTGGGAGCCTCCGGCGAGTCACCCCAGGATACGTGCGCGTGTCCCCCTTCGAGCCCCTCCGAACCCGTACCCCACCGTCAACCGGGCAGCGCGATCTCACCCTCCCCGTCCCCTCCGCGCCAGGGCCAAGGCCCCCTCTCCCACCCTGATAGGTGAACTTTCCGTGCGACGGCGCCCGGCCCCGCGCCGCCGAAGAATCCGCTTCACCCGGTGGAGGATCCCGGCGACAAGTTACCCACTGGTACCAGCCGCTCCCGCGAAACGGGGATCCGCATGAACAAGGTCATGACCAGGAACGGCACACCCTCCGTCAAGCCCCGCCCGACCACCCGCCCACCGTCCCGCCACGACCCCCGCCACCCCACCGCAGCCCCGCACCGCACACCCCGCCGCCAGAACCCACCCTCGGGCACAACCCCGACGACGTCCGAAACACCCGCCACGACCCCGGCCCCGGCCTCGGCACGGCCCCGGAACGCACCGCCCACGGCACCGCGCACCCGCCAGAAGGCAACGACGCCGGGCTCCAGGCAGAAGGCGACAGCACCGGGCTCCAGGCAGAAGGCGACGACGCCGGGCACCCGGCGAAAGGCGACGACACCGGACGCCGCGAGGAGGCCGCCGACAACGGCCAGCCGCGCCCCCAGCGCCCGGGGCACGGCCACCGCACCGCCCCTGCCCGGCACCCCGGCCCAAGCGGCCCCGGCCCCCCACAAGATCCCGGTCCCCCGCGCGGTCCCCGTTCCCCAGCCGCGCCCGACCGACCTCTTCGCCGACCGTCTGCTGTCGGTGCTCAGCGGGCAGCGCCCGGTGCACAGCATGCTCCGCCACACCGCCGGCCGGGCCTACGACGAGCTGATCCGGCTCGCCGCGCACGGTCCGCTGCGTGCCCACGGCACCCGCCCGGTCGTCCGCGACATCGGCTACTACGTCCCGCGCCCGGGCGCGATCGAGGCCTTCGCCCGGATCGGCGCGGGCGACCAGCTGCGCGCCATGGCGTTCCGCCTGGAGTGCGGCCGCGACCGCCGCTGGCGCTGCACGGCGGTGGAACTGGGCGGCCCCCGGGCATCGCGGACCGACGAGGACTGAACGCAACGCCGAGGGGCCGGGCACCCCCAGGTGCCCGGCCCCTCGCGGAACTCATCCAGCCGTACCGCCGGGAGGCTGTCGCTCTCCCACCGAAGGCTGCCTCACTTCTTGCGGCGACGGCCGCCCTTGGCCTGCTTGCGGCGCTCCGCACGCGTCAGGCCGTCCGCCTCGGAGCGGACCGGCTCGCCGTCGTCACCGGCGAAGTCGCCCTCGACGATGCCGCCCTCGCCGTCCACGGTCGGCGCGGAGAAGTGCAGCCGCTCGCGGCGCTGCGGGGCCTCCAAGCCCTTGGCCCGGATCTCCGGGCGGGCCGCCTGGGCCGCCACGGCCTCCTCCTTCTCCAGCGAGGGCTGGGCCTCCTCGACGGGGACCTCCTCGACCTGCTGCTCGACCTGGACCTCCAGGTTGAACAGATAGCCGACGGACTCCTCCTTGATGCCCTCCATCATGGCGGTGAACATGTCGAAGCCCTCGCGCTGGTACTCGACCAGCGGGTCCTTCTGCGCCATCGCGCGCAGGCCGATGCCCTCCTGGAGGTAGTCCATCTCGTAGAGGTGCTCGCGCCACTTGCGGTCCAGGACCGACAGCACGACCCGGCGCTCCAGCTCACGCATGATCTCGGAGCCGAGCTGCGTCTCACGCTGCTCGTACTGCTCGTGGATGTCGTCCTTGATGGACTCGGCGAGGAACTCGGCGGTCAGCCCGGCGCGGTCGCCCGCGGCCTCCTCCAGCTCCTCGATGGTGACCTTCACCGGGTAGAGCTGCTTGAAGGCGCCCCACAGCCGGTCCAGGTCCCATTCCTCGGCGAAGCCGTCGGCGGTCTCGGCGGCCACATAGGCGTCGATCGTGTCGTCCATGAAGTGCTGGATCTGCTCGTGCAGGTCCTCGCCCTCCAGGACGCGGCGGCGCTCGCCGTAGATGACCTCACGCTGCCGGTTGAGGACCTCGTCGTACTTGAGGACGTTCTTCCGGGTCTCGAAGTTCTGCGTCTCGACCTGCGACTGGGCGGACGCGATCGCGCGCGTGACCATCTTGTTCTCGATCGGCACATCGTCCGGGACGTTCGCCATCGACATCACGCGCTCGACCATCTGGGCCTTGAACAGGCGCATCAGGTCGTCGCCCAGCGAGAGGTAGAAGCGGGACTCGCCGGGGTCGCCCTGACGGCCGCTGCGGCCGCGCAGCTGGTTGTCGATACGGCGGGACTCGTGACGCTCGGTGCCCAGCACATACAGGCCGCCGAGATCCTCGACCTCGTCCTTCTCGGCCTTGACCGCGTGCTCGGCCCGCTCCAGGGCGGTCGGCAGGGCCTGCGCCCACTCCTCGATGTGCTCCTCGGGGTCGAGCCCGCGCTGCCGCAGCTCGGCCTCGGCGAGGTCCTCGGGGTTGCCGCCGAGCTTGATGTCCGTACCACGGCCGGCCATGTTGGTGGCCACGGTCACCGCGCCCTTGCGGCCCGCCTGGGCGACGATCACGGCCTCGCGCTCGTGGTGCTTGGCGTTCAGCACCTCGTGCTGGATGCCGCGCTTGCTGAGCTGCTGCGAGAGGTACTCGGACTTCTCGACCGAGGTGGTGCCGACCAGGATCGGCTGGCCCTTCTCGTGCTTCTCGGCGATGTCGTCGACGACCGCCTCGAACTTCGCGACCTCGGTGCGGTAGATCAGGTCCGACTGGTCCTTGCGGACCATCGGCCTGTTGGTCGGGATCGGGACCACGCCGAGCTTGTAGATCTGGTGGAACTCGGCGGCCTCGGTCATCGCCGTACCGGTCATGCCGGAGAGCTTGTTGTAGAGGCGGAAGAAGTTCTGGAGGGTGATCGTGGCGAGCGTCTGGTTCTCGTCCTTGATGTCCACCCCTTCCTTCGCCTCGATCGCCTGGTGCATGCCCTCGTTGTAGCGGCGGCCCGCGAGGATACGGCCGGTGTGCTCGTCGACGATCATGACCTCGCCGTCGATGACGACGTAGTCCTTGTCCTTCTTGAACAGTTCCTTCGCCTTGATGGCGTTGTTCAGGTAACCGACGAGCGGGGTGTTCACCGACTCGTAGAGGTTGTCGATGCCCAGCCAGTCCTCGACCTTGGAGACGCCGGACTCGTGGATGGCGACCGTGCGCTTCTTCTCGTCGACGTCGTAGTCGCCGGTCTCCTCGAGGCCCTTCAGCGGGTTGCCCGCCTCGCCGCGCTTCAGCCGGACGACCAGCTTGGCGAAGTCGCCGTACCACTTGGTGGCCTGGTCGGCGGGGCCCGAGATGATCAGCGGTGTACGGGCCTCGTCGATCAGGATGGAGTCGACCTCGTCGACGACCGCGAAGTTGTGCCCGCGCTGGACCAGCTCGTCCTGCGACCACGCCATGTTGTCGCGGAGGTAGTCGAAGCCGAACTCGTTGTTCGTGCCGTAGGTGATGTCGCAGGCGTACTGCTCGCGGCGCTGGGCCGGGGTCATGTTCGCCAGGATGCAGCCGACGTCCAGTCCCAGGAACCGGTGGACGCGGCCCATCATCTCGGAGTCGCGCTCGGCCAGGTAGTCGTTGACCGTGACGATGTGGACGCCGTCTCCGGACAGGGCGTTCAGATACGCGGGCAGGGTACCGACGAGCGTCTTGCCCTCACCGGTCTTCATCTCGGCGACATAGCCGAGGTGCAGCGCGGCACCGCCCATCATCTGCACGTCGTAGTGACGCTGGCCGAGGACGCGCTTGGCGGCCTCGCGCACCGTGGCGAATGCCTCGGGCAGCAGGTCGTCGAGGCTCTCGCCGTCGGCGTACCGCTGCTTGTACTCATCGGTGAGGGCCCGCAGCTCGGCGTCGGAGAGGTCGACGAAGTCCTCTTCGATGGAGTTGACCTGGTCCGCGATGCGGTGCAGCTTGCGCAGGATCTTGCCTTCGCCTGCACGCATGATCTTCGAGAGGACGGACACGGGGGTTTGTCTCCTTGCCGGTCGGGCCTGGGACGGTCTTGTTATGTAGGACAGCTTGAGCAACGGCCATCGTAAGCGAGGACCCCGCCACGCCGGGAGGTCTGTCGCCGACAGCCACTAGGACAACGGACGGGCACGGCGGAAGGTGCCGCGTCCGTACCACGAAAAGTAACCGTCGCCTCACACGATGGTGGACGTGGGGGCCCGACGGCGTGGCGGCTGCGGCCCGGCGGCGCCGGGGGCCGGTCCGCCGCGGGAGAGGAGGGCCCGGTGTGACGGCGGTCCGGGAGCCGGGGTGAGAATCGGGCGATGGACCCCGTCACTCTGACCACCGACCGTCTGGTGCTGCGCACCGTGTGTCCGCAGGACGCCGACGCCGTGTTCGCGGCCGCCCAGGACCCCGACATCCAGCGCTGGACGACGATTCCGTCCCCGTATCTGCGTGAGCACGCGGAGGAGTTCACCGGCCGGATCGTCCCCGACGGCTGGGCCGACGGCTCGATGTTCACCTTCGGCGTCTTCCTGCCGTCCGGGGCGCTCGTCGGAATGCTGGGACTGACCCCGCACGCCCCGGACGCCGCCGAGGTGGGCTTCTGGACGGCCAGGGAGCACCGGGGCAACGGCTACACCGTCGAGGCGACGCTCGCCGCCGCGCGCTGGGCCTTCACCCGGCTGCCGGTCGACCGGCTGGAATGGCGTGCCGAGGTGGGCAACGCGGCCTCCCGCGCGGTCGCGCAGCGCGCGGGCTTCACCCTGGAGGGCGTCCTGCGCTCCGCGATCGAGAACAAGGGCGTCCGCAGGGACTGCTGGGTGGGCTCACTCCTGCCGTCCGACCTGGGGCTGCGGTCATCGATGCCGTACCTCCCGGCACCGACGACGACCGGGTAGCCGGAGGCCGGGGCCCACCGGCCGGCCCCCGGGCGTCGTCCGCAGGGTCCGACCGGGCCCCGGCGTTGTCCGCAGGGCCCGGTGCCCAGTCACGCGGCGTCGTCCACGGGACCGGGCGCCTCGGGCCGCCCGGCGTTGTCCGGGAGCCCCGCGCCAGGCCACTCGGCGTTGGGCCCGGCGCCAGGCCACCCGGCGTTGTCAGTGGGGGGCCGTACGGTGTCACCATGTCGAGCCTGCCGCCCCCCGCCGCCGAACTGACCGCCGACGAAGCCCGCCGTATCGTCCTGCGCGCGCAGGGCCTCCTCGGGGCGCCCGACCGCCGGGCGGGAGTCCGCGGAGTGCTGCGCCACCTCGGCGCGGTCCAGCTCGACACCATCTCGGTCCTCGCCCGCTCCCACGAGCTCATCCCCTACGCCCGCCTCGGCGCCCTGGGCCGCAAGGCGGTCGACGCGGCGTACTGGACGCAGACCCCGGACGGCCCGGACGGCCCTCGCCCCCATGCCTTCGAGTACTGGTCGCACGCCGCCTGCATCCTGCCCATCGAGGAGTGGCCGCACTTCGCCTTCCGCCGCCGCGCCTACCGCTCCCGCCCGCACTGGAATCACGCGCTGCCCGACGGCGTCTACGACCAGGTCGTCAAGCAGTTGCGCGCCGAGGGCCCGCTGACCGCCACGGACCTGGGCGGCGCCAAGCGGACCAGCGAGTGGTGGGACTGGTCCGGCACCAAGGTCGCGGTGGAGCGCGCGCTGATGTACGGAGAGGTGGTGTGCGTCGAACGCCGCGGCTGGAAGCGGGTGTACGACCTCGCCGAGCGCGCCGTCCCCGGGGAACTGCTGCACGACGAACTGGACGACGCCGAGTGCCTGCGCAGGCTGGTGCGCCTCGCGGGGCAGTCCCTGGGTGTCGGGACCCGCGCGGACATCGCGGACTACCACCGCCTCAAGGGCGAGCAGGTGGACGCGGTGATCGCGGACTCCGGGCTGGTGCCGGTGACGGTCGAGGGCTGGGGCAAACCGGCGTGGGCGGATCCGGCGGCCCTGGCGGCCCCGGCGCGGGGCCGCCACCGCACCACACTGCTGTCGCCCTTCGACTCCCTGATCTGGGAACGGGCGCGCACGGAGCGGATCTTCGGCTTCACCCACCGGCTGGAGGCCTACGTCCCCAAGCAGAAGCGGGTCCACGGGTACTTCGCGATGCCGGTGCTCGCGGGCGGGCGACTGGTCGGCCGGGTGGATCCTGCGCGCGAGGGCAGGACCCTGGTCGCCAAGCAGGTCACGGTGGAGGATCCGCGGTCGGTCCCGGCGGTGGCGCAGGCCCTGCTGGAGGCGGCGTCCTGGGTGGACTGCACCGACGTGCGCGTGGAACGGATGGACGCCACGGAGCTGAGGGAGGCACTGGTGCGGGAGCTGGCCCGCGCCCAGGACTGACCCCGCGGCCGCCCGAGGGGGGCAGCGGACGTCAGCGGGCGTCAGCGGATTTCGAGGATCTTCTCCCGCATCGCGTAGACCACGGCCTCCATCCTGGAGTGCAGTTGCAGCTTCTCCAGGATGTTGCGCACATGGTTCTTCACGGTGTTCTCGGAGATGAAGAGTTCCTTGGCGATGTCCCGGTTGTTCATTCCGGTGGCGACGAGCTTGAGGACCTCCAGCTCGCGGTCGGTGAGCCGCGGCGCGGGGACCAGCCGGCGTTCGTCGGTGCGCTGGATCATCGACTTGAACTCGGTGAGGAGCTTGGACGCCATGGAGGGGCTGATCTGCGACTGGCCGTCGGCGACCGCGCGAATGGCCGTGGCCACCTCGTCCGTGGAGATCTCCTTGAGGAGATAGCCGGTCGCGCCCGCCTTGATGGCGTCGTAGAGATCGGCCTCCTCGTCGCTGATCGTCAGCATAATGATCTTGGCGCTGGGGGCCACCTCCTTGATGGAGGTGCAGGCCTCGATCCCGCCCCGCTTGGGCATCCGCACATCCATCAGCACGATGTCGGGCAGCAGATCGGCCGCCTTGTCGACCGCCTCCGCACCGTCCCCCGCCTCGCCGACGACCTGGATGTCCTCCTCGGCGGCCAGCACGATCTCCAGACCGCGGCGGAAGAGCGCATGGTCGTCCACCACGAGGACGCGGATGGGCTCACCGCCAGAGGAGCCCGCCTCCGGGTCCATGCCGACGGCGCCGTCGTCGGCGTCCGCGCCATGCATCGGTCCGAAGCTGTCCGCCATCGTTCCTCCCCCTGAAGGCTGTGGCCCATGGTCCTTGTGCCATCGCCAACCCAAGGCAACGGCCCACCGGTTGAGCCGTTGCGGCCATGATTCCATGTCCAGGCGGCCATCAGGTGACAGAGCGCGGCGAGAAACAGCCGCACACGGATGCCCCTGGGGGGCGCACGGGCTCTCCCAGGGGCACACCGGTACAGCTTGTCACCCGGCGGGGTCGGATCAGCCGCCGACCACTCCGCCTGCCGCGGCCGGCTGTGTCTGGGTGACCATCTGGTCGGTACTCAGGTGGATGACGCCGTAGTCGTAGGCGTGCCGACGGTAGACGACGCTGGGCTGCTTGGTCTCGGAGTCGACGAACAGATAGAAGTCGTGCCCGACCAGCTCCATCTCGTAGAGCGCCTGGTCGAGCGACATCGGGGACGCGACATGTGTCTTCTCACGGACGATGAGGGGGCCTTCACCCTTCACCTCGAGCGATCCGATCTTCTTGGTCGGCACACCGTCGGCCTCTTCGTCCGACACGATGATGCCGTTGCCGTTGAGGGTCGCCGCGCCCGGGACGTGGTCGGGCACCTCGGCCGCCGTGAGCCTGCGGACCCCGCGGCGGGTGTGGCGCTTGTCGTGCTCCTTGCGCAGTCGCGCCTCGAGCTTCTCCGACGCCAGGTCGAGTGCCGCATACGGATCGCTGGCCGCCGCCTCGGCCCTGATCACCGGACCGCGGGAGCGGAGGGTGATCTCCACCCGGTCGGAACGGTCGGCCTGTCGGGGGTTGGGCTCCTTGGACACCTCGACGTCCAGGCTGATCACCTTGGCATCCAGCTTCTGGATCTTGTCCAGCTTCAGCTTCTCGGCCACGTGTTTCCGGAACCGCTCGGGCACCTCGGTCTTGCGGCCCTTGACGACGATGTCCACGCAGAACTCCGTTCCCGGATAGCTCCGCATTCCTGGCGGAGCATCTCCCTTGTGCACCAGGCTCCGGTGACGTCCGGAGCCACGGACTCGGTGACTTCCACCTCCTCCTCCCCCGTGGGCGATCCATCCCACAGCTGCGGCTGATTGCAGAAAGCCCGCAGCACGGCATTCGGATAAGCGAGGGATGGCCTGCGCCTTTCTCTCACAACCGAACATATCTCGCCCGGACGGATGGCGTCACCCTCTACTGCCGCGTACCTCCATTCCGGTGAATTGACCTGCCTATTACCTGCAACGACGCACGTCCTCAGTCAGTTCCGGTTGAATTCGAAAGAATCCGGCGAGGCGGCGATGACCGCCGCGCGGACCGTGTCCGCGGCGCCGTCTACGGCGGCCGTTCCCGAGGACGACCGCTTCCGCGATGTCACTGCCGTCGCCTCCTGTGGTCTTCGTTCCCCCCTTGCTTCCCCTGCCTCGCGCCCATACACCTCCCTGTCCCTCATTCGAGGGTGCCCGAGCGCCGCCCGCACCGCCCGCGCCGCCTCCGCCAGGGACGCCCCCGTCGTCATCAGATCGTCGACCAGCACCACCGGCCCGGCGGCCAGCAGCCGGAGACCCCCTTCACCCACCTCCAGGGCCCCGGCGAGGTTGGCGAGCCGCTGCCGGGAGCCCAGCCCCGACTGGTCGGCCACCGCCCGCCGCTGCCGCAGCACGGCCGCGACCCGGGCCGCCGTCCCCGTCCGGCGCAGCTCCCCCGCGGCTGCCAGCGCGATACGGCGGGCGGGATCGTGCCCCCTGGCCCGCACGGCCCCGCGCGAGGACGGCACGGGCACGAGCAGCACCGGAGGCCGTCCGCCTCCGTCCGGGCCCCGGGGCTCGCCCAGTCCCGCCCGTACGGCCCCGGCCAGTGCCGTGCCGAGCGGCCGTGCGAGCGCCAGGGCGCCGCGCTCCTTGTGGGCCAG
The DNA here is from genome assembly GCF_044548405.1 of Streptomyces sp. NPDC052040. Taxonomy (NCBI): domain Bacteria; kingdom Bacillati; phylum Actinomycetota; class Actinomycetes; order Kitasatosporales; family Streptomycetaceae; genus Streptomyces; species Streptomyces sp. NPDC052040. The sequence goes on along the minus strand of NZ_JBIUBV010000024.1, from coordinate 11,884 downwards.
GAGCGCGGCCCGCACGGCACCCTCGTAGGGGGCCGCCGCATGCACCGCGGGCAGCCCCACCGGCTCGGGCACCGGTCGCACCCGCCGGGGTGCCCTCCCGTGCAGGGCCGCCCGGCACCGCGGACAGAGCACCGCGCGCACTCTCCCGCAGCCCCCGCACTCGGTCGGCAGCACCAGGTCGGTCAGGTCCTGCCACCACCCGCGCATGGCCACCACTGTGCCAAGCCGGAGAGCGGCCTGCCAGGCCTGTGGAAAACCCACGGCGGACCGCCGGGGACGGATGTGCAAGGGCCGGGCGAGCGGCCCCCTCGGACCCACGCGGCCCGGGGCTCACCCCGGATAGACCGGAGCCGTCCCCGCCTTGACGACCTTCTGCCACTGCGCCCCGGCCGACAGCCGTACGATCCCGTCCTCGGAGTACGCCACCAGCGGCAGCCGTTCGTCCTCCGACGCCGCGATCTGCTTCACACCGGTCAGCGAGGGCGGCGCGTTGCCCGCCGGTTCGGAGCCGTCGACCTGGACGTAGCGCATCTGCTGCACCCCGCCGGACTCGCGCCCGACCACCACCAGCCGGCTGTCCCCGGCCCAGGACATGGCCGTGACCTCCTCCAACTGCGGGGTGACGGAGTGCAGTTTGAGGAGCGACACCGCGGAGCGCCCGTCGCCGCCGTGCTCCCGTTCGACCCGCCCGATCTGGAGCGACGTCTTGCCGTCCTTCTCCACGATCAGCGCGATCCGCACACCGTCGGCCGCCACCCGCACCGCCTCGACACGCCCGTCGAGACCGGGTGTGCTCACCACGACCGGCTGTCCGGAACCCTTCTCCAGCACCACCAGCCGGGAGTTGCGCGGATCGCGGTCGGCCACCCACAGGTCGCCCCCGCCGTCCCAGCTCGGCGTGGTCAGCCGGTCGTCCTCCGACAGACCCTGGCTGGCCAGCACCGCGCTCCCCAGCGGCGGGGCGCCCGGCTCCAGCGACCCGGTGTACAGATACCGGCCGTCGGCCGACACCCCGGCCGCCTTGTCCTCGTCGCGCGAGACGGCGGCCGCGCGCAGCGCCCGCTCCCCGTCGCCCAGGCCCCCCGGCACCGGTTCGAACTCATGGGAGCTGCTGCCGCTCGGCAGCCGTACCAGCCGCTGCCTGCCGTCGATGAAGTACTCGTACTCGGGACGCTTGGCCGTACCGTGCGAGGCGATGATCTCGGCCCGGTTCTCGTCCAGTTCGCACAGCTTCCGGCCGTCGGAACCCTCCAGCTCGACCTCGCTCACGCCGGTCGGCGTCAGATCCTGGAGGGTGAACAGGAGTTGCGCCGCCATCCGCGAGCACTGCGTGCGCCCGACCCGGTCGGCCTTGCCGTTGAGCGGCACCGTCAGTTTGTTCTGGTCGTCGGGCGACAGCGAGGTGACGTCCTTGCGGAGCGCGGTCCCCGGCGGGAAGCTCGATGTCGCGGCCGGGTCCAGCCAGCGCGTGGGGCCCGTCAGCAGCGTACGGACCATCGAGGTGACGGCGTCCACCTTGCTGCGCACATACACCGGGTCGGCGACCGTGCTCAGTCGGCCGCCCTCCGCCGCGGGTACGTTCGAGGCGTAGTAGTACTTGTTGACCGACACATAGTTGCGCTGGAAGTCGGACCTGCCCATGACCACGCCCGGCGGGAGCGAGTCGATACGCCACTGGTTGGTCTTCTTGTCCAACGTGAGATGCACCGTACTGCTGTACGTCCCCGACTGCGGCGTGTACGCGTGCTGGGCGTCCACGACGGCGAATCTGCTGCCGGTCAGCGCGTAGGTGTAGTCCTCGTCCGCCTCGCGGATCCTGCTGCTGTGCTCGGGCACGGTGTTCGGCCCGTCGGACAGCACGGTGGTGGACCGGTCCGGGTGCCAGCCGCGCGACGCGCCCGCGGTCAGATACTCGCGGGCCGTCTCATAGCCGGGGTCGTCGCTGGTCAGCGCCTCCAGGAAGCCCTGCACGATCTCCGCAGGCCCCGCGTTCTCCCGCGGCGGCATGGCGAACACGCGGACCTGGGCGTCCTGCCGCGGCGTCGACTCCACGCCGCGCAGATCCCCGCTGTCCGGCATCGAGGCACACCCGGCCAGCAGGACCGCCCCGCAGCCGGCGAACACACCCGTGCGCGCCGCGCGCCGCCGCCTGCCCCCCTCAGCGCCCACGAACTGCCTCCCCTTGCTCACTCACTCGTGCAGCCCGCCGCCCGGCGACGGGTCCTGTGTGCTGTCGTCCAGGGCCCGCGCGGTCCCGGTGGGCCGTGCCACCACCCGCGCGCCGCTGCCCGGCAGAGCCGTCGGATCGGCCGTGGGCGCCACCGCGGCAGGCCGCGGCGTGATCCCGGTCCGCTCGCCCGTGGCCTGCGCGGGCACCGTGGCGAGCTTGCCCGAGCCGCCCTGCGGCAGCCCGGCGTCGTTCAGCCCCCGGTTGCGCCGGGAGTCCAGGGGCTCCAGGGGTATCGGGGAGCCCCGCAGCGGCTCGTCCGCGGTCCGCGGCAGCGTCAGCCGGAACTGCGAACCGCCACCCGGCTCACCCCACGCCTGCAACCAGCCTCCGTGCAGCCGGGCGTCCTCCAGGGCGATCGACAGCCCCAGGCCCGTACCGCCCGTGGTGCGCGCCCGCGCCGGATCCGCCCGCCAGAACCTGCTGAACACCCGGGTCGCCTCGCCCGGCTTCAGCCCGACGCCGTAGTCCCGCACCGCGATCGCGACCGCGCCGCCTGCCGCGGCGAGCTTGACGACGACGTCCTTGCCCTCGCCGTGTTCGACGGCGTTGACGACGAGGTTGCGCAGCACCCGCTCCACCCGCCGGGCGTCGGCCTCCGCGACCACGGGCTGCTGGTCGCCGACGACACGTATCTGTGTGCCCTTGCGCTCCGCGAGCGGTTCGGCCCCGCTCACCACCCGCCGTACCACCACGCGCAGGTCGATCGGCTCGGCCTCCAGGGCCGCCGCGCCCGCGTCGAACCGGCTGATCTCCAGCAGATCCGCGAGCAGCGACTCGAACCGGTCCAGCTGGTCCGCGAGCAGTTCCGCCGACCGCGCGGTCACCGGGTCGAAATCGACCCGCGCCTCATGGATGACGTCGGCCGCCATCCGCACGGTCGTCAACGGTGTGCGCAGTTCGTGCGACACGTCCGACACGAACCGCCGCTGCATCCTCGACAGGTCCTCCAGCTGCTGGATCTTCAGCTGGAGGTTCTGCGCCATCTTGTTGAAGGCCTCGCCCAGGCGGGCGATGTCGTCCTCGCCGGTGACCTTCATACGTTCCTGGAGCTGCCCGGCGGAGAGCCGTTCGGCGATGCCCGCCGCCATCCGTACGGGGGTGACGACCTGGCGCACCACCAGCCAGGCGATGGCTCCGAGCAGCACCACGACGAACAGCCCGGCGGTCGCCAGCGTCCCCTTCACCAGGCTGAGGGACTTCTCCTCCTGGGTGAGCGGGAACAGGTAGTACAGCTGGTACGCATGCCCGTTCGGGTCGTTGATCTGCTTGCCGATGATGAGCGCGGGCTGCGGATCGCGGTCGGAGTCGGTGTAGACGATGCGGGTGTAGGTCTGGGCCACGCCCATGCCCGCTCCGACGCGCCTGCGCAGATCCTCCGGCACGCTCTGGCTGGGGTCCACGTCACCCGACGCGCGCGGTCCGAGCCCGCGGTTGTCGCCGCTGTCCACGGCGGTGGTGCTGAGCGTGACCACGTCGAAGGCGCCCTGGCCGCCGCTGGACAGCGACTCCACGAGGTCGCTCATCCAGCCGCTCACGTTCTGCACCGGGTTGGCGCCCGTGCCCGAGGCGTCGTCGCCGCCGCTCGCGCTGGCCGCGCTGTCCGCCTTCTGACCGGCCACCGTGAAGCCGCCGACCGCCTGGCTCTGGGACGCCTTCACCTTGGCGTCGAGCAGGCCGTTGCGCACCTGCCCGATGACGACGAAGCCCAGCAGCAGCACGACACCCAGCGACATCAGCAGCGTCGTGACGACGATCTTGAGCTGGATGTTGCGCCGCCACAGCCGCATCACGGGCAGCAGCGGACGGCGCACCCAGCGCATGACGAGCCGGAGGACCGGGCTGCCCTGGACTCCGCCCTGAAGCAGCCCGCCCTCGAAGAACCGTTCCCATCCGGAACCCGCCGTGCGCCGTCCGACAGGCCGCTCCGGGCGGTCCCCCGGCCTGCCGGGGGCCGAAGCGGCACTGTCGTGCGGCACGTCAGCTCGGTCCGGCCTTGTAACCGACGCCACGAACGGTCACCACGATCTCCGGCCGCTCCGGGTCCTTCTCGACCTTGGAGCGAAGCCGCTGGACATGCACATTCACGAGACGGGTGTCCGCCGCATGGCGGTAGCCCCAGACCTGCTCCAGCAGGACCTCGCGGGTGAACACCTGCCACGGCTTGCGCGCCAGCGCCACCAGCAGGTCGAACTCCAGCGGGGTCAGCGCGATCGACTGCCCGTCCCGCTTCACCGAGTGACCGGCCACGTCGATGACGAGGTCGCCGATGGCGAGCTGCTCCGGCGCCGGCTCCTCGGACCTGCGCAGCCGCGCCCGGATCCGGGCCACCAGCTCCTTCGGCTTGAACGGCTTGACGATGTAGTCGTCCGCGCCGGACTCCAGGCCGACCACCACGTCCACGGTGTCACTCTTGGCCGTGAGCATGACGATCGGAACTCCGGACTCCGCCCTGATCAGACGGCACACCTCGATGCCGTCCCGACCGGGCAGCATCAGGTCGAGCAGCACCAGGTCGGGCTTGGCCTCACGGAAAGCCGCCAACGCCTTGTCGCCATCGGCTACGAAAGACGGCTCAAAACCTTCACCACGCAGCACGATGCCGAGCATCTCGGCCAGTGCGGTGTCGTCGTCGACGACAAGGACTCGTCCCTTCATGGACCACATCATCCCATTAACTAAATTGTTACCTGGCGTGACCTGTCACACAGCGCAGCGAGTGCACCGGCCGTCACAGGAGACACGACACCCTCCTCGGTGACGATCGCCGTCACCAACTCGGGCGGCGTGACGTCGAAAGCCGGGTTGTACGCCTGGGTCCCCAGAGGTGCCACCGGTATCCCGCCTCCCGCTTCCGCTCCCGCCACCGGCACCCGGGGCGCGGTGATCTCCGTCACCTCGTGCCCGGGCCGCTGCTCCACCTCGATGGCTGCCCCGTCGGGCGTGTCCGGATCCACCGTCGTCACCGGCGCCACCACGATGAACGGCACATGGTGATACCTGGCCAGCACCGCGAGCGGATAGCTCCCCACCTTGTTCGCCACCGAACCATCGGCCGCGATCCGATCCGCTCCGACCAGCACCGCGTCCACCTCGCCCGCCGCGAACAGCGAACCGGCCGCGCTGTCCGTGAGCAAGGTGTACGCCATCCCGTTGCGGGCCGCCTCGTACGCCGTCAGACGAGCACCTTGCAGCAACGGGCGCGTCTCGTCCACCCACAGCCTGCGCAGCCGCCCCGCCCGGTGCGCCGCCAGCGCCACCGCGAACGCCGTGCCCTCACCCCCGGAGACCAGCGCCCCCGAGTTGCAGTGGGTGAGCAGCCGGTGGCCGCCGCCCGGCGACAGCTCGTCCAGCAGCGCCAGACCGTGCCGCGCCATCCGCGCCCCGGCCTCGGCGTCCTCCCGGTGCAGCGCACGCGCCGCCGCCAGCGCCGCCCTGGCGGCCCCCGGCAGGTCCCCGCCACCGGCGAGCACGGCCCGATGCGCGTTCTGCGCCCGGCGCACACCCACGGCGAGGTTCACCGCGGTCGGCCGGGCCGCGGACAGCGCCACGGCCGCCTCGTCCACGTCGAAGCCGCGCGCGGCGGCGAGCGCCACACCGTACGCACCGGCGATCCCGAGCAGCGGAGCCCCGCGCACGGCCAGCGTGCGGATCGCGTCCACCAGCGCGGACGCGTCCGTGCACACCAGCTCGACCTCCTCGGCCGGCAGTCTCCTCTGATCGAGCAGCACCAGCACGGGCCCCTCCGGCGGCTCGTCCCAGCGGATCACGGGTATCTCGGTCGACTGCTTGTCCTCGCCCGGTCGCGCGTCCTGATCAGCCATGCCGTCAGTCTGCCCCGTATCCCGCCGACAATTGAAGGTGTACAGCCCAGACCACCCCTGGTCCTTCGCCGGAGGCAGCGTGGCACGATGTCCCCCAACTCGCCCGCGCGTCCGCGGAGCGGGCACCGTGAAGGAGCGACGATGAACGACACTCCGGGCTGGGCATCGCCCGGATCCGCCCCCTCCGACGGAGAGCAGCCGTCCGCCGCCGGCGCGCAGCCCCCGGAGCAGCCTCCGGCCCAGAGCCCCGGCGACCAGCCACAGCCGCCGACGCAGTGGTCCAAGGAGCAGCCCCCGTCCGGGCAGTGGAGCGCGCCGCACCCCCAGGTCCCCGCTCAGGCGCCGCCGCCTCCGCCCGGCCCGGGCTGGGGCGGCGGCCCGGCCCACGGTCCCGGCGGCCACGGCGCCGGAGGCTGGGGCGCACCCGGCCACGGTCCCGGCGGCTGGGGCGGCTCCTGGGGTCCGCCGCCCGCCGCCAAGCCCGGAGTGATCCCGCTGCGCCCGCTCGGCGTCGGCGAGATCCTCGACGGCGCGGTCTCCACCATGCGCACCCACTGGCGCGCGGTCCTCGGCATCTCGCTGGGCGTCTCCGTCCTCACGGAGATCGTCACCATCCTGTTCCAGAAGCTCGTCCTCGACGACCGCGTCGGCGCCGACACCCTTAGCGACCCCAACGCCTCCGCCCACGAGGTGGGCCGCGCCATGGGCGCGCTCTTCCTCGGCTCCGGCGGCGTCGGCCTGGTGACCCTGATCGGCACCATCCTCGCGACCGCCCTGCTCACCACGGTCACCAGCCGGGCGGTGCTCGGCCGCTCGGTGACCGTCGCGGAGGCCTGGCGCGACGCCCGCCCCCAGCTGCTGAAGCTGTCCGGTCTGACGCTGCTGCTTCCGCTGATCGCCGTCGCGATCGCCGCCGTAGGCACCCTGCCCGGCATCCTCGTCGCCGTCGGCGGTGCCGTCGGCCCGGGCGTCGCCCTGGCCGTCCTGGGCGGCCTCGGCGCCATGGTGGTCGCCATCTGGATCACCATGCGCTACTCGCTGGCGTCGCCCGCGCTGATGCTGGAGAAGCAGAGCATCCGCACCTCCATGAGCCGCTCCGCCAAACTGGTGCGCGGCGCCTGGTGGCGGGTCACCGGAATCCAGATCCTCGCGCAGTTCATCGCGGGCATCGTGGGTTCGCTCGTCGTGGTCCCCTTCGCCATCGTCGCCTCGGTCCTCAGCGGCGACGGCTTCAACAGCCTCGTCACCGCGACCGGCGGCGGCCCAGGCTGGACCTACCTGATCATCACCGGTGTCGGCTCGGTGATCGGACGCACCCTCACCTTCCCGATCAGCGCCGGGGTGACCGTCCTCCTCTACATCGACCAGCGCATCCGCCGCGAGGCCCTCGACCTCGACCTGGCCCGCGCCGCAGGCGTCCAGGACCACGGCACCACCCCCGGGAGCTGACAGGGTGGGGCCGACGGGGGGAGCGCACCGGGCCGCGCCGGTGCTGTGGCGTGCGGACGGCACGCCACCGGTCACCGTCCCGCGCGATCCCGCGCGGGAGGCGGCCCGCCGTGAGCTGGCCAAGCGGATGTACCACGAGAACGACCCCGGCCTGGTGCGGCGCGCCCTGAACGCCTTCTGGGACTGGGTCGGCGGCCTGCTGGACTCCGCCTCGTCCGCGACACCGGGCGGCCTGGTGGGCCTGCTCGTGATCGTGCTGGCGGCCGCGGCGCTCCTCGGCGCGCTCTGGTGGCGTCTGGGCACCCCGCGCCGCACACCCCCCTCGTCCGCCGCGCTCTTCGAGGACCACCCCAGAAGCGCCGCCGAACACCGCGCGGCCGCCGAGGCACACGCCGCCCAGAGCCACTGGAGCCAAGCCGTCCAGGAACGCATGCGCGCCGTCGTCCGTGCCCTGGAGGAACGCGCCCTGCTCGACGTACACCCCGGCCGCACCGCCGACGAGGCCGCCATCGAGGCGGGCCACGCCCTGCCCGGCCACGCGGACCGCCTCCGCGCCGCCGCCCGGGACTTCGACGACGTCGCATACGGCGGCCGGTCAGCCGACGAAGGAACGTACCGCCGGCTCGCCGCTCTCGACGACGACCTCGCGCGCACCAGGCCCCGGCTCACCGGCAGCAGCCCCGCCGCCGTCTCCAACACCCGTAGGGGAGCCGCCGGATGACGTCCGAAGCCACCCTCCCCGCCACGTCCGACTCTCCCACCGCCCGCGGACTGTGGACCAGGTCGCGGGGCGTCCTGCTGGCCGCCGTACTCCTCCTGACCGGTGCCGTGGTGATCGCCGTCGTCCGCTCCGACGCCCACCACGGCCGCCTCGACCCGCGCTCGGCGGACCCCTACGGCAGCCGCGCCGTCGCCGCGCTCCTCGCCGAACAGGGCGTCTCCACCCGGGTCGTCACCACCCTCGACGAGGCCCGCACCGCCGCCGCCCCCGACACCACCCTGCTGATCGCCGCCCCGGACCTTCTGACCCACCGCCAGCAGGACCGCCTGGAACAGGCGGCGCAGCACTCCGGCGGCCGGACGGTTCTGATCGCCCCCGACACCTCCCTCGCGCGCCTCGCCCCCGGGGTCTCCGCGGACCCCGTACCCAGCGTCGAATCGCTGCTCGAACCCGGCTGCACACTGCCCGCCGCCCGGAGCGCGGGCACCGCCGACACGGGCGGCATCCGCTACCGCACAACGGCCGCCCACGCCGACCGCTGCTACCCCGGCGACGGACTGCCCACCCTGGTCCGCCTCCCGGCCGCATCCGCACACGGCGACACCGTCGTGCTCGGCGCGCCCGACATCCTCTACAACAAACACCTCGGCAAGGAGGGCAACGCCTCCCTCGCCCTCCAACTGCTCGGCTCCCGCACCCATCTGGTCTGGTACCTCCCCTCGCTCTCCGACACCTCGGCCACCGACGCGGGCAGCCGCAGCTTCTTCGACCTGCTCCCCCGGGGCTGGCTCTGGGGCACCCTGCAACTCTTCATCGCCGCAGCCGTCGCCGCCCTCTGGCGGGCACGCCGACTGGGCCCCCTCGTGCCCGAACAACTCCCCGTCGCGATCCGCGCCTCCGAAACCGTCGAAGGCCGCGCCCGCCTCTACCGCAGGGCGCGCGCCCGAGACCGCGCGGCCGCCGCTCTGCGCTCCACCACCCGCACCCGCCTCGCCCCCCTCGTAGGCATCCCCGTCGCCCAGGCGCACACGCCCGAGACCCTGCTCCCCGCTCTGTCCGCCCGCCTCCACAGCGACGACCGGACCCTGCGCCCCCTCCTCTTCGGCCCGCCGCCCGGCGACGACGCAGCACTGATCGCACTCGCCGACCAACTCGACGCCCTCGAAAGTGAGGTACGCCGTCCATGATGGACCCGACCACTGACAACGCCGGGAACACCGGGGATCCGGACACCGTCCGGGCCTCCCTGGAGGCCCTGCGCGCCGAGATCGCCAAAGCCGTGGTCGGCCAGGACCCCGCAGTCACCGGCCTCGTCGTCGCCCTTCTGTGCCGCGGACACGTCCTCCTCGAAGGAGTCCCCGGGGTCGCCAAGACCCTGCTCGTCCGCGCGCTCTCCGCGGCCCTCGAACTCGACACCAAGCGCGTCCAGTTCACCCCGGACCTCATGCCGAGCGACATCACCGGCTCCCTCGTCTACGACGCGCGGACCGCCGAGTTCTCCTTCCAGCCCGGGCCGGTCTTCACCCATCTGCTGCTCGCGGACGAGATCAACCGCACCCCGCCGAAGACGCAGTCGTCCCTCCTCGAAGCCATGGAGGAACGGCAGGTCACCGTCGACGGCACGCCCCGCCCGCTGCCCGAGCCGTTCCTCGTGGCGGCGACCCAGAACCCGGTCGAGTACGAGGGCACCTATCCCCTCCCGGAAGCCCAACTGGACCGCTTCCTGCTCAAGCTGACGATCCCGCTGCCGTCCCGTCAGGACGAGATCGACGTCCTCGCCCGCCATGCTGACGGCTTCAACCCGCGCGACCTGCGCGCCGCCGGCGTGCGCCCGGTGGCGAACGCCGACGACCTGGAGGCGGCGCGCGCGGCCGTCGCCAAGACGGCGGTGTCCCCGGACATCACCGCCTATGTGGTGGACATCTGCCGCGCCACCCGTGAATCGCCGTCACTCACCCTCGGGGTGTCGCCGCGTGGCGCGACGGCCCTGCTGGCCACGTCCCGCGCCTGGGCCTGGCTGACAGGCCGTGACTATGTCACCCCCGACGATGTGAAGGCCCTGGCCCTCCCGACGCTCCGTCACCGGGTCCAGCTGCGCCCGGAGGCGGAGATGGAGGGCGTGACGGCGGATTCGGTCATCAACTCGATCCTCGCCCACGTCCCCGTACCCCGCTGATGGCGTTCACCGGACGAGCCGCACTGCTCGCGACACTCGGCACCCTGCCGGTCGGCATCTGGGCACCCGACTGGACCGGTGTGCTCGCCGTCAACGGCTCACTCGCGCTGGCCTGCGCCTGTGACATGGCGCTGGCCGCGCCCGTGCGCCGTCTCAGCCTGTCCCGGTCCGGCGACACCTCCGTACGCCTGGGCGAGACGGCCGAGGTGGCGCTCACCGTCACCAACCCCTCCCGCCGGACCCTGCGCGCCCAGCTGCGCGACGCCTGGCCGCCCAGCAGCTGGGAACGGGGCACCGAACCGGCCGCTTCACGGCACCGCCTGACGGTCCCTCCGGGCGAACGCCGCCGGGTCACGACCCGTCTCACGCCGACCCGCCGCGGGGACCGCCACGCCGACCGGGTCACCATCCGCTCCTACGGCCCCCTCGGTCTCTTCTCCCGCCAGGGCACCCACAAGGTCCCCTGGGCGGTGCGGGCGCTGCCTCCTTTTGCCAGCCGCAAGCACCTTCCCTCCAAGCTGGCCCGCCTCCGCGAACTGGACGGCCGGACCAGTGTGCTGATCCGCGGCGAGGGCACGGAGTTCGACAGCCTGCGCGACTACGTCCCGGGCGACGACACCCGTTCCATCGACTGGCGCGCGACGGCCCGTCGGACAACGGTCGCCGTACGCACCTGGCGGCCCGAGCGCGACCGGCATGTCCTCCTGGTCCTCGACACGGGCCGGACGTCCGCCGGGCGCGTCGGCGACGTACCCCGCCTGGACGCCTCCATGGACGCGGCGCTTCTGCTGGCGGCCCTGGCCACCAAGGCCGGAGACCGGGTGGACCTGCTCGCCTACGACCGCCGGGTACGCGCCCTGGTCCAGGGCCGCGCCGTCCGCGAGGTCCTGCCGTCGCTGGTCAACGCCATGGCGACACTGGAACCCGAACTCATCGAGACGGATGCGCGCGGGCTGACGGCCACCGCGCTCCGTTCGGCGCCGCGCCGTTCTCTGATCGTCCTGCTGACCACCCTCGACGCGGCTCCCGTGGAGGAGGAACTCCTTCCTGTCCTCTCCCGCCTCACCGGGCGCCACACGGTCCTGGTCGCCTCGGTGGCCGATCCGCAGGTCGCACGCATGGCGACGGCCCGTGGCGACATCGACGCGGTGTACGAGGCCGCGGCTGCGGCGCGGGCTCAGACGGAGCGCACTCGCACCGCGGAGCAGCTGCGCCGTCACGGGGTCACGGTCCTCGATGCCACCCCGGACGATCTGGCGCCGGCTCTGGCCGACGCCTATCTGGCGCTGAAAGCAGCGGGCCGTCTCTGAGTGACAGACGGAGCCCAAAAAGAAAAAGGGGCCTCTCCGTCTGAGGGAGGCCCCCTGAACGCAGAAAACCCCCGTGCCCTCAGGCACGGGGGTTTCCCACACAATTAGTTCGGCGGCGTCCTACTCTCCCACAGGGTCCCCCCTGCAGTACCATCGGCGCTGTAAGGCTTAGCTTCC
>NZ_JBIUBV010000023.1:0-85625 GCF_044548405.1 Streptomyces sp. NPDC052040 | reverse complement strand
ACCACCCCCCCCACACACAAAAAAACACCAAACACACAACCCATATCAACCCTGGGCCCCCCCCCCCCCCCCCCCCCAAACCCCCCGAACCGCGGGGTGTTCCACTCCATCACCGCGCGCCGCGGGGGGATTCACACCGAACTCCCACGGGCAGGGGGGTAGTTCCCTTGTAGCCTGCTGCGCAGGCTCCAAGGGAACTCCCGCGCTGCGCTTGGGAGTTCGGAGTGAAGCCCCGCGCTGCGCGCGGTGATGGAGTGGAACTCCGCGCGTTGCGCGGAGTTGGCTCTGCGCTGCGCTTCGAGCCATGTTTCCTTCCGTGAGGACTTTCGGTGGATCCTCAGGTTGGGGGATGGTCTTCCGGCTCTCCGCTTGCGCTCCGAGCCGGCGGCTCCTTCGTCGCTACGCTCCTGGAAGGATCCTTGAGGGTCCGTCCGCTGCGCTCCCGGACTTGGCCCGCATGCGCGGGCGGCTGGCTACAAGGATCGGCCTGTGGTGGTCGACTGGTTGTTTCCCTCACATCAGAACTTTTGGTAAATCCGCGGTTTGGGTGTGTGCCCCCTTGAGGGGGGCGATTGCGGTGGGCGGGTCTGTGATGTGTCGGAGTGTGAGCACGGAGAGGAACTCAACCTTTGTGCAGTGGAACCCGCCTGACATCATTTCAGGGGGTGTGTGCCAGGCGGGTTCGGGGGTGTCAGTCGTGCTGCCACCAGGTCACTGCGAGGCCGGCCAGAAGGGCCCCGAGGTGACGGATGGCTCCGGCGAGGAGCGCTGCGGAAACGAGGCGCCGCCACGAGGCGGGAGCTGGCGCACCGTGGTCGTGGGGCGGGGTGGTGGAGGGCGTGCGGTTCTTCTTCGGCATCGCGGGGTGTCCTTCGTTCGGGCCGGCTTCAGCGGCGTGGGCTGTGGTGCTGGGACCAGTGAGCCAGAGCCGCGAGACCGCAGAAAATTACGCTTCTCGGGGTTGTAATGGTGGGCATGGCACGAGGGGCGCCGAGTCCGGCTGATCTGCAGGTGGTGCGTGAACTTGCCGCGCGAGAGGTGGTAGTGACGCCGAGCCAGCTGGAGAGCTGGCGGCGGGTGGGCTTGTTGCCGCGTCATCGGCGGCGGGGGCTGGGGCGCGGCCGGGGGTCGGTGGTGGACTCGGTCGATCCGCTGGTGGTGGAGAGCGCGGCGGCGCTGGCCCGGCATCTGCGGCAGGGACGTGACCGGCGGCTGGCCGTGCTGGAGTGGTTCGCCGAGGCCGGGACGCCGTCGGCGGCGCCGGGGGCGGCCCGGGTGCCGGAGCCGCCGGTGGTCGCCGTGCGCGAGGCCCTGGTGTGGGCGCTGCAACGTTCGGCGTCGCAGAGGTTGGTGGAGTTCGCGCGTAGCGCGGCCGGGGCGAGCGAGGAAGGGCAGGACGCGCTCTATACGGCGGCTGGGCGGCTCATGGGGTCGTACCGCGGGGCGGCTAACCCCGCGCTGGTGCGTGCGGCGCTCGAAGCCGGTGGGGACGTGCCGGCCGAGGCCGAGGGGCCGGACTTCAGGAGCATGGTGCACCTGGTCGCCGCGATCGGCCTGGGCGCGCAGGAGGTCGGGGCGGACGCGCTGGCCGAGGCGTTCGCCGCCTTCGGCATGTTCGGGCTGACGGCCGAGGACTGGGCGCAGATGCTGGGTGCCGCGGAGCGCGGCGAGGGGCCCGAGGTGGACTGGGGGCTACTCCAGCAGAACGCGGACATCGTGGCACAGGTGCAGCGGGCGAGTGACGAGGAGCTGCTGCGCGCACGAGAGGTGCTGATCGGTCTGCGTATGTTCTACGCGCTATACGTGCTGCACGGACTGCTCCTGCCGGACACCCCCGCGCAGGCCGCGCTGCGGGAGCGGATCGACGAGTGGGGCATGTTCCCGTTCCTGGACCACGTCATCGCCATCGACCCCTCCCCCATGCAGTTCGCCGAGTCTCTGGCGGTCTTCCTCGCGCCGTTCTACGACGGGCTGTACCAGGTCCTGATGGAGCAGTTTGCCGAGGACCGGGACATCTTCAACATCCCCGACGACGACACCGGGCCGGCCGGCTTCGGCGAGAGGTGGATGCGCGCCGTACGTGAACTGTCGGGTCCAGTTGCGGCGGTGAGCGGCGGCGCCGGCCACGGACCTGGTGAACTGGCGTTGATGCAGCCGGATGACGTGATCTTGCCGCAGCCTGGGTGATGACCGCTGAGCTTGTTGGTGGATGGTGCAGCAAGACTGGTGGGCGCGATCCGAGCGGGTGGTTCCTCCCGCCGGGGAGGGTCCGCAACGCGGCGGCCGGCTTGTCGGGCGTCGGGCGTCGGCGAGGAGACCGCGAGGTGCTGCCGTGATCACCTGCGTGGCCACCGCCGCATGTACGTGAGATCAGCTGGCGTCGGCTTCAGAGTGGTGGCGCGGTGCTCGGGTATCGGCGGCGAGACGGCCGTTCGGGCGCTGGGCGTTGCCCGGGCGGGCTGCCTCCCCCCATCCCTGCCGGTGCGTTCGTCCTCCGGCTGTCACCGTGCCGGCGACGCGCTGCGACTTGTGTACCGCCGCTCCACTCTAGGGCAACAGATGTTGCGCGTCTGTGCAGGTCAGACGGGGTGTGACGCATTTTCGGGCAGCACGAAATCATGGGAACCAGTGGCCGTTGCTGCCTCGGAAAACGACTCGGGAGGCGTTTTCGGGTCCGCCGACACATGGTACCGACGGACGCTCAGGAGCGTGGTTCACACGACGGGGGGGCGCTTCACCGCCAGTCAGACATGGGCAGTTGACGGTCATCTCATGAAGGGGCTTGGCGCCCCTGCGACAGGCCTCCCGTCGAGGCGGGTGTCCCCATGGCTTGCGGTACCCGTCCCGCGACCAGCCTGCGTCTGAGCAGGCGATACGTCGGGCACCACCGGCTGCAGCGAAGTGGCCGGCAGCGCGCGCATTGGTTTCGGGACGACAGCTGTCGTAAAGCTGTCTGCCTAATGACGATTGCCCGGCAATGATTTCGCGGCGGCAGGCGCGCGGCAAATCGCCGACTAATGCTGATTTGGATTGCCGAGTCAACATGCAGCCGGATCGGTTTGCAATCATCGGGTAAATCAAACACTGCGGCCGCAAAGTCGGGGAGTCGGCTTTGGTCGCCAATTAGTTTTGGAGACGTGCTACCGTATCGGTTAGCAGTCCACACATGGGTGTGGGCCTCGCACTCTGCTAAACGTGCACGAGGCCCACACGGCACGACGTGGACTGAGGGCCTGCCCCGTTGCACCGGGGTGGGCCCTCCCCACTTCTCCGCAGCTCAGTCCGTCAGTTCGTCCAACACGCGCAGCGCGTAGTAGACGACCCGCAGGACAGTGGCCGCGGGCCGCATGCGGGCGATGGCCCGCAGGATGCGGCGAAGCAGCTTGGTCCTCGCCGGCCTGCCCTTGGGAGCAGGCTCGGACATGCGTCATACCTCCCTTCTGGTTCCGGACCGCCAATCGGCGGTGATCCGTCAGGGAAGGATCACATTACCGCAGTCCCGCAGTCGAGTTGTTCACTCGGCGACCTCACAGGCGGTCTCACTCCAACAATCCTTCGTAATTTTCCAGGGACCCCGGGTCGTGGAGCGCCTATTCAAGGTCCTCATTTTCTAGAGGGTTATCTATAGAGTTGCTGGTCAGCGGGTCGGGGCAATCGACGGTCCCGGGGTGGCCCGGAAGCCGTCCGCGATAGCGGGTGACGTGGGTCACAGTTCTTCCGGTGTTGCTGCGGAACGGTCCGGTCCGCGCGGACGCGGTGCTCCGAAGGGCGCCAGCGCTCCAACGCGGGTTGCTCCTGATCAGGTTCACAGTCGGCACTCTCGAGTCTCGTCTCCCGCTCGCCCCTGTGTGGTGCCGTGTCCGACACCGGCCGAGACGGTCTACCGTGTCGTGCCATGACGGTCTTGATCATCGGCGGAAGCGGCTTCCTGGGCACCGAGTTGATCCGCCAAGCGGCCAAGGCCGGGCACGTAACGGCCGCGACCTACGCGACCAGGCCCGGCTCCGCTTCGCACGCCGCGTGGTACCCGCTTGACCTGCGGGATCCCGACCGCGTGGACGGCGTCATGGCCGGAGTCGGCGCGGATCTCGTCATCAACGCCTCGAGCGGCGACGCCGACTGGGCGGTGACGGCGCAGGGGCCCGTCCGGCTGGCGATGGCGGCGGCGAAGTACGGAAGCCGCCTGGTCCACGTGTCCAGCGACGCGGTGTTCTCCGGCGCCCAAGTCCACTACGACGAGTCGTGCCTCCCTGACCCCGTCACCCCCTACGGTGCGGCGAAGGCGGCAGCGGAGACAGGGATCCTCCTCGGGCATCCGCAGGCCGTCGTCGCCCGCACATCGCTGATCATCGGCGACGGCGATTCCGTGCATGAGCGCCTCGTGCATGAACTGGCCACCGGTACCCGCGAGGGCGTCCTGTTCACCGACGACATCCGCTGCCCGGTGCACGTCGCCGACCTGGCCGCCGCCCTCCTGGAACTGGCGTCCGGCGACGCGGCCGGCGTCCACCATCTCGCAGGGCCCGACCCTGTGAGCCGTCACGAGCTCGGCGTCCTCATCGCCACACGTGACGGCCTGGATGCCTCCCGGCTGCCCACAAGCCTGCGGGCCCACAGCACGCTTCCCGGCGCCCTCGACGTACGCCTCGACAGCCGAGCCACCCAGCGGAACCTCAGCACCACACTGCGCGGCGCCCACCAGTTCTGCACCACACCAACGTGAACCGCCCAGCCCAACACCGAACTGCGGGCTCGCGTTGCCTCTGTCCCTGCGCGGCAACGTGCCCTGTAGCAGTTCGCGGATCGCCGCGTCCCGCGACGTCCCGTGCCGGACCATGATCCGTGTCAGGGCCTCCAGGGCGCCAGGTGCGATACGCACGTCGATCTCTGCGTTGCCGGACATCTCCCCCACTCCTGTGCTCTCCTGCCGATGTGCAGCACCCGGCCATCGCCCAGCGGTCCGAGGTTGGCCCCTCCGGTGGTCGGGGCGCGATCAGCGGGCACGGGCACGCGCGGCGTAGTGCTCCTGCAGCCGGTCGAGCATGGTGTGGCAGTACTCGGCCAGCGGCCGGTGCTGGTCCTCGTCGATGACGAGGGCGACGGTGTGGACTCCGTCGGCTCCCGGTATGGCCGCACGCGGCTGGGAAGCGCGCAGGTTGGGCCAGTAGCGGCCGTGCGCGAACCCGGAGGCCGCCCGCCAGGCCGCGCCCACCTTGACCGCGGTCAGGCCGGCGGTGGGCGCGGCAGCGAGCACGATCTGGTGGGTCCCGGGCCGGGTGAGCGGGGGCAGGCCGAGACCATCGGCAATACCCCGTATCTCGGCGCGGCGCTGCGCGCCGCTCATCCCGCCGCCGGAGGGCTGGTGGCCGGTGTCCGTCTCGTGCTGCTGGCGGTTGCGCATGTCCTCGTCCCACAGCGACAGCGCGCGGCGTCGGCGTTCGGCCCGGCCTGGGCCGTCGAGGAGCCACAGGGCGGTGGCGAAGTTCTCCAGGGCGCCGCGTAGCAGCGTCCAGGGGCTGGTCGGATCGACTTCGCCGGCCGCCGTCAAACGGCGCAGCGCGTCGGCATGGGCCAGGCCGGCGGTGTAGGAGTTCTGGATCAGGTGCGCGGCGCAGTACACGCCCAGCGGGGCGTCGTCCGCGGCCAGGCTGCTGGCCGGAGCGGGCGCGGGAAGCTGCCGGTAGGCGTGCTCGCCGCGGGCCTGCTCGACCGCGCGGAACAGCGGCATAAGATAGGCGCCCTCGAAGGCCTGGTTACTCATGCCCGGCAACGGTAGAACGCAGAGGCCACGTGAGGTAACCGTTTAGCCGCTCCCGCCCCGGCACGGGAGGCACGCTTTCTGGCCAGTACTCGCAGGTAGCGGTACGGGAGGCCGGCCGGTGGGGGCATGATCGCGTTTGTGTTACGCGACGACAAGCCCGCTTGCGTGCGGTGGGAGATCCTGATGCACGAACGGTTCAGCGACGTGTGGATCTGCAAAGACCTCGGCCGGACGACCACCAATGCGGACCCTGTCGAGCTGGGCAGAACCGTCCTCGCCGCCTACCTGGCCGGCCGGGACAGCCGGGGCGAAACGTTCCGCGTCGACGTCCGCACCGACCACGAAGTCCACGTCGTCATCACCGCCGACCAACTCCTCGACCCGGGCTGGGAAGCAGACCCGGCCGTCCGCAGGGCGCTGCCCGCCTACCTCCGCAGTGCCCTAGCCTGAGGCCGGGCCCACGAGGACCACATCGCCCGTCCTCCCCCGGCCGCTCACCCGGCTCGAACCATCCCTGCCCGCCCTCGGAGGCCGGCGCGCACGCCGAGGCGCGGAAGGGAGGGTGACGGGGTTGGCCGCCCAAGGCCACGGCTCTGGGCGCCGGAAGGCATCACTCGCCGTCCATGATCGACCGGAGATGTTGGGTGAATGCCTCGTCCTCTGCGGCGCCCGGAGTGCGGGTGTAGGTGCACACCAGGCACTGCCCGTAAGCGACTTGACCGAAGACAGGGTCGAGGCCCTCCACGCAGAACGTTTCGTGCCCGCAGACGGGGCAGGTGTCGAGGTCGTGTCCGTCCGGGTTGTGCTTCGGGTGGTAGGCGTTGGGGTTGGCCACGTTCTCGGCGCGTCGGGTGGCTTCTTCCTCCCCGATGCGTTCGAGGTACTCGCCGGCTCGTTTCTGGGAGGCCACGTCCTCTGCCTGCGCGATCCGCTGGATCCGGTCCTGCTGCTCCTCCCCCATGACGCCGAGGCTTGGGTGGCCGTCGAGGGCCAGCAGGGCCTCGATGTGGCGATGCTGCAGAGCTCCGGCGCCGCGGCCGTGGCGGGCCGCTTGACTGGCCTCGATCCCGTTCTGGAGGGAGCGCACATCGATCCGGGTGTGTGACGACAAACAAGGCCCCGCCTGGAACAGCGAGTTCGTGTCGCCCTGGGGGATGTCCGGCATCGGATGCTCGTCAGGCACGCAGACGATGCCGTCCGTGGCTGGGATGCGCTCTTCGATCACCTTGAGCAGCGCGCTGGCCGACAGGACCCGTCCCTTGCGGTCCACCTCCTTCCCCGGCCACTCGGAAGCGACGATCGCAGCCAGCCCGTTGGACAGCGCCTGGTCGAAGACGCCCTCCCGGCCCGCCATAAGCGGAGCGAAGGGGTCATCACCTGTCGGGGCCGGAGCGGCGAAAGGATCAGCTTCCTCAGGATCGGCGGGGACCGCATCGTCTCGCCGTGTCTCGCGCAACTCCGCGGCCAGCACAACGGCGCACCGGGCAAATTCCTCAGCTCGCTGATCCCTCATGGACAGCCATGGTGCCGTGCGCCACGCGACTCAGGTAGGCCCCCCCGGGGGGCCGAGCAGGGCCGCCTCGAGGCGGGAGCCGCTGTGCTGGCTTGCGCACCGGTCCCGGTGTCCGCTGGTGGTCTCAGCTCTCCCTCGGCACGAGGCGGGAGAAGAACTCCTTCGCTGCCTGTGTGTCGAGGTCCCCGTTCGTGATCGCGGACCGCCGAAGCGCTTCGCCGGACACCTGAGCGGGGATGCCGAGCTGCTTGTCCGCCTCGCTCATGACCTCGCCGAGGTACCACTGGGCCGAGGTCGGGAAGTGCTGGATGAACCAGCTAATCATCTTCGCCAGGGGCAGCGACAGGATGAGGTCGAAGCCCTTCAGCTCACCGCCCCGGCGTTTGGCGGTGCGCAGCGAGGTGGCGAAGTCCTCCAGGACGGCGTGGCGGATGGTCGGTCCGAGGGCGTCGGTGGGGATGATCTGCCGGAGGCTGTCGGCGACTTCGAAGGCGAGCTGGTCGGCGACCTCCCGCACGCTCGGCTCGTTGCGGTGACGCAGAGCCCAGCGCTTGCGGGTGTCGGGGCGCTTCCACAGCAGGCGGAAGAAGGTCTCGCTGAGCCGGTCGCGGATCTGGGCGGCCCCCGGGGCGAGACGGTGGCGGTCGCCGGCCGACATGGCCTCCTTCAGCCCCTCGGACGAGCGGCGGCGGGCTTCGGCCCAGTCTTCGGCGACCGGGCGGGACCACTGGGCGCGGCCGCCGACGGTCGCCTGGGGAAGGGGGACGTCGTTCTCGCCGCGGGAGATGTAGCCGCGCAAGGTGGAGGCCGTGATGCCGCCCAGTGCGGCCATCTCGGGCACGCCGAGCAGCCGGTCCCCGGCGAGTTCGGGACTGGCCAGGTCGACGACGCACCGCTCCAGCGGCAGGGGGTCGTCCTGCTTCTGGTGGCGCTGCGCCCACCGGGTCAGGTCGTCGATCCAGTTCTCCGGCTTGGCGGTGGCCGGATCGAAGGTGGCGACCTTGTGCAGGTGGGCGCGGTCGGGGTGGGCGTGACCGTCGAGGAGGTCGGCGGCGTGGACGGTGGCGGTGGCGCGTGCTGTGTGGCGTGCGTAGTCCTCGGTGACCGGGTCCCAGATCTGGCCGGGCCGGTACCAGGTGTCACCGTCCCACCAGTAGCCGCCGGCCCGGAACATGAGCGGCGCGCCGGACCAGTAGGTGTGCAGGCTTGCGGTGTCCTCGTCGCGGAGGAGGAGGACGGTGCGGCCGTGCTCGGGGTGGTGGCGCACGGCCCAGCCCAGGTGGTGGGCGATGGGGTCGGTGGTGAAGGCCAGCCAGCCTCCCTCGTGGGAGGTGTCGCAGCGGCCCCACATGCCTTCGCCCCTGTTGCGGCCGACCGCCTCGATGGCTTCGGGGCCGTCGTCGAGCGGCAGGTGCGAGTCGTCGACGAACGGCAGACCCGGAACCGGGTGGTCCGTCCGCAGCCCGTTCGCGAGCGGACGAATGTCGTAGACCAACGTGCTCCCCCTCCTCAACTCAACTGCTGTATTTAGCTACAGCACTATTGATGCCCAGTAGTACACGACTGGAAAGCGGATCGGCACAGCGATTTCGGGACAGGTTTTCGCAGCGGCGGGGGAGGCGGCCGTCGCCCTGGGGTGGCACCCGACGGCGGCCACTACGCCACGCATATCGCGGTGTTGACCGGTCCGCCCCTGCGGCTGCCAGGGCGCTTCGCCGCGCGCGGGTCCCGCAACGCCCGCGGAGAGCTCAGAAGTCGCTCAAGACGCACGTCTCGTGCGGCTGGCCAGGACACGGTGCAGGCATGGACATCGACTGGGGGACGATCCCTGCCTGGGTCAGCGGACTCGGCAGCACCGGAGCGCTGTGGGTCGGCGCCGTCACCCTGCGGCGCGCGCAGAACAAAGAAAGCCGCTCAGAAGCCGAAGCAGCGGTCTGCCGCGATGAACGCGGCGACTGCTGCGGGTACGACCTCGCCGCGCCTTACTGGATCGTCAGTGCGGCCAACGGCAGTGAGCGCCCCATACACAACGTCTACCTGATCACTTACGACTCAGAGACCGACACCATGGGGGAAAGCCACCTGCTCGCGAACATGCTGCCCCCCGGTGTCGCCGACCACATCCATCTCCCCGTCCCTTCCCCAGAGTGGTCCCGGCCGGCGTCGGTCATCTTCCGCGACGCCGACCGGACGTGGTGGCTGCGAGACCTCATGGAGCAGAGCCTGTACCGGCAAAGCCCCCTCCCCCGCGTCGGCAGGGTCCGGCGCACCCTGCGTCGACTCGAGAGGGAAGGGTGGCTGACGGTGCCCCAGCAGCTGGCGCGCGGCGGCCACGGTAACCGCGCCCCCTGGTAGCGGCAACGCGGCCCTGGCAGGCCTTCCTCCCTAGGGCAGGGCCTCCTGGACCAGCGGGACGGGAAGGCCTCCAGCAATGGCGTACGGCTCGGGGACGAACCACTGCGCAGGTCTGGGGCTACAGCAGGGCGGCAGGGGCGGCGTCCTCGGCCGTCCAGTCCCCCTCGAACAGGGCGGCGACCAGGCGTACGTGATGGTCCGGGAGCTGGTCGGCGCGGTGCCGGTGGCGGGCCTTGGCCAACCAGGTGCCGAGCTTGACGGTGTCGCCGTCCACGCGGACCGTCTCCCGGGCGGCGGGAACGCGGCCCTCGCGGTGCAGGAAGAGCTCCAGGAGCTGGACGGTCTCCTCGAACGTTCGGCGGGTACGGCGGGCGGGGACGAGCGGGTTGGCCTCGGGGGTGAGGCTGAGGGCGGTCATCAGTTGCTGCTGGCCGGGGGTAAGGGTGTGCCAGGTGGTGAGCTGGCGCCCCAGCCAGGAGCCGATCTTCACGCCGGCGAGGACGGTGTCGCGGGTGAGGGCGGCGGGGTCGGCACCGGAGGCGAGGTGGGCGCGCAGCAGGTGGTATTTGCGGTGCCAGTCCGCTCCGTGCGGCAGGCGCCAGTCGGGGGCGAGTGCGGTGAGGGCCTCGGCGCGGGCGGTGTCGAGTTCGCCCTTGGTGGCGAGGTGGCGTTGTTCGGCGAGCCAGGCGCCGACGGGGGTGGTGGCGGGGGCGGCGAGGTGACCGTGGGCGCGGTGGTAGTCGGCGGCCGCGGCGAGGCGGGCGCGCCAGGCGGCGTCGTGCTTGTCCCAGATCATGCCCAGCGCGTCGAGTTCGGCCGTCCAGTCGGGCTCAAGGCGGCCGGCTTTCGCGGCGTCGCGCATGGTGGTGATGAAGGTGCCGAGCCGGTAGCCGGTGGGGTCCACGTGGTCGGCGGGGACGTCGAGGTGGCCGTACTCGTCGCGGTAGGAGCGGGCGGCGGCGAGGCCGAGGCGGCGGGAGCGGGAGACGGCCGGGTCGCGGGGGTCGAAGGAGACCAGGTCCATCGCCTGGGCGATGCGCTCGGGGTGGACGGTGAAGTCGAAGTGCCAGCGCCGCGCGATGACGTCGCTGGTCTCTTTCGGGAGGCGGTTGGCCTTGTCGGGGAGGCGTTCGAGGATGCGGTGGTCGTGGCTGGCCAGCGCGCAGGCGATCGCCCACACCGGCTCGTACGCGGTGCCGAGGATGTTCTCGGCGTCGGCGCCGGGCGGGATGTAGACGGGGACGATGAGGCTGGCGGTCTTGCCGGAGACGTCCAGGCGCAGGGCGCGGCCGAGGGCCTGGACGCAGCGGATGACGCTGCGGGTGGGGTCGGCGAAGACGACGGCGTCGACGCTGGGGATGTCGACACCTTCGGCGATCAGACGAGAGTTGGCGAGGATCGCGGTGTCGGCGGCGGCGAACCGGGCGAAGATGTCGGCACGCTGGGCGGGAGTGTGCTCGCCATGGGCGAAGAACAGCTCCGGGACGAGGTCGGGGTCGGTCTTGGCCAGCAGGCGCAGAGTGTGGGGCAGTTCGCGGGAGAAGCGGCGGGCGTCGGAGACCAGGTTGAAGTAGACCAGCACCTTCCCCAGGCCGTGCTCGGTCATGGCGCGCAGCACGGACAGGTGCAGGGCGGTGGTGCGCAGCGCACCGTCGTCTTTCGCCTCCCGGGCCACGGCGGCGCCGGTGGTCGTGGTGCCGGGGGCGGGCAGGTTCAGGCGGCGGCGCAGGTCGGTGTCGGTGAGGGTGGGCACCACGATCCGGTAGTCCGCAGCCCGCCCGTCGGCGACCGCGGTTGCGAGGGGGTATTCGACGACCTTCTTGCCGTACACCTGCTCGTTGTCCATGGAGTTGGCGAACGCGTCCACCTCCCCGCCCTGCGGGCGCCTTCGGCGCGGGCGGGTGAGGTCGGCGGACTCCGCCAGCTCCGGGGCGGCGAAGATGCGGGGGGTGGCGGTCATGTAGAGGCGGCGGTCCGCGTGGATGCGCTTCGCGTCGTTGACGATCGCCCACTTCTTGTCCGAGCGGCCCGCGATCCGGTGCGCCTCGTCCATGACCGCCAGGTCGAACGGCGGAACGTCGTACCCCGTCTTCTGGGTCTCCTCGATCTTAGTCAGGGAGTCGTAGGTGCAGATCACCGTCAGCGCCGGGATCTGATCCTCGGCCTCCCCCACCACCGACATCAGCCCGCCCAGCGCGTGCGGGCTGGTCGTCGACATGATCCGGGCCGCCACCAAGTCGTCGCGGCCGGCGGCGTCCAGGGAGGAGACGATCACCATGTGCTCGCCGTGGCCGTCAGCGCGCCAGGCCAGGGCGGTCTGCGCCGCCAGGTCCAGGGTGGGCACCACGAACAGCACCAGGCGTGCGCCGAGTGCGTCCGCCACCCGAATCGACACCAGTGTCTTGCCCGTGCCGGTCGCCGACACATAAAGCCCGCGCGTCCCCGGCCGGCGCAGGTGCCGTACGAGCCGGGAGACCGCTTCGGCCTGGTCGGGAAAGAGCCGGGACCGCCCGGAGCGGCGAGGGCGCGGCAGCACAGTCATGCAGCTCTTCCTAACTCCTGAAGCGGACGGTCGGGAGGCCTTCGCGGACACTACCACCCGAACGCTATTTGCACGCATAATGCACGCAATATGTACGCGGTAGGTCCGTTCCGCAGGTAGGATGAGGGTGGAGGTGTCCCATGTCCGAGCTGTTCGATGCCGTCGACGCGCTGGTCGCGTCCCGGTCCCCGCTGCCGCCACCGGCGGAGCGTAGGCGGCTGCGCCAGGCTCACGCGCTCACCCTGGACGAGGTGGCCGCCGCGCTGAAGGTGCGGCGGGCGACCGTCGGCGCATGGGAGTCGGGCAAGACCGAGCCGAGGCCGCCGGAGCGAGAGGCGTACGCACGCCTGCTGGAACAGCTCGCCACGCTCTACCCCGCCCCGGAGGGCACCGGTGCCGAGCAGGAGGACACCGCGGTGCCGCAGCCCGCTCCGGCGCCCGCAGCGCAGGCCCAGTCCGCGGCAGCGGCGCCGTCGACGCCCGTTACGAGCCCGCCGATGGCATCGACAGACGCTGGGGAGCCGGCCGCGGCCGGGGCAGAGGAACCTGCCGCCGCTCCCCTGCTGGCCGTTCGAGCACCGGCCGCCGGGTCGCGTCCGCGTGCCGAGCGGGTATCGCAAAACTCGCGCCGTGCGGGTGCGACGAAGGCCACCCCGGCGCACACCCCCGCGCCCGGCGGCGGGTACGCGCACGGCCCGCTGCTCGTCCTCGACGCCGACGCCGACCGGAACGTGACTGGCTACGGCGTCGGCGGTCTCATCCTGGACGTGCCCGCCAAGTCCCTGACCGCCCTCATCGAGTGGACGCTCACCGAGGCGCAGCTCGGGGCGGAGAAGCTGCACGGCTCGGGTAAGGACGCCGACCCCCTGCTGGTCCTCACCGAGGCCGCGTGCGAACGCTACGGCCTGCCCGCCACGCTGTCGGAGTCCGAACGGCTCGCCGGGCGGCTCCCGGAGGGGCACAAGGTCATCAAGCAGCTCCAGCGTGCCGAGTGGAAGCTGACCCGGCGGGGGCTGGGGCCCTGGGCGCGGATCTACCGCCCCGCCCACGGCGGGCGGCGGCAGTGCGTGCAGCTGTGCATTCCTTCCTGGCGCGCCCTCGATGCCCGCGCGTGGGGCCATGCCGCGCAGCTGGAGCCCGCGGAGCTGGCCCGGGTGCTGGGCGTGTACGCGCAGCGGGTGATGACCCCGGTCGGCTCGGCAGCGGTCACCGGTCTGCAGCTGATGACCGCACTGAACCCGCCGACCCGTGCGAGCGAGCCGGACGCCGACGGCCGGCGCCACTCCGAACACCGGCCCGGCTCGCTGGGCACCGAGGCGATGGACCCGGCGCCGTGCGAGGCGCCCGACGGCCACCCCGTCCTCGCCGACCTTCCGCGGTTCCATGTGCGCGGCCCCGATGAGAAGCTGTTCGAGGAGGCCTACGACTGGGCGCGGGACCTGACCGACGCCGAGTGCATGAAGCGCCACCTGGTCGGTATCGACGTCAACCTCGCCTTCGGCGCGGCCGCCAACGGCGCCGTCGTCGGCCTCGCGTCACCGCCGGTCCACGTCACCGGTCCGGCCTTCGATCCGGCGCTGCCCGGCTCCTGGCTGGTCGACCTCTCCCACGTCGACCTGAACCGGGTGAAGGTCGGCAAGCAGTGGCGCGACCTCGACGGTGATCTGCTGCCCAGCCCGTTCACGCCGTCCGGCCGGCGCCCCGAGGGGCCGGCCTGGTACGCCACGCCCACCGTGGCGTACGCCGTCGAACTCGGCTACGACGTCGCCCCGGTGGAGGCGTGGGTGCGCTCCGAGAGCGGCCGGTTCCTGGACGGCTGGTACAAGCGGCTGCGCGACGCCTACGTCGCCACCATGGCGGATCTGGGTGTAGGCGAGAAGCTGTCCCCGGCCGAGTTCCTGACCGCGATGGACGGCTACAGGAGCCGTGATCCGGAGCTGGGCATCGTCGTGGACGCCATCAAGATGACCGTCAAGGGCGGCATCGGCAAGCTGCGGGAGAAGGCGCGCGGCGGCGGCTGGAAGCCGGGGCAGGCCTGGCCCGCCCTGGCCCGGCCCACCTGGCGCCCGGACATCCGCGCCGCCGTGATCTCCCGGGCGCGGATCAACATGCACCGCAAGATGGTCGCCCTGGCCGCGGCCACCGGGCAGTATCCGGTCGCGGTCCTCTCCGACTGCGCCGTGTATGCCGCCGACGGGCCCAGTCCGCTGGACGTCCTGCCCTACAACGCCGACGGCAAGACCGTGCCGGGCTCGTTCCGGCTCGGTGTCTCTCCGGGGATGGTCAAGCACGAGGGCACCCAGAGCGTGCTGTGGGGCTCAGGCGTCCTCGAACAGCTCGCCGGCGACGGCCACATCGCCAACCTCGCCCGCTACATCAAGACCGGCGAGGTCACCGCCAAGGACACCGGAGAATAAGGGGGAATCGCAGCGATGGTCACGGTCGGGGAAGGGCTCGACAAGGCGGTGCAGGGCGCGTTCACGCGCCCGATCCCGAAGTCCGCCGGGGCGCAGATGCGCTACCTGGTCCGCCAGCACCGGCGCAGCACCCGGCGGGTGGCCGAGCTGCTCGGCATCAGCCAGCGCACCGTCGAGCGGTACGTGAAGAACCAGATCAAAACCCCCCGGCCCCAGCTCGCCGACCGCCTCGAACGCGAGGTCCGCGCCCGCTGGCAGCCGCAAGTCAGGGCCAAGGCCAGGCAGAACGCGGCCACCACCGGCGGCATCATGATCGATGTCCAGGCCCGGTTCGGCTACACCGCCGCCCCCGGCAGCACCGACGACGCCCGCATCCGCCACCTCACCCTCGCCCTGCCGCCCCAGCACGCCGCCCGCCTCTTCACCGCCCGGGAGGAAGGCGCCGGCGAGGACCAGCTTCGCCGCGTCGCCGCCGAGGCCCTCGGCGAGGTCTACTTCCGCGACAACGGCCGCCGCGCCCAAGGCCTCGAAGTCGAACTCACCGACCTGATCGACCTCGAATTCGAGCTGTAGCCGAACCGGGCCCACGACAGACAGGAAGCAGGAAACGGCTGTGGCAGCAAAAGCGTTACGGACCGTGCCACTGGCCGGAGAGCTGACCGCGTCGCTGATCCATCGAGCGGCGGCGCGTTACAGCCTGCCGGCCGCGGGCGTGCTGCGGCTGTGGACGTGCCGCAACTCCCCCGTGCGGCATGAGGGCGGGGGTGTGCGCGCCGATGCGGAGGTCGTCCTCAACGAGGCCGGGCGGGGTGCGCTCGCCGAGCTGTGCGGGACCGGGTACGAGGTGCTGGCCCGGGCGCTGCCGGGGTTCACCGTGGACGATCCGAAGATCAGCACCGGCCGGGAGGCTGGTGTGCCGCAGGCGCGGTGGCGGGCGGCGGGCGCGGTGGTGGGGCCGGCCGCGTTCGGGTGCCGGTTGTGCACCGCGCGGCGCACCGGGCAGGCGGTGCGGGCGGTGCGGTACCTGCCGCGCTGGCGGCGGGTGTGCGTGCGGCACGGGCGGTGGCTGCTGGACGCGGACGCCGACCAGCAGCTGGAGTACCTGGATGTGCACGGGGTGCCGGAGGTGGTCGCCGCGCAGCGGCGGTGGGCGGGTGTGGTGCGGCGTGCGGGGCGGGCCGGGGTGGATCCGGCGCAGGCCTTCGCGGTGGCCCATGCGGTGGTGGCCCGGTGGTGGGAGCAGGCTCTGTACTGGGAGCAGGAGGAGATCTGGCCGTGCCGCCTGCACCAGTTGGCGGGTGGCGACGCCGGAACGGATCTAGGGCGGTGGCGGATCGTGGGCCGGGACGCGGCCATCTTCCCCGAGGTGGTGGACGTGGCCGACACGCTGCTGGAGCCGGCCATGGCCGATCTGGTGTGGACGGACAGCGGTGCGGGGCAGCCTCGGCCGCTGCCCGCCGACGGGGCGTTCTGCCGCCGGCTGGGCGAACGGGTGGGGCGGGACTGGCTGGGGCCGCTGTGCGCGGTTGACTACGGCGGACCGCTGATCGACTGGATGGGCGCGATCGTGCGCGGCCGGCGTGGGGGCGGGCCGCCGGGGTGGCGGGACGATCCGTGGTTCGTGAAGCGGGAACAGCAGCCCGCGATGATGGCCGGGCAGCTGCGGGTCCTGGCTGCGGAGAGGACGTCGGGCGGTACCGGTACGCGGTGGCGTGCCGCCGTGCCCGCCGACCACCGCCTGCATCTCGACCAACTGCTCAGCGATGCCCGGGAGGGGCTCGGGCAGCTGCGCGGTGTGCAGAACGGCACCACGGCTGAGGTGGCCCGCACGCTGCTGGAGCAGCTCAGCCACAGCGCCGGCCTGATCGACCAGGCGCTCGTGCACACCGCCGCCGCGGCCGTCGCCGCCGGGGTGGCGCTGGAGGATGTGGCCGCATGGTCACGCCTGCCCGCCCGGGAACTGGCCGAGCTGCTCGCCGCGGACTCGGACGGCGGCTGACGCTCGAAGGCTGGTGCCGTGGGACTGTGAAGCGCGCTCTGGTAGGCGGTCTACTCGGACATCAGTTGCCCAATGGGGTGGCTTTCTCCAGATCGAGCTCGATGGTGTTCTCGTGGTCAGGGTCGAAGCGGGCGTTGAAGTGGAGCACTACCGGGCGAGTGCCTTCCGCTTCGTAGGTGTAGTCGTTGACGAGAGAGACTGCGAAGTCGGAGTCCTCGTCGTACTCGGAGACGTGGAGGAAGCCCTCCACGTGGGCTTCGGCCTCGGCGGTGACGGTGACGAGGAACTGAACGGGCTCGGCGTCGGGATCGGTTCCGTAGACAGCAGCTCGTACGGTGTCCGGGTGCACGTGGATCGCCGCAAGGCGTGGCTCGTCGAGTGGGAGACGGAGTTCGTCGAAGTCCAGGCCGGCTCCGTACGGCTCGACCCTGTCGACGTCGTCGATCTCCCTGCCGGCCAGCTCGTCACACGCATCTTTGACGGCCTGTTGCAGGCGGGTGCGCAGGTGAGCATCCGTCGCCAGCCGGTCCTGGAACGTCAGCTCGGCGGTGTCCTGTGCGCTCTTCGGCAAGATCTGGGCAAGGTCCGTCAGCCTGTCCAGGCGCTGTACAGCCGGGATCTTGCCGTCCAGGGGCTGCAAGCCCATGGCGTAGACCCGTTTGTCCTGCGGTGGCTGTCCGGTGAGGTCCGCGAGGAGGGCACGGGCGACCGTGCTGGTCTTCTGGTTTTCGCAGAAGTCGCTGTGGTTGCTGGTGATGAAGTACAGCGTGTCTTCGGGGCCGAGGCGTTCGGCTCCGTGCTCGGCGATGCTCGCCCAGATGAGCATGTCGCGGTATCCGTCCGCGCCCTTCTTCCCTCCGCCGCCCTTGGCTCGGAAAGGCCTTTCCTCACGCAGCATGCGTCCCAGGATCTCTTCGTGGGACATGCGTGGGAGGGGCAGGATGACCGCGCCGACCCTGTCCAGTCGCGCTCGAAGCCACTTCTCGTAGCCGCTTTGAAGAGCGGCGACTTCGTCGTGCCGTGGCTCGACGGAGGACTGGCTGTCCCGGTCCCAGGCCAGTTCGTACAGGGCGTTGTCGGCGTCGCTCAGCTTCCTCACATGGTCGTCGAGGTGGCCCCGGTAGTGCCGCGTCGCCTCTTGGATCACGACCTCCGGGACCCATAGTTCGGCATGGCCCTTCAGGGCCCAGACACGCATCTGCGACCAGGCGATTTTCGAGAGGGTGAGATCGGTGAAGAACTCCGTGGTGTCCACTGCGACCACAGGGATGCGCGTTGGCGGCATCGGCGGCACGTCTTCCTCCGGGTGACTGAAGATGCCTCATTGTGCAGCGGAGAGCCGCTCCGCGTGGCACGCACGTTGCTCGCGGGGCGGCCAGGAAGGTGCAGAGCCCCGCACTGACACGGGGCGGCACCAGGTGGCAGCGTGGGGCACGCACATGGCAAGGGGCCGAGAGCCGAGACGAACACGACCTGGTTACCGGCCGGTTCGCCTGCGCGGCGCGACCGGAATGACGTTGTCTGGAGTACGTGATCATCGACAGCAGCCAGGACGGCACGCCGGCCGGCTTACCCGCCGCCGGCAGCGTCCACCGGGTGCCGGAACCCGGCACGGTGGAGGCGGAGTTCATCGGAGTGGACGGCACGCTCGTGCAGCGCCGCTGGGTGGAGGCGGCCATCGCGGTCAAATTCGAGCAGTTGGCCCCGGTGGCGGCGTTCCCGGTAGTGCCGGGGCGGCGGTGGGGGCCGGGCTGGTGGTGGTCGGCCACCACGGCCGGGCATGTGATGCACGGGTCGCAGGCGATGTGCACGCAGCTGATGCTGCTGGACCGCGATCCGCAGGTGGTGGGGCTGTCGGCGCGGCCGGTGCGACTGGTCTGGCGCGATCCTGGCAGCGGGCGGGTGCTGACGTGGGTGCCGCAAGTGTTCGCCCGCTACGCCGACGGGGGCGCGCTGTTCGCCGACTGCCCCACTATGACGTCGCCCGCCGCAGGCCGGGCCGAGCGTGCTGCCGCGGTGCTTGAAGCGGCGTGTGCGGCGGTGGGGTTCGCCTACCGGCGCCTGGTGCCACCGGACAGGACGGTGGCGGCGAACGTGCGGTGGCTGGCCGGCTACCGCCATCCCCGCCACCGCGACGCCGGCGGGCTCGAGCAGGCGGTGCTGGAGGCATTCACCGCGCCGCGGCCGCTGATGGCCGGGGCCGCGGCGGCGGGTGAGGTCCTGAGCGCGCTGCCGGTGCTCTACCACGCGCTGTGGAGCGGGCGACTGACCGCGGACCTGACCCGGCCACTGGGCGAGCACACCCTCGTCTCGGCCGGCCGCCCGGACCCGGCCGAGGACGACGCGGAGCGGGAGCGGGAGCAGCACGCGAGGTGAGCAGGGACCGTACGGCCGTCCCTGGTGGGCGGTGCGTTGAGGTGGGCGCGCAGGTCCGGTTCGAGGACCGCGCCTGGCAGGTGACCGGCCTGGCGGACGGACGGGTGTATCTGGTGGCCGGGGACGGAGCCAGCGCCTGCATGCTGGCTGCCCGTCTGGTGGCCGCGCCCGGCTTCGCGGTGATCGGCGCGAGCGCGGCGCCGCCGGTCACCCCGGTGCTGTGGGAGGCGGTGCCACTGGCGGCGCAGGAGCGGGCCCTGGCCTGGCTGCGGCACATCCGCGAGGTGGAGACCGGGCTGCCCGGCGGCCCCGGAAGCGGCTCGCCGAGGCCCGAGTACGACCCACAGCGCTTCACTCTGGCGGAGCGGGAGGCGGCCAAGGCCCAGGAGCTCACGGGGCTGGGCTGGGCCAGGGTCAGTCGGGCCACGGTGCAGCGGATGCGGCTGGTCCATGGCCGGCAGGGCCTGTGGGGGCTGGTCGACAAGCGCCACCTGCGCAGCCCGTCTCCCACCGGGCGTACGGACGAGCGGGTGGTGGCCGCCGTGCTGGAGGCGCTGCGCCGGTGCCGAGGACGGAGGAAGACCACCACCCGGCAGGTGATCGAGCTGACGGAGCAGATCGTGGCGGACACCCACGGGCCGGGCCGCGTACGGCTGCCTGCCCGCTCGTCGCTGTACCGGCTGGTGAAGGCGCTGGCGGATCCGGCCGAACCGCCGGGCAGCCCCGCGCGCACCGCCACCGCAGCGGGCCGGGCCGGTGGCCCGCCTGCAGCGCTGCGGCCCGCGGAGCGGGTCCATGTCGCCACCGCCCGCCTGCCAGTCGGCGCGGTGGGTGAGGACGGGGCCGGGGTGGAGGTCGCGGTGACGGCCGCGCTGGATCAGGCGAGCGGCTGCGTACTGGCCGCCGTACTGCACCCTGAGCAGGGCGGGCCGCCTGAGCTGTCGGTGCTGCTGGCCGAGATGGCCGTGCCGCAGCCGCTGCGCCCGGGCTGGCCCGCCCTGCTGGAACAGGCCCACGCGGGCGGGCCGGAGCGGCGGCTGATGTCCTTGCCCGACCGGATCGAGTCCACCGCGTCGCGTCCGGTGGCCGTCCCCGAGACACTCGTCCTCGACTGGGGGCCGACCGGTATCACCTCGGCGCACCTGTCCGTGTGCGAGAGCCTGGGCATCAGCCTGGAGCCGGCCCCGCCGAGGACGGCGGGCGCCGCCAGTGGTGCGCTGCGCACGCTTCAGGTGCTCGCCGGCCTGTTCACCCGGCACGCGATGGCAGCCCGGCCGGCCGTCACCGCCGGACAGGAGGGCCGGGCGGACGGGGTGTATTGGAGCATGCCGCAACTGCAGGACCTGCTGGACGAATGGATCACTGGCGTCTGGCACCACCGTCCCCAGGAGCAGTTGCGGCATCCGCTGCTGCCCCGGGCGGGGCTGACGCCCAAGGAGATGTGGCAGGTGCTGCTGGGCGCGGCCGGGAGGGTGCCGCTGCCGCTGGCCGGGCAGGCCTACGGCGAACTGCTGCCAGCCCGGCGGAGCGCGGTGACCGAATCCGGCATCCGGCTGGGCGGGCGCCGCTACGACGATGCGTGCCTGGACGAACACCGCGGTCGCCGGGACCGGTTCGAGGTCCACCACCATCCTCATGACCCGCGGCAGGTCTTCGTCCGGCTGCCCGACGGCCAGCTCCACGTGGTGCCCTGGGCGCAGGGCGAGCACGGTTTGCGGCCCTTCGACGAGCTGCTGCGGCGTCGCACGGGCACCGTCCTCGCGCACCGCGCCGCCGGTGCCCGCGCCGACGGTGGTGTGCAGCCGGGCAGCGACAGAGCATGCCTCTCCCCCGCCACGGCGCAGCCCAGTGAAGCGGCTGGCCGGGGCGGGGCCGGCGGCGCGGTGCCCGGCGCCGCCAGTGGCGGCACGGCGGCCGTGGAACCGGGCGGGTGGTCGGTGTATGACGCCGAGGCGGAGGCCGGGCAGTGGTGAGCACCCCCGGCCGCCCGGCCCGCGCCGTAGCCGCCGCCCGGCGCCGGCAGGTCAAACTCGGGGCGTATGTGACGTTCGAGGGCCGCCCCTGGCAGGTGGCCGCCGTGGCTGGGGCCTCGGTACGCCTCGTCGACAAGGACGGGCAGACCGCCTCGGTTCTGACCTCGCTGCTGTTCGCCGATCCCACCTTCGCGGTGGTGAGCTGCCCGGTCCCCGCCGCGGCGCCGTGGGGCCTTCTGGAGGCGGTGCCCGAACGGGAGCGGGAGAGGGCGATGGCCTGGCAGCGGCACATTCGCGAGATCGAGACCGGGCTGCCCGACGGGCCAGGCAGCACCGGCTCCCCCCGGCCCGAGTACGACCCGCAGCGCACCTCAATGGCCGAGCGGGAGCAGGCCAAGGCCGACGAACTCGCGGCACTGGGCTGGCCGCGGGCCAGCCGGGCCACCGTGCGCCGCATGCGTGCCCGCTACCACACGGGCGGCGTCATGGGCCTGGTCCGGCAGCGTAAGCCGTCGAGCGCAACCGGGCGTGCGGATGAACGGGTGGTGGCCGCGGTGCTGAAGGCGCTGCGCCGCCAGCGCGGCCGCTCCACGGGCACGCTGAAGGGGCTGCGGGAGGTGACCGGGCAGATCCTGGCCGAGGCCCACGGGCCGGGCGCGGTGGCGCTGCCGGCGCCGTCGACGTTCAACCGGCTAGTGCGGGTCCTGGCCGACCCGCTGGAACACCCGGGGCGTCCCGCCCGCACCGCCACCGCCGTGCCGGTGCGGCCGTTCACGCCGGTGGTGGCGCTACGGCCGGGCGAGCTGGTGCAGGTCGACACCACCCGGATAGACATCATGGCCATCGGCGAGGACGGAAAGCCGGTGCGCCCGGAGCTCACGATCGCCCTGGACGTGGCAACACGGTCGGTGGTGGCGGCCGTGCTGCGCGAGCAGAGCACCCAGGCGGTGGACGCGGCCCTGCTGCTGGCGGAGATGGCCGTGCCCCACCCGGTGCGGCCCGGCTGGGGCGAGCATCTGCGCCTGGCCCACGCCGCCATCCCCTACGACCGGCTCCTCGCCCTGGACGCGCGGCTTGAACAGGCGGCGGCGCGGCCGGTAGTGGTGCCCGAGACGATCGTCATCGACCGCGGGCGGGTGTTCCTCTCCGCCGCTTTCCTGGCCGCCTGCGAAACCCTCGGGGTGAGCGTGCAGCCCGCCCCACCCCGCTCCCCCACCGCCAAGGGCGCCGTGGAACGGACCTTCGGCAGCATTAACACCCTTTTCGCCCAGCACGTCGCCGGCTACACCGGCCCCCACATCCTGGCGCGCGGCGAGGCGGTGGAAGACGAAGCCCGCTTCACCGTGGCCCAGATGCAGGAACTGCTGGACGAGTGGATCACCGCGTGCTGGCAGCACCGCCCCCACGACGGGCTGCGCCACCCCCTCCTGCCCAAGAAGGCGCTGTCCCCGGGCGAGATGTGGGCCGCGCTGCTGGGCGCGAGCGGCTATGTGCCGCTGCCGCTGACCGGAGCCGACTACACGGAACTGCTGCCGGTGCGCTTCCACCCGGTCACCGGCCGCGGCATCCGAATCAACTACCGCACCTACGACCACGCCATCCTCAACGAACACCGAGGACGGCCCTGCCCCACCGGCCCCAGCGGCAAGTGGGAGTTCCACCTCAACCCGCACGACGTCCGCCAGATCTACCTCCGCCTGCCCGACGGACACCTGCACGAGATCCCGTGGATCCACCGCGACCACGTCCACGCGCCCATGAGCGAGACCACCTGGCGCCACATCCGCACCACCCTCGAGCAGCGCGCCGAACGCGCGGCACACGAAGCCGCCCTCGCCGAGGCCGCCGACCAGATCCTGCGCCACACCCGGCCCACCACACCGGCGCCGCCAGCCGTACCCGCCACGGCGCCGGGCACGCGCGCGGCGAAGGCAGCCTCCCAGGCAGCAGGCGGCGAACCGGCAACACCGCACCGTACTGCGGCCCAGGCCGCAACGGAGGCGGAGGACAGCCTGGATGTGCTGGACGCCCGATCCCCCGCCGAAGACCAGGACGACGCCGGCGCCGATGAGCCCGGCGCACTCACGCTGCCGGGAAGCGGCGCGCTGACCCTGTACGACGCCGACCAGGAGGCCGAACTGTGGTGAGCCCTGCCCGCCCTTCGCCCCCGAACGACGGGGAGGCTGCCGCGGGCACGGTAACGACGTTCGACGGCTTCGCCCGGTTCGCCCACGCCGCACCCCCCACGCCACCGCAGCCGGGCCAGGC
The DNA here is from genome assembly GCF_044548405.1 of Streptomyces sp. NPDC052040. NCBI lineage: Bacteria > Bacillati > Actinomycetota > Actinomycetes > Kitasatosporales > Streptomycetaceae > Streptomyces > Streptomyces sp. NPDC052040. The sequence goes on along the minus strand of NZ_JBIUBV010000023.1, from coordinate 62,421 downwards.
ACCCCGCTCGGCGGAGGAACGCCTGGCCTACCACTCGCAGTTCGTCACCGTACGCACCCCGGCCATCGAATCCCTGGCACGCCAGGTCCGCACCCTGATGATCCTGGGCCGCCACCAGCAGGCCACCGCACGGCCGTCGCTGATCGTCACCGGCCCGGCCACCACCGGCAAGACCACCGCGCTGCTCCAGGTCGGCCGTACCTGCCACCTCGCCCACACCCGCCGCGCCCACCCGGGCGACACCAGCGTGCCCGTCGCCTACGTGCTGGTACCGCCCGGCGCCACCGCCAAGACCCTGGCCGCCGAGTTCGCCCGCTACCTCGGCATCCCCGTGGCCAGCCGCATGACCACCGCGCAGATCACGACCGCCGTCTGCCACACCTACACCACGGCCGGCGTCACACTCGTGCTGATCGACGAGATCCACCGGCTCAACCCGCGCTCCTCCAGCGGCGCGGAGGCCGCCGACTGGCTCAAGGACCTCACCGAACGCATCGGCGCCACATTCGTCTACGCAGGCATCGATGTCACCGCCAGCGCCGTTTTCAGCGGAATACGCGGCGCACAGCTGGCCGGACGCGCCTCTCTGATCGATTGCGGAGCGCTGCCTGCCCGCGCCGGCCACCGCGAACCCTTCCGCGAGCTGATCGTCGCCCTGGAAGCAGCCCTCGACCTCACCGCACACCGCACCGGCAGCCTGCCCAGGCTGGCGCCGTACCTGCACGAACGGACCGCCGGACGCATCGGCAGCCTCTCACGCCTGATCCGCCAGGCCGCCATCGAAGCCATCCTCGACGGCACCGAGCGGATCACCAAGACCCTGCTGGACACCATCGCACTGGACCACCTCGCCGAAGAGCACTACCGACCCCGCACCCCCGCCCGCCGCACCCGCCCCCGCCCCCGCCGGTGACCGCCCCCACCCGGACCCGCCCCACGCCCGCGGTGCGACCCGGCACGATATGGCCCAGCCCGCCCGGCGCGCTGCATGTGCGACCGCTGCCCCGCGAGAGCGCAGCCTCCTACCTCACCCGCCTCGCCGCCGCCTACCGCCTCTCCCCCGCCCACCTCCTGGACGGCCTGCACATCACCGCCACCGGCACCCCCGCCGCCCCGCACGCCACCGAACTCCACCTCAGCTGCGAAGCCGCCCGCCGCCTGGCCGCCTTCACCCGCATCCCGCCCGCCCACCTCGACCGCGCGCTGACCCGCCGGCCCCCGCCAGCCTCCATCGCCACCACCCCCACCGCCACCGCCCGCTGGCAGCCCCTCGCCCCCGCCGTGCAGCCCCTGCCGGCCTGCACCGCCTGCACCCTCCGCCGCCCGCCCCACCACACCGCCCCCGCGTGGATCCACCCCGCGCCCGACCTGCCCCGGGCCATGATCTGCACCCGTCACCAGCAAGCCTCCAGCGACCCCCGACAGCGCATCCCCCTCGACATCCGCACCCTGCCCGAACTCACCCACGCTCGCCTCACCGCCCGCCGTCCACCCACCACGGCTTCCCTGAGCTGGGCCACCACGATCACCACCCGCTGGTACGACCACCACCAGCACCTCCACACCCGCTGGCACACCCGCCTGCACCAGCTCACCACCGCCAACCCCCACCTCACCTCAGGCCCGGCCTCCCCCGCCCTGACCTGCCGGACCCTGATCACCTACCCCGAAACCCTCACCCTCGCCACAACCCTCGACCGCCTCCCCCGCCACGCCGCCCTGACCCGCACCCAGCAGACCGCCTTCCTCCGCCACCTCGCCCGGCGCCTCCACCTGACCCGCCTCGCGCCCGCCGACCACGACCTGCTCTGGCAACGCCTCACCACCCGCTGAACCAACCCACACCCCACACCGCCCCAGCCCTCACAAAGCCAGCCAGCACCGGTACCTATAGACGCGCCAACCACACTGAGCAAAAGTCACCATCCCGCTCAGCCCACTGCGCAACACCAAACCCTCAGCTCAGCGAAGCTGGTCTTGGTGGCCACTCCGGAGATACCCGAGGTCGATACGTGGGCGCCGCGGGTGCTGTCGAGGAACTCGAGGTTGTCAGGAGAAGCAGGAGCGCCGCGCGAGGCGTGACGATCTTCCCGCCCCGCCCCCGAGGGCGCCCGTGCCGCGTGGGCCCATGGGGCATGTCCGGCAGTTGGGCTTCGACTTCGTCGGGGAATCTGGAGCGCCTGGTGTCTCGTTGGCATGCGGGGTACCGCTTGGTAGCGGGGATGGTGTAGCGGTTCTCCGCCGATGCCTGGAGCGGCGGCAGCCCGAGGGGCACACCGGCCGCTTCGTCGATGCCAAGGTCACCGCCAACGCAGCACCTGCACTCCTGCCCCCCATGTCAGCACGGCGGCCCGGAAGCCAGCGGACGGCCCTGCCGCGAACGGCCAACGTCTTATGCGAGTACGGCAATTCTGCTCGCGAATCTGCTCACGACGTCCTCGGCGATCCCGGTTTTCCGCCCGAACGACGGTCAGCGTCGTCTAGATTGTTGCGTCTATGCGGATACTTGTCACCGGCGGAGCCGGCTTCATAGGGTCGCAGTTCGTACGGGCCGCTCTGCTCGGGGAGTTGTCCTGTGGCACGGGCGCCCGGATCACGGTCCTGGACAACCTGACGTATTCGGGCAACGAGATGAATCTGGCGCCGGTCGCCGGACACCAGGGCCTGGTCTTCGTGCGCGGCGACATCCGCGATCCGGCGGCCGTGGACGAGGTGATGGCCGGTCAGGACGCGGTGGCGCACTTCGCGGCCGAGTCGCACGTGGACCGCTCGATCGCGGACGCCTCACCGTTCGTGACCACCAATGTGCTGGGCACGCAGGTCTTGCTGGACGCGGCACTGCGGCACAAGGTGGGCCGGTTCGTCCATGTCTCCACCGACGAGGTCTACGGCTCGATCGCCGAGGGCTCGTGGAGGGAGGACACACCGCTGTCGCCCAACTCCCCGTACGCCGCGTCCAAGGCGGGCTCGGACCTGGTGGCGCTGAGCTACCACCGTACCCATGGCCTGGACGTGACGGTGACGCGCTGCTCCAACAACTACGGCCGCTACCACTTCCCGGAGAAGATGATCCCGCTCTTCGTCACCCGGCTGCTGGACGGCGGCAGCGTGCCGCTGTACGGGGACGGCCGCAACGTCCGCGACTGGCTGCATGTCTCCGACCACTGCCGCGGCATCGACCTGGTGCTGCGGCGCGGCAGGCCGGGCGAGGTCTACCACATCGGGGGCGGCACCGAGCTGTCCAACCGGGAGCTGACCGAGCGGCTGCTGGCGGCGTGCGGGGCGGGGCGGGACCGGATCCGGCACGTCGCCGACCGCAAGGGCCATGACCTGCGGTACTCCCTGGACACCTCGAAGATCAGGGACGAGCTCGGGTACGAGCCACTGACCGGCTTCGACGAGGGGCTGGCCGACACCGTGGCCTGGTACCGGGACAACCGGCAGTGGTGGGAGCCGCTGACCGCCCGGGCAGAACTTCCGGCGTGACAGGCCGACGTCGGCTGGTGCCCGCACCTTTGTCGCCACGGTGCTGACGCACGTTCAGCTTCGGTGGAGTACGGCTCGCCTCACCGACCGGGCACCGCACGCGACCCGTCGAACCGACCGGGTCCGCGGCACGAGGCGGTGCCTGTGCGGCACCCCAGCGGCCAGCCCGAGCCGCTACAGCCGTCGCGGGTGGAAGTAGCGCCGGACAGGGTCGTCCGCATGACTGGCGAGATGCCGCTCTGCTGTCGCTCTGAGGCGCGGGTGCAGGTCGGGCTGCATCACAAACCCGACGGCTGCGATCAGGACGGCCAACTCCTGGTGTTTCTCCATGGTCCGGGTGAGCGACCAGGAGTCAACGGCGGACGTGTCGCCCACGTCGGGCAGCAGGGTGTCCACGATCGCAACGGGTATCCGGTTGCTGTTCTGGTAGGGCGTCAGGCGCCCGAGATGGGGTTTGAACACGACAAACCAGTGGGTCAGTCGTGCCACGCCATGGAGCATCCGTAGGTGCAGTCGTCGCTCCTCCTCGGCGCAGAGCACGTCGAGCGCCGACAGATACCGTCCCAGTAACAGCGCGGGTGACTCGTGCGGCACCACGCGCCGCAGGGCCCTCGGCGTGGGCGGCGAGTTCACGCAGCACGTCCGTGAGGGTCCCGCTGGGTATGTGCTCCGGCTCGACGCCGAACTGGGAGAGCGGAAGAGGCCGGAGGCCGGGCACCAGATCGACCGGGAGCAGGCGCTGGATCCGCTTGGCCACCTGCCTGCGGGTCCAGCGCTTTGCGTGTCGGCCCGTAGCTCATCAACTCGTCGGCGTAGACGTGGATGGGGCAGGGGAGAAGATCTGGCAGCGGTGTGGGACGGTCGGCCCTGGATGTTCGTACGCGATCTCGATGTCCCCTGTACCCAGGTTCCACGTTTTCTGATCAGTCATGACCAGGATGCGCCGGTGCTCCGACCATCGCCCGGAGAGCCCCGCCCGAACCGCGCCGGTCACGGTGGCGGCCGCATACTGCGTGCAAGCGCAGAATAGTTGCGTGGCGGCCGTAGGTCGCCGTTGCTCCCCGACGGTTCGTGTGCCCCCCGAGGCTGGAGGAGGCCGGGACGTCGAGGCCTGAGCCGCGGCACACCGGCGGGTGCCGCGGCGCCGGCGTCAGGTCGGCAGTCCGCTCATCGGCGCCGTCGCGAACTCCTCCATCCCTTCCTCGAAGCTGATCCGGGGTCGCCACTTGAGCTCGCGGATGATCCGGTCGGGCGAGGCCACGATGTGCCGGACGTCGCCGATCCGGTACCTCCCGCAGGCCACGGGCGCCGGCGCCCCTGCCGCCTTGGCCAGGGCGTGGGCGACGTCGCCGATGGTGTGCGGGGTGCCGCTGGCGACGTTGAATGCCCGGTGCCCGGTGCCCGTCCACCGTTCGGCGGCCAGGCTGGCCTCGGCGACGTCCTCGACGTGCACGAAGTCGCGCAGGGGCCCGCCGTCCTCGTAGACCACGGGTGCCTCTCCGCGTGCGACGGCACTGCGGAAGACCGCCGCCACGCCCGAATAGGGGCTTTGGTAGGGAATGTTCGGCCCGTACACGTTGTGGTAGCGCAGAGAGACGGCCTGGCCCCCTGTCTCGTTGGCCCAGACGCCCACCAGGTACTCCTGGGCGAGCTTCGTCACCGCGTAGATGTTGCGGGGCGGGTCGGGCGGGTCGGTCTCGCTGACCGCGCTGGACACCAGCTCGGTGCCGCATTCCGGGCAGCGCGGTTCGAACCGCCCCGCGTCCAGATCCTCGCGACTGCGCCGGCCCGGCAGCACCCGGCCGTGCTCGGCGCAGTCGTAGCGGCTGTCGCCGTAGATCGCCACCGAACCGGCCAGCACCAGCCGCCGCGTCCCGGCCTCGGCCATGGCGGCGAGCAGGTTCGCCGTTCCCAGGTCGTTGCAGCTGACGTGGTGGCGGGCGTCAAGGATCTCCCGTCCCCTGCCGATCACGGCCGCGTGGTGGCTGACCATGTCGACGCCGTGCAAGGCGGTCTCGACGGTCTCCCGGTCGCGCACGTCACCCAGGACGAACTCCACACCGTCGGGCAGGGGTGGGGGAACGCGCTGCCGGTGCGTGTCGCTCAGCAGCGCGTCCAGGACCCGTACCTCGTGTCCCGCCCTGGTGTAGGCATCCACCACACGGCGTCCGATGAACCCGGCCCCTCCGGTCACCAGCACCTTCATGGGCGGGGTCCACCGTCGACTCGGCATGCGAAGCCCATGAAGTACCGTTCCTTGCGTACCTCGAGCACCTCGTCGAAGACCGAGCGCAGCACGGCCACGGCCTCGTCGCTGCGGGTGAGTTGGGTACGGTAGGCACCGGTCTTGAGGCGGCCCGCCGAGGCCCGGATGATCATTGCCGTGCCCAGGAACGAGGCGGTGCGCGTCAAGTGACCCGCGACGCCGTAGCGCTTGCGCTGGAACTCGTGGAAGTTGTCGCCGGTCCACAGGTTGCCGATGAAGATGCCGCCGGGCTTCACCATGGAGCGGAGCCGGATCAGCACCTGCCTGAGGTCTCCCAGGTGGTGGATGGCGTCCAGGCACTGCACCAGGTCCGCCTGTTCCAGGCCGTTGTCGGCCCAGAAGTCGCCCTCCACCAGCCTGAGGTCGTCGTGCTTGACCCGCTGCGCCGTGCGTGCCAGGCCCTCGGCGGAGATGTCGATCGCGGTGATCTCGACAGCGGGCGTCAGCTTCGCGGCCATCTCGGTGAACTCGCCGGTGCCACAGGCCACTTCGATGACCGACTTGGCGTCCTGCCCGTGGGCACGCAGCAGATCGGCGATCGTCTCCTTCTGGGTCAGGAACTCGGGCCGCAACTGCACGTGCTGCTCGGCTGCGGCGCGGTCCCAGAAGCGTGCGGCCCAGTACTCCCGGCCGTCCGGGGGGAAGCCCTCCAGCAGTGCTCGGCCGCTTCGAGCGAATAGTTCTGCCAACATGTCCGTCCTCCAGGAGCAGTGGATCGACACGAAAAAGCGTCAGACGTCCACCTCGGGGGGTGGTCCAGCCGTGGTAGTCCACGCGGTTACAGCGGCCCACGCGTCCGCCCTCACCGAGCGCGGACGACGCATGCCGCCAGGCCCCCGGCGGGGCCGCGCGGGTCATCCTGCGATCGGCTCCTTCCGCGCGACCGCCGCGTCCGCGCCTGCCGTGGCCCCGAACAGGCGCAGTGCGTTGTCACGTTCGATCGGTCGGCGAGCAGCTTCCGGCAGGGTCCCAAGCGCCTGAGCGCAGGAGGCGACGGGCTCGGCCGGTGCGGCGCACCAGTCGGTCCCGAACAGGATCCGCTCCGGCCCGGCGACCGCCAGGAGCAAGGTCAGCGCGGACGCGCCCACCAGGGCGGTGTCGTAGTAGAAGCGCCGCAACGCGGCCCGCAGTCGGGCCGGTTCGATGCCGTAGAACGCCTCGCCGAGCACCTCGATCCGTTCGGCGGCGTACGGCAGGAAGCCGCCGCCGTGCGCCAGGACGAAGGAGATGTGCGGGTACCGCTCCAGTGCGCCGGACCTGATGAGGCCGATGGCGCCGCGCGTGGTGTCGAGCAGGAAGTCGGCCAGGACGGGGGGCGCCGCCTCGACGGGGCCGCCCGGCAGCGTCATCGGGTGCACGAGCACCACGGCGTGGCGGCGGTCGAGCTCGGCGAGGAGTGGTTCGAACAGTTCGTCGCCCAGGTAGTGGGATCCGGCGTGCGGCACCAGGACGACGCCGTCGGCCGCGAGTTCGTCGTAGACGAAGCGGAGATGGTCGAGGGCCTCGTCGAGGAACGGCATGGGCAGCGCGGCGAGCAACCCGAACCTGCCGGGGTGGTCGGCCGCCAGTTCGGCGACGGCCTCGTTGGCCCGGCGGGTGAACGCGGACGCCTGCCGAGCGTCCGTGAACAGGTCCCCCGGGATCGGGTTGGACACCACGGCACGTGCGATGCCGTGGGCCTGCATCACCTCAAGGGTGCTCTCCAGGGACCAGGGGAGCGTGAACCGGGCGCCGTTCTCCCTCATCAGCGCGGCGATCTTCGGCACGATCGCGTGGTGGTGCACATCGATGCGGCGCGGAGCGCTCATCGTCTGCCTCCTGTGGACGTCGGGCCCGTGTCAGTGCTCCGCCCGGACCTCGTACAGGCCGAACGCCGATCCGGCTGTCCGGTTCTGGTACGGCCGCAGCGGTGCGGTCGTGTCGCGATGGTGTGGCCCGTTCTCCCAGGCATGGAAGGCGTCGGCGTCGTGCCACTCGCTCAGCACGGCCCACTCCTGCGGCGCGGCGAGGCCCTGGAGCAGCTCGTTGCGGAGCAGCCCGGGGGTGCCCGCAAGTTCGCGGCTGACGCGGTGGTAGAGGTCCTCGACACGGTCCTCCTCCCCGGGAGCGACCCGTAGGTGGAGCAGTACCCGCACGCCCCCCTTCATCCCGCACCGCCCTTGCCGGTGAGCCGGTGCAGCAGGTGCATGGTCGTCATCTCTCCCTCACGACGGTACGGTGCCAGAGATCTGCGGTGTTCCTGGTGGCTCGTGCTGCGTTCGTAGGCGAGGAAGGCCTCCTTGCTGACCCAGTCGCTCACGACGTAGTAGGCGCCGTCCCCCTCGCCGCGGGACAGCTCCTGGCCGGCGTTGCCCGGGTCGTCGGCTATGCGGGCGGCGCCCGCCAGCCATGCTTCCTGGAATTCCTTCTCCATGCCGGGCCGTATGGGCATCCGCAAGGTGACGCGGTAGAGCACTTCCGCCATCTCAGATGCCCCCGTCGACGCTGACGGTGGCGCCGGTCATGTAGGACGCCAGGTCGCTGGCGAGGAACAGCACCACGTGGGCGAGCTCCTCGGGCGTGCCCAACCGCCCCAGGGCGGTCATCTTCTGGTAGCGGGTGCGCACCTCCTCGGACAGCTTGGCCTCGGTCTGGATGACACCCGGGGACAGGACGTTGACGCGGACGCCACGGGGCCCGAGCTCCTTGGCCAGCGACCGGGTCAGGCCGATCAGCCCGGCCTTGGCCGCGGTGTAGTGGGCGCGGTGGTGGATGCCGGCCAGTGCGGAGCCTGAGCCGACGTTGATGACCGAGGCGCCGGGGCCGAGCAGTGCGACGGCTCGGTGGACGATGTCGTAGGCGGCGGTCAGGTTGGTGTCGAGGATCTCGCGCCAGCCGTCCATGCCGAGGTCCTCGATGGGAACGTGGGTGATGCGGCCCGCGTTGTTGACCACGACGTCGAGCCCGCCGAGGCGTTCTTGGCAGGCGTCGACGAGGCGCTGGACGTCTTCGGTCCTGCTGACGTCGGCCGTCACGAAGTGGTGGTCGCCGGGCGTGGCCTTGAGCTCGCGCGCGAGGGCGTCGGCTGCCTCGCCGCCGGTGCGGGAACACGTGAGTACGCTCGCTCCGGCCTGCGCGAACGCACGGGTGATCGCGGCGCCGATGCCACGCGTTCCGCCGGTGACGAGGACGCGTTTTCCGGACAGGGATATGTGCATGGTGTGCTTTCCCCTCCTGGGGAGCAGTGGGGGCTCAGCCGAGCCGGACGGTGGCCACGATGTTGGTCGCGAAGGCGAGCAGCGCGATCGATGTGCGGGTGGTGTTCCAGGCCCGCCACCTGCGCCGCGGATCGGTCGCGGCCCAGTCGGGGGGTTGCGCGGCGGGGCTGAGGGACTTGACGTACCGGTTGACGGGGACGTTCTTGGTGATGGAGATGCCCATCACGCACAGCAGCAGTGCGCCCGCGGTGGCGAATCCCGCCTGGGCGAGGCCGTCCCCTGCGGTGAGCGCGAGGAGCAGGTCCAGCAGCACGGTCAGGCCGTTGGTCAGCGGCATGACGGGGTCGAAACGGGGCCACAGGAAGTGCACCGTCTGCACGTACCGCTCATAGGGCAGGGTCAGCATCAGCGGCACGATGCCGATGACGGTCGCGGTCATGATCCCCGCCGCGATGCCGTTGGTGAGGAGCGCGAGAGGGGCCAGTACGGTGCTCATTCAGGCCGCCTGGCGCGCTGCTCGACGAGTTCCTTGATCCGTTCCATCTGGATGAGGGTGTTGCGGTTCATCCGCTCCTCCATGGCCGCGTCGTCGAGCGGGGCCTGCGGGTTCAGGTGGAAGTCCTGCACCCACCGCATGTGCACGCCCTGCGGGGTCGTGCGGTACTCCCAGAAGATCTCCATGTAGGCGAAGGGGCCACGTTCCACGCGGTGTGCCCGGACCGTGCCCTTCTCCTTGTCCATGCGCCGCTCGGAGACCCAGCTCCACTGGGTACCGTTCTCGTCGGGCACCGTCGTCAGCCGGAAGGTGACGGTGTCGCCGTCGCGTTCGAGGACTTCGGCCGAGGCGTATTCGCTGAACAGCTCCGGCCAGGACGGTACGTCGTTGGTCAGCTCCCAGACCAGTTCGTAGGGGGCGTCGATGACGACGCTGTTGTCGACGTGGCCCGCGCTGGAGGCGCCGTTGACCAGGGCGACGACCTCGCGGGGCGTGCGCGTGATCTCGATGACGCCGTCGGGGTCGTTCACCCGGTGCTCGGATTCGAGCACCGCGGTGATCTCCAGCATGATGAGCGAGTCGAAGCCCAGTTCCGCGAAGGTCACGTCGAAGATGTCGCCGTCGACGGCATCAGAGTCGCCCGCGGCTTTGCGCAGCACGCCCCGCAGGTCGTCGAAGGTGAACCCGGTCACCCGGGTGGTTCCGTTGTCCGTTGACATTGCTTCCTCCACTCATCGCGGTTCGCCGGTGAGCACGACGGCCGAGTTGTGGCCCCCGCGGCCGCGTGCCAGGACCAGCACGGCCCGCAGGGCGGCGGGGCGCGGCCGGTCCAGCACGAGCTCGATCCGGTAGTGCTCGGGCAGGTCGGGGGCCCCGGTCGTGGGCGGGATCACGCCGTCGCGCAGGGCCAGCAGCGCGGTGGCGATGTCGAGGGCGCCGCCTCCGGCGTACAGCCGGCCGACCATGGTCTTGGGCACGGTGACGGGCACGCTGTACGGGCCGAAGACCGCCTCGATCGCCGCCGCCTCCCGTTGGTCGAGTTCGGGCACGGCGGCGCCGTCGGCGAAGACCGCGTCGATGTCCGCAGGGGTCAGCGCCGCACGCTCCAGGGCCAGTTCGATCGCCCGGCGCAGTCCCGGCCGGCCGCCGCTGCCGGGCCTGGGGTCGAAGGTCGCCGCGTGGCCCGCGAGGTATCCGTAGGGCCGGCGGCCGGTTGAGGGGGTGTCCTCGACGACGAACATGGCCCCGCCCTCGCCGGGGACGTGCCCGTCGGCGTGCCGGTCGAAGGGGCGGAACGCCCGCTCGGGGTCCGTGTGGGGGGAGATGCGGCCGTCTACCCGCTGGCAGGCCAGGGCGTACGGGGACAGCGGGGCCTCCGTACCGCCGGCGAGCACGACCCGCGCGCCTCGCTGCAGCACCCGTCCCGCTTGCGCCAACGCGTCCAGTCCGGAGGCCTGTTCGGTCACCACGACGCGGCAGGGGCCCCGCGCTCCGTGGCGGATCGACACCTGGCCGGTGGTCGCCGCGTAGAACCAGGCGATGGACTGGTAGGCGCTGACGCCGGCGGGGCCTGCGGTCCACAGCTTCCCGATCTCCCGCTGGCCGAACTCGTTGCCTCCGGAGGAGCTGCCGGTGACCACTGCGATCTCGTACTCGGGGACGGCAGCCAGATCGGTGCCGGAGTCCTGGAGGGCCAGGGCGGTTGCGGCAAGGCCCAACTGCGTCCACCGGTCGGTCCGTACGATCAGCTGCGCGGGCATGTACTGCGCCGCCTCGAAGCCGGAGACCACGCCGGCCACGCCGTCCGGGATGGGCTCGATGCCGCTCTTGCCGTTCAACAGCTGTTCCCAGTAGGCCTCGGGGCCGATGCCGTTGGGCGCGACCACGCCGATCCCGGTCACCGCACAGGGTCGCATCACGCAGCCTCCGCCGCTTCGGGGCGGCCCAGTACCAGCGCGGTCTGGAAGCCGCCGAATCCGCTGCCGACGCTGAGGACCACGTCGGTGGGGTGTTCACGTGCCACCCGCGGCACGTAGTCCAGGTCGCACTCGGGATCCGGCTCCGTGAGGTTGGCCGTGGGCGGCACCACCTGGTGTTGCAGGACGAGCGCGCACGCTGCGGCCTCCAACGCCCCGATGGCGCCCAGGGAGTGCCCGATCATCGACTTGATGGAGCTCACCGGCACCTTGTAGGCGTGCGTGCCCAGGCTGCGCTTGAAGGCTGCCGTCTCGTGCCGGTCGTTCTGCCGGGTTCCGGACCCGTGGGCATTGACGTAGCCCACATCGGCCGGGTCCACGTGGGCCAGGTCGAGCGCCACCCGGATGGCCTCGCCGAGCTCCCGGCCGTCCGGCCGCAGCCCCGTCATGTGGTAGGCGTTGCTGCGGTGGGCGAAGCCGAGCACGCTGCCGTACGCGTGCGCGCCGCGGCGCCGGGCGGCCCCCGCCTCCTCCAGGATCAGCACGGCCGCGCCCTCCCCCAGCACGAACCCGTCGCGGGTGTGGTCGAAGGGGCGACAGGCGTGCTCCGGATCGTCGTTGCGGGCGGTTGTGGCCTTGATGGCGTCGAAGCAGGCCAAGGTGATCGGCGAGAGGGGAGCCTCCGAGGCGCCCGCGATCACGACGTCCGCGATGCCGTCCTCGATGAGCTGTGCGGCCGTTCCCACCGCGTCCAGGCCCGACGTGCAGCCGGTGGACACGCACTCGACCTGGCCCTGGGCGCCATGCTCCAGCGCCACCTCGGCGGCGATCGAACTGGGCACGAGGTAGTCGTAGAGCTCGGGTACGGCCTGGCGCTGGTCGACCTGCCACAAGCGGCCGTGGTCGCTCACCCGGAGGTAGTTCTCCTCCAGCCGCATGGTGCAGCCGACGGCGCTCCCGACGACGACGCCGACCCGCTCGGGTGCCGGCTCGCCAGGGACGAGGCCGCTGTCGGCCATCGCCTCGCGCGCGGCGACCAGCGCGAACTGCGTCACCCGGTCGAGGCGGGCGGCCCGGTCGGGGTCCAGCCCGGCGGCGACCGGGTCGAAGTCGCACTCGGCCGCGACTCGGGAGCGGAACCCGGAGGCGTCGAACAGGGAGATCGGCCGGGTCGTGGTGCGGCCCGCCGTCAGCAGATCCCAGTACGCGCTGACGCCCAGGGCACCCGGAGAGACGACCCCGAGGCCGGTGATGACCGCCTTGCGTCCGCCCATCACGACATCCCGATCCCCACGTGGCGGTCGGCCCTCACGACGCCCCTCCGGCCGACCACTCGTAGAAGGACTGCGCCATCGCGTCGCGTGGCTCGCGCCAGCCCGGGTCGTACGGTCGTACCAGTTGGGCCAGTTCGGAGTTGAGGTCCTGGAACCCTTTGGTCGATCGCGCCTTTTCCAGACCGGGGCGGATGTCGCGGTCCGCCTCGATCAGGTGAAAGTACAGATCGTGGAAGCCGAAGAGCGTGCGGCGGCTGACGCCTACGTCATGGGGGAGGTCGGTGGTGTCGGAGCTGGCGAACAGGTCTGCCACCCGCTGCCGGTGAACGGGCTCCAGCCGGGCGACGATGAGCGTCCGATGTGGCATGCCAACGGTCCTTTCCTGGTTCCTCCGCGAGGATCAGCCCACCTTTGGGGGCGTTAGTCGACTCTCGGTCCAGCGAAGTTGGTGTCCCTGGAGCGACGGCGGGGGTACGAGCGGCACTTGACCGGCTCCCTAGGCCACCGGTCCAGGGTGAAGCCGACTTATCCGTGCGTCGGAGGGACGTTGCGTGACCGGCAGGACCCTTGCATATCCGTTCGCGTGGCCGTCCGCGTCCGAACAGCCGAAGGAGTTCGCGGGGCTCCACGACGACCCCGTCGTCACCGTCGTACTGCCGAGTGGTGACGAGGCGCTGCTCATCACCCGGTACGAGGACATCCGGGCGCTGCTGACCGACCCCCGGGTCAGCAAGAACAGGAACCGGCCCGGCATCGCCAGAATGACGACCCGTAAGGTCAAGGCCTTCCAGAGCCAAGTGTCCATGGATCCGCCCGAGCACACCCGGATGCGGTCCCTGATCTCCAAGGCGTTCACAGCGTCCCGGGTGGAGCGGCTGCGGCCGCGGATCCAGGAACTGACCGACGGACTGCTCGACGTGATGGAGGCGGGGCCCCGGCCCGTGGACTTCGCCACGGCTTTCGCGTTCCCGCTCAGCATCCAGGTCATCTGCGAACTGCTGGGCGTGCCAGCCGACGAGCGTGAGCAGTTCGCGCTGAAGCAGACACCTCCGTGGGACTACATGACGGACCTCATCGAACGAAAACGCGCCAGCCCGGGCGAGGACCTGATCAGCGCACTGATCGAGGTCCACGACGAGCAGGACGGCCGCCTGGACGCCACCGAGCTGCACTGGTGGTCCACGATGCTGCTGCTGGCCGGGTACGAGACCAGCGCGAACCAGCTGTGCAGCGCGCTGGTCATGCTGACGGCCCACCCCGACCAGCTCGCCAAGCTCACCCAGGACCCGGGGCTGCTGCCCGGCGCCGTCGAGGAACTGCTGCGCTGCCAGGTGGTGGGCACCTCCCTGTCGATGCTGCGGTACGTCACCGACGACATCGAGGTCGGCGGTGTCACCGTCCCGCGCGGCTCCAGCATCATCACCGCCCTGGAGGTCGCCAACCACGACCCGTCCGCCTTCGGCTGCCCCGCCCGATTCGACGTCACCCGCTCCGGGGACGCACCGCAACTGACCTTCAGCGTCGGCCGGCATTTCTGCGTCGGCGCCGCGCTCGCCCGGGCTGAACTGCAGGTGGCCCTTGCCTCCTTGTTGCACCGCTTCCCGAACCTGCGGCTCGGCGTGCCGGCGGACCGCCTGGTGCGCGTCGAGGACGCCTTCACCCAGGGCTTCCAAGAAGTCCCCGTGACCTGGTGAGCCCGTACCCGGAAAGGCCCTGCCATGGCTGAACGCTGCCCCTATCCCTTCCCGCGCCCCACGGCGCTGGGCATCCCGGAGCGTCTCGCCGGGATCCACGACGACCCGCTGGTGCCCGTCGTACTGCCGAGCGGCGACGAGGCGGTCCTGCTGACCCGGTACCAAGACGTGCGGCAGGTGCTCACCGACGACCGCCTCAGCCGCAATCTGGACCGGCCGGACGCGGCCCGCATCAGCCGGCACAACAGCATGTTCCAGGATCCGCGCATCAACCCGGACCCGCCCGAGCACACGCGGGTGCGCAACCTGGTCGCGTCGGCGTTCAGCGCGGCCCGGGTACAGCGGCTGGAACCGCGGATCCATGCCGTGACCGACGAACTCCTCGACGCGATGGAACGCTCGGGCGGCCCTGTCGACCTCAACGAGGCGCTCGCCTTCCCCCTGCCGGTGCGCGTCATCTGCAGCCTGCTCGGCGTCCCCGACGAGGACGTGGCGCTGTTTCGGCACTGGACGTCGGCGTTCCTGTCCGTCAGCCACTTCCCGCGCGAGGAGATCCGGGCGGCGATGACGGAGATGAGCCGCTACATCGCCGAGCACATCTCCCACCGCCGCGCGCACCCCGGCGACGACCTGGTCAGTGCGATGATCCGGGCCCATGACGACGAGGGGCGGCTGAGCGAGTACGAACTGCAGTGGTGGTGCCGGCTCCTGCTCCTCGTCGGATACGAGACGACCGCGACGCAACTCGGCGGCGGCGTCGCCATGCTGCTCAGCCACCCCGAGCAGCTGCGGCTGCTGCGTGCGGATCCGGCGCTCCTGCCGAACGCGATCGAGGAGCTGCTGCGCTGGAAGCTCGTCGGCTCCTCCGTGTCGATGCTGCGGTACGCGACCGACGACATCGAGCTCGAAGACTGCGTGATCAAGAAGGGTACGAGCATCATCCCTGCGGCTGACTGCGCCAACCAGGACCCTGACCGCTTCTTCGATCCCCGGACCTTCGACATCACCCGCTCCGACAACCCTCACCTCACCTTCAGCCTCGGCCCCCACTTCTGCATCGGCGCCTCTCTCGCCCGAGCGGAGCTCCGCATCGCCACGCAGGCTCTGCTGACCCGTTTCCCGAACCTGCGGCTGGCGGTACCGGCCGAGGAGTTGAAGAGGCAGGAGGGGGCGTTGCTGGAGGGATTCACCGAGATTCCCGTGACCTGGTAGCGGCCCGGCCGTCACCCCTATCCCGGCCCAGACGGTGCTCCCGGCTCGGCCGGCCAACACAGCGGAGGTCCTATGTCCCCGTCCGAAGCAACCTCTCCGGCAGCGCGGCACGCTCCGGCCGGTCCCCCCGGTCCCCCCGGCGCCACCGGTCTTCCCGCCCCGAGGTCGATCGCGCAACGCCGCGCCGACACCGAGCGGCTGCTGGCGGAGGAACGGCACCTCTGGCTTGCCAGCGAGGGGCCCCGCCCGCACGTGGTCCCGCTCTCCTACGTCTTCGACGGCGGTGTGATCACCATGCTCACCCGGCGGTCGGGCCGCACCGGCCGCAACCTGGCGGCCAACGCCAGGGTCCGGGCAGCGTTCGGTTCGGCGACCGACGTGGTGCTGATCGACGGCACTGTGGAACTGACCGATCCGGCTGACGTCCCAGCCCCGGTCCGGGCTCGCCACGCCCGTCTCCCGCTTGATCCCGGCCGCGTGCCGGACACCGTGAGCGTGTGCCTGACGCCGCGCCGCGTCCAGGCCTGGCGGAACTTCGGGGAGATGCGGGACCGCGTCATCATGAACGACTGCGTCTGGCTCGGCTGACCGCGCAGACGTCCCGTGCCGCGGGTGCGCAGGAGCGCCCTGCGACTCCCCCGCACGCACCCGCCGCTTCGTCGCCCCGGGCCGTCACCAGGCCCGTTCCCGCGGCCGCAGTTCAGGCCGGGCCGCTGCCCACGGCCCCCACGCCCGCCATCGCCTCAGCCGCCGCCCGCACCACCGCAAGCTGCCCCGCCAGTGTGCGGCTGAGCACGGTCAGCCCCAGCGTCGTGACGCCTGCCGCGGCGTACTGGGCGATCCGTGGCGCGATGCGGGCCACCGGGCCGATCAGGGCGGTGCGGTCCATGAAGGCGAAGGGAACGGCCTTGGCCGCGCCCGCCCGGTCGCCCGCCGCGCAGCGGGCGTGGATCTCCTCGGCGGCTTCACCGAAGCCCATCTCGGTGGCGAGAGCGAAGTAGACACCGCGTTCCTTGCTGGCGAGACCGATGAAGTTCGCGTAGTAGCCGCGCAGGGTGTCGGCGGCCTGTTCCGGGTCGTCGGCGATGGCGACCGGGACCGAGGGCACGACCTCGAAACCGTCCAGAGTGCCCCGCACCTTGCGCACATGCTCCAGGGATTCTGCGATGCGCCCAGGCGAACTGAAGACGCCGACCCAGCCGTCCGCGAGTTCGGCGGCCAGTCGCAGACTGCCGGGGCGGACGCCGGCCAGATAGAGGGGAAGGTCGGCGCGGACGGGCGCGGCGACAAGGTGGGCCGCCTCGTCGGTCCCGTCGGGCGGCAGCTGATAGTGGCGGCCGCGATGGCGGACCGGCTCGCCGCGCAGCGCCATCCGTACCACCGTCACGTACTCGCGCAGGCGACTGAGCGGCTCGGGGAACGGGACGCCGTACCAGCCCAGGGACACATCGGGGTTGGACACCCCGAGACCGAGCCGGAACCGCCCGCCGGACACGCTGTCGAGCGTGGCCGCGGTGAGCGCGGTCAGCACGGGGGTGCGGGCAGGCACCTGCATCACCCCTGACGCCAGTGCGATCCGCCGCGTGCGCGCCGCCACGGCACCCAGCACCGTGGGAGCGTCCGAGCGGAACCCCTCCGGTACGAGGGCCATGCCGTATCCCAGCCGCTCGGCCTCCTCCGCTACGTCGCAGGCGGTCTCGTGGGACAGGAAGACTCCCAGCTCCATGACTGAACTCCTTGGTCGGGTGGCGGCATCCTCACCGCGCGCGCTGGAGGACGGGCGGAGCCGTGGTCGATGCGGCAGGGCGGCGCCGCGTCCGTTCCAGGCGCGCTTCACCGCGGCGCGAACGATCCCCGAGCAGCGGGCCGCAGGATCAGGGCTCGGGCCGACACGGCCCAGGGAAGGGCCCGATCAGAGGAAGGTGCTGCCGTGCGCGTGCTGTTCGCCAGTTGGGCCTGGGCCTCGCACTACATGCCGCTCGCACCGCTGGTCTGGGCGCTCCAGGCGGCGGGCCACGAGGTCCGCGTCGCGAGCCAGCCGGCGCTGACCGGGGTGATCAACGACTCGGGTGCGACCGCCGTGCCCGTCGGCCCGGATCTGGACCACGGCGAGGTGCGGCGCCGGCAGATGGCGGGGATGACGTTCTCCGACGTTCCCCGGGTGCCGACCGCCGGGTCCTCCATGGCGAACTGGCCGCCCGAGCGGCTGCGCCGGGTGCAGCAGGTGTTCGGGACCTTCGCGGCGTACTCCGATGCGATGCTGGACGACCTCGCCGTGTTCGCCCGTGCCTGGCGGCCCGACCTGGTGGTGTACGACCCGACCACGTACGCGGGCCCCCTCGTCGCGGCGGGGCTCGGGGTGCCCGCGGTCCGGCACGTGCACGGCATCGACGTCACCTACCAGGCCCGGAACATCGTCCCGGATCTGATCAGGGCGATGGCCGGGCGGCTGGGGGTGGGCGAGGTGGACGTCCTCGGGCACGCGACCGTCGACCCGTGCCCGCCGAGACTGCAGATCCCCGCGGACGTGCGCCGTGTCGCCATGCGCTATGTCCCCTACAACGGCCCTGCGGTTCTTCCGCGTTGGTTGCGAACCCCGCCCGCGCGGCCCCGGGTCTGCGTGACGTGGGGGACGTCGACCAGCCGTATTACGGGACCGGACACGTTCATGCCGGCGCGGCTCGTCAAGGCGCTGGCGGGGATGGACGTCGATGTCGTGATGGCCCTGGTCGGCAAGGACGCGGAGCGTCTCGGGGAGGTTCCGCAGCAGGTGCGGGTGGTGGACTCGCTTGCACTGCACCTGGTGCTGCCCGAATGCGCCGCGATCATCCACCAGGGCGGCAACGGCACCGCCCTGACGGCCGCGGTGCACGGAGTGCCGCAACTGCTCCTCCCGCAGATTCCGGACCAGATATTCCAGGCGGAGCGGGTGCTGGCGGCGGGAGCCGGGGACGTGCTGCGGCCCGAGGAGTTCGGCGAGGCCGAGACGGCCAAGCGGCTCGACGCGGTCCTCACGGGTGCCGCGTACCGCAGCCGTGCGCAGGCGCTGCGCGAGGAGATGCGGGACCAACCCGCACCGGCCGAGGCGGTCGCCCGGCTTGAAGAGCTGGCTGCCGGGCGGTGCTCGCCGGCTGCCCTGGGGGCTTGAGGAGGCAGACTTATGCGTGCGTTGTTCATCACCTGGGCCTGGAGGTCGCACTACTACCCCATGGTGCCGTTCGCCTGGGCGCTGCGCGCCGCGGGCCACGAGGTCATGGTCGCCAGCCAACCTTCGTTCGCCGGGGTCATCACCGAGGCCGGGCTGCCCGCGCTGCCGGTCGGCGAGGACATCGACCTGAAGAACCGCGTCATCGTGCCCGGAAGGCAGCGCCCGGCAAGCCTGGACGACAGCGACGAGGGCGAGGCGGGGTATGCCTCGGCAGCCGAGCGCGGGCTGCGGGACATCGCCTGGACGGCGGCGCCCGCCGAGAGCGCGGCGGCGATGGCGGTCGACACCTACCGGTTCGCCGAGCACTGGAAGCCCGATGTCGTCGTGTACGAGCCGATGGCCTACCTCGGCCCCGGCCTCGCTCGCGATCTGGGCGTGCCCGCGGTACGCCTGTTGTGGGCCACCGACTTCGCCGCCTCCATCGTGCAGCGCAACCCAGACATGTTCGACCAGCTCGGCGGGCAGCTCGGCCAGGACGTGGCAAAGTCGTTCGGCGATGTGACACTGGATCCGTCCCCGCCGTCGCTGCGGATCTCCCACGACGACGTGGTGCGCCGACCGATGCGGTACGTGCCCTACAACGGCCCTGCCGTGCTGCCCGCACACCTACGCACGCCACCCGCCCGGCCACGGATCGCCGTCACCTGGGGCGGCTCGCTCTTCGACCTGGGCTGGCACGACGGCATCCTCGGCCCCCACGTCGTACGCGCCCTCACCGGACACGACGTCGAGATCGTGATCGCCACCAGCGACGCCCAGCGGCACCTCTACACCGACCTGCCCGGCAACGTCACCCACATCGGCCCCGTCGCCCTGCACCTTCTCCTGCCCTCCTGCGACGCCGTCATCCACCAAGGCGGAGCGGGCACCACCATGACCGCCATGACCACCGCCACCCCCCAACTCATCATGCCCTGGGCTCCCGACGCCGCCGTCAACGCCCGGCAGATCGAGAAGACCGGCGCGGGACGGCACCATTCCACCCAGGGCCTCGACGCCGCCGCTCTGCGCACCACTGTGGACGCCTTCCTCACCGATCTGCCCGACCACCGCAAAGCCGCCGATCTCCTGTACGCCGAACACCTCGACATGCCCGTTCCCGGCGATGTCGCCCGCCACATCGAGCAGCTCCTCCCGGTGGACGGCCCTGCCCGCCCCTGACGGGCGTACCCCCCAACCATCCGCAGTGAGTCCTCGGTACGAAAGGCAGCGAGCCATGTGGTGGAAGGACATCTACGTCAGTGCCAGCGCGGCGTGGCTCGGGCGCCGGGAAGACGTCTGGGACGCGGTCGCCGAAGGCCGCTACGACGCGGCGGAGGCGGCCCGGGACGAGTACCACGCCGTCCGGGTCGCGGACGACGTCCACCCGCCGGACATGGCGGTGGCGGCGGCCCGGCTGGCCGTGGAACGGTCTGCCGTCCCTACGGGCGACTTCGCTCTCGTCGCGCACGCGAGCGTCGGTTTCCAGGGGCGGGACCACTGGGTCCCCGCATCGTACATCCAGGCGCGTACGGTCGCGGGAAGCGCGACGGCCCTGGACATCCGGCAGGCCTCCAACGGCGGCCTGGCCGCCCTCGACCTGGCCGCGTCCTGGCTGGCGGCACGCTCTGAGTCCAGGGCGGCGCTGGTCACCACGGCGGACCGGTACGGCCTGCCGGAGTTCGACCGCTACCGGTCCGACAACGGCCTGCCGCGGGGCGACGGCGCCGCAGCGATGGTCCTGTCCCGGGGCGAGCGTGCGGGCACGACGGCGGTCGCCCGGCTGCTGTCCACCGTGTTGTCCGGTGACTCCACGCACGAGGGCGCGTACCGGGGCACCCGTCCCTGGGGCGAGCCCCGCGCAGGCCGCACCGTACCGGTCGACCTGCGTGCGCGGACCCGGGAGTACCTGGCGACGGGGGCCACCGGCGATGCTGTCGTGGCGGCGCTGACCGCGGGGCAACAGCGCGCCTTGAAGCAGGCGCTGGACGAGGCGGAGGTCAAGGCCGACGAGGTGGCCCGGTACGTGTTCCCCAACGGCCGGTGGTGGAACAGCGACCTCGATGCGGACCGCACCACCTGGGAATGGGGCCGCCAGGTCGGCCACATGGGCGCGGGCGATCAGGCGGCTGCCTTCACCCACCTCGTGGAGTCGCGAGCGGTGCGGGCCGGCGACCGCGTGGTCCTGTCCGGCGCGGGGGTCGGCATGAACTTCGGCTGTGCCGTCCTGGAGATGCTGCGGATCCCGGACTGGGAGACGCCCGGGAACGCTGCGGGCACGTGGGTGGAGGAGGGTCTGTGATGGCCGTCCTGAGCGCGTTCGTGCTGGCCGCCAGCGGAGTGCTGGCCGGCGTGCTGGTCGCGGTGGCCCTGGGGGTCGTGCCCGCGTTCCGGGGACTGCCTGCGGACCAGTACATCCGTGTGCACCGGCTCGTCGGACAGTACTACGACCATGTCATGCCGCCGCTGGTGATCTGCTCCACCGGGGTCGACATCGTCCTGGCAGTCCTGGCCGACGACGGTGGCCGCGTCGTCCTGTTCACGGCCGGCGCCGTCGCCCAGGCGGGGGTGAGTGTGGTGTCCCAGCTGGCCAACGTGCCCATCAACCGGACGGTCAAGAGCACCGATCCGCTGTGCGTCGGCCCTGACTGGGACGATCCGCGGGCCCGCTGGGCGCACTGGCATCTGGTGCGCACCGTGCTGGCGCTGTGCGCCGTGCTGGCCAACGCCGCCGCCCTGGCGATCCACCGATGACGAGTTGACGAGATGACGACCCGTGTCCGTGTCCGTGTCGCACCGACTGTGAGGTTTCGACGATGACCGAGCTCGCCGAGTCCATGCCAGATGCTGCCTCCGCCGCGGTCAAACGCCTGGCGAACGGGTTCTGCCACGCGAAACTGCTGCTGGCCGCCGAGGAACTCGGCGTCTTCGCCCACCTGCACCGATACGGTCCCTCGACAGCAGAGGACCTGGTGGAAGGGCTGCCGCTGCATCCTCGCGGCGCCCGTGACCTCCTGCACGGGCTGGTCGTGCTGGGGCTCCTGGAGCGGCGGGACGGCCGCTACGCCAACAGCGCCGCGGCCACGGCTGCCTTGGTGCCGGGCGGGGCGGACTACGTGGGCGGGTTCCTGCGGCGCGCCGACCGGATGCTGTACCCGGCGTGGCAGCACCTCGCCGAGGCCTTGGTCTCCGGCAAGCCGCAGACGCCCGGCGCCGGACCCGAGGCGTTCCGGGCCATGCTGGGCGATCCGCGTCAGCGTGAGCAGTACCTGAGGATGATGGACTCGGCCAACGGGCTCGTGGCGGGCCACCTCGCAGGCGCCTTCGACTGGGCCGCCCACGGGCACGTCGCCGACATAGGCGGTTGCCGCGGCAACCTCGTGGGGCAGTTGCTGAGGCTCCATTCCACCTTGCGCGCCACGGTGTTCGACCTGCCGGAGCTTGCGGAGTCGTTCGCGGAGCACGCCACCGCGCTCGGCGTCGCCGACCGCGCCGACTTCCGGACCGGGGACTTCTTCACCGATCCGTTGCCCGAAGCCGATGTGCTGGTCCTCGGCCACGTCCTGCACAACTGGTCGGTGGAACAACGAAAGTTCCTCGTCGCCAAGGCGTACCGGGCGGTCAGGCCGGGTGGCGCGTTGCTGATCTATGACGCGATGCTCGACGAGGAACCCACCGACCTGGCGCGCGTCCTGGTGAGTCTCAACATGCTGCTGGTCACCGAGGAGGGCTCCGAGTACACGGCCGGCGAGGCCACCGCGTGGCTGGGGGCCGCGGGCTGCGGCGACGTGCGGGTCGCTCCGCTCGGTCCGGCCGACACCCTGGTCGTCGGCCGCAAGCCCGCCGCCTGAGGGCACGGCACGGAAGGGGGGTTGGAAGCGTCATGCTCGCGGTCTACTGTTCCCGGCCCGACTCCGCCGACCCGCTGCGAGCCGCGGTGGTCGGTGACTATCCCCGGCAACCGGTGCCCGAGGGGTGGAGGGTCGTCCGGATGCTCACCACGTCGCTGAACATGCGGGAGATCAACGTACTCGGCGGCCGTGCGGGCGCCGGGCAGCGCTATCCGGTCATCCTGGGCAGCGACGGCTGCGGTGTGCTCGACGACGGCACCGAGGTGGCCGTGCACGCGTCCGTGGGGTCCCCCGGCTGGACGGGGCCGGAGAGTGTGGACCCGGGGCGCACCGTGCTCTCCGAGCGGCACGAGGGGACCTTTGCGGAGTTCGCGGTGGTGCCGTGCCGCAACGCGCTGCCGAAACCGCCCGAGCTGTCGGCCGTCGACGCGGCGTGCCTGCCCACCGCGTGGCTGACCGCGTACCGCATGCTGTTCGTCACCGCGGGCGCCGTGCCCGGTCAGACGGTGCTGGTCCGGGGCCGTCGGCGGCTGGGCACCATCGCCTCGGCGGTGATCGTGCTCGCGAGCGCGGCGGGCGTGCACGTGTGGGTCGCCGGGGAACCGGACGACCGGGAGCTGGCGACGAGGCTCGGTGCGGAGGTCTTCGTCACCGACTCCCGCCTGCTTCCCGCGCCCGTGGACGCCGTACTGGACGCCTCCGTCAGCGGAATGGGCTGGCTGGACGACGTGGCCGCCGTACACCCGCACGGGGCGATAGTCTGCGCGGGCTACCGGGCCGGTGGCGGAACGTTCCCGGGGAGCGCGGCGGACGCCATGCGCAACCTGGTGTTCCGGGAGATCCGGGTACTGGGCTCGGGCATGGGAACGGCCGAGGACCTCCGTGGCCTGATGGAGTTCCTCGTCGCCACTGGTGTGCGGCCCGCGGTGGCCGACGTACTCGACATCCGTGAGGTGGGCCGCGGTATGCGCGCCATGCTCACCGGGGCGACGACCGGCAAGCTCGTCTTCCGTCTCCCTTGAGCCTGCCGGTCTGCGCCGGGGGATGGTGCGCGGTGGTCAGCCGGATCGTCCGGTGTCGAGGAGGCGCTTGCTGCGCAGGATGCGTTCGGCGCCGGCCAGGGAGTCGCTGACGGCTTGGTAGCCGTATTCCCGCATGGCGGTTTCGTACTGGGCGATGGCGGGCTGAACGAGGTCAGGGAAGTCCGCGACCTCGGCGAGGTTGCGCGCCAGGGCGGCGGCGTCGCGCAGGGCGACGTTGGCGCCGACCCCGCCCACGGGGGTGGTGGCGTGGATGGCGTCGCCGAGCAGCGTGACCCGGCCGGCCGGCCAGGTCGCCCCGGGCCGGCAGGCCTGTATCGCCAGGGGGAAGGTCACCGCCGCGAGTGACTCGGCCAGCATCCGCTGCACGATCGGGCTCCATTGAGCGGTCATGTCGCGGGCCTTCGCGTGCAACCATTCCGGGGAGCTGCCGAAGAACTGCGCAGCGTCGACCCCGAACTGCTCGGCGGGGGCGATGAGGTTCCACTTGAGGTAGTCGTCGACGGGGGTGACCTCGGCCGGCGGGGCGAACTGGGCGATCGCCTCGTCGATGGGCATCTGGGGCTGGAAGGACCCGAGTGCCAGGGTGCGGCCCTGCGGGCCGAGGACCGGCCGGGAGCCGCCGAAGACGTTGTCCGGCAGCCACTTGCGGTTCTGTTCGTCGAGCATCAACTGGCCGTAGATCGACCACAGCCCGGTATCGATCACCTCGGCTTCCGGCACGAGTTGGCCGCGCACCGTCGAATTGATCCCGTCAGCGCCCACCAGAACGTCCGCGAACCAGATGCTGCCGTCCCGGCAGTGGGCCACGACCCGGTCGTCGACAAGCTCGTAACGCTCGAATTCCTTGTCGAAGAAGACGTGGCCGCTCATCTCGGACATCAGGATCTGGCGAAGCGTGTGGCGGTTGACGACGATGCTCGCCGTCGCCTCGTCCACGGGCCGGGCGGGGACGGCGGAGTGCAGTTCGTTGAGGTTCTCGTCCAGCGTCATGCCGCGGGACTGGTAAGGCTTGTTCGCCGTCGCGGTGACCAGCTGGTAGTAGTCCTCGTCCAGGCAGTCCGCGAGCGCGGCCCGGCCGTGTGCGTCTATCTTGAGCCGGAGGCCCTGCGCCCGGGCGTCCGGGGCGACGTCCCGTTCCAGGACCACGACTCCGATCCCTCGTTTGCGCAGCCCCTGCGCGAGGCACAGCCCTCCCACGCCGGCACCGGCTACCAGTACGTGCATCTCATCCTCCAGAGGTCGAACGTGTCGACGCGGTCGGCGATTTCTCTCTCCTGCACGCGCTCGGTGACGGCACCCGCCCGCAGCCGGGCCCGGCTGCGCCATCAGCCATGGCGCTGCTCGGTGCGCCGGGCGGTGAGGAAGGTGTTCAGCCGAACGGTGCCGGCGGTTCCGTCCACCTCGACCAGGTCCCCGTCGCGCAGGACGGCGGTGGCGTTGCCCGTGGCGACCACTGCCGGGATCCCGTACTCGCGGGCGAGGATTGCCGGATGGGACAGCAGGCTGCCGCCGTCGGCGACGAGGCCCGCGAGGCTGGGGAAGAGCACCGCCCACTGCGCGGTGGTCTCGGGGCAGACGAGCACGTCACCCTTGCGCACCCGGCCGAAGTCGCCCGGGCCGCGGACGATGCGGGCCAGGCCGGTGGTCCGGCCGGCGGAGGCGCCGAGTCCGCCGAGTCCGTCCGTCTGTGGTGTCTGCGGCGGTGCCGTCTGCATCTGGCGGGTCGTCCAGCGGGCCACGTCCCTCACGTGCCGGACGCCTGCGGGGAGTTCGGACGGGTCCCGGTCCGGGTCCGGGTCCTGGGCGGGTCCGGCGGTCGGGGTGCCGTAGAAGCGCGGCCCGGGGTGGGCGAGGGCCCACTGGTGCCGTGTCCGGCCGAGCCGTACCTCCTGGTGGAGGTCGGCCGAGTTGCCGAGTGCGGCCAGGGCCTGCTGGAGCGGGACGTGGAAGACGTCCTCCTGCCGGTCCAGCTGTCCCGCGGCGGCCAGGCGGGCACCGATCTCCAGGGCGGCGTAGCGCAGCAACGCCCAAGCGGAGACGGCCAGATGCGACTTCTCGTCGCGGATGGGCGCGCTGAGCTCGGCGGCGGCGAGCGCCGCGGCGAAGGCGTGGCGTTCGGTGGCCGGCCGGGAGGCGAGCCGGCGTTCCAGCTCGGCGCGGAGCGGGTGGACACGGCGGGCCAGGGCGGCGCGGCGCTCCTCGGGGTCGAAGTGTTCGTCGAGTTGCGCGCTCACCATGGCGAGTACCACGGCGGGCCGTTCGGCGAACGTCGGCTCGGTGAGGTCGAAGCCCGGGCTGCGGTGGCCGTGCTCGTCGAGGTACGTCTCGAACGCCTCGGCGAAGTGCGGGTTGAGCGAGTGAAGGCGTTCGAGGGCGCCCGCCGTGTCGCGTTCCAGCTCCGCACGCAGGACGGGGTCGTCGGCGGCCTGCCTGGCCAGGTCACCCAGTCCGATGACGGCGCCCATATGTGCGCCGGCCAGCCCGCCGCGCAGGGGCAGCAGGTCGCCCGGCGGCCAGTCGAGGTACCGCTGGGCCAGCAGGCCCAGTTGTGCACTGAGGAACATGGCGGCTCCGGCGAGCCGGAAGTAGACGTCGTGGAATTCCGCGAAGAACGCGGCGACCTCCTCGGTGTGGGCGGCCAGCGCCGGCTCGGTCAGGGCCCGGATGTCGCGTTGGCGTAACTGCCCGATGCGCGCAGCGTAGGCCGGTTTCCACTCGGACTCCCAGCGTTCGACGAGGGCGAGCGGCTCGCCTTCCGCGACCTGTTCGGCGATGCGCCGCGTGCTCCCGGCCTCCGCGGGACCGGAGTTGAGGTACACCCAGCCGCCGATCTCCGTCGCGGTCAGCGCGACTTTCGTGGTGAAGGCGAACAGGTGCCGCGCGGACGCCGACAGCACGGGCAGGTACACGGTGGCCTCCAGGCGCGGCCTCGGGGCCGGGGACCTCGGGTCCCTGACGTGGAAACCCGGCGGCACCTCCACGGCGGGGGGCGCCGGATCGTCCGCGAGCGTGGTGATGGGCCGGGCCTGCAAGAGCCACAACGTGCCGTCGCTGAACGCCCATTCCACGTCCTGGGGCGTGCCGAACTGCTCGGCGACCCGGTCGGCGAGCTGGGCCGCCTCGCCTGCCTGCGCCGCGGTGATGGCCTTGCCGGGACCGGACACCAGTCGGGCCGTGCCGTCCCGGACGGACCACTCGTCGGCGTCGCTCTCGCCCGCCATCAGCCGGTCGCCGAGACCTGTCACGGCGCTCACCAGAGTCTCGTCGCGGTCGCCGGTGACCGGGTTCGCGCTGAAGGCCACGCCCGCCGCGGTGGCGGGGACCATGGCCTGGATGAGGACGCCGACCGGTGCGGGGGTGCCCACGCCGCTGCGGTAGGCGGCGAGGTGGTCGGAGAACGCCGAGGCCCAGCACTGCCGGAGCGCCTTGATCACGGCGTCGACGCCGACCACCTTGAGTACCGAGTCGTATTGTCCGGCGAACGACCGTCCCGCCAGATCCTCCTCGACTCCGGACGACCGGACCGCGACGGGCACGCCGCCGAGTGCGTCGAGCGCCGCCGACAGCTCCTCGCGCAGCGCCGATGGGAGGGGGGCGGTGCGGATGCGCTGCACGGCGGCGCGCGGGTCGTCGCCGACGCCGTCGAGTACGTCCGCGAGAACCTGCCAGGGCACCGCGAACCCGTCGGGCACGCGGAAACCGGCGTGGCGTGCCTCGCCGAGTACCGCGGCTTTCCTTCCGACCCGGTCCCAGTCGTCGAAGCGGAGTCGGGCGAGTTGAATGAGATCGGCCATCGGCTCTGTGACTCTTCCGTCGCTAGGTGTCCCGCGCGAAGCGGGAGTTGGCGTGTCTGTGACTGTTGGGATGGTCGGTGGGGAGGAGCTTCTTCGAGACCGGGCCGGTGGTCACGAACAGCATGATCCCGGCGTCGTCGCACGGGAGCAGGAAAGCCGATGTCAGAACCATGGCCGCGGCGATTTCGACGAATTGGGCGCCCACCACCACATCCGGTTTGCGCCAGTGAATCGTGCTAGCGCCGTGAACGCCCCGATCAAGATGCCTGGGGCCGTGAGCGCCGGTATCACGCGGACGCCGAACGCGCTCAAGGCCTGTGGACCGCCGATCGGCAAAGAGCGAGGAGTGCGGTTGTGATGCCGCCGAGCTGCGGTCGTTTCCGCTTCATAGATTTCCCTGCGCTCCTCGCCTTGCGTGCTCGGTTCGTCAGCAGTCATTCCGCCGGCCCCCGGACCGTGTAGTGGACTACATACGGACTTCGCCGGGCGTTTTCTCCCGGGTGCCGTACTCCGGGTCCGGCGCGAGTATCTTTTCGCCGGTTCAGGTTCCGACCGCGCGCATCATGGCGAGTTCGCCGTTCATCAGGGCATCCATGAAGGAGTGGACCAGCGGAGGCATGACGTAGCTGCCCGGTCCGATGCCGGCGGCGACCGAGCGCAGAAACCGCAGATCTTTCAGCTGGGTGAGGACGCGTTCGGCGTGGAGGCGGTCCCAGCCGCACAGTTCGGCGATCCGCACCGACGTCATGGAGGTGAGCTCGGAGACCGCCATCATGGTCAGGGCCTTGCGTCCCTGGCCGTCGAGCAGGCGGTACCCGGCGGCGTAGGTGTCACGGATGTCCCATTCCCCGAAGCGGAGTTCCTCCAGCCGGGCCTCGGGGTCGGTCAGCCGCTGGGCGGCTGCCGTCAGCGAGGTGTATGCGCCGGTGGCGATTTTTGCGGCCACGATGCGCAGCGCCACCGGAAGCTGGTCGCACAGCCGGGCGATGTCGTGGGCGACGTCCTCCTCGCCCGCCATGCGTTCCGCGCCGACCATCGAGCCCAGGATCGCCACGCACTCCTCCAGCGCGGGGACGTCCAGCCGGAACGACCGCGACCCCTCTAAGCCGCCGATGGCCAGCTGCGTTCCGGTGATGAGGACCGTACTGCCCGGTCGCGACGTCAGCAGCGGGCGTACCTGGACGCGGGAGGCGGCGTTGTCCAGCAGGATGAGGACCTCGTGCTGCCCGGTCCAGCTCCGGAACAGCTGGGAACGCTCGTCGAGGTCGGCCGGGATCTCCTCGCCCTTGAACCCGGCACCGCGCAGGAAACGGCCGAGCACCTGGTACGGCTCGACGCTGCCGCCGCCCAGGTCGGCGTAGAGCTGGCCGTCACAGAAACGGTCCCTGATTTCGTGGCAGACACGGACCGCGAGCGCGGACTTCCCCGTCCCCGGGCTGCCCGTCAGGGTCACGACGGTCGGCGCCAGGGTGTTCTGGTTCGTCGTCAGGATACGGTCCAGCTGCTCTATCTCGGCAGCCCGTCCAGTGAATTCCGCAATGTTGCCGGGCAGTTGTGCCGGGGAGATCGTCTCCCGCGCCTGCCACGATAACTCGATTTCGCTGACGGTGCTGGAGTCAGCGTTCAGAATCTTGTTCTGGAGTTCCTGCAGACTGGCTGAGGGGTCGATGCCGAGTTCGTCTTGCAGGTTCCTCCGGATCATCTGGTAGACGACCAGCGCCTCGGAGCGCCTACCCATTCTCTGCAGGCTTATCATGAGTTTCGCGTGCAGGTTCTCGTGATACGGGTGCTCGGCACACAGCAGTTTCAGTTCCGCGACGAGTTCCTGATGATATCCGAGCCGCAGCTTGGCCTCGATCCCCAGTTCCACGGCCTGCAGCACGGATTCACCGATCTGGCCTATGTAGGAAGCGATTATCTCACCTCCGATCACATCGTTCAGCGGTGCCGCCGGGCACATATCGAGTGCCTTCGTGACGATCGCGAGTGCGGATTCGTCGGCTCCTTCCTGAAGATGCTCCCGGGCCTGCTCCATCAGGTTACGAAAAATGTCCAGGTCCAGTTCTGTCGACCTGAGCCGCAGTTCGTAGCCGATCGGCTTGGTGAGGAGGATTTCCTTGCCGTTGAGGCCGTTCTGGGTGAGGATCTGCCGCAACTGGTACATGTACGTCTGCAGGGTCGCCGTGGCGCTCACCGGCGGCTCCTGCCCCCAGAGTTCGCTGATCAGCGACTCGATCGCCACCACCCTGTTGCTACGGAGCGCCAGATAGGCGATGATCGTCCGCAGTTTCGGAGCTGTCGGCGTGACGTCGACGCCCCCGACGGTGAGACTCAAGGGACTGAGCACCGAAATCATCAACGATGACGCGTCCGCTCTTCCGGTGCCGCGGTTTACTCGATGACGGTCCGATTCACTCCCGTTGCCGTCTGCGGCGCACCGGTCAGCCGCCACATCTTTACACTGCCACATACCGAACAGATCTCCCCTGTTGCCAAGCTTCCCGCTACTGGTCATCCATGACGAGTTCAAATGCCATAGACAGCGGTGCGATTCGGCCATGCACGTTCGATAATTGCTCGCGATCACCATTAGAAACTAGGTGTCTCAAGCACACAAGGCGGTATTCACATATGGCCCGATAGCTTCCCCGCACCGGACGGCCGACGAGCCGGTCTGCGGCCCGGGGAGGGCAACGGTCCGTCACCTGTGCGTTGCGAACAGTGCGCTTGAGTCAGAGAAATCGGGAACAATCCGGCAAAGTCACGGTACTTGTCGCGGCCGGCACCGCCCGTCGGCTCGCAGTTGCATTTGTATTTCTACACCATTTCCTTGCCAGATCATTGCCTTGGGGTTCAGTATCGGCCTTCTTGTGTGCAGATCCAGTTGCGTACCCGAGGAGTTCGTTTCACTGAATGGCTCCGGGATATACAGGAAAGGCGGGAGCGTCATGAATCAAGCCCTGTCACGTAATCGGTGGTACCGAGGTATGACGGACATCGTTGACATCGCGCACTGATCGGCCATCCCGTGACGTGCGTCGGTTGGTGTCAGCGGCGGATCCCGGAAGCAGGCGAAGACGGCGCCGCAGTCTGGTAACGGAATTTTCGCCCCGGTGCGCGATGACAGCCGCAGGCCACGACTGGTCGCCGTAGCGGCGCAGTGGTACCGGCGGACGCGAGTCATCGCGGCGAGTCGGCACACACCTTCACAACCGTGTCCACTTCCGTGCGCCACAGGCCGGCGAGGCGCGCCGCGCGCCGCTGGTCGAGGACGTCGACGCGGTGTTTGATCCGCGCCGTGGTCCTGGTGGCGAACCACACCTCCAGCGTCACCTCGAACGCGGACTCCGGCTTGAGACGAGGCACGTACACACTCTCGGCGCCATCGAGGCGCAGGCTGAGATCAGTCTGTTCCTGCGATACAAACGCCGCCTGGCACAACGGTGTGCGGTGTGCGTCGTGGGCGACGGCTTCGCCGACGATGCTTTCCAGCGGAGAGAATTGGAAGCGCAGGGCCTTGGCCAGTCCCGCCACGGTTTGCCCGAGGTCGCGCTCGACGTCCCGCTCGACATCGCCCTCGACGTGTCCGGGGGCCCGGAACCTCAACGGCACCACCGAGACAAAACATCCGATCGCGGTCATGCTCGCCAGTGAGGTGCGCCCGCTGACCGGCAGCCCGACGGCAAAGTCGCGACCGCCGGTGAGGGCACGCAAGGCTCTCACCCAGGCGGTGAGCAGAAGGGCGTTGGGCGTGGTGGCCGCGTTCCTCGCGGCCACTTCGAGCAGACCGGTGTGGCGGGGCGACAGGACGACCAGCTGTTCGCCGAGGGCGCCGGGTGAGTCGGGCACGGGGCTCAGCGGCAACGGCAGGTCAGGCACGCCGACGAGGTCCTGGGCCCACTCCATCAGGTCGCTGCGGTCCCGTTCCGTCTCCGCCTCGCTCTGCGCACGCCAGATCCGCTCGTAGTGGCTGGGCGGATCGCCGGGCGGGAGTTCGCCGTGCCTCAACGCGCGGTAGGCGGCGCCGAGCTGGGAGAAGAACAGCGTCGCCGACCATCCGTCGAACGCGACGTGGTGCACGCAGACGACGAGGTGTGAAGGCCCGTCGTCGGTCGTGCCGCAGGCCACCAGTAGCGCCCGCACCGGCAGGTCGCGGTCCAGGTGGAAGGGGCGATGGGCGAACGCACGCAGAGCCTGCTCGTGCTCAGGCGGCGCGGCGTGGCGGACCTCCAGCACCTCGCCCACGGCGTCAGGTTCCACGACCGTGGTGAGGAGCCGGTGGGACTGCCTGGTGATGAGGGTGCGCAGGGCGGTGTGCCGGCCGATGACCGTGCGCAGGGCCCCCCGCAGCGCCGCCTCGTCGACCGGGCCGGTGATCCGGAAGGTGAAGGAGTCCATCGCGTCCGGTGATCCGGGGCTCTCCTTCTCGCCGAACCAGTACCGGGCCTGCGGTGCGGGCAGACCGGCGAGCCACCGTACGTCCTTGGTCACGACGGCAGAACCAGCGACGTGAAGCAGGCGACGAGCGCGCGGTCCATGGCGGTCAGGAACGCCGAGAAGGCGGCCGGGTCGAACCGGTCGACGGCGCCCTTGGTCGCCGACATCACGAGCCGGGCCGCACCGTCGACGGTGCTGTAGGCGTTGCAGAGGTAGCCGGGGACGCTGCCGAAGTGGCCGATACCGGTGCGGCCGGGGGCGAACTCCCGGCGGAACAGACCAGGGCTGACGCCGGGGCTGGGGGGTGGCGGGATGAAGGAGGTGACTTCGGCGAGCGCGGGCGGGGGCAGCAGCCGGCCGTCGAGCAGCGCGGCGAGAAACACGTCGAGGTCCCGGGCGCTGGAGATGATCTCGCCGGCGGCCCCGTACCAGGACGGGCTGGAGTGCGTGACGTCGGCCACCATCGGCCGCCCGTCGTGCCGGTAGCCGAGGTAGCCGTGGGCGTGCGGGCCGGGGATGGCCATGTCGCACCCCGGCACGGTGGTGTCGGCCAGGCCCAGCGGCTGCACGATCCGCCGGTCCACCTGCTGTGCGTACGGTTCTCCGGTGATTTCCTCGATGAGCAGTCCGACCAGGACGTAGTTGGTGTTGGAGTACGCGAAGCCCTCTCCGGGCGCGAAGTACGCGGGCCGGTCCAGCGCGAAGCGGACCAGCTCGTCGGGAGTGTAGGAGGTCGCAAGCTGCCGTACGTACAGCTCGCCGCTGGTGGCGAAGAGCCCGGTCTGCGCCTTGCTGTCGCGCTCGTTCTCCCCCGAGTAGCTGTACAGGCCGCTGACGTGGGTGAGGAGCATCCGTATGGTGATGCGGCCATCAAGGCCGAAGCGCGGAAGGTACCGGTCGACTGGATCGTCGAGATCCAGCTCGCCCTCGGCCATGAGCAGCAGCACGACGGCCGCCACGAAGGTCTTGGTGACGCTGCCGATGCGGAAGCGGGCATCCTCGGGGACGGGATCCGGCCGACCGCGTCGGGCGACGCCCGCCGTGGCGGTCCACACGCCGAGCCGGTCGTGCACCCGTACCAGGACTCCGGTGGCCCCGGCGGCGACCATGTCGTCCATGGCTCTGGTCAGCACCGTACGTGCGCCGCTGTGCAGCGGGGCCGACTGCGTGTCGTTCAACTCCTCGTCTCCCGTCCGTCGAAGGGTTGTCCGTCATCCGCGGCCGGCGGAGATCCAGTGCGGGTCCCGGGACCGGGCCCCCGCCACCGCCCCGGCCACGGCGTCCAGTCGCCGGATGTGGTCCTCGCCGAGCACGGCGCCGGCCGATGCGAGGTTGTCGGCCAGATACCGCCGTCGCCGGGTGCCGGGGATCGGCACCACCGGCAGGCCGAACTCCCGGCCCTTGGCCTTCAGCCAGGCAAGGCTGACTTGCGCCTGGGTCAGACCGGTCTCCTCGGCGACCGAGGCGATGGTCCCGGTCGCGGAGACGTTCACCGCGAGGTTGTCCTCGCTGTAGCGCGGCATCAAGGCCCGTCGCAGGTCGTCGGCCGACAGCGAGTCTTCGCTGACCGTGCCGGCGAGCATGCCGCGGCCGAGCGGCGAGTACGGTACGAACCCGGCACCGAGCTCGGCCGCCGCCGGGACCACCGTGGCCTCGACGTCGCGGCTCCACACGCTCCACTCGGACTGCACGGCCGCTATCGGGTGGACCGCGTGGGCGCGACGCAGTTCGGCCGCGGTGACTTCGCACAGACCCAGGTGGCGCACCTTCCCGGCGGTGACGAGTTCGGCCATCGCGCCGACGGTCTCCTCGATCGGCACGTTCGGGTCCACCCGGTGCAGGTAGTACAGGTCGATGGTGTCGGTGCCCAGCCGCCTGAGGCTGGCTTCGGCGCAGCGCGCCACATAGGACCGGTCGCCGCGGGCGCACCTGGCCCCCTGGAGATCGCCGGTGATGCCGAACTTCGTCGCCACCGTCACTTCGGCGCGCCGGTCGGCCAGCAGCCGGCCGACGAGTTCCTCGTTCGCGCCGTTACCGTACACATCGGCGGTGTCGAGGAAGGTGACACCGATGTCGACGGCGTGCCGCAGGAGCGCGAGTGCCTCGTGCGGGCTGACGGGTTCGGCAGCCGGGCTGAAGACCGACATGGTGGTGCCGAGGCCGACGGGGCTGAGCCGCAAGTCCTCGCGGAGAAGAACAGTCATGGTGGACGCAGCATGCCGGGGACGGCTCGGATACCGATCCAGCATCGCTGTCCTGCCCCTCGATCAGCAGCTCGATGCGGGCACGAATCCGCTCCGACGGCCGCGCACCAGCGTCGGCGGCGCCACCTGAGGAGAACGGAGGTCGGCGCATGGACGCCCCCGATGGACGCGGAGAAAGCCCCGCGGCCGGTGGCAGGTGCCCGGTGGAGGCCGTGCCCGCAGGCGTGCCGCTGTTCCCGATGCGCCGGCCCTGCCCGTTCGGGCTGCCGGCCGCCTACGCCGAGATGCGCGAGCACGCGCCGGTACGGCGGGCGCGTCTGGCCGGCGGCTCCCTGGTGTGGCTGGTGTCCCGCTACGAAGACATCCGGGCCCTGCTGGGCGACGCCCGGCTCAGTTCGGACCGGTCGCGGCCTGGTTTTCCCTCCCTCGACAGCGAGACCGCCCAGCTCGCCACCGTGCCGGTGTTTCTCGGCATGGACGCGCCGGACCATCTGGCGCACCGCCGCATGTTCCTGTCGGAGTTCCTGCCCAGGCAGGTCGATGAGCTGCGGCCGTTCGTGCAGAGTTGCGTCGATGGGCACCTGGACCGGATGGTCGCGCAAGGGCCGTCGGCCGACCTGGTGACATCGCTGGCGATGCCCGTGCCCGCACTCACTATCGGCCGGATCCTCGGCGCGCCGGAGGGCGCACTACCCCGGCTGGAGCAGTTGTCGGTGGCCGCGCTCACCCATCGTGGCACCGAGGCGTTCGAGGAACTGTTCAACTTCGTCAGGGAGATCGCCGACGACGCAGCCGCATCGCCCGCTTCGGCCGGCGCCGGCATGATCGGCAGAGTGCTGCGGGAGTACGTCGCGGCCGGTCAGCTCGAAATGTGGTCCATGCTGGCCACGGTGTTCGTCATCCTGCTGGCGGGCTACGAGACGACCGCGCACATGATCTCGCTGGGCGTCCTGACACTGCTGCACCATCCGGAGCAGCTCACCGCGGTACGCCGGCATCCGGAGTTGGTACCCCAGGCGGTCGAGGAACTGCTGAGGTTTCTGTCGGTCGGTGAGCTCGCCGCCGTGCGGATAGCGGCCGAGGACATCGAACTGCGCGGGACGACGATCCGGGCCGGCGACGGCGTGGTGCTGCTGGGCGCCGCGGGCAACAGGGACCCGAGGGTGTTCGAGGACCCGGAGCGCTTCGACGTCCACCGCTCCCCCGGTCGGCACCTGGCCTTCGGTCATGGCCCCCATGCCTGCATCGGGGCGCGGGTGGCGCGGCTGGAGCTGACTGTCGTCCTGACCACCTTGCTGGAGCGCCTGCCCGGTCTGCGGCTCGCGCAACGCATTCCCCACGACGCGGTCGACTACGAGGCCGTGCTCTTCGGGCTGAAGAGGCTGGAGGTCACGTGGTAAGCGCACCACCGCAGGCGGTCCTGAGCGGGGAAGCGGCCGAGCCGCCCACCGACTGGCCGGCGACTCTGAGCGCCGCGCTGCTGCGTGCGGCGGACGGTGGCCGCACCGTCACCACCGTCGACGCAGGCGGCGAGGAACTGGCGGTCACCTACGGTGATTTGGCCCATGCCGCGGGCCCGGCGCGGTCGGCGCTGCGCGCGGCGGGCGTCGGTCCCGGTGAGCCGGTCGTGCTCGCGGTCCGCGACAGCATGCGATTCCTCACCGCGTTCTGGGCGTGTGTGCTCGAAGGAGCGGTACCGACCCCGATCGCGCCGCCGGCGGCGGGCCCCTCCGGGGAGGCCGACCGGGGCCGGCTGCGGGGCGTGTGCGAGCTGTTCCGCGGGCCGTTGGTCGTCGTCGACGAGGACTGGGCCGACGAGGACGCCGCCATCCGCCGCCTCGACCTGCGAGCGCTGCCCCCGTCCGGCAGCCAGGCGGCCGAGCCGCAGCCCGGTGGGGCCGTGCAGCGGTGCCCGGACGACGTCGCGGTGCACTTGCTGACGTCGGGCAGCACCGGCGTGGCGAAATGCGTGCCGCTGACCCACCGGGCGCTGGCCCACCGTGCGTGGGCCGCGGCCCGGCACAACGGGTTCGGGCCCGACGAGGTCGCGCTGAACTGGATGCCGCTCGACCACATCGGCGGTCTGGTCATGTGGTGCCTGCAGTCCGCGTTCTTGGGGTGTGACTACGTCGACGTGGACACCCGCCTCATCCTCGGGGACCCGCTGGCGTGGCTCGACCTGCTCAGCGCGCACCGCGCCACGATGACCTGGGCGCCCAACTTCGCCTACGGCCTCGTCAACAGCGAGCTGCGCCGGGGCACCGGGCGCAGCTGGGACCTGCGCGCGCTGCGGCACATGCTCAACGGTGGCGAGGCCGTCGTCGGCGCGACCGCCCAGGAGTTCGCCGCCCGGCTGGCCGGGCACGGTCTTCACACGGACGCCGTGCACCCGAGCTGGGGCATGTCGGAAACGGGTTCCGGGGTGGTCTACTCGCGCCTGGACGCCGCCGACACCGCCGTGGGCATGGTGCATGTGGACGCGGCCTCCCTCGACGGTGCACTGGCCTTCGTCCGCCCCGGCCTGCCGAGGTCGCTTGCCCTCACCGTCACGGGCGTCCCCCTGCCGGGCGTCACGGTCCGCATCACCGGCGAGGACGGCCAGGTGCTGCCGTGCGACCGGGTGGGCGACCTGGAGATCAGCGGGTCCACGCTGTTTCGCGGTTACGTGGGCAACGTGGAGGCGAACCGGCAGGCGTTCACCGCCGACGGCTGGTTCCGCACCGGGGACCGGGCGTTCGTCCACGAGGGCGAGCTGACCCTCGTGGGGCGGGGAACCGACGCCATCGTCGTCAACGGTGTCAACGTCCCCGTCCACGACATCGAGGCGGCACTGGAGTCGGTCCCCGACCTCAGGCCCGGCTTCGTCGCGGTGTGCGGGGTGCACACCCACCGCGGACAGCGCCGCACCGTCGTCTTCGCGGCCCGCACCTGTGCCGCCACCGCGACGTCGGAGGAACTCGTCTCCTCCGTACGTGAGGTGACGGGACGTCGGTTTGGTTTCGTGCCCGACGACGTGGTGTTGATCCCGGCGGAGTCCTTCCCGAAGACGGCGATCGGCAAGATCCAGCGGAAGCGGCTCGCCAAGGAGTACGCCCGTTCCGAGGACCCGGCATCCTGGATGTGCACGGAGATCTGGGACCCCACCCCCGCGCCACCGCCCCAGGGGACGCAGCCAGGGGTGCTGCTGCTGTTCGGCGACGCGGAGGACGCGCGAATCGCGCCGCCCGGCAGCGTCGTCGTCTCACGCGGCCCCGCCTTCCGTGAACTGACCCCGCTGCGCTACGAGATCGACCCGGACGACCCCGCCTCGCACGCGGCTGTGCACACCGCCCTGGACCGTCACGGCCTGCGTCCCCGGACGGCGGTCTACATCTGGCTGCCCGGAGCGGACACCACGCTGCCCCGGACACCGGGGCCCGAGGTCCTCGACGGAGGCGGGCCCGCCTCGCTGCTGGTCGCCCTGCAGTCCGCGCAGCGTGCCCCGGCACCTCCCGAACGGTTTCTCATCGTGACGCGCCACGCATGCGCGGTCCGCGCGGACGAACCGGTGAACCCGCTGGCGGCGACCGTGACCGGACTGGTCAGGACGGCACGGACGGAGGGCGTCCGGCTCGACGTGCGGCAGGTGGACTTCGGCACAGCCGAGACCCCCGCCACCGTCCTGGACACCCTGGCCGGCGAGGCTCGTAGCGCCGACGGCGAGGCCGTCGCCGCCTATCGGGACGGCACCCGGTACGTGCCCCGCAAGGTCCCCGTGCAGGCGCCGGCTCCGGCTGACCCCGGCACCCCGTCCGCGTTGCGCACCGGCGCCACGGCACTGATCACCGGTGGTTTGAGCGATGTGGGGTACGAGCTCGCGCGGCACCTCCAGGGCCGGTACGGCATGGACCTGGTGCTGGTGGGACGCACCCCGGTGGGCGTGGGCGGCGCCGGAGAGCGCGCGCGGCGCCTCACCGCGCTGGCGGAGCGGGGCCGCGTGCACTATGTGTGCTGCGACGCCGGTGACGAGGCGGCCCTCGAGGGGGCCGTCACCGAGACGGAGACCCGGTGGGGCGGCACGGTGGGGCTGGTGCTGCACCTCGCGTCGCAGGACGTGGGCAGCAACTGGCTGGAGCCGGAGGGGCATGTGGTGGCGAACGAGCCGGTGGACACGTTCCGCTCCGTCCTGCGGAACAAGTTCCTGACCGCCTGGGCCGCCGCGCGACTGGCGGCCCGGCGCCCCTCGTGCACGCTGGTGCTGTTCTCCTCGCTCAACGGCGCCTTCGGTGCCTCCCCGTTCGGCTCCTACGCGGCGGCCTGCACAGGCGTCGACGCCTTCGCCCGCGGCCCGCGCCGGCCCGGTTCCGCATCGGCGCACGCCCAGGCGTGGAGCGTGTGGTCGGGCCTCGGTATGAGCCGGAAGGCCGCCGAGCTCGACGTGGCGGTCCGCCGCCGGGGCTTTCGGACCATGAACCGGGACGAGGCAGTCGACCTGTTCGAGCTCGCGCTCGACGCGGGCGAACCCTACCTGCTGCTGGGTTACGTCCCGGGACGGGGCACCGGGACGCGGGACGCGGACCGGCCTGGTCCGCGGTCCGCGCGGGCAGCCACCGGGGACGTCCGCCCGCTGACACCGTGGCAGGACGCTGTCGTCCGGGTGTGGTCGCAGGTGCTGGAGCGGCAGGACGTAGGGGTCGACGACAACTTCTTCTCCCTGGGCGGGACTTCGGTCATGGCGATCCGGGCTGCCGCTCTCCTGTCCGACGACTGCGGCGTCCGCGTCCCGGTCGTCGAGATCTATGACAACCCGACGGTGCGCGCACTGGCCACCGTCGCCGAGCGCGCTGCCGAGCAGCCTGCACCGTCATGAGCGCCCGGGGGCCGGGGCGAGGAGACGGCGCCCCGGCCCCCGGCTGGAGCGTCGTCAACGGTTCCTGATCACCCTGCAGCCGCGGGGACGGCCGCACGCCACGCCTCCCTGACGCCGTCGGTCAGGGACGTTCGCGCCTGCCAGCCGATCGCGGTACGGGCCCGCCGCACGTCCAGCCAGACCTGAGCGCGGTCGAGGCCGCGGGACGGTAGGTGTTCGAAGACCAGGGGATGGTCCACCACCCTCCGTACGACGTCGGCCAGTTCGGCGAGGGAGGTGGGCCGTCCTGAGCCGACGTTGAGGACCAGCGGGTTTCCCCAGGTGGCCAGGAGCCCGCTCCGGTCGACGTGCAGAAGCCGGTGCATGCAGTCGACGACGTCGTCGATGTACACGTAGTCCCGGGTGCTTGCCGGGTCGCCGATGATCCTCAGCGGTGTGCCCTCGCGCACCGCGCGCAGCCAGTGGGCCAGGACGCCCTGCCCGGCCGTCGCGCGCTGTCGGGGACCGTAGACGTTGGACAGGCGCAGGATGATGCCCGGGATGGTGCCGCAATACGCGGACAGCTCCTCCTCCAACGCTAGTTTGGCGGCGCCGTAGGAGGCCGTGGCGCGGGTCGGCGAGACTTCCGAGAATGGCGGGCGGACGTCCGGGTCGTACACCGTGCCGCCGGAACTGGTCAGCATCACCGTTGGTGGATCCTGCATCTGGGCCAGTCGGCAGAGCAGTTCCGCGAACAGCCGGTGGTCCGCCTGGGCCCTTTCGGGGTGCTGTTCCCCGAGCAGCGGGTTGATGCTGCTGGCGAGGTAGAAGACGACGTCCGCGGTGAGCAGGCAGTGCGCGAGCCCGACGGGCGGCATGAAGGCGGCCTTCCTGGTGAAACACGCGGTGTCGATGCCCGTCTGGTGCAGCACCGCGCTGAGCTCCCTGCCGATGAATCCGCCCGCTCCGATCACCACTGCCCGGCGTATGGTGATGGGCTTCCCGCGGGATGCGAGTCCGGGCATCTGGTGCGCCCCCCTTATTTTCCTTGGCTTTCCATTGGCGCGAGCTCGGCCATACCGGACGGCCAGTACAGTGCCCGGGGCTCCAGAGCCGCTGGACATGTGTCGGCGTCGGCTCCTGCACGTGGCTTCTACCGGTTCCCGAGACGTCCTGGTTACCGTCCGGGCCGACTCGGGGTGCCGTACGAGCCCACGTGGTCAGGCGGCCCGGCGCAGGCACCGGGTGACCTCGTGGCCCCGCTCCACCGCGAACCGGATGATCGCGCACACCGCGGTGATGTCATCAGCGGTGACGCATTCGCCGGTGGGCAGCACCATGACGCGGGCGGCGATGCTGTCGGTACCCGGGAACGGGCGGTGGGTGCGGTAGGGGTCCATGCGGTGGCAGCCCGGATAGAAGTAGCGGCGGGCGAAGACGTTTTCAGCCGCCAGGACCGCCAACAGGTCGTCGCGGTCCAGTCCGGTGCGTGCGGCGTCCACGTCGAGCACGACGTACTGGTAGTTGTTGGCTTCGCGCTCGTCGACCTCCAGCAGCCGCAGTCCCGGCGTGCCAGCGAGCTCGTCCTGGTAGCGCCGGTAGTTCTCCCGGTTGCTGCGTACGAAGTGGTCCATGTCGTCCAGGGACGTCAGGCCCATGGCGGCGCTGGCCTCGTGCAGCTTGGCGTTGGTGCCCACCGAGACGACGTCGTCGTGCCCGGCGATGCCGAAGTTCCGCATCTGTCGGGCCCGGCGGGCCAGTTCCCCGTCGGCTGTGACCAGCGCACCGCCCTCGAAGGAATTGATGAACTTCGTGGCGTGGAAGCTGAACACCTCGGCGTCGCCGAAGCCGCCTATGCGCCGCCCGTTCCAGCCGCACCCGAAGGCGTGCGCGGAGTCGAAGATCAGGGCGAGACCGTGGCGCCGGGCCAGCGAGGTCAGTTCGTCCAGCCGGCTGGGCCGACCCCAGATGTGGACGCCCAGGATGGCCGTGGTGTCCGGGCCGATGAGGGCTTCGGCCTCCGACAGCAGCAGCGAGCCGTCGTCGGGGTCAACGTCGCACAGGACGGGGGTCAGCCCGATCCATGACAGGGCGTGTGCGGTCGCGGCGAAGGTGAATGCCGGCATGATCACCTCGCCTGTCACACCCCGTGCCCGCAAGGCGAGTTGAAGGGCGGAGGTGGCGTTGCACGTGGCGATGCAGTACGGGGTGCCGGCCTCCTGGGCGACGCGCCGTTCGAACTCCTCGCACAGGACACCGCCGTTGGAGAGCCATCTGCTGTCGAGAACCGTGTCCAGCCGGTCGTAGAACGCCTTGCGTGAACCGATGTTGGGCCGTCCGAAGACCACGGGAGTGTCGAACGCCGGCGCGCCGCCCAGGACGGCCAGGCTCCCCAGAGTCCGTTTCACCGCCGCTCCCCGGCCTCGACGAGGCGCGGTTCGCGCGCCCGGTCGCCAGAGCGGGCGGTGCGCATGGGGCGGGTGACAGCGGGCACACGCATGTGAGGAACCCCTTCTCTCAGGTCCCTCACGATGGACCGCGCCGGTCGAGGACTGGTGAAGGACAGCGCGAGTGCCGCCCGCTACAACCAGCCGCGGTCGCGCGCGATCCTGATGGCCTGGCCCCGGTTGCGGGAGGCGGTCTTCGCGATCGCCGCGGTGATGTAGTTACTGACGGTGCTCACCGACAGATGCAGGTACTCCGCGATGTCGGCCAGAGTGTCGTGGAACTGGGCGGCACGCAGCACGTCACCTTCCCGCTTGCTCAGCGGGCTGTCGCCCGACTCCATGGCCAGCCGCACCTGCTGGCCGGAGAAGAGGAGTTCGCCTGCGGCCACCCGTCGGATGGCGGCGGCGATCTCTCCCACCGACGAGTCCTTCGTGATGTAGGCGCGCGCTCCCGCCTCCAGCGCCCGCCGCACGTACCCGGGCCGCTGGAATGTCGTCAGCATCATCACCAGCGGTGGGTGGGAATGCTGCTTGAGCGCCTCGGCGACGTCCAGACCGCTGACACCGGGCATCTCGACGTCCAGCAGGAGAACGTCGCATCCGGTATCCGCGAGGGTCTCCACCGCCGTGTCCCCCCGGCCGAGCTGGGCCACGACCCTGATGTCGGGCTCCAGTTCCAGCAGAGCTGCGATAGCCGAACGTAACATCGCCTGGTCCTCGACGATCGCCACACTGATCACGAACGTCCGCTCTCCCTCACGCCTGTCCCGTACCGTCCAGGCTACCGGGCGGACCTGCCGCGGCGGCGCTGCGACCGCCGGGGCGGCTGGGTCCGGTGCGGGCGCTGCGCTGACCAGACCTCAAGGTCGAGCAGCCGTTCCCGCTCCGTCAGCGGCACGTCAGGCCTCACGCGCTCGGGGTGGCCGGCCCGCGGCCCGGCCAGCCTTGCGGGCTGGTGCTGGGCGTAGCGGACCGGGGCGAGCCAAGAAGTGGTGACATACACGAACTGTTCGACGATGGAGAAATCGAACGGGTCGGGGGGGACAGGTGTGACGTGGAGTGATCCGTACGTCATCAGGCAGCGCCACAGTGGCCGCAGGCAGTAGTCGCTCACCAGACCGCGTACGGTGCGCAGCGTCCCCCTCACGCCGCACCGCCATCAGTGCCGACGGCACCGCCGCTCATCGCGTTCCTCCGTATGCTCATGGAGAGATCTGCACCTCGCTGTGATCGCCGAGGATCAGCCGGTTGCTGAACGGCTTCCGCGCGGCGGGGGTCACGCTCGCGTTGCGGCCGATGAGGGATGCCCGGAGCCGGCCCACACCGTCCAGGCGGGCCTCGCGCAGCACGATGGAGTACTCGATCTCGGTGTCCTGCACCCGGCAGTCCTCCGCTATGGAGGTGTAGGGGCCGACGTACGAATTGCTGATGACCGTGTTGCAGCCGATCACGGCCGGGCCGACCACGCGGGAGCCGCGTATCTGTGCGCCGGCCTCGATTCTGACCCGGCCGATCACCTCGCTGTCCGCGTCCACCGTGCCCTCGGTCCGCGGCTCGACGTTCTCCAGCACCGACCGGTTGGCCTCCAGGACGCCGGAGGCGTCGCCGGTGTCCTTCCAGTAGCCGTGAAAACGCGTCGACCGGACCTCATGCCGGGTGTCGATCAGCCGCTGGATGGCGTCGGTGATCTCCAGCTCGCCGCGCCAGGACGGCTCGACGGCTCGCACCGCCTCGTGCACGACGGGCGTGAAGAGGTACACGCCGACCACGGCCATGTCGCTCTTGGGCCGCGCCGGCTTCTCCTCCAGGCCCAGGATCCGCCCGTCGTCGGCCACTTCGGCCACGCCGAAGACGGTCGGGTCCGGCACCTGGGTGAGCAGGACCCGCGCGTCGGTCGGGTCGGCGCGGAACTCACGCACCAGGCACGCGGCCCCGCCGACGGCGAAACTGTCACCCAGATACATGACGAAGTCGTCGTCGCCGAGGTATTCCCGGGCGATGAGGACCGCGTGCGCGAGTCCCAGCGGCTTTTCCTGCGGCAGGTAGGTCACCTGCAGACCGAACTTGGAACCGTCGCCCACCGCTTCCTGGATCTCGAAGGCGGTCTCCCCGACCACGATCCCCAACTCGGTGATCCCAGCTCGTGCGACATCCTCAAGGGCATAGTAGAGAACCGGTTTGTTGGCCACCGGTACCAGTTGTTTGGGCGACGTGTGCGTCAGGGGCCACAGACGCGTGCCCGAGCCACCGGACAAAACGAGAGCCTTCATGCAACGAACGTTAGGACGGCCTTCTCGAATACCGCTGAGGTACCGGTCCATAGGCGTGCCGGTATCCCAGAGTGAGCGTCAAAGGTCATGACGGAGCAGGCACAGCCGGTTCTCGAGTGGCAGCCGCGCTCGGGCCGCGGTGGCCCGCGGCGGGGCACGTGCCCGACTGCGGCGTCTACTTGGAATGCGTCGCCCGACGGTCCGCGGAGTCGGGGGCGACGTCGGCGTCGCGCTGAGGATTCACCGCGGACCACACCTCGGTGAGCGCGTCGCGCAGTTGTTGCCGAGGCGTCCAGCCGAGCAACTCGGCGGCCGTCGAGATGTCGAGGCGCTGCCATTCGATCCGGTCGGTTCCCGACGGCGGCGCATCGTCGCGGATCTGTGTCGGCCAACCGCTGACAGCCACCAGCGTCTCGACCAGTGATCGCACGGAGATCGCCTCCCCGTAGCCGAGGTTGATGATCCGCCCCACCGCCTGCCTGCTCTGCGCCGCCGCCAGGACGCCACGGGCCAGGTCGTCCAGCGCCAGGAAGTCCTGATGGGCCGTCAGCCGGTACAGCCGCAGCACCGCGGGCCGGTTCTCCCGCACCGCGGCGGCCAGTGCCGCGGAAACCGTACCGAGCAGGCTCACCTGGGGACTGCCCGGCCCGATCGTGGTCGGCAGGCGCAGGATCACACCCTCCAGTTCGCCTCGCCGCGTGGCCGCAAGCACCGCTCGGGTCGCCGACAACTTGCTTTTGCCGTAGGTGCTCACGGGCCGTGCGACGGCGTCTTCGGCGATCGCGACGCCGGCCGGTCCGGTGCCGTACTCCTTGGCCGAACCCAGCTGAATGAGACGTACCGCTCGGGGATGTTTCGCGAGCGCGGCCACCAGCCGGTCGACCAGCACGGCATTGGAGTCGATCAGTTCGGGTTCGCTCAGTTGCCATACCCCGCCGGCGGCGTTGACCACCAGGCTCGGC
The DNA here is from genome assembly GCF_044548405.1 of Streptomyces sp. NPDC052040. NCBI lineage: Bacteria > Bacillati > Actinomycetota > Actinomycetes > Kitasatosporales > Streptomycetaceae > Streptomyces > Streptomyces sp. NPDC052040. The sequence continues at coordinate 17,857 of NZ_JBIUBV010000023.1, read as the reverse complement.
TGCGCCTCGGCCAGCACGTCAGAGATGTCCGCACTGGTGAGATCCGCCACCAGCAGCCGGGCTGCGGTGACCGGTACTGACCGGCGCCCTACGGCGAGCACGGACCAGCCTGCGGCGTCCAGTGCCGTACACAGCCGACGACCAAGGTAGCCGGTACCACCCAGCACGAGCGCGCGCGGCTGCGGTGGGGTCACGTCGGCCGGCCCGGGTGCGCCTGGGCAAGAGCCCGGCATTCGTCATAGGTCGGCAGGAGCTGTTCATCCAGGCACTCGCGCAGTCCGCGGCCCTGGGCCGCGATGTCCGACGGGATCGGATCGGCGACCGGCCAGCTGATGCCGAGTTCGGGATCCAGCGGGTTCAGCACGTACTCGATCTCGGGAGCGTACGAGGTGGAACACAGGTAGGAGACGGTGGCGCCCTCGGTGAGGGCGCAGAACCCGTGCCCGAAACCCTCGGGCACATACACGCTGTGCTGTTCCGTCGCGTCCAGTCGAACACTTTCGTGCTGTCCGAACGTCGGCGAGCCGAGCCGCAGGTCCACCAGGACATCGACGATCGCGCCGCTCATGCAGGAGACGTACTTGGCCTGTCCCGGTGGCGTCCTGGTCAGGTGCAGGCCACGGATCGCACCCAGTGTGGAGACCGACAGGTTGACCTGGGCTACGTTCAACGTGTGTCCCGTGGCCTCGCGCAGCCAGTCGGCGCGGAACCATTCGAGGAAGACACCCCGCTTGTCGCGATGCCGGTCGGGTATCACCTCGAACGCGCCCGGTAGGGTCAGCGGACGAGCCTTCATCTGAACTCCCTCGCGCCCTTTGGATTACGCCGGTTTCCTGGCCGCCCACAGGCCCGTGCCTGCCGCTGAGTCCCGCTCGATCTGGGTGACGACCTCGGCCGGCGTAGGCAGAGCGAGATGCTCGTCCTGTAGTCGCGTGGCGGCGTTCTGGTAGTCGGGCAGATCGGCGATGAACTGGCAGAGCGCCTCTTTCAGGGTGGCGTCCTCAAGGTCGACCGGCCACAGGTGGCGTCCGCTGCCGGTGGCTTCGACCTGTCTGGCGTTGACGATGGCGTCGGGCCACCAGGGCACGACGAACTGCGGCGTACCAGAGCTCACGGCCGTCATCGTGGTGCCCGCGCCGCCCTGGTGCACGATGGCCGCGCAGCTGGGCAGCAGCAGATGCAGCGCGACCGGGCCGACGTGCACGACGTTCGCCGGCAGGTCGGTGAACATCTCGCGGTACTCCCCGTGCACCGCAACGACGACCTCCACGTCCTGGTCCGCGAGGGCACGCACGACGCGAGGAGCGAGAATGCCCTCGTTCCAGCCGTACTGGAACAACGACCCGCCCCAGGTGACGAGGATGCGCGGCCGGCTGGGCGGGGTGCGCAACCACAGCGGCAGCTCGGCGGGGCCGTTGTAGGGGATGTAACGCATGGACGTGCCGGTCACCCTGGGGTCGACCCGGCGCAGCCGCGGTGGGCACGGGTCCAGCGTCAGGTCGCCGACCAGGTTCACCTGGTCGGCCCCGATCCGCTGGGCGAGGCCGCCCAGCATCTCGTCCTGGATGCGCGCGATTTTCGCGGACGAGTCGGTGGCCCACAGCAGGCGCATCGAGGGAACCCCGAGCGCACTGGCGAGAACCGGCCCCAGGAAGGCCATCGGCTCGAAGACGACGAAGTCCGGCCGCCACTGCCGGGCGAATTCCGTTGCCTCCTCTGCCATGGCCTCCGCGGACTCCGCGATCCGGTACAGCGAGACGATGCCGTTCTTTCGGTGTGGGCTGTTCTCGACGACGGCCCGGTCGTTCTCCGGGCGCCAGCCACGGTACATTTCCGACAGCTGACCGACGATGTCGAGGTCGGGGCCCACGGGCAGCGCGGGCAGCCCGGCTCCGGTGATCGTAGGCGCGAAGGACGGCTGACTGGCAACCATCACATCGTGCCCTGCGGCGCGCAGTGCCCAGCCCAGCGGTGCCATCGGATAGAAGTGAGAATTCCACGGCCAAGTGATGAACAGTGCGCGCATCAGCGTGTGCCTCCACTTATTCGGTCCATGGTCATGTTCCGGCAGCGAGCTGGGGAACGACTCGTGCATGGCTGGGAACGGACTTGGGCCCATGGACCTGTGCGGCCGCTGAGCCGTGCGGCGAGCAGGGTGGCGACCTCAGAGGGGGTGGGCAGGGCCCGGTTCTCCCTGCCCAGTCGGCCGGCGTGGTCCTGGTAGGTGGGCAGGTCGGCGAGGAACGCCTCGAGTGCGTCGGTGAGTGCGGTGTCGTCGAGGTCCTGCGGTTGGAGGTGACGTCCGCTGCCGGTGGCCTGGAGTTGCCGGGCGGTGACCACACCGTCGGGGATCCAGGGGAGGAGCAGTTGGGGGACGCCGTGACTCATCGCGGTCATGGTGGTACCTCCGCCGCCGTGGTGGATGATGGCGGCGCAACCGGGCAGAAGGAGGTCCAGCGGGACGGGCCCGACATGGCTCACGTTGTCGGGCAGCGCGGTGTAGTGCTGACGTTGGTCGGCGGAGGTGGCGACGACGACGTCGACGTCGTGGCGGCCGAGTGCGCGGACGATACGGGGGCCGAGGGTGCCGTCGTGCAGGCCGATGGGAAGCAGGGTCTTGCCCCAGGTGACGGCGATGCGTGGCCGGTCGGGCCGACGGCGCAGCACAGCGGGCAGCCGGGCTGGGCCGTTGTAGGGGACGTAGCGCAGCGGCTGGCGGGTGACGTCATCGGCGGGGACCTGCAGCCGGGGTGGGCACGAATCCAGCGTCACATCCCCCAGCGGGGCGAACTCGTCCACGCCCAGCCGTTCGGCCAGGCCGCCGAAGAGCTCGTCGCCGAGCAGGGTGATCGCGCGCGAGAAGTCTATTCCCCACAGCAGCCGCATTGCGGGGACGCCCAGGTGGGCGGCCATCAGCGGCCCCAACAGCGCCATCGGCTCGTACACGACGACATCCGGTTGCCAGGAGTGCGCGAAGTCCATCGCCTCGTCGGCCATCGCCTCGGCGCAGTCCGCGGCGAGTTGGTAGGTTCTCCGGCCGCGTGGGGCCTTGGATGTGCCCTTGGCACCATGGGCAGGCGGGCGCCAATTGCGGTACGCCTCTGTGACGCGGCCCTGCATGTCGATGTCGGGGCCGACCGGCAGGGCGGGCAGGCCCGCGTCGGTGATGGTGCTGGTGAACGAGGGCTGGCTGGCGACCATGACCTCGTGGCCTGCCGCCCGCAGTGCGTGGCCGAGCGGGACCATGGGGTAGAAGTGAGTGTTCCAGGCCCAGGTGATGAACAAGGCGCGCATCGCCCCATGGTCGGCCGGACTGCTCGCAAACACCTGGGAGAACCGCTGGCCCCTTGCCGGAGCCCCGCCCCACCGCATTCCCACCGGTCCTTGAGGCGGCGGGGCAATGCTGACCCGAACGGCACGAGAGGAATCCGGCATGCTCGCGAAGAAGGACATCCCGCCCGAATACCGGGAGTGGAACAAGCGCTGGGGGGCACCCTACGGTTTCCACGTCGACCACTCGCAGGTGAGTCTGCAGAGGTTCAGCGCCAAGAACCCGGAACGTTATGGTCCCTTCGGTTTCCAGCCGACCAGCCACACCAGGACCATGGAGTATCCCTGGGCTTACTTCACCGCCGATCCGCAGCCGGGAATGCGGGTGCTGGACGTCGGCGGATGGCTCAGCGGGTTCCAGGTCGTTCTGGCCAAGCAAGGGTGCAAGGTCGTCAACGTCGATCCGTCTGAGGACGAGAAGTGGTCGGTCGGGGTCGAGAAGACCAACGACGCGCATGCGGAGATCCACAGTTGGTTCACCTCGATGTTCGACGTGGACGTCACGCTGGTCAGCGAACGCTTGCAGGACGCCGACTTCGAGGCGAACTCCTTCGACCGGATCTTCTCCCTCTCGGTTCTCGAACACGTTGACCAGGACGAGGCCGAGCTGATGGTCGACACCATGTGCCACCTCCTGGCACCGGGCGGGCTGATCGTGCTGAGCATCGACCTGTTCCTCGACGTCAAACCTTTCGGGCTGCTTGACAAGAACGCCTGGGGACGAAACACCGACGTGCATGCCCTGTTGTCGCGAAACAACCTGACGGTCGAATGCGGCGACCCCGCCGAGCTGTGCGGGTTCCCGGAGTTCGACCCGCAGCGCATCGCGGACCGGATCGACGAGTTCTTTCCCAGCTGGAACTATCCCGTCCTCAGCCAGTTCGTCACGTTGCGCAAACCTCTTGGCTGACAGGCGGAAAGCGGAAAGGTGGACTGTCCCAGACCGGGGCAGTCCGTCGCTGGCCACCCACTGGTGAAGCGTTCGCCACTCACCGGTGAAGCAGAGCCGGTCCGTCCGCGACGCCCCGCTCCGCCACGAGACGCTCAAGCGAGTCCACCACCTGCGCCGCGGACGGCTGGGCCGCCATCTCTTCCCGCAACCGCAGTGCCTGCTCGCGCGGGCCCCGGTCCTCCAGCAGCCGCTCGACGTGGTCGCGGACGGCCTCCGCGGTGACCGATTCCGCGGACAGCCAGTCTCCCGCACCGCTGCGGGTGAGCCGCCCGGCGTTCCAGACGTGGTCGACCGACATCGGCAGCAGTAACTGCGGCACGCCGTAGGCCAGCGAGGTCATCACGGTCCCGCCGCCACCCTGATGGATCACCAGGTCACACGTCGGCAGCAGCAGATGCAGGGGGGTCGGGTCGATCACCCGCACGTTGGCCGGCAGCGATTCGAGGAATGCCTCCGTCCGGCTCCCCGCGATCGCCAGAACCTCGACGTTCAGCCCGGCCAGGCCCCGCAGCACCGCGGCGAACAGTCCCTTAGCCGAGTCCGTTTCGCGGTAGAGCTCGGCGATGCTGCTGGCCAGCAGGACGATGCGCGGTCGCGTGGGCGTCTCCAGGTGCCATGGCTGGAGGACGCCCGGACCGTTGTACGGCACGAAACGCATCGGCAACCGGGCTACGTCAAGCTCGGTCTGCAACGACGGTGGACAGGGATCCAGGGTGACCGTGCCCAGGGTGTCCATGGGGTCGACCCCGATGCGCGAGCACAGTTTCCCGAGTGCTTCCGGCTCGAATTGCCTGGTCACCGAGGTGTAGTCCATCCCCCAAATGTGGCGTGCCGCAGGGACGTTCACGGCGGCGGCGGTCAGCGGGCCGACGAAGGTGGTGGGATCGTAGACCACCAGATCAGGCCGCCAGGTCCGAGCGAATCTCAACGTGTCGTCGATCGTCGCTTCGGCCATCGCCACGTACATCGCCACGGCATGGGGGCCCAGCTTCCGGACGTCCTCGACCCTCGCGGGCCCCGGCAACGACGCGAGCCAGTCGAAATAGAATCCGGTCATCCGTCGCGTCACATCCGGGCGCTCCTGCCCGAGCACCACGGCGGGCAGCCCGGCGTCCCGGATGGCCGGCACAAGACCCTCGGTGCTTGCGACGATCAGTTCGTGCCCGGCTGCCCGCAGCGCCCAGCTCAGCGGAACCATGGGCTGCAGATGCGAGGGCCAAGCCCATGTGACAACGAGAACGCGCACAAGCGGTTGCCTCCATCCATGAGTAGTTCCCTCGACCATGGACCGAACCGGTCGAGGACCACTCAAGAAGCACCCGGCACGGTGAGGGGTGGTCGCTACGGCTGACCGGCTTCGGCTTCGGCTTCGGCTTCGGCTTCGGCTTTGGCTTTGAGACGGTCGACGTAGTCGAGCACGATCCGCCGCGCCGGCATGACCATGGCCCTTGCGACGAAACCGATCAGCACGAACATCACGATGCCGGCGCCGTTGGACAGCAGCAGCGACAGATCGATCCGCGAGGCGGGAAAGAGGTAGATCACCAGCACCCGTAACCCGGAGTCGATGACCATGATGGAGCCGACCGCGAACGTCATGGCTCGTTGCGCACGCCGGTAGTCGGGGCTCTCCTGCCACGCCAGCTCGAAGGCCTTGGCCCGCACGGGATCTCCGAAGGTCGCCGCCGACCCGATGAAGGTCGCCGTCAAAGGCCGGGCCGCGAGCAGGGTGCACAGACAGAACGCTCCGCCGAGCAGCACGTACAACGGCTGGCGGCAGGCCGCGATGCGCACATCACCTGTGCTGAGCGACAGCGCCAGTGTCGCCGCCAGTTCGAGCAGTACGAGTATCCCCGTCGCATCGAGCTTCCTGCGGCGAATCGTGCTGCCCAGCGCGATGAGACCGACCACGATGCCGGGAATCGCCAGCGACCAGATCACGCCGATGCCGAATGCTCGCAGGCAGTAGTACCCCGCGATGGACACGACCAGTTCCAGGATGATCGTCAGCAGACCGCCGACTTGTGGCCGAGACTGCGTTGTGTGTGCCATGTGCCCTTCCCCTGTGCCGTTCCCTCGCGCCGCGGCCGTTGTGCCGCCGGCCCGTCATCGATCGTTTCAGTCGCACCGAGAGCCGGACAGAGGCGGAACTACCCCAGTTGTTCAGGAGCTTTCTCCTGTGCCGTGCCGGTCGGCGGACCCGGATCAGGACGGCTCGTCCGCAGCGATCGGCAGTTCCATGGTCAGCCGGAACCCGCCGTCCTGCCGGACCTGGGCCGTCAGGTCGCCACCGAGTTCCCGCGCGCGTTCCCGCAGGCCGGTCAACCCATGGCCACCCGAGCGGCCGGTCTGGACCGTTCGGCCGCCCAGGTCGTCGTTGACGACGTCGAGCCGGACCGATCGTCCGGTCGACTCGACGGTGATCGCGCACTCGCTGGCATCGGCATGCCGGAGAACGTTCGTCACCGCTTCCCGTACGCCCCAGGCCAGTACCGAATCGACCTGGGCCGGCCATCTCCGGTCCGGCACGGTCACGACGACGCTGTGGAACAGGGGACCGAGACTCCGGTGCGCCTGGTCGATCTCGTCAGCCAACGACGTCGACCGGTAGCCGGTGATCGCCTGCTGCACTTCGAGGATGGCGGTCCGTCCCACTTCGTGGACATCCTTGGCAGCCGCCGCTGACGCTGCCGGGTCCACGCCGGCCAGCCGTTGCGCCAGTTCCGCCTTCGCCATCATGGTGACCAGGCTGTGGCCCAACAGATCGTGCAGATCCCTGGCGAACCGCAGCCGCTCGTTGTCGACCGCCGCTGTGGCGTAAGCCTTTCGGCTGGCCCGGGACCGGGCGACCTCCAGCAGGAGGCGGCCGCGCAGGACGGCGATGGCGCCGGAGGCCGCGACCAGCGCTGCCGCTGACAGCGCAGCACCCGAGAGCAGGCTCAGCAGTGTGACGGCAGCTATGCCAAGGACCGCCTCACGCGTGCGGACGAGGAGATTCGCGCACGCGACCGCCGTCAGCACGGCGGTCGCCCACCACCCCGGTGCCAGCGCCCACTCTCCCCAGGCCGTCAGTGCGGTCAGTCCCGCGTAGCACGACAGCCGAAGGACGAGCGGATACGTGGGGGTGATCCACTGGCTCACGGCGAACAGTGCCGCAAAGAGGCCGAGGGCACCGGAGTTGAGCACCGCGAGCCCGGCTGGTAGGCCCATCGCCGTATAGGCCGGGCCGATCAGTGTGAGGAGCAGGATGAAGAGTCCGCCGGGGTAGGGATCGTCGGCATGGATCATCGGCCCGTACCAGGGCCTTGGACGTCCCGAGGGAATCACCACCTCAGTGTGCGGCTGACACGGTGCTCAACTGGTCCGGCGGAAGAGCAGGATGAGCACGATGTAGCCGATGGCGGCCACCATCACCATCCAGTAGTAGGGATTGCCGCTGCGGCCGGATGCGAGTTCGCCGATGAAGGCGCTCAGGTTTCCCACCGTGAGGATCACGCCCACGCCGGCCCAGGCGCGCAGGTTGATCGAGTGGGAGCGTTCGTCCGGATGAGCGACGGCCTCGCGGTAGCCCTCACTGCGGCGTGCCAGCACCAGTAACGTCAGGCTGCACAACGCCATGACGCCGAACACCACGAGCCCGATGCCGACATGGCCGCCGACGGACGCAGTCACCAGGCAGACCACGCCGATACCGAGGAAGAACGCCGGTACGGACCACGTGGCCGGGGTCCTAGTCATGGGCTTTGTCCCCGTCGGCATAGAACATCTCCTCTACGTTGCTCTGGAAGAACCTGGCCAAGGACAAGGCAAGCGGCAAGGACGGCGTGTACCGCTCGGCCTCGATGGAGTTGATGGTCTGCCGTGAGACCCCGACGGCCGCCCCGAGCTGCGCTTGGGAGAGCCCGCGCGCCGAGCGCAGCTCCTTGACCTTGTTCCGCACATGGAAAGCGTACTTGTCACCCCCCAGGGTGTCAAGCTTGCTTTCCATCTCGCCACGTCACATCCAGGGCGTGCAGCCCGAACACCAGGGCCTCGTTGTCCAGCAGGTCGTCGGTGATGGCGCCGGCCAGCCGCAGCTCGGGCAGGCGCGCTATCAGCGTGGAGAAGATGATGTTCAGCTCCAGTCGGGCCAGCCGCCAGCCGATGCACTTGTGCGGCCCGTGGCCGAAGGCCAGGTGCCGACGTGCGTCCCGGTGGATGTCGAAGGTGTCGGGGTCCGGATAGGTTCTCGGGTCGCGATTGCCTGCCGCGCCCAACGCCACGATGCCCTCCCCCGCTTGGATGTGCACACCGCGCATGGTGAAGTCCTCGCCCGCGATCCGTACCGACGCCAGCTCGCCGACGGAGAGGTACCGCAACAGCTCGTCGACTGCTCCGTCCATGAGTGCCGGATCGGCACGCAGCTCGGCCAGTTGATCCGGATGCTGCAACAGCGTCGCGATGCCCAGCGACACGAGGCCCGCCGTCGTCTCAATGCCGGCCGTCATGATCATAAAGATGGTGTGCAGCACATCCTGGGTGGAAATGCTTCCACGCTTCACGTGCTTTCGCAGAACCCGGCTGGTCAGGTCGTTTCCGGGCACCCTTCCCCGATAGTCGACGAGGTCACGCATGTACGCGAACAGCGCCGCGAAGTGCGACTCGTCCCGCTTGGTCATCGTCGCCGTCGCGATCCGCTCGAACCCGTCGTAGTCGGATTCCGGGACGCCGAGAACCCGGGCGACCGCCAGCGTGGGTATCGGATAGGCCAGGGCGCGCACCACGTCCGCGGGAGGTCCGGCCGCGATCAGGCGGTCGACGCGCTCGTCGACACAGTGCTTGAGGAACGGCCGCATCGCTTCGCAGCGTTGGGCGGTGAACTCCGTCTGATACATGTGCCGTGCCGGCCCGTGGTCGGGCGAGTCCATGCCGAAGAAGACCCGGACCTGGCGCAGATGGGTGGTTTCCGCGTTGAGAAAGGGAAACCCCGGAGCGGACCGGTCGGCGCGAATCCTGGGATCGGTCAGGGCCGCGCGGATGTCATCGTAGCGGGAAATCAGCCACACGGCGGTGTCGTTGGCCAGCCTGGCGCGCCGGACCGGACAGTGTTCCAGCATCCGGGCGTACTCGGCCGGCAGTTCAAACGGCCCCGGCCTGCTCATCGGAAACAACGGAATGTCGGCGTCGGGCTTCTCCGTCATGGTCGCCACTCTCCCGTCGGTTCGAGGCTGTTTGCTTCCCGAAGTTCGTCCATACGCCGGTGGCGTGCTGGAAGTCGTGCGCGAGCTGGGTGGTGACCTCGGCCGGTGTGGGCAGCGCCAGGTGTGCCCGGAGCAAGTCGTCCGCGCACTCCTGGTGCCCGGCCAGACCGCCGAGGAACTCCTCGAGTGCGTCGGCCAGGCCGGCGTCATCGAGGTCGTCAGGCCGCAACCGGCGCCCGCTGCCGGTCGCTTCCACCTGTCCGGCATTGACGATGGCATCGGCGGCCCAGGCCAGGATCAGTTGCGGGACGCCGTAGCTCACCGCGGTCATGGTGGTGCCGGCACCGCCCTGGTGGATGATCGCCGCGCAGCCCGGCAGTAGCAGGTTCAGCGCGACGGGGCCGACGTGGATGACATTGTCGGGCAGGCAAGTGAAGCTGTCGCGTTGCTCGTCGAGTACCGCGACGACCACCTCGATGTCGCGGCCGGCCAGCGCCGCCACGATGCGGGGTGCCAGGAACGCCCGCTGCCAGCCGAGGTGGTGCAGCGAGCCGCCCCAGGTGACGACGACACGCGGTCGCTGCGGCGGTGTGCGCAGTCGATGCGGCAGCTGAGCGGGGCCGTTGTATGGGACGTAGCGCATGCCCTGCCGTGGCAGGTCGGCGGCGACCTGCAGCTGCGGCGGGCAGGGGTCCAGCGTCAGGTCGCCGAACGCGTTGGACTCCTGCAGCTCCCGCCGGGTCGTCAGCCCGCCGAGGAGCTCTTCCCCGGTCGGGCCGAAGTCCGTGACCGAGGCGAGGAAGTCCGTCGCCCAGAGCAGGCGCAGTGCGGGGATGGCCAGGTCTCGCGCGATACCGGGACCGAGGTATGCCATCGGCTCGTAGACGACGAAGTCCGGGCGCCAGTGTGCCGCGAATCGATAGGTGTCCTCGGCTATGGCGATCGCGCTGTCGGTTGCCGCCTGCACGGCAGCCGCGCCCCGGTGCTCGATCGCCGTGCGGTCCAGGGAGTCGTGCTGGTGTGCTCGGCGGAGCTGCCCCTTGACGTCGACGTCCTCGCCGACCGGGAGCGCGACCAGACCAGCCTGGGTGATCGTCGATGCGAAGGCGGGCTGCGCGGCGACGACCACGTCGTGTCCCGCCGCACGCAGCGCCCACCCGAAGGGTGTCATCGGATACAGATGCGAGCCCCAGGGCCAAGTGATGAACAACGCGCGCATCGTTGCTGCCTCCGTCGGTGCCGTTCGCGGTATCTTCCGCCGCCGGACTCCGGAACCACTGGTGTCCGGCTGGTCGGCGAGGCCCCCAGTCCGCTCCCAGCGATGTTCGACCGGGCCGTCCGACGCTGAGTCGTCAGAGCGACTCGACCGGAAGGAGCTGCGGTGTCACAGGCCAACCGTGCTGCGGTGGAGAAGGTCCGATTCAGCGATGTGCCGCCGAATCGTCGCCGGGGCGGTGAGATCAGGGTCGGACTGAGTCCGAGCACTGTCGGCTCGGTATCGGGGTTCATGGGGGCGGTGACGCTCGAACCGGGCGAGTACGTTTCCGAGCACTACCACCCCTATTCCGAAGAGTTCCTCTACGTGGTCAGGGGCCGTATGGTCGCGACCGTGGACGGCAGGGACCTCGAACTCGCCGCCGACGAAGCGATCATGGTGCCGATCGGTGCGAGGCACCGGTTGGTCAACCACGGCAGCGAGTCGGCGCTTGCCGTGTTCCACCTCAGCCCGCTGGCACCGGAGCCCAGGCTGGGCCATGTGGACACCGAGCCACCGCCCCACGCCAACGAACCGCCTGTGGACGTGGCTGGGAGTTAGTACGCCGGCAGCGCCGTGGGCCGCTGCCACGGTCCTGCGACGGCGCGCCGCGGTGCGGCGCGCTCACGACGTCGCTCACGTCCGCCCGTTGATGGCACATATGCGTGCCCTGTCACGAACGTCGTCGACGAGCTGGGCCTGTTCCAGGAAGTCGCTCTCGCCGTACCGCTGGATCTGTGAATTCCGGGTCTGTGCGACGAATTCGGAAATCGTCGTCAAGAACTGGTCTTCGGCAGGGACGACGACCTCGCGCCCGTGATCCGCGCGTGCCAGGCGAATCACCGGACTGAACCCCGGTGGCGGCGTGTACGCGCGGTCGACCGACACCACACCCTCGCTGCCCCACAGCCGGTAGCTGCACCGATAGGCATGCTCGAAACCGAAGGTGACGTGAGCGGCTGAGCCGGACGGTGAACAGAGCAGAGCGTGTCCCGCGACATCGACGCCCCGGGCCGGATCTGTCTTCAACACGGCACCCGCAACGGTCAGCCCGGCGCCCAGGAACCGGGTTGCGGCGTACAGCGGGTACACACCTACGTCCAACAGCGCACCGCCGCCCAGGTCACTGGCGTACCGCACATCCGTTGCGGGCAGCGGCGGAATACCGAAACACGCTTCGACACCGCGCACCTCACCGATTTCTCCCGCCGCGACCAGCTCAGAGACGGCTGCGTGCAGCCGGTGCCGGGCAGCGGTGAGATTCTCCTGCAGGGTGAGTCCGAGCCTGTTCGCCAGCGCGGTGAGGGCGAGGGTGTCGGGGTGACAGGTGGTCAGCGGCTTTTCCGCCAGCACGTGTTTGCCCGCCACCAGTGCCGACTCGATCCATTCGGCGTGCAGGCCGGTCGGCAGTGGAACATAGACGGCATCGATGTCATCGCGTCGGAGCAGGTCGTGATAGTCACAGGCAGCTACTCCCCCGAAGTGGTCCGCGTAGTGTTCGGCCTTGCGCGGTGTGCGGGAGGCCAGCGCGACCAACCGCGCGGTGGGGGCGGCGAGGATGGCCGGAATGGTTCTGCGCAAGGCGATATCGGCGCAACCGAGCACGCCGAAGCGTAGTGGCGGCTGCTCGGTGTCCTCGGTCATGCGCCGCACCTGACGGCCTGGAGGCAGGCCAGCAGGCTGCGGGCCTCGACGTTGACGTAGTAGCCGTGTCGCAACAGGGCTTCGAGCTGGTGGACGCTTGCCCAGCAGAACTCCGGCGGAAGTGCCACCGGAAAGTCTTCGTCGGCCTCGACGAGCATGTACCGGTTTTCGGAGTGGTAGAAGCGACCGCCCTCCTCGGTGAGGACGGTGTCGAACAGGATGCGGTCCGCACTGGCGCCGAGGACGTAGTCCAGGAAACGCGGCGGGTGCTGTGAGTAGTTCGCGGGAGTGCACTGCACGGTCGGGCCCAGTTCCGCGGCGTCCAGCACTCCTGCCTGGAACCGGGCCCGCACTGCCAGGTGGGCGACACCGTCGACGTTCCTGACGACGAAGGCCACGACGCCCTGCCCACGGGGAGAGAGCATCGGCTGATCCCACTCAAGGACCTCCCGGTCGGCCGCGGTGACGCAGACACCGACGATGTCGAAGTACAGCCCCGAATCGTGTGTGATCCGCTCCGGCCCGTACCGCCACCCCTCGATGCCTCGCAGGGGAACTCGCCGGGTCGCGACTTCGTGCCTGCTCTTGACCCCGGTGAACCACCGCAGGAGGCGGGTCGTGTCCGGCTCTCCACGCTCCCCGTCAGGCAGACACGACAGCACCGACCGGGTGTCCATGTTGATCAGCTGCTCGACCCTCAGCAGCCGCCGCAGATCACGGACGTCCACCCAGCGGTAGCCGTCGTCGACTGCCAAGTCCTCCTCGACCAGGACGATCATGTTGCGATTGCGTTTGCGCAGGAACCACGAACCTTGTTCGGACTGCAGAACGTCGACCAGGACGGTGTGACCCTGCGGATCGGTGAAGTACTCGAGATAACGGGTGGCGCTCCCGTGGTGCGCCCGGGTGTAGTTGCTGCGAGTCGCCTGGACGGTCGGTGACAACTGCATCATCTTCGCGTTGCCGGGTTCCATCTTCGCCTGTATCAGGCATTGCAGGGTGCCGTTGTGTTTCCGGACCAGAAGTCCGAGGATACCGATCTCGGGCTGGCTGATGATCGGCTGGCTCCACTCGGCGACGGTGCCATGGGTCGTACGGGTATGCAGTCCCTCGATCGTGAAGAACCGGCCGCTGCTGTGCTTGATGTTCCCCGTCGATGCATCCAGGTGCCAGGAGCGCATCTCGGCCAGCGCAATTCGGTCGACCGAGCACGAGATCTTCCGCACCCGCCTCTCCAACCAGGCCAGGAACTCCTGGTCGACCCCGGAGTCGGCGAGTCGGGGCCACCGTTGGAGCATGCCTATATCCGAGCTCTGCAGCGTCGCCGAGCTGTCTTCGCGATATCGGCGCATCGGTGTGCCTCCGCTCCCTCAAATTCAAGGCCCTCGCCGGTCCACGGTCAGCAACCGTGCTCGTGGATGGCTGGGGCGCGCTTGGAGGGACGGCGTCACGACGACGTCGTCCTCGTCGCGCCTGCGCAACGGCGACGGTTCCCATGCACCCTGCACCTGGGGACTGTAAATCGTTCGGTGTAACTCCCGATCATGGAAGATGCATCGATGACCAGTGAGAACGTGGCCGAGTACGAGGGCGTCGAGTCCGCAGCGGCTGTGTCGGCGAAGGCCGTGGACGACCAGCTGATCGACGAGTTGGTGAGCCGGGCCCAGGCCGAGGGCCTGCAGCTGGCCGGCGAGGGCGGACTGCTCCAGCAGCTGGCCAAGCGGCTGCTGGAGTCCGCCCTGGAGGGCGAGATCACCGACCACCTCGGCTATGACAAATATGATCCGGCGGGCAAGGACGGCGGCAACTCCCGCAACGGGAAACGCTCCAAGACCGTGCTGACCGACGTGGGACCGGTGGAGATAACCGTGCCCCGCGACCGGGACGGCTCCTTCGAGCCGAAGATCGTGAAAAAGCGGCAGAAGCGTCTGACCGGCGTCGATGAGATCGTGATCTCGCTGGCCGCGAAGGGCTTGGCCACCGGTGAGGTCCAGGCTCACCTCGCGGAGGTCTACGGCGCCGAGGTCTCCCGGCAGACGATCTCCACGATCACGGACAAGGTCTTGGAGGGCATGGCCGAGTGGCAGAACCGGCCTCTCGACGTGGTCTATCCGGTGGTCTTCATCGACGCCATCCACGTGAAGATCCGCGACGGCGCCGTCGCCAACCGGCCGATCTATGTGGCTATGGCCGTCACCACTGAGGGCCGACGGGAGATTCTTGGGCTGTGGGCCGGCGACGGCGGCGAGGGAGCCAAGCACTGGCTGCACATCCTCACCGAGATCAAGAACCGCGGCGTGGGCGACGTGCTGATGCTGGTCTGCGACGGCCTCAAGGGTCTGCCCGAGGCCGTGGAGACGGTCTGGCCGAGGACGATCGTGCAAACCTGCGTGGTCCACCTGCTGCGGAACTCCTTCCGCTATGCCGCCCGCCAGGACTGGGACAAGATCGCTAAGCTGCTTAAGCCCGTCTACACGGCCCCGACCGAAGAGGCCGCCCTGGAACGATTCGCGGAGTTCGCCGACGCCTGGGGCAGGAAGTATCCGGCGATCGTCAAACTCTGGGAGTCGGCCTGGGAGGAGTTCACCCCGTTCCTACGGTTCGACTCCGAGATCCGACGCATCGTCTGCACGACCAACGCGATCGAGTCGGTCAACGCGCGGATCCGGCGAGCGGTGAAGGCCCGCGGACACTTCCCGAACGAGCAGGCCGCCTTGAAGTGCGTCTACATGGCGATCATGTCGCTCGATCCCACCGGCAAGGGCCAGGCCCGCTGGACCATGCGATGGAAGACCGCGTTGAACGCCTTCGACATCAGCTTCGACGGCCGGCTCTCAGCGGCACGCCAGTAACCCAACCATCCTGGTTACACCGTTCGTTTGACAGACCCTTGAGGGCTGACGATGTGTGATCGTCGAGGTATGCCGGTTGTGTGAGATATCCGCAGGGTGGTGGGCTGACGCCTGAACGGCAGGCGTTTCGCGAGCGGATCCGGCTGGAGGCCGCGGAGCGGTTCGCTGCGGGTGCCTCCAACGCCGAGGTCGCCAAGGACTTACGGGTGAGTGTGCGCTCAGTGCAGCGATGGCGCCGAGCCTGGCACGACGCCGGGACCGAGGGGCTGCGGTCTGCCGGGCCCGTGTCACGGCCCAAGCTGAGTGAGGCCCTGTTCACCGTGCTCGAGCAGGAGCTCGCCAAGGGGCCGGTCGCGCACGGCTGGCCGGACCAGACGTGGATGCTGGCGCGGATCAAGACGCTGATCGGGCGCCGGTTCCACAAGAGCATGACACTGTCGGCGATCGCGCGGATGCTGCACCGGAACGGCTTCAGCCACCAGGTCCCTGCCCGCCGGGCCCTCGAGCGCGACGAGGAGGCCGTGGCGGGCTGGGTGAAGGAGACCTGGCCGCAGGTGGAAGGTCCGTGGCGGCGCTCGACGCCTGGCTGTGCTTCGAAGACGAGGCCGGCTTCTCGATGACGCCGCCCACCGCACGGACCTGGGCCCGGCGCGGACGCACACCCCTCATCCAGGTGCGAGGACGCTCCCAGCGCCGCTTCTCCGTCGCCGCTCTGGCCTGCTACAAGCAAGGTGAACGCTCACGGCTGATCTACCGGCCCAAGCGGCATGTCGATCACAAGCGGGGCGGCAGACGCAGTTTCACCTGGACCGACTACCGCGACCTGCTCATCGCCGCACACCAACAGCTCGGTGCACCCATCGTGCTCGTGTGGGACAACCTCAACGTCCACAAGGACCGCCGACTGCGGGAGTTCATCGACGCCCACGACTGGATCACCTGCTACTTCCTGCCGGCCTATGCACCAGACCTCAACCCCGTCGAGGGCATCTGGTCCCTGCTGCGGCGCAGCAGCCAGGTCAACACCGCCTTCACCGACCCCGACCACCTCATCAGCACGCTCCGGCATGGTCTCCGCCAGATCCAGTACCGCAGCAACCTCATCGACGGATGTCTCGCCGAAACCGAACTCACATTGACGACATCACGGCAACAACGTCAGTAACCCCCACCCGCCAGGCAAAACGGCGCTGACCAGTGAAAACGCCAAACGAGCCTTTACACGCTAGAACTACCTACAACCCACCAGGGCCACACTCCACACACCACACACAACCCCAGCTCACACACCCCGCCCACCCCGACCCAACCGCCCACTCAACTTCTCAACGAACCCACAACACACCAGGCCAGAAGGCCCGCGATACACCAACAAACCCCCCGCCGAGCGTTAGTCGGAGAGGGCGATTCAGGTTTCGGGATGGGCCAGGCGGCCGAGCAGGGCTACTGCGTCGTCGAGAGGCACCGGTTGGAAGAACCGTGCGTCGGCGCGCTCAACAGCGGCAATCGCGCGTGGGGCCAGGTCGGCGCCGGTGTCGGTGACGCGCAGTCGTTTGGCGCGGGTGTCGGCCGGGTCGACTTCACGCTCGATGAGCCCTTTGTGTTCCAGGGTGCGTAGTACCTGGGAGGTCATCTTGACGTCGGTGCCGGCTTGGCGGGCGAGGGTCAGCTGGTTGGGGTGCTCGCCTTGGGTGTTGAGCCACCAGGTGCAGGCAAGCAGCACGAACTGAACGTGGGTAAGATCGAGCGGGGCCAGGGCTGTGGCGATGTCGCGCTGCCAGCGCAGAGTGGCGTGCCACAGCAGGAATCCGGGGCTGTCGCCGGGGCTGAGGGGCATCAGCGCAGCGCCAACTCGGCCAGCGAGGCCATGGTCTCGGGCCAGTCGGCGGTGATACCCGGGCCGATCTGCGGGCCTGTCTCGTCGGCGCCGGTGCCGGTGATCTCCATCCGGTACACCACGCGGATCCGGTGCTGGTCGATCCGGTCGATCCGGTGGGTGGTGCGCAGCAGCAGGCCGTTGAAGCGCGCCTCGTCGACGAATAGTTCACCTTCGACCGCCTCGGCGATGCGCAGCAGTACCGGGTCGTCTCCGGGCGGCGTCATCGTGATCTGCGTGCCCGCCGCGAACGGGCCACTGATCTCGATCTTCTCAATCTCGGCGTTCCAGGTGCCCCAGTTCTCAACGTCGGCCCAGAGCCGCCAGATCGCCTCGGGGGTGGCGGTGGTCTCGATGGTGTGCTCGTACTCCCACATGCGTGGCCTCCTCGACTAGATGATCTATCCATAGATTATCTATGCGGAGACTATCTGTCCAGTGGCGCACGGCCTCCATCCCGCAGTGCCGCGATCGCCCACTTCGAACCACCGCCCGCGCCCGCGCCACCGAGGAGGTCCTACCCCACGCAGGCATCCTCCCTGCCCCCTGGCACGGCACCCGCCGCTGCGGCAACCCCCGAAGGATTTCGAGAGTTGACCACTTAGACCGTGTCCTATGGGGTGAGGCGGACGTATCGCTTGTAGCAGCAGAGTGCGGCTGCGAGCCCCAGAAAGCCCAGGTAGTTGCGGGGATTTCGTTCGTAACGGGGGCTGAGGCGGCGGTAGCCGGACAGCCACGACATGGTGCGCTCGATCACCCAACGGTGAC
>NZ_JBIUBV010000022.1:0-87858 GCF_044548405.1 Streptomyces sp. NPDC052040 | reverse complement strand
GGGGGGGGGGGGGGGGGGGGGGGGGGGCGGGGGGGGCGGGCGGCCCCCGCCCCCCCGGGGGCCGCGGGGGGGGGGGGGCCCCCCCCCCCGGGGGGGGGGGGGGCCCCCGCCGCTCAGAACACGGACAGGCCGGTGAGCGTGGTGAACCGGTCCAGTGCCGCGACGCCCGCCACCGAGTTGCCGCGCTGGTCCAGGCCCGGGCTCCAGACGCACAGGGTGCAGCGGCCGGGCACGACCGCGATGATCCCGCCGCCGACACCGCTCTTGCCGGGCAGGCCGACCCGGTAGGCGAAGTCACCGGCCGCGTCGTAGGTGCCGCAGGTCAGCATCACCGCGTTGACCTGCTTGGCCTGGCTGCGGGGCAGCAGCCGGGTGCCGTCGGCGCGGATGCCGTGCCGGGCCAGGAAGCCGGTGGCGAGGGCGAGGTCGGCGCAGGAGGCCTCGATGGAGCACTGCCGGAAGTACTGGTCCAGGAGGACCGGCACCGGGTTGCCGATGTTGCCGTAGGACGCCATGAAGTGAGCGAGGGCGGCGTTGCGGTCGCCGTGCGCGGTCTCGGAGGCGGCGACCTCCTGGTCGAACGTCAGCTCCGGGTTGCCGCTCTCGGCCCGCAGGAAGTCCAGCAGGGTCCCGGCCGCGTCCCCGGTGCGGGAGTGCAGCCGGTCGGTGACGACCAGGGCGCCCGCGTTGATGAAGGGGTTGCGGGGCAGGCCGTTCTCGTACTCCAGCTGGACCAGTGAGTTGAAGGGGTTGCCGGAGGGCTCCCGGCCCACGTGCTCCCACAGCTCGTCGCCCTCGCGGGCCAGTTCCAGGGCGAGGGTGAAGACCTTGGTGATGGACTGGGTGGAGAAGGGCTGCTGCCACTCCCCCACTCCGTAGACCGTGCCGTCCAGCTCGGCGACCGCCATGCCGAAGCGCCGGGGGTCGCGGGCGGCGAGCGCGGGGATGTAGTCGGCGGGCCGTCCGCGCCGGGGCCGCTGCTCGATCTCTTCGGCTATGCGCTCCAGCACGGGCTGGAAGGTCAGCGAGGAGGCCATGGTCACCATCGTGCCGCCCCCCGCGGTGGACCGCTCACCTGGGGTACCCCCATGATCATGTACGGGACTCCTGTTAGGTGGGCGGTTCAGAGCGCCGGTGAGCCGGTGCCCGCGACGACCTCGGGCCGCAGCAGGGCCGCCAGCCGCTCGGCGGGCAACAGGCCCTTCTCCAGGACGAGTTCGGCGACACCCCGGCCGGTGGCCAGCGCCTCCTTGGCGATACCGGTGGCCGCCTCGTAGCCGATGTACGGGTTGAGGGCGGTGACCAGGCCGATGGAGTTCTCCACCGCGGCCCGCAGCTGCGCCTCATTGGCCGTGATCCCGGCCACACACCGCTCGGCCAGGGTCAGACAGGCCCGCTCCAGATGCGTGATGCTCTCGGAGAGGGAGTGCAGGATCACCGGCTCGAAGGCGTTCAGCTGGAGCTGCCCGGCCTCGGCGGCCATGGTGATGGTGACGTCGTTGCCGATCACCTCGAAGGCGACCTGGTTGACGACCTCCGGGATCACGGGGTTGACCTTGCCGGGCATGATGCTCGAACCGGCCTGCACCGGCGGCAGGTTGATCTCGTTCAGGCCCGCGCGCGGACCCGAGGACAGCAGGCGCAGGTCGTTGCAGCTCTTGGAGAGCTTGACCGCGATCCGCTTGAGCACCCCGGACATTTGCACGAAGGCACCGCAGTCCTGGGTGGCCTCCACCAGGTTGGCGGCCGTCACCAGCGGCAGGCCTGTGATCTCCGAGAGATGGCGGCGGGCCGCTTCGGCGTATCCGGCGGGGGCGTTGAGGCCGGTGCCGATCGCGGTGGCGCCGAGGTTGATCTCCTGGATCAGTTCCACGGCCTCGGCGAGACGGCTGCGGTCCTCGTCGAGCATGACGGCGTACGCCGAGAACTCCTGCCCCAGGGTCATCGGCACCGCGTCCTGGAGCTGGGTGCGGCCCATCTTCAGCACATCGCGGAACTCCACGGCCTTGCCCGCGAAGGCGTCCTGGAGCACGGCCATCGCCTTGAGCAGGCCGCGCACGGCGAACACCGTGGCGATCTTGACGGCGGTCGGGTAGACGTCGTTGGTGGACTGGCCGAGGTTGACGTCCTCATTGGGGTGCAGATGCCGGTAGTCGCCCCGGGCGTGGCCGAGCAGCTCCAGCGCGCGGTTGGCGACGACCTCGTTGGCGTTCATGTTGGTCGACGTGCCCGCGCCGCCCTGGATGACGTCGACGACGAACTGGTCGTGCAGCTTGCCGGCCCGGATCTCGCGGCAGGCCTCCACGATGGCGGCGGCCTTCTCCGGCTCCAGCAGGCCGAGTTCCTCGTTGGCGAGGGCGGCGGCCTCCTTGACGGCGGCGAGCGCGTCGATCAGATGCGGGTAGGCGGAGATCGGCGTCCCGGTGATGGGGAAGTTCTCCCGGGCACGCAGGGTGTGGATGCCCCAGTACGCCTCGGCCGGTATGTCGCGGTGGCCGAGCAGATCGTGTTCGCTGCGGTGGGCTGCGGCGGTCATGGTGGTGCGGGTCCTCTTCCGGAGGTGTCGGCGGGGTGCGGTGCTCAGACGCGGGCGTCGGGGGTGAGCGGGTCCAGGGCGCGGACCGGGCGGACGCTGCCGACCGGCAGGCCACCGCCGAGCAGGGGCTCCCCCGCGAAACCGGCGAGCACCTCCGGGTCGGCACCGGCCCGGGCGAGGGCCGCGGCGGCGACCGGGATCCGGGCCCGGTTCGCGCCGTCGGCTATCTTCACGGCGACGGCCCGGCCGTCGGGCAGCGCGGCGACCTGGACGCCCTCGAAGCCGTCCTTGGCCAGCAGGCCGGGTACGGCCCGCATCAGCGCGGCGACATCGCGCCCGGTACCGGAGGCCATCTCGGGGTGCTGGCGCATCGCGTCCGCCACCCGCCCCTCGGGGGTGTCCGCGGACGCGGTGGCGATCCGGGCCGCGGCGCGCGCCAGCCCGTGCAGGGAGACGGCGAACAGGGGGGCGCCGCAGCCGTCCACGGTCACCCGGGCCACCGCCTGTCCGGTGAGGTCCTCCACGCTCTGCGCGACGGCCTGCTGGAGGGGGTGCTCCGGGTCGAGGTAGCCCTCGACCGGCCAACCGTTGAGACGGCAGGTGTAGAGCATGGCCGCGTGCTTGCCGGAGCAGTTCTGCGCCAGCCGCGACGGCGTCCGGCCCTCGCGCACCCAGGCATCGCGTACGGCGGGGTCGTACGGGAGGTCGGGGACGTTGCCGAGGTCGTCCTCGGTGAGACCGGCCAGCTCCAGGATGCGCCGGGTGCCCGCCAGATGACGTTCCTCCCCCGAGTGGCTGGCCGCGGCGAGCGACAGCAGCTCCCCGTCGAGCGGCAGCCCGGCCCGCACCATCGCCACCGCCTGCACCGGCTTGAGCGCCGAGCGCGGGTAGAACGCGGCCTCGATGTCACCGAGGTGCAGCTGTACGGTCCCGTCGGCGCCGAGCACGACGACCGAGCCGTAGTGGATGCCCTCGATGACCCCGCCGCGGACGAGATGGGCGACCGGGGTGTGCAGGGGCTCCCGGATCACGGGGGCCTCGGCTGCCGGACGTGCGTACAGGGCTGCGTGGTTCACTGGTTCACCTCTGGGGATGCGCTGCGGGCGCCCCGGCCGGGTATGCCCTTCATGTCGTCGGCCCGCCGTCTGCGGGAGTGTCCGTGCGCCCGGGGCGCAGGATGTCCGTGAGGGTCGTCTCGACCCGGTCGAGATGGTGGGTCATGGCCGCCACGGCGTCCCGCTCGGAGCCGCCGGCCAGGGCCTCCACGATCTCCCGGTGCTCGCGGTTGGAGTGCTCGCGCCGCCCGCCCAGCTGGTTGAGGAAGGCGGACTGGCGTGCCAGCGCGTCGCGGATCTCCTCGATCACCCGGCGGAAGACCGGGTTCTGCGCGGCCTCGGCCACGGCGAGGTGGAAGAGGGTGTCCATGGCGACCCAGGCGGTGGTGTCCGTCTCCCGCTCCATCCGGTCCAGGAGGTGGGCCAGGTGGTCGAGGTCCTCCGGGGTGCGGCGGAGCGCCGCGTACCCGGCGACCGGGATCTCGATGTGGCGGCGCACCTCCAGCAGATCGCTGGCGGCATAGTCGCCGAAGGTCGGGTCCTGCACGGCTCGGGCGAGAACGAAGGTGCCCTTGCCGGTCCTGGAGACGGTCAGGCCCATGGCCTGGAGGGCGCGCAGGGCCTCGCGCAGCACGGGACGGCTGACCTCAAGGGTGCGGCACAGCTCCGCCTCGGAGGGGAGCTTGTCCCCGATGGCGTAGTCGCCGCGCTCGATGGCGCCACGCAGGTGGGCGAGCACCGCTTCCATCGCGCTGACGCGGCGGGGCCCCGCTCCACCTGTCTGGCTGTCTGACAGGTTCACGGACCGATCGTGCGGGGTGCGGGAGGGGGATGTCAAGGCGGGGTGGGGTGCGGGCGGGGTGACAGGCGGGCTGACAGGCGGGGCGGAGTGGCAGGCGGAGGCGGAGACCGCGCAGGGGCGGGAAGCCCGGGGTGTGGGCTTCCCGCCCCTGGGGCGGAACGGATGGTGCGGGTTTCCCGCCCTCGGGCGGAACGGTGCTGCGACGGAGGGCCGCGGTCAGCTCAGTACGCCAGTGGCAAGGAGCCCGAGGAGCCCGACGCCGACGACGATCCGGTAGATCACGAACGCGTTGAAGGAGTGCTTGGCGACGAACTTCAGCAGCCAGGCGATGGACGCATAGGCGACCACGAACGAGACCACGGTGCCGACGGCCAGCGGCGCGGCGCCCACGCCCGTACCCAGGGCGTCCTTCAGCTCGTAGAGGCCCGCGCCGGTGAGGGCCGGGATGCCGAGGAAGAAGGACAGCCGGGTGGCGGCGACCCGGTCCAGGTCGAGGATGAGAGCGGTGGACATCGTGGCGCCGGAGCGGGAGAAGCCGGGGAACAGCAGTGCGAGGATCTGCGAGCCGCCGACGAGCATCGCGTCCTTGAAAGAGGTGTCGTCCTCGCCCCGCTTGTGCCGGCCCATCTGGTCGGCGGCCCACATCACACCGGATCCGACGATCAGCGAGGCAGCAACCACCCACAGGGAGGCGAGCGGACCCTCGATCAGCGGCTTGGCCGCGAGACCGACCACGACGATCGGGATGGTCGCGGCGATCACCCACCAGGCGAACTTGTAGTCGTGGTGGTACCGCTCACGCGGATTGAACAGACCCCGGAACCAGGCCGTGACGATCCGCACGATGTCCTTGAAGAAGTACAGGAGCACGGCCGCGATCGCGCCGACCTGGATGACGGCCGAGAAGCCGACGACGGCCTGGTCGTCGACGGGGATCCCCATCAGCCCCTCAGTGATCTTGAGGTGGCCGGTCGAGGACACGGGGAGGAATTCGGTCACCCCCTCGACGACTCCGAGGACGACGGCCTGACCGACGTTGATGACACTCATGAGATCCAGTTCTGAGGAGTTGGTCGACAGTGCTGTAGACGGTGGTGCTCTGGAAGTTGTACTACGCGCCGGTGGCGGCCCGCCTACCGGGGCAACACCGCCCCGGCGATCGAGGCGCCCGCGAAAGCCGCGCCGAGGCCCGCGGTCACGCTCGCGACGACATTGACGGCAGCGTAGAACCCCGCCCCGGTCTCGGTGAGCCGCAGTGTCTCGTACGAGAACGTCGAGTAGGTGGTCAGCGCCCCGCACAGGCCGGTGCCGAGCAGCAGTTGCAGATGGGGTGAGGCGTGCCCGGCGGCCGCGGCCTGGGTGAGCAGGCCGAGGACCAGGCATCCCGTGACGTTCACGACGAGGGTGCCCCAGGGGAAGACGGTGTCATGTCTGAGCTGAACCGCACGGTCGGTGAGATAGCGCAGGGGTGCCCCGACCATCGCTCCCACGATCACCAGCAGCCAATTCACAATGACTTCTCACCCTCTCCGTCCGTCCCGTCCGTGTCGCGGGCCGCCCCCGTGTGCGGGGTGTCACCCCGGCCCGCGTAGCGGATGACCTCGCAGTCGTCGAGGGTCACCAGCCCTTCGGCGACGAGTTCGTCGAGCTGCGGGAGAAAGGCGCGGACACGCTCCTCGGTGTCGACGACGACGATGGCCAGCGGAAGGTCCTCGCTCAGCGACAGCAGCCGCGAGGTGTGGATCAGCGAGGAGCCGCCGAAGCCCTCGATGCCCCGGAACACACTGGCCCCGGCCAGGCCCGCGGCGTGCGCGCGGTGCACGATCTCGGCGTAGAGGGGCTTGTGGTGCCAGCGGTCGTGTTCGCCGATGAAGACGGTCAGGCGCAGGGCCCTGCCGGTGAGTCGGGTCATCGCGGCCTCCGTGGGGTGCCGGTGGTCGTCGCGGTCGCCGCCGCCCCGGTCGTGGCTGCCGTCGTCGCCGGGCGGGGGATGGTGGGTCCGTTCACCGCTGCCGCCGTCGCCGGGCGCGGGGTGGTGGTCCCGGACGGCGCTGCCGCCGTCGCCGGGCGCGGGATGGTCGGCCCGCTCACCGCTGCCGCCAGGCCAGGAGGCGGCGGGCGGCCGTCATGGCCAGCCATACCGCGGCGAGGGCCCCCACGAGGGTGGCGGCCAGATAGGCGAGCGCGATGCGCGGCTCCCCCGCCTCGGTCAGTCTCCGGATGTCGACGGCGTAGGTGGAGAACGTCGTGAAACCGCCGAGGACCCCGGTGCCGAAGAACGGCCGCACCAGCCGGTGGGCCGCCCACACCTCGGTGATCACGACCATGAACACGCCGATCACGGCGCAGCCGACGAGGTTGACCCCGAAGATGGCCCAGGGAAACCCGGCGGTCCGCACGGGCCAGAGCAGCGAGGCGCCGTAGCGGGCCACGGCACCGAGGGCGCCGCCCACGGCCACGACCGCCACCACGGGTCCCTGCCCCTGCCAGGGCGACGGGCTCCGCGCGGGCACCGGTGCCGACGCGCCGACCCGGTCTGCGCTCTGGGGGTGGGGGACTGTCATGAATGCACTTCTCCTACTCGCCGGGGCTCTGCCGGATGGGCACGCTCGATCGCAAGTAGGGACCGTTGGCGGCGCTGCTGCCGCGGTTCGGGTACGGCGGGCCCCACCACCGCGCCGCGGTAGGTGATCGCGGCCGGGAAACAGGGTAACCCGGTGCCCACGGGCACCGCACACGAGCGGGCCGCCGCCCACCGGGGCCGGACCGGTCAGTTTCGGAGAAGCCCTCCCGCACTCCCCCGGCCTAGCGTGGAAACCACGGCAACCCGTATCCCGACGTCCGTATCCCGACGTCCCGATGTCCCGCATATCCCGGAATCCCGGAGGAGTACGCCCATGACCAGCGGCGCCCACACGATCATCTACCCCGCCAAGGACCTCGCCGGGTCCAAGGCCGTCTTCAGCGCCCTGCTGGAGGTGGAGCCCTACGCGGACCAGCCGTACTACGTCGGCTTCAGGACCGCCGGGCAGGAGATCGGTCTCGACCCCAACGGCCACGCCAAGGGGATGACCGGTCCGGTGCCCTACTGGGCCGTGGCGGACATCCGGACGCGGCTCGCCGCCCTTCTGGAGGCCGGGGCCGAGCTGCTCCAGGACGTCCAGGACGTCGGCGGCGGCAAGCTGATCGCCTCGGTGAAGGACCCGGACGGCAACCTGGTCGGACTGACCCAGGACCCGGTCGCGTAGAACCAGTCGGGCGGGCCCCTCGGCCCGTGGTCAACGCTGCTTGCGAGCAGACTAATTGCACGGTAAACAACGCTTGTGTTCTCTGTTACCGTTCCGGTATGGCAGCGAGAACGGCCGGGGCACGGCTTGAGGAACAGTGGCGGGACATCCTGTCCGTCCACGCCCGCACCCTGTGCGAGATCGACCGGGTGCTGCATCCCCACGGACTCGGTGCCAGCGACTTCGAGGTGCTCGACATCCTCGCCGCCGAGGCTCCGGCCCAGGGCGATCTGTGCCGGGTGCACAACATCGTCGGGCGCGTCCATCTGAGCCAGAGCGCCCTGTCCCGGCTGATCGGTCGGCTGGAGAAGGACGGCCTGGTGGTCCGCTCCGTCTGCGAGGAGGACCGGCGCGGGGTCTGGGTGGCACTGACCGAGAAGGGCCGCGCGCTGCACACCGAGGTCCTGCCGCTGCAACGTGAGGCGCTGGCCCGCATGCTGACGGCCGACGCGCCGCCGGACTGACCTTCCGATGTGAACTCGGCCCCGCGGCCGGGGACTTCGGCCCCCGGCCCGGCCACTGCACGGGTTCCGCTGCCTACTCCGCTGCCGGGGGCAGTCCCGGATGGCCCCCGTCGTCCCCCGGCTGCCGGTCCACCGGCCGCCAGGGCGGGAGCGAGGCGGTGGGAAAGTCGCGCGGGCCGCTCCACAGGGCGGGTACCGCGTCGGAGCGGCGGCACAGTTCGTAGGCGATCGCCTCGTAGTTGACCCGCCAGCCGTGGAAGTGCGGCCAGGCCTCCTCG
This sequence comes from Streptomyces sp. NPDC052040, assembly GCF_044548405.1. NCBI lineage: Bacteria > Bacillati > Actinomycetota > Actinomycetes > Kitasatosporales > Streptomycetaceae > Streptomyces > Streptomyces sp. NPDC052040. Next base: position 79,436 of record NZ_JBIUBV010000022.1, on the reverse strand, counting down.
GCCGTCCGTTCGGCCGGGAAACCCGCCGCCTCCACCATGGCCACGGCCGCCTCGAACTCCACGAAGCCGAGCTGGATCGGCGCGTCGGGCGCGGGGTCGGTGTCGAAGGGGAAGCGCACGGAACGGGCGATGTCCCGCAGCGCGGTGAAACCGGCCCGCAGCACCAGGCGGGCCTCCGGCGGCGCGGAGCGCGGGGCGAGCGAGAGTTGCAGGGCCGCCGCGTCCATCACGGCCAGCAGCCCGACCAGCCAGTGCCGGTAGGGGCGGGGCGAGCGGAAGTAGATCAGCACCGGGTAGGTGGAGTGGCTCTCGCCGATGTCGGAGGCGAGCCGCTCCCAGGCGCGGTACAGCTCCGACAGCGCGGTCTCCGTCTGGACCAGCCACTGCCGGGCGAGGATCTCCGGGCCCCAGGAGGGTTCGCCCGCCCGGGCCTGGAGCAGGGTGACCTCCAGTTCGCGGCGGTTGTAGGCGGCGTACAGGGTCGGCAGATACGCGATCTGGAGTGCGATCACCACGGGTCCGGTGGCCGCGGCCAGGAAGTCCACCGCGGACAGGTGCAGCCGCTGGCCGCTGGCGTAGCCGAGGGTGAACAGGCTGGATCCCGCCTCGCGCAGCGAGTTGGCCCAGGTGAGCGTCGACAGGGCGTGCAGCAGCAGCCCGTAGCCGACGAAGGCCCCGCCGAGCCAGGTCGCCAGCATGCCGATCAGGATCAGCGGGCCGAGCCAGGTCTGTGTCCGGTCGATGTCCTGGTAGCCGCCGCGCAGCGCACCCAGCCGCAGCAGACCGCGCAGCACCCGCCAGAGCCGGTACACCAGCGCCGAGTAGAGGCCGCGGGGCACGACCAGGGTGCGCAAGAGGCTGGCCAGGACGTTCCCGAGGAGCAGTACGCCGGCCACGCCGGAGATCCATCTCATGGCGTCATTGTGCGGCGCGCCCGGTGGGCCCCTGCGGGGCGGATCCCCTACGGGACCTGCGACGGGCCGGGCGGGCGGGGCGAACGGGACGGGCCGCAGCGTGGGCCCCGGATGCGCGGCACCGGACCCCGCTCCCCGATCCGGCCCGGCCCGGCCCGGCCCCACCCGGACGAAAGACCCTAGGGGCGGGCCAGAAGCGTGCGTATGCCGTCCGGGTTGAGCGTCAGGCCGTGCGGCGAGGCGGCGTCGATGGTGAGGGTGAGGTCGTTGGTGGGCCACTGGGAGGCGAGTGCGCCGAGCGGCACCAGACGGTAGCGGGAGACGAACGGCAGCAGATCGGCCATCTCGGTCTCGGAGGTGAACACGGGCACCGTCTGCTCGCCGTCCGGCTGCTCCAGGACCGGCAGCGCCACGGCGTTGGGGTTGACGGCGTCCTCGTCCGAGGCGTCGTCCGGGACGGGGACGAGTACGTCGCTCCCGGCCAGCGTGTCCAGTGCCGCGGTGTCGGCGGCGTGCACCGCAAGGGTGTCCAGCGCCGCCTGGGCCGCGGTCGGGTGGGGGGTGTTTTCGGGTGTGTCCATGGCTGCTTCCCAGGTAGTGGCGGGCAGGCATCCGGAACCGGCGGCTCCGGACGACGCGTCCTGGTCACGTACCCGCCCGGGACCGGGCCATGCATCCCCCGGTGGCCGGAATCGGACGGTCCGGGGACGGGTCCCGCGGCAGGGGCTCACACCGTCCGGCCGACCGGTCCCTTGCCCGGGCGCTTGACGGCCTGGCCGACGATCACGGTCTCCGTGCCGTCGACACCCAGGCCGCCCAGGCCCTCGGTGATGAACCGGTAGAGGTCCTCCAGGTCGCGCAGCCACACCGCCGCATGGAGGTTCGACACCCCGGTGGTGGCGAACGCTCCGTGCACGGCGGGATGGGAGGCGAGCGCGCGCCCCACCGCGTCCAGACGGTCGGGGGCGACCCGCATCATGACGTTGGCGTCGATGAACAGCCCGAGCCGCCGGGGATCGGCCACGACCTGGGTGAGCAGGCGGCCGGTGCGGGAGAGCCGGGCGATACGGCGCCGGACCGTGGAGTCCGGATGGCCGGTGCGCGCGGCGACGGCCGCCGCCGGTGCCCTGGCGTCCTCCGCCAGCACCGCGAGGATGTCGCGGTCGATCCCGTCGGTACCCGCCGCCGCGGCCGCCTCCGGGTGCCGCACCGGCGTCAGCGCCTGCCGTTCGGCGTCGGAGAGGACGGCGTGCCGCCAGTCGGAGGCTTCGGCGAACGCGTGCAGCACGGTGTCCGCGGTCACCGAGGTGACGGCCCGGGTGGCGGGCAGATCGCGGAAGACCAGGTGGTCCCGGGTGCCGGGGCGGGTCCAGGAGACGGCGAGGATCTCGTCGCCGGACGCGGAGACGTCGATGAAGGGGACATCGGGGCGCGCCGCCAGCGCGGCCGTGAGCGCGTCCAGGCGCCCGCCGGGCACCCGGATGCGGAGGAACAGCGCGCCGACCGAGTCCGGCCGTGCGGGCAGGGCGATCACCCGGCAGGCGCCGTCGGCGGCCAGGGCGGCCCAGCGCCGGTGCGCGGTCCGCGGGCTGATGCCGAGGACCTCGCCCGCCCGCTCGGCCGTCAGCCGCCCGTCGCACTGGAGCGCCGCGATCAGCCGCTGGTCGCGTGCGTCGAGCACCTGCTCCGCCATTTCCCGGGCCATGCATGGCAGTATCGCTCACTCGACGGCCTCCGAGACAGTCCCGGCCGCCGGGGGCGCGGACGATCGTGACATCGATCCGCACCGCACGGGAGCCCACCATGACGTACCGGAATCTGCTCGCCCCCATGGCCGCCGCCGCCCGGGAGGTGGGCGCGCTGCTGCTGGCCGCCCCCCGGCCCGCCCCGGTCACCAGCTTCGCCGAACTCACCGCCGCCTACGGCGCGGTGGAGGCACCGGCAGCGGCCGTGATGCGGCGGCATCTCAACGCCCTGCGGCCCGGTGTGGATTGGGCCGACGAGTGGGAGGACAGTGCGGCGCTGCCCGCTCGGGGAGAGGTGTGGGTCGTCGATGTCGTCGACGGCGCGGTGCAGTATCTCCAGGGCCTGCCGCAGTTCTGTGTGAGCCTGGCGCTGGTGCGGGACGGGGAGCCCGTGGCGGCGGCTCTGCACGCGCCCCTGGCGGACGAGACCTGTCTCGCCTCCCTCGGTGGCGGCGCCACCCGCGACGGACTGCCGATCGGGCCCTCCGCCAAGACGGATCCGGCCGTTGCCGTGGTGGCCACCTCCCATCCCCCGTTCGCAGCCCGGCAGCCGGAGGCCGCGGCCCGGGCCGGGCGGTCGCTCACCGCCGTACTGCCGCGAGTGGCCGCGGTCCGCAATCTGGGGCCCACGTCCTGGCAGATCGCCGACACGGCGGCCGGGCGGCTCGACGCGTTCTGGGAGTTCGGGCGCGACGACACCAATCTGCTGCCGGGCATCCTGGTCGCCCGTGAGGCGGGCGCGCTGGTCACCGATGCGGCGGGACGGCCCTGGAGGCCCGGCGCGGACAGCGTCCTGGTGGCGCCCGAGGGACTGCATCGAAAACTGGTGGATGTGCTGCGGGAGGAGCCGTCGGTGGACGGGTCGCGGGAGGAGCCGGTGGATGTGTTGCGGGAGGAGCCGGTGGGCGTGTCGCGGGAGGAGAGCGGGGCGGCCGTCGCCGTCTGACGGGACGTGGGGCCGGGCCGCGCGGGAGGACGTCCTTCCGGCTCCCGGCCCCTCTCGCCGTGCCGCCCGGCGGAGCCCTTCGTACGCTGGTGGCCTCGGATCATGTCACGGAGAGGTGCCCGATGCCCCGGAACATGTGGTCAGGCGCGATCAGCTTCGGACTGGTCACCATCCCGATCGATGTGGTGCCCGCGACCGAGGACCACAGCGTCCGCTTCCACCAGTACCACCTGGAGGACATGGGCCGGGTCCGTGTGCGCAAGTACTGCGAGATCGAGGACCGCGAGGTCCCGCAGGACGAGATCGGCAAGGGGTACGAGGTCTCCAGGGACCAGGTCGTCGCCGTACTCGACGAGGAGCTTCGCGACCTGCCCCTGCCGACGGCGAGGGCGATCGAGATCGTGGCGTTCGTTCCGGCCAGGTCGATCGACCCGCTCCGGATCGGCGAGGGCTACTACCTCCAGGCCTCCGGAAAGGTCTCCGCCAAGCCGTACGCGCTGCTGCGCAAGGCGCTGGAGCGGACGTCGAAGGTGGCGGTGGCCAAGTTCGCCTGGCACGGCCGGGAGCGGCTCGGTCTGCTGCGGGTGCGGGAGGACGCGATCGTGCTGCACTCGATGCGCTGGCCGGACGAGATCCGGGACCCCGCCGAACTGGCGCCGGGGCAGGTCGCGCTCTCCGAGGACGAGATCACCGAGGCCGAGCATCTGATCGAACGCATGACCAGGGACAGTCTCGAAGGACCCGACTTCGTGGACCACTACACCGAGGCGCTGGAACAGGTGATCGAGGCCAAGCGGGAGGGGCACGCCCCGCCCGGGGCGCCGGAGGCGGAGGCCGGGACGGGCGCGGTGCTCGATCTGATGACCGCGCTCCGGGATTCCGTGGCGCAGGCGAAGGCCAACCGGGGCGAGGGCGCCGGGGCCCCCAAAGCCGCAAAGACCGCAGGGGCACCGGCGAGGGCCGCGAAGAAGACCACGGCGCGGGCCGCGAAAAAGACCGCCGAGGAGGCTTCCGCGAAGGCCCCGGCCAAGAAGAGCACGGCCCGGAAGGCCGCCCGTCGGCCACGCAGCGCGTAGGAAGGCGGCAGCGCGCAGGGGGGTGGAATGGTTCGCTCCGCCCCCGCCGCGGGCGGTCTGATCCGACTCGTCCTGATCCGACTCGTCCAAGGCGCCGACCTGGGGGAAGCTGTAACCGGCACCGCCCGTTCGACCCGGGAATTCACCATGGCGTTCTTTGCGATGTCCGACTGGCACCCACTGCGGCTGCCGTCCGCCACCGAGCTGGCGCGTGAGCACGAGCGGCTCGTCCAGGAGAACGCCCAGCTCCGCCAGGCGGTCGCCTCGCACGCCCTGATCGATCAGGCGATGGGTGCCGTGGTGGTCTTCGGCCAGATCCCGCCGGAGGAGGCGTGGCGTGTCCTGCGGGACGTCTCGCAGCGGACGAACACCAAGCTCCGTGTCGTGGCGGAGCACATCCTCGGCCACGCACAGGGTGCCGCGCTGCCGGAGCCCATGCTCACCGAACTGCACAGGGCACTGGAGCGCTACCGGATCTGCTCCCGCTCGGCCGGCGCCGCACCGCCGGAGGCCTCCGCGGCAACCGCTCCCCCGGCAAGCGGCCCTGATGGTGCATCAGGTCGTACCACTACCTGAACGCACACCCCGTGCCGGACCACACCCCTGTGACCAGGAGTTGAAAAGATTCCTGTGTCCGGGGGCTTGCCCGCCCTCCGACCTCATCAGTTAAATCAAGTCCTGAACTAAGCGGATCACCGGGTTTGTTCTCCCCACGCCGATCGGGGCACCGCAGGCAGCCGCACCGCGGGCGGCCCGCGGACCCGTCAACGCCGTACCGCATGCCGCCGCTCGACGTGCCTCCCATTTCTCGCACCCGCAGGGAACCCCACATGAGACTGAGATCCCTGGGTGTCGCGCTGGCCGCCACGGCAGCGCTGCTCACCCTGCCCGCCCTCCCCTCGACGGCCGCCGCGGCACCCGCGGCAGCCACGGCACCCACGGCACCCACGGCCAAGTCACCGTCGCCCCAGGGCAGTACGGCCACCACCTCGTCGTCCGGCCGGAAGGCCACGGCCTGCGGCACCGCCAACGCCGCCAAGGGCAGGCCCGCTTCGGCCTCCTCCACCGAGAACGCGGGCACCCCCGCCTCCGCCGCCTTCGACGGGGACCCCGGCACCCGCTGGTCCAGCCAGGCGTCCGACCCGCAGTGGGTGCAGGTCGACCTGGGGTCGGCCCAGAACCTGTGCACAGTCGACCTGACCTGGGAGACCGCCTACGCCAAGGAGTTCCAGATCCAGGCCTCGGCCGACGGCGGCAGCTGGACCACGCTGAAGAGCGTGACCGGCGCGACGGGCGGCACCGCCTCCTACGACGTGAGCGGCTCGGGCCGCTACCTCCGGATCTACGGGACGGTGCGCGCCACCGGCTGGGGCTACTCCCTGTGGGAAGTCGCGGTCCACACCACCTCCGGCACCCCGCCCGTGCAGGGCGGTGGCGACCTCGGGCCGAACGTCATCGTGGTCGACCCCTCGACGCCCGGCCTCCAGCAGAAGTTCGACCAGGTCTTCGCCCAGCAGGAGTCCAGCCAGTTCGGCACCGGCCGCTACCAGTTCCTGCTGAAGCCGGGCACCTACAACGGCATCAACGCCCAACTCGGCTTCTACACCTCGATCTCGGGGCTCGGACTGGACCCCGACTCCACCCAGATCAACGGTGACATCACCGTCGACGCGGGCTGGTTCAACGGCAACGCCACCCAGAACTTCTGGCGTTCGGCGGAGAACCTCGCCATCAGACCGTCCAACGGCACCGACCGATGGGCCGTAGCACAGGCCGCGCCGTTCCGCCGGATCCATGTCCAGGGCGGACTCAATCTCGCCCCGAACGGCTACGGCTGGGCCTCCGGCGGATACATCGCCGACTCCAAGATCGACGGCACCGTGGGACCGTACTCCCAGCAGCAGTGGTACACCCGCGACAGCTCGGTCGGCGGCTGGACCAACGGCGTGTGGAACATGACGTTCACCGGTGTCCAGGGTGCCCCGGCGACCAACTTCGACTCCGGCCCGTACACCACGCTGGACACCACCCCGGTCTCCCGCGAGAAGCCGTTCCTGTATCTGGACGGCAGCACCTACAAGGTCTTCGTGCCCGCCAGGCGCACCAACGCCCGCGGTGTGTCCTGGCCCGCCGACGCGGGCTCCTCGATCCCGCTGGACCAGTTCTACGTGGTCAAGCCGGGCGCGACCGCCGCAACCATCAACACCGCCCTGGCCCAGGGCCTCAACCTGCTCTTCACCCCCGGGATCTACCACCTCGACCAGACCATCGAGGTGAACCGGGCCGACACGGTGGTCCTCGGCCTCGGACTGGCCACCCTGGTCCCGGACAACGGCATCGACGCGATGCATGTGGCGGACGTCGACGGAGTCAGGCTGGCCGGCTTCCTCATCGATGCCGGTTCCGTCAACTCCGACACACTCCTGCGGATCGGGCCGCCCGGTGCGACGGCCGACCACTCGGCCGACCCCACCACCATGCAGGACGTCTTCATCCGGATCGGCGGCGCCGGCCCGGGCCTGGCCACCAACTCGGTCGTCGTCAACAGCGACGACACCGTCATCGACCACACCTGGATCTGGCGCGCCGACCACGGCGACGGCGTGGGCTGGACCACCAACCGCGCCGACTACGGACTGCGCGTCAACGGCGACGACGTCCTGGCGACCGGCCTCTTCGTCGAACACTTCAACAAGTACGACGTGCTGTGGAACGGCGAGCGGGGCCGCACGATCTTCTTCCAGAACGAGAAGGCCTACGACGCCCCGAACGCCGCCGCCATCACCCACGACGGCATCGTCGGCTACGCCGCCTACAAGGTGGCCGACACGGTGAACGTCCACGAGGCGTGGGGCCTGGGGAGTTACTGCAACTACACGGCCGATCCGACGATCGTCCAGGCCCATGGCTTCCAGGTGCCCGTCAAGGCGGGGATCAGGATGCACGATCTGCTGGTGATCTCGCTGGGCGGGAAGGGCCAGTACGCCCATGTCGTCAACACCACCGGGCCACCGACCTCGGGCACGGACACCGTCCCCTCCAAGGTCACCCAGTTCCCCTGACATCTCCCGGCGGGCGGGCGGCGGAGGCCGGACACCGGTGCGCCGCCCGCCCGCCGTACGCCCGTCGGCTGCCCATGTCGCGCCCCAGCCCGACCTGGGCGGCCCGGCGGTGTCACCCGACCGGACGTCTCGGGCCGACCCCGCGCACGTCAGGAGCGGCCGACGGCCCTTCGCGGCGGATACTCGGCATGTCGCCGGGCGTGCGGGCCGGTCGGCGCAGCGACGGAGGGGGTGAGCGCATGCGGACACCGGGCCGCTTCCGGCCGGGGCAGGCCCTTGAGTGGCTGCGGACCCACGATCCGGGGCTGGCGGCGACCCGGCGGGCCGTGCGCACCGCACTGGTGCTGCCCGCCCTGTTCGCCCTGTGCGGCCAGGTGATCGGATCGGCGACGATGGCCACCTTCGCGGCGTTCGGCTCGTTCTCGATGCTGCTGCTGGTGGAGTTCACCGGTCCGATGGTGCAGCGGCTGCGCGCCCACACCGGGCTCGCGCTGGCCTGGTTGGTGCTGATCTGCATCGGCACCCTGGCGGCGCAGCAGACCTGGCTGGCGATCACCGTGACCGTCGTGGTCGGCTTTCTGGTGCTCTTCTCGGGCGTGGTCAGCTCCACCCTCGCGGGGGCGACGACCGCGCTGCTGCTGGCCTTCGTCCTGCCGGTGACCTCGCCCGCCCCGGCGTCGCAGCTGCCCGAACGGCTCGCCGGAGCGGGCCTCGCGGCGGGCGCCGCCATGCTCGCGGTCTCGCTGCTGTGGCCCCGGCCCGCCGCGGACCCGCTCAGCGTTCCCGCCGCCCGCGTCTGCCGCGCGGCGGCCGCGTATCTGCGCTCGAACGACCCCGCCCCCGCCCCCGAGCCCGGGATCGCCTCCGCGGCGGCGGCACTGCGCCGGGCTTTCGAGGCCACCCCGTACCGGCCCACCGGGCTGAGCACCGAGTCCCGGGCCCTGGTCCGCCTGGTCGACGAACTGACCTGGCTGTGCGACATCGTGAGCGACAGGGGTCCGCTGCCCGAGAGCGGTCCGCCTCCCGGGCCCGATCCCGATGTCCGGGCCGTCCGGCGGGCCGCGGCCCTGCTCCTGGAGCGCTCGGCCGGTCTCCTTGAGGACCCGCGGATGCCCCTCGACGAACTGCGGGCCGCCGTGGCCGGGCTGCGCGCGGCCATGGCCGCCCTGGAACGCTGCGCCACCACCCAACTGCCCCTGCGGCCCCCGGAGCCCAGCGCCGAGGAGGAGATGCGCACCTGCCTCGCCGGTCTTGACCGCTCGTTCCGCGCCCAGGAGCTGGGCAACGCCGCGCTCCAGGTCGCGCGGGACGTGGACACGGCGACCGCCGCCGGGCAGCGCGGCTGGCGGGAGCGGCTGCTCGGCCGTGAGCCCGGCACCGCCGTCTCACCTCTGGCGGCGGCGTGCGAGCGGGCCGCCGCCCATTTTCAGTTGCAGTCGGTGTGGCTGCACAACAGCCTGCGCGGCGCGCTCGGCCTCGGTCTCGCGGTCGCCCTCGCCCATGTGACAGGCGTTCAGCACTCCTTCTGGGTGCTGCTCGGCACCCTGTCGGTGCTGCGCTCCAACGCGCTCAACACCGGGCAGAAGGCGCTGCGCGCCCTGGGCGGCACCATCGTGGGGTCGCTCCTCGGATCGGGACTGCTGTATCTCTTCGGCCACCACGGCCTGCTGCTGTGGGTCCTGCTGCCGCTCGCGGTGCTGCTGGCCGGGATCGCGCCCGCCGCGATCTCGTTCGCCGCGGGCCAGGCCGCGTTCACCATCACCCTGGTGATCCTTTTCAACATCGACCGCCAGCCGAGCTGGCACATCGCGCTGCTGCGCACCCAGGACATCGCTCTGGGCTGCGCGGTGAGCGTGCTGGTGGGCCTGCTGTTCTGGCCGCGCGGTGCCGCCGCCGCCATCGACCGCGCCCTCGCGGCGGCCTACCAGGACAGCGCCCGCTATCTGACCGGGGCGGTGGAGTACGCCGTCGGCCGGTGCGGGGGCGCTCCCGTACCGGTCGGGGACCCGCACCAGGAGGGACGGCAGGCGGCCGCGGCCTCCCGGCGGCTCGACGACGCCTTCCGCAACTATCTCGCCGAACGCGGTCCGAAGCCCGTGCCGCTGGCGCCGATGACGACGCTGGTCACCGGCGTGGTCGGGCTGCGGCTGGCCGCGGACGCGGTGATGGGGCTGTGGCAGGGCGAGCGGTCCGCGGCGGCCGACCGCGCCGACGCCTGCCTGGTCCTGCGGGGTGCGGCCGGCCGGGTATCGGGCTGGTACGAGGAACTGGCCGACTGCCTGGACCGGCGCACCCCCGCCCCGGAGCCGCTGCCGCGCGGCGCCGCGGGTGAGGCGGGCCTGGTCGCCTCGGTCCGCCGCGACCTGAGCGGTACGCAGGATCAGCACGCGGCCACGGCGGTCCGCATCGTCTGGACCGCGGGCCATCTGGACGCGGCCCGGCGGCTCCAGCCGAGCCTGGCGGACGCGGCACGCAAGGGCGCCCCGGCCGGCCCCCCGGCCGCCGCCGGATGACGGGCCGGGGGATGCGCGGAGGACCTTAGGCCCGAAGCGGTGGAACATGCCCCGGGGCGGGGCGGTCGGCACCCTTGACCCCCGGCGGCCGGGAGGCGACTGTGGCGGGAGGGACGGACCAGTACTCGGGAGGCGCCGTGACCACAGCTTCACAGCCCCGGCTGACGGGCCTGGAAACCCGGTCCATCGACTATGTCCCGCTGGACGAACGGCACGGCAGGCTCTGGCATCTGGGGCCGCTGTGGTTCATGTCCAACGCGCAGATCGCCACCCTCGCCGTGGGTTTGATCGGTGTCACCGGAGGCGCCAACCTCCTGTGGTCGCTGCTCGCGATCGTCGCGGGCACCGTCGTCGGCACCTTCTTCATGGCCTTCCACTCGGCGCAGGGCCCTCAGCTGGGCCTGCCCCAGATGATCCAGTCGCGGCCCCAGTTCGGCTATGTCGGTGCCCTGCTGGTGTGGCTCTTCGCCTATGTGCAGTACGCGGGTTTCAACGTCTTCAACACCATCCTCGCCGGTCAGGCCCTGCACGCCACGCTGCACGGCGGGGTCAAGCCGTGGGTGGTGGCGGTCACCCTCCTGGCCTTCGTGGTCGCGCTGGTGGGCTATGACGTCATCCACCGGGCCGAGCGGATCCTGACGTATGTCTTCCTGGTCGTCTTCGGGATCTTCACCGTGGGTGTGCTGGTCAACCTGTCCTTTCCGGCGGGCTCGTTCGACCTGGGCGGCTTCCGCTGGACGCCGTTCCTGGCCCAGTTCGGCGTGGTCGCCGGCTATCAGATCAGCTGGGCCATCTATGTCTCGGACTACTCGCGCTACCTTCCGCCGAACGTGACGGTCCGCAAAACGTTCTACTGGACCTACTTCGGGTCGGCCCTCGGCGGCGTCTGGCTGATGGCCCTCGGCGCCCTGCTCGCCGCCTGGGCGGGCAAGGACTTCGACACGGTCCGCTCGATCAACGCCGCGGGCGACACGGTGTTCAGCGGCTTCGGCGCGATCGTGCTGCTGTTCGCCGCCCTGGGCCTGGTGTCGGTCACGGCGCTCAACATGTACGGGGGGTCGCTGACCCTGATCAGTGCCGTGGACTCGTTCCGCACGGTGCGGCCGACGCTCACCGTGCGGCTGGTGACCCTGGGGGTCACCGGGGCGCTGTCGGTGGCGGGCGCGCTCGCCGCGACCTCCCACTTCCTGCGGAACTTCAATGACTTCCTGCTGCTGGTGCTCTATCTGTTCATCCCGTGGACCGCGGTGAACCTCATGGACTACTACGTGGTGCGCCGCGGCCGCTACGCCGTCGCCGAGATCTTCAACCCCCGCGGGATCTACGGCCGTTGGGGCCTGCACGGCATCGTGGCGTATCTCGTGGGCTTCGCGGTCATGGTGCCGTTCTTCTCCGTGGGCGACCTCTACACCGGGCCCGCCGCCCGCGCGCTGGGCGGAGCGGACGTCTCCCTGTTCGTCGGGCTGCCGGTCGCCGCGCTGCTCTACTGGCTGCTGACCCGGTCGATCGACGTCGCGGCCGAACAGCGGCTCGCCGAAGCCGAGGCGGCCGGTCTCGAGCGGGCGGCCCACCCGCACCGGGAACCCTGACCGGCCCCGCAGGTTGCGTGCCGGGGCGCGGCGGAGAAGGATCAGTGCCTTGTGAGCCAACACTTCGATGTTCTTGTTCTGGGAGCGGGTCCGGGCGGCTACACCGCGGCGGTCCGCAGCGCGCAACTCGGCCTCACCACCGCGGTGGTCGAGGAGCGCTACTGGGGAGGTGTCTGCCTCAACGTGGGCTGCATCCCCTCCAAGGCCCTCCTGCACAACGCCGAGATGGTGCAGTTCGTGGCGAACGAGGCCAAGGCGTACGGGATCGGCATCCCCGGGGAGGTGAGTGTCGACTACGGGCCCGCGTTCCAGCGCAGCCGCAAGGTCGCCGACGGCCGGGTCAAGGGCGTTCACTATCTGATGAAGAAGAACGCGATCACCCAGTTCGAGGGCCGGGGCACCTTCGCCGACGACCACACCCTGGTGGTGACCCACCCCGACGGCCGCACCGAGTCGGTGACCTTCGGCCACTGCATTCTCGCTACCGGCGCGAGTCCCCGACTGCTCCCCGGCACCGCCCTGTCGGACCGGGTGGTCACCTATGAGAGCCAGATCCTCAGCGAGACACTGCCGGGCAGCATCGTCATCGCCGGAGCGGGCGCCATCGGCGTGGAGTTCGCGTATGTGCTGCGCAGCTACGGCGTGGACGTGACCATCGTCGAGTTCCTCGACCGCATGGTGCCGCTGGAGGACGAGGAGATCTCCAAGGAGCTGGCCAGGCACTACCGCAAGCTCGGCATCGAGGTCCTCACGGGGACCGCCGTCGAGAGCATCGACGACTCCGGCCCGCGGGTCCGCGTCACCGTCGCCCGGGACGGGGAGCGCCGGGTCCTGGAGACGGACAAGGTGCTCCAGGCCATCGGCTTCGCCCCGAACACCACGGGCTACGGCCTGGAGAACACCGGGGTGCGCCTCACCGAGCGGGGCGCGGTGGACGTCGACGGCCGGTGCCGCACCAGCGTGCCGCACATCTTCGCGATCGGGGACGTGACCGCCAAGCTGATGCTCGCCCATGCCGCGGAGTCCATGGGGGTGGTGGCCGCCGAGACGATCGCGGACGCCGAGACCATGGAGCTGGACTACCCCATGATTCCGCGGGCCACCTACTGTCGGCCGCAGATCGCCAGCTTCGGCTGGACGGAGGCGCAGGCGCGGGAGCGCGGCTTCGACGTCAAGGTGGTCAGGTTCCCCTTCACCGCGAACGGCAAGGCCCACGGCCTGGGGCAGCCCGTCGGCTTTGTGAAGATCCTCAGCGATGGCGCGCACGGGGAGCTCCTGGGCGCCCATCTCATCGGGCCCGAGGTCACCGAACTGCTGCCGGAACTGACGCTCGCTCAGCAGTGGGACCTGACCGTCCATGAGGTCGCCCGGAACGTCCATGCGCACCCGACCCTCAGCGAGGCGGTCAAGGAGGCCGTCCACGGGCTGGCCGGTCACATGATCAATATGTAGCCGCGGACGGCTGCCTCACCACCACGCCCGGCGACTCCCGCCCCACCCTGCCGGCGACTCCTGCCCCACCCTGCCCGGCGGCCTCGCGCCGCCGGGCTTTCGCCTGCTCCGGGCCGGTACGGGCCACCCCCCGAGGGGTCCTCGGACCCATGGGTTTACCATATGAGCGCCTCCTAGCTCGAAAGATAAGCCTGTGACTGTCAATGACGACTCGTTCACCAACTGGAAGATCCGCGAGGAGATCGCGGAGTCGATGATCCCGATCATCGGGAAGCTGCACCGCGAGCGGGACGTCACGGTCCTGCTGCACAGCCGCTCCCTGGTGAACAAGTCGGTGGTCAGCATCCTCAAGACCCACCGGTTCGCCCGGCAGATCGCCGGCGCGGAACTCTCGGTCACCGAGACGATGCCCTTCCTCCAGGCACTCGCCGCACTCGACCTCGGCCCGTCCCAGATCGACCTCGCCATGCTCGCCGAGACCTACCGCAACGACGAGCGGGGCCTGTCGGTGGCGGAGTTCACCGCCGAGGCCGTGGCCGGGGCGACGGGCGCCCACAAGATCGAGCGCAGCGCGGGACGCGATGTCGTCCTCTACGGCTTCGGCCGCATCGGACGTCTGGTCGCCCGGCTGCTCATCGAGAAGTCCGGCTCCGGCAGCGGACTGCGGCTGCGTGCCGTCGTCGTCCGCGGGGACGCCGCCCGCGCCGCCGAGGACCTCGTCAAGCGCGCCTCGCTGCTGCGCCGGGACTCCATCCACGGGCAGTTCCAGGGGACGATCACCGTCGACGAGGCGAACAACACGATCATCGCCAACGGCAACGCGATCAAGGTGATCTACGCCGACGACCCGGCCTCGGTCGACTACACGGCGTACGGCATCAAGGACGCCATCCTCATCGACAACACCGGCAAGTGGCGCGACCGCGAGGGCCTGTCGAGGCATCTGCGCCCCGGCATCGACAAGGTGGTCCTGACCGCCCCGGGCAAGGGCGACGTGCCCAACATCGTCCATGGCGTCAACCACGACACGCTCAAGCCGGACGAGCGGGTCCTGTCCTGCGCCTCCTGCACCACCAACGCGATCGTGCCGCCGCTGAAGGCGATGGACGACGAGTACGGCGTGCTGCGCGGCCATGTGGAGACGGTCCACTCCTTCACCAACGACCAGAACCTGCTGGACAACTACCACAAGGCCGACCGCCGCGGCCGCTCGGCGCCGCTCAACATGGTCATCACCGAGACCGGTGCCGCCTCCGCCGTGGCCAAGGCGCTGCCCGACCTCAAGGCCAGGATCACCGGCAGCTCCATCCGGGTCCCGGTGCCCGATGTGTCGATCGCGATCCTCAACCTCCAGCTCGCCCGGGAGACCACCCGCGAGGAGGTCCTCGACCACCTCCGCGAGATCTCGCTGACCTCGCCGCTGAAGCGCCAGATCGACTTCACCACCGCCCCCGACGCGGTCTCCAGCGACTTCATCGGCTCGCGGCACGCCTCGATCGTCGACGCCGGGGCCACCAAGGTCGAGGGCGACAACGCCATCCTCTACCTCTGGTACGACAACGAGTTCGGCTACTCCTGCCAGGTCATCCGCGTCGTCCAGTACGTCTCCGGGGTGGAGTACCCGACGTATCCGGTGCCCGCGGTCTGATTCCGCGCCCTGCGTCCCCATGCGACCGGTGCCCGCACGGAGGGGGCACCGGTCGCCGCCGTTCGGTTCCCGCGCAGCATGCGATGCTGGAAAGGGATCATGACGGGACGCGGAAGAGAGTGCGGCGGAGTGCGCGTGGCGGTTCGGGCGGTTCGAGCGGTTCGAGTGAGAGCTGGGGAACGCCTCGCGGCGTCGGACCCCGGACTGCTGCGGCTCACGGCCGGGCTCAGAACGATGTCTTCCATCGCGCTGACCCTCGCCGTGCTGGCCCTGCTGCGGGAGGACGTGCCCCATCTGGTGGCGGGATCCATCGCCGCCATGGTCGCCACCTTCGCCATCCGGGAGAACGAACGGGTGCCGCAGGCCGTCACGCTGGCCCTGGGCCTGCCGGTGGCGCTGGCCGCGGTCTCACTGAGCGCCCTGCTGAACTCCCACCGGGTGGCCGGTGACCTCTTCTTCGTCGCGCTGATCTTCAGCGCCGTCTACGGCCGCCGGTTCGGTGACCGCGGCACTGCCCTGGGCCTGATCGGCTTCCAGGTCTACTTCCTCTCCCTCTTCGTCGGCACGACCGTCCAGGGACTGCCGGGGCTGTATCTCACGCTGGTCGTCGCCTTCGGGTGCGCCGCCGTGGTGCGGTTCGCCCTGGTGCCCGAGCTGCCCGCCAAGATCCTGGACCGGCTGCGCGCGGCCTTCCGCGCCCGGCTGGCGCAGCTGATCTCGGCACAGCTCGCCCTGCTCGACGCGGAGCCGGAAGATCTGCCCAAGGTGCTCGACGAGGTGCGCCGCAGGACCGCCGCGCTGCACGAGACGGCCATGATGATCCAGGCGCGGCTGGACGAGGGCACCTCGGACGAGTCGATGGCGCGGCTGGTGCAGCGCCGTATCGCCGACGCCGAGATCACCGCCGAGCGGCTGGGGCTGCTGCTGCTCACCGCGCGCAGCGCCGAGCGGGCCGACACCATCACCCTGCATCTGCCGGGCGCGCCCGTGCCCTCGGGCCGTCCGCTGCCCATGCGGGACGAGGCCACCGCCACCCTGCACCGCGATCTGGCGGCGCTGCGCCTGCTGGTGCTGCGGCCCGTCGCCCAGGACACCGGAACGGCGCTCTCCCATATGCGCAACCGGCTCCTCGGCTACCGGGAGGAGGACAATCTTCCGCCCGCCCCGGCCGCCGTGCAGGACGTCTTCCGCGGGATCGGTGAGGCGGCGCGCGCGGTCCTCGGGCTGCGGACCGCGCTGGACGGGCCCCAGGACGAGTCCGACGACACCCCCGCCACGGCTCGTTCGCGCGAGGAGCTGGACGCGGAGGACGCCTCGATCGGCGGCAGCGAGGAGGCGGCGCGGGCCGAGGAGGAGGAGCCGACCGGACTGCAACGCCCCACCACCCGCGCGGCCGTACAAGTGGCCGTGGGGTCGGCGCTCGCCATCGTCGGCGGTGAGTTCCTCTCCACCCAGCGCTGGTACTGGGCCGTGCTGACCTGCTGGATCGTCTTCATCAACACCGCTTCCACCGGCGAGATCCTGGTCAAGGGCTCCCGGCGGCTGGTGGGGACGGTCCTCGGCGTGGTGGCGGGCATCGGGCTGGCCGGACTGGTCGGGCACCACACCTGGACGGCGTTCGCCCTGGTCCTGCTGTGCATCTTCGCGATGTTCTACACGGCGCCGCTGACCCATACGCTGATGTCCTTCTTCGTGACCGCCATGCTGGGCCTCCTGTACACCCTG
This sequence comes from Streptomyces sp. NPDC052040, assembly GCF_044548405.1. Lineage (NCBI taxonomy): Bacteria > Bacillati > Actinomycetota > Actinomycetes > Kitasatosporales > Streptomycetaceae > Streptomyces > Streptomyces sp. NPDC052040. The sequence continues at coordinate 62,766 of NZ_JBIUBV010000022.1, read as the reverse complement.
CTGCACACCTACAGCGCCTCCGTGCTGCTGCTGCGCATCGAGGAGACGGCGCTCGGGGTGGTCTGCGGAATCGTTGCGGCAGCGGTGGTGCTGCCGATCCACACCCATCGCCGTACGAACGAACTGCTCGCCACCACTCTGACCCGGCTCGCCGATGTCACCGAGGGGGCGGTCGGCCAGCTGAGCGGCGGCCACGCGGTCGATCTGCTCGACCGGGCCCGGGAACTGGACCAGGCGCTGGCCGACCTGCGGGCCTCGACCCAACCGCTGGTGCATCCGATCACCCCGCTGCGGGCCCGCCGGGACACCGCCCGCTACATCGTGGCGATGCTGGAGACCTGCGCCTACCACGCCCGTTCCCTGGCGGCCACGGCCGAACTGCTGCCCCATCACCCCTCGATCTCGGCAGACCCCCGGCTGCGCGGCGCGGGCCGGCGCATCGTCCACAACATCGAGACCCTCGCCACGCACCTCACCGACGAGGAGACCACCGCGGCCGTCGAGACGGGCCCCAGCATCGCGTCCATGCTCCATCCGGGCACCCTCCGGGCGCCGCGCTACGGCCGGGTGACGGACCGGGTGCTGCGCCATCTCCAGCGACTGGACGAGGCGGTGGCCGGGCTGGCCCGCCCGCTGCACGTCCCCGTCGAGGCGCCCCGGGCCTAGGGTCTTGAGTGTGGATCAGGCCGGGCTCGCGGGCCCTGGCACCGCTCCCTGACCCGGCCCGACCCAAACGAAAGACCCTAGGGTCCGGCGCGGAGCGGCGGGGCGGGCGCCTGTCCCAGCGTGCACGGCAGGTGTCCCCCAGTGCCGGGTCCGCCGCCGGAGATTGCGGGCCGCGGGACCGGGCTTCGAGGATGCGGGGAGTCGGTGAGAACGGTGGCGGAGGGGAGGCCGTGGTGCTGCTGCTCGATCTCGGCACGGTGTCGCCGCGCGAGCGGGTGGAGGCGTTCCGTCATGCGCTGACGGATTCGATGGTGCCCAACGACATCGTGCACGAGGAGCCCGCGACGGGGATCCATGCCCGGATGGAGCTGTGGCGGGTGGGCGATCTGGACCTCTTCGCCACCCGCAACTCCGGCTTCGAGGTGCGGCGCGAGGAACGGCATGTGCGCCACCACCGGAGCCGTCCGGTGGTCTCGGTCTCGCTCCAGCCCGAGGGCGTTCACCGCGCCGAGGCCGAGGGCCGCCGGCGGCTGTTGCGGGCCGACGACATCTGCGTGTTCCACGAGCTGTCGCCCCGCCGCTACGGCTGGCCCGGCGACGGGGCCTCGCAGTCCGTCATGTTCGACATGACCCGCCTGGACGTGCCGGTGGACACGGTGGTCGAGGCCTCCCTGCGGCTGCGTGCCAGTCCGCTGTACGACCTGGTCCTCGGTCATCTGCGCGATCTGTGGCGGGATCCGGGCGGGCTGGAGGCGGACCCCGGCGCGTCCGCCCTGGCGAGCGCCACCACGGGCCTGGTACGGGCGCTGCTGCTGACCGCCGCGCACTCCGCGGAGAGTGCCGCGGCGCGGTCGGTGCTGGACGACACCCTCGTCACCCGGATCCTCGGTCACGTCCGGAGCCATCTCGCGGACCGCGAGCTGACCCCGGCGGGGATCGCGGCCGCGCACGCCGTCTCGGAGCGCCGTCTGTACGCCGTACTGGGCGGGGCGGGCATCAGTCTGGAACAGTGGCTGATCGCCGAGCGGCTCAGCCGGGCACGCCAGATGCTGGGCTCCGCGCGCTACGACCGGCTCACCGTCGCCGCGGTGTCCGCGCGCTGCGGTTTCAGCAGCCCCAGCCATTTCACCCGGCGCTTCCGGGCCGCGTACGGGCAGTCGCCGAGCGAATGGCGGCGGCAGCACGGCGGCGGCCCGTCCGAGGTGGGGGCGCAGGCGCCGTAAGGCCGCTGACCGGGGCAGCGGCGACGGCCCCTCAGCGGGGTGCGGCGGCGGTGTGCAGTGCGGCGTGCAGGGTGTCCGTGGCCTGGATGCGGGCCGCCCGTGACGCATGGGTGCCGCGGAGCAGGTCGAACAGGACGAACCCGTGGATCGTGCCGTGGTAGCGGGCCGAGACCACCGGGACGTCCGCCTCCCTCAGCCGCGCCGCATACGCCTCGCCCTCGTCGCGCAGCACATCGGCCTCGGCGGTGAGCACAAGGGCGGGCGGCAGTCCGCGCAGCCGGTGGGCGGGCGCGCGCAGCGGCGAGACGGTGCCCAGCGTCCGGGTCCGCGGGTCCGGCGCGTACTGCTGCCAGTACCGGACCATGGCGGCCCGGCCGAGGAAGTAACCGTCGCCGAACTGGCGGTAGGAGGGGGTGTCCATCGCCGCGTCGGTCACCGGGCACAGCAGCACCTGCTGGCAGAGGGGCGGCCCGCCGCGCTCCAGCGCGACCAGGGCGAGGGCGGCGGCGTGCTGGGCGCCCGCGCTGGCGCCGACCACGGCCATCCGGGTGCCGTCCAGCCCGCACTGGGCACCGTGGCGGGCGATCCACCGGGCGACGGTGTAGGCGCGCTCGACCGCGCCGGGGTGGCGCGCGTCCTCCGGCCCCTCGTACTCGGGGACCACCACGGCGGCGTCCGCGCCGAGCACCAGGTCCGCCACCAGGTGCCGGTGTGCGTGCGCGTCGGTCAGCATCCAGCCCAGGCCGTGCAGATACAGCACCACCGGCAGGGGTTCCCGGCTGCCGGCCGGGCGGAGGATCCGGACCCGGATCCGGTTGCCGCCGTCTCCCGGCAGGGCGAGCCACTCCACCTCGATGTCGGGCTCGTCCCGGCCGTCGCCGTTCCACAGGGCCGCCATGCGCGCCCGGGAGGCGGCTGTCTCGCCGTCCTCCGCCGCGGGGCACGCGTACGCCTCGACGAAGGCCCGCACCTGCCGTTCGAGGACAGGCATCGCGCTGCGGGCCGGACGGTCTTGTTCCACGGTTCAACTCCTGCGCGGGGAGGGCGAATCACGGGCCGTGCGGGGAGCGTTCCGCAGCCGCTGCCGGTCGAGGGCGCGGACGCTCGGCGGCGGACCCGGCCAGAGACCCTGGGCCCGCATGCGCACCCCAGCCTAGGGGGCGCCCCACCGGTGACCGGGCGGGGCCACCGTACTCACCCGTGCCGCTGCGTGCACACTTCGGCCGCCGTCCGTCTTCTCCCCCGTACGCGGCGAGGTGCAGTCATGTGACCTAACGCCCTCCGGCGGGACCGCCGGAGACTGGCGGAGGGGGCGTGGGGCGCGGCGTCCGGCCGTACTCCCGCGCACCGTTCACCTGTTGTCCAGGGCGGCCGAAGGGATCACTCGTGAGCGCTCCGTCCCAAGCGGCGGGCCCGCCGGGTGCCGTCGAGTCCTGTGCCGCCGGTGCCGTGGTGGCGCGGTGGCTGGCGCCGGTCCCCGACCGCCCCCGGCCGGGCGGGCTCCCGTCGCGGTCGGTGACACTGCATCACTTCGGCTATGTGCGTCTGATCGCCTGCGCGGCGGGGCCGCTGCGGGTGACCCGCGGCGCGCGCGAGGCCGCCGGGGACACGGGGGCGGGCGGAGACGCGGTCGCCCTGCTGGTGCCCCGGGACGGCACCGTGCTGCTGGTCCAGGACGGCCGCGGGGCGCAGGTGGCGGGCGGGCAGCTGGCGCTGATCGATCTGCGCCGGGGCTTCTCGGTCGAACAGCGGGACTCCGCACGGGCGTTGTTCTTCCGCTTCCCCACGCACGCCCTGCAGCTTCCCGGAGACGTGCTGCGGACCCTCACCGCCCGCGCCCTTACGCCGACGACCGGGGTGGCCGCGCTCCTCGCGCCGCTGCTGCGGCGCCTGGACGAGTCGGCGGCCGGAATCCCCCCGGCGGTGGGCGAGCGGCTCGGGGGCATCGTCACGGAGTTGGTGGCGGCGCTGGCCGAGGACGTCCACGAGGTCTGCGCCGCGCCGGACGGACCGCCCCGGACGGGGCCCCAGCAGCTGATCCTCACGATCCGCCAGTACATCGACCGGCATCTCGGCGACCCCGGCCTCTCGGCGGAGGGCGTCGCCCGGGCTCATCTCATCTCGGTCCGCTATCTGCACCGCCTCTTCCAGGGCGAGGGGGTGTCCGTGGGCCGCCTGATCCTGCGCCGCCGGGTCGAGGAGTGCGCCCGGGAGCTGGCGCGCCGGGGCCGGGTCAGCCCTTCCATCTCCGTGGTGGCCTCCCGCTGGGGCTTCCGCAACGCGGCCCACTTCAGCCGCGCCTTCAAGGCGGTCCACGGACAGTCGCCACAGCAGTGGCGCCGCCTGGCGATCGCGACGGAGACGGCGGAGGCGCCGATGCCGGTAGCCACGGGCGGCTGACCCCGGGCCGCCGGTTTCTGGGGCCCGCCCCTCCTACCGGCCGCCCCTCCTACCGGCCGCCCCTTCGACCGGCCTGCGCCTCCCCTACGGGCTCAGCGTTTCGGCCCCCGGCCACCCCTACCCTCCTCTCCCGCCACCCGCGTCCGGTGATCCCGCCAGTCGCTGGGGGACATCCCGTACACCGCCCGGAAGCTGCGGCTGAAGTGCGTGGCGTTCGCGAAGCCCCAGCGACGGGCGACCGCGGACACCGTGGTGTCGTCCCGTCCGGGGCGAGCCAGTTCCCTGCGCGCCTCCTCCAGCCTGCGGTGCTGGATCCAGCGGCCGATCGTGCTGTGGTGGTCCTCGAAGAGCTTGTGCAGATAGCGGATGGAGATGTGCTGGGACGCGGCCACGGCCGCGGGCGTCAGGTCCCGGTCCCACAGCTGCGCGTCGACATGGGCGCGCACCCGGCGGACCAGCGCATGGCGCTCCGGGCCGCCGTCCCGAGCGCCGGTCTCCCGAGCGCCGGTGTCCCGGGCACCGGTCTCCCGGGCACCGGGATCCCGCGGTCCGGTGTCGAGGTTCTCGACGGCCAGCAGGGCGGCCCACTCCGCGACGCCCCCGGCCAGCCGGAGTGCCGTCCGGGGGGTGTACGCCTCGGGGGCGCCGACGAGTTCCCGCAGCAGCGGAAGCAGCAGCGGCGCCACCGCCCCGTCGCCGAACGGCGGCCGGTCGCACAGGGCCCGTACCCGGTCCTCCCCGAGCGCCAGGACACGGCGCGGCACACGCACCAGATGCAGGGTGAAGTCCTCCGGCTCATGGAGCGCGAAGGGTTCCCCGCCGTCGCAGACGAAGAGGTCGTCCGGGCCGCACTCCTCCGTCGTCCCGCGCCGCAGCAGCAGTGCCCGGCCGAGGCTGTGGAAGCCCAGCAGCAGCCCCGGCTCCACGGCCCCGCAGCCGGGCTCGTGGACACTCGTGCCCGCCGTCCCCCGGACCGTGCGGATCCGCAGGAAACCGAGGGTGCGCTCGTCGGCGGGCGGGCCGCCCCGGAGGGGGCCGTCGGCGGCGGGTGCGCCCGTGTCCCGGGTGCTGCGGGTATCGGCGGATGCGGGCGTCAGGCTCATACGGCCCCCTTCGAAGCGTGCTGCGGGTGCCGGGGCAGCCCGGCGCCGGGGTCTCACCGAGCGAGCCACCGGCATCCAGCCTGGGACCGCCCCGACCGGTAAAGGCACTGTTCAGAGCATGTGTGCGGGCAGGGGCAAGAACCGTGCACGGAGGGGCATCCAGGAACCGCGCACACCCTTCGCGGAGCCCGCGGGAAACGCCGTTCCCCCGGGGTCGACGGGGATGGAGGGCCGACCGAGCGGGAAGGTATGAACCATGACCAGACACGACATAGCGGACATGGCTCTGCACCGGCCTGCCGGTGACTTCGCAACGCCCGGCGGCGACGGGCGGGCCGGAGACACGTCGTGATCAGCCATCCGTCCTACGGGACGGAGCCCTGGTGCGTCCGGGAGAGCGGGCTCGACCTGGACGTCCTGGCGCAGAGCGAGTCGGTCTTCGCCCTGTCCAACGGACACATCGGCTGGCGCGGCAACCTGGAGGAGGGCGAGCCGCGCGGACTGCCGGGCTGCTATCTCAACGGCGTCCACGAGGTGCATCCGCTGCCCTACGCCGAGGCCGGGTACGGCTATCCCGAGTCCGGCCAGACGGTCATCAACGTCACCGACGGCAAGATCATCCGACTGCTGGTGGACGACGAGCAGGCCGACCTGCGCTACGGGCACCTCCGCTCCCACGAGCGGACGCTGGACCTGCGGGACGGGGTGCTGCACCGCACATGCGAGTGGGTCTCCCCGGTGGGCAAGGCGGTCCGGGTGCGCTCCACCCGGCTGGTCTCCTTCGCTCATCGGGCCATCGCCGCCATCGTCTACGAGGTGGAACCGCTGGACGACGAGGTGGGCATCGTCATCCAGTCGGAACTGGTCGCCAACGAGCCCCTGCCGCAGCCCAGCGACGACCCCCGGGTGGCCGCCGCCCTCCAGTCCCCGCTGCGGTCGGAGGAGCACTGGGCGGAGGGGACGCGGCTGCGGCTCGTCCACCGCACCGAGCGGAGCGGTCTGCGGATCGCGGCCGCCGCCGACCACATCGTGCAGGGGCCGCCCACCACCCGGACCACCAGCGAAAGCTCGCAGGACGTCGCCCGGCTCACGGTGATCACCCAGCTCAAGCCCGGCGAGAAGCTCCGCCTCGAGAAACTGGTCTCCTACGGCTGGTCCGGGCTGCGCTCGCTGACGGCCCTGCGGGACCAGGCGGAGGCCGCGCTCGCCGAGGCGGGCAGCACGGGCTGGCAGGGCCTGCTGGACGAGCAGCGGGCCGTCCTGGACGACTTCTGGCTCCATGCCGATGTGGAGGTCGACGGCGACGCGGAGATCCAGCAGGCCGTCCGCTTCGCGCTCTTCCATGTGCTCCAGGCGGCCGCCCGGGCCGAGCAGCGGGCCATCCCCGCCAAGGGCCTGACCGGCTCCGGCTACGACGGGCACGCCTTCTGGGACACCGAGATCTTCGTGCTGCCGCTGCTCACCTTCACCCATCCGCGCAGTGTCGCCGCGGCACTGCGCTGGCGGCAGAACACCCTGCCCGCGGCGCGCGACCGCGCCCGTCAACTCGGCCTGGACGGGGCGGCGTTCCCCTGGCGCACCATCGACGGCGCGGAGTGCTCGGGCTACTGGCCCGCCGGGACCGCGGCGTTCCATGTCAACGCCGACATCGCCCATGCCGCACTGCGCTATGTCGCGGCCACCGGCGACGAGACCTTCGAGCGCGACACCGGTGTGGAACTGCTCGTGGAGACGGCCCGGTTGTGGCTGTCCCTCGGTCACCGGGACTCCGGCGGCCGCTTCCACATCGACGGGGTCACCGGACCCGACGAGTACAGCGCGCTCGCGGACGACAACGCGTACACCAATCTGATGGCGCAGGACAATCTGCGGGCCGCCGCCGCGGCCGCCGAGCGCCATCCCCGGCAGGCCGAGGCGCTCGGGGTGACCGAGGAGGAGACCGCGGCCTGGGAGGCCGCCGCCGAGGCGATGAGCGTGCCGTACAACAGCGCGCTCGGCATTCACGAGCAGGCCGCGGACTTCACCCGCCATCAGGTCTGGGACTTCTCCCGGACCCGCCCCGAGGACTATCCCCTGATGCTGCACCACCCTTATCTGGAGCTGTACCGGAAGCAGGTGGTCAAGCAGGCGGACCTGGTGCTGGCGATGTATCTGCGCGGCGACGCCTTCGACGACGGCCAGAAAGCCCGGAACTTCGCCTACTACGAGGCGCTCACCGTCCGCGACTCCTCGCTGTCGGCGTGCGTCCAGGCCGTCATCGCCGCCGAGGTCGGCCATCTGAGCCTGGCCTACAACTATCTCCGCGAGGCGGCCCTGATGGATCTGGAGGACCTGGAGCGCAATTCCCGCGACGGGCTGCACATCGCCTCGCTGGCGGGTTCCTGGATCGCGCTGGTCGCGGGCTTCGGCGGGATGCGCCACCACAGGGAGACCCTGTCCTTCACGCCCCGGCTGCCCGCGGAACTGAGCAGGCTCGCCTTCTCGGTGCAGGTCCGCGGGTCGTGCATACGCGTGGAGATCACCGAGAGGGGGGTCACGTACTCCCTCATCGGCGGGGACAGCCTCCGGATCAGCCACTGCGGGGAGCCGGTGAGGGTGTCGCCGGGCAGGCCCCTGACCCGTCCCGTGCAGGCGCCGCCGCCCGTGCCGCCCCCGGCCCAGCCCCCCGGCCGGGGCCCCGGCCGCCCCCGCTGAAATCACCCATCGACTACGCGCGGGCCGCCACCTGGGTGTATCCAGGAGGTATGTCCCTCCAGCCGCACGGAGACGTCGGTTGGTCCTGGCGGTCGAACCGGGCACTCGTCGCCGTCCCGGTCGTCCTGATCGTCGCGATCACCCTCGCCGACATCCTTGCGCCCGAGAGCGTCCACCTCGGACCGCTGCTCGTGGTGGCACCTGCGCTCTCCGCCTCCTTCGGCAGCTCCAGGCTCACGGCCGCGATCGGGGCCCTCGCGGTGGCGGCGCTGGTGGCGATCTCCGTGATCCGCACCAGCATCTTCACCTCCAACCACGAGAGCCAGTTGCTCGCGCTCGTACTGATCTGCGCCCTCACCGTGCTGTTCTGCCGTCTGCGCGAGCGGCACACCGCGGAGCTGAGACAGGTGCGCTCGGTGGCCGAGGCCGCACAGCAGGTGGTGCTGCACCCCCTGCCCGAGCGGATCGGCTCCCTGCGTATCGCCAGCGCCTACCGCGCCGCCACCGACCAGGCCCGTATCGGCGGCGATCTCTACGCCGCCGTACGCACCACAACCGGGATGCGCCTGCTGCTCGGCGACGTCCGCGGCAAGGGGCTGCCCGCCATCGAGGAGGCGGCGCTGGTCCTGGGCGCGTTCCGCAGCGCGGCCCACCGCGAACCGGAGCTGTCCGCGCTGCGCACGGAGCTGGACGCCATCGTGGGGTGGAGCAGGTGCCAGCCGACCAAGGACTGCTCCGACGCCGAGGAGTCCTTCATCACCGCGGTCCTGGTCGACATCCCGGACGGCGAACCCGTCATCCACGTCCTGAACTGCGGGCATCCGCCGCCGATCCGGCTGCACCACGGCCAGGCCACCGTGCTGGCGCCCCGGCAGTACACGACCCCGCTCGGCATGGGGCTGCCGCAGGCACCCCAGGGCGGCGTGGACACCTTCGCCCTGGAGCCCGGCGACTCACTGGTGCTCTACACCGACGGAGTCACCGAGGCCCGCGACAAGAAGGGCTGCTTCTATCCCCTCACCGAGCGCCTCGCGGCGTGGCCCGAGACGGAGAGCCCGGAGCACCTGATCGACCGGCTGCGCGACGACATCATCGCGTACTGCGAGGGGACCTTCGACGACGACGCCGCCGCGGTCGTGGTGCGGCGCGACCCGGTCGCCGCGGACTCCCCGGCGGAGCCCGAGGCGGTCCGGCCGGCCCGGGGACCCTCCGTGGTGCACCGCTCGCTGTAGCCACAGCCCCTCCCGCACCGGGCCGGACCCGCACAGTCGTAGTGGAATATTCAACCAACCCCGCGGGTTGTGCGGGTCGTAAAGGAGGCTCGTTGTGGAGACGACGTACTACGACCACGGGACGCCCGCGGAGCGCTGGGAGAGGGCGCGGAAGTTCTTCGACGCCAGGGACTACACCGCGGCGGCACGCGTCCTGAAGGCCCTGGTCGAGGAGGTGCCGGAGCAGACGGGTCCGCGGCTGCTGCTGGCCCGCGCCTACTACCACTCGGCCCAACTGCGGCGCGCCGAGGACGAGTTGCGCACCGTCGTGGAGCGTGAGCCGGTGGAGCACTACGCCCGGCTGCTGCTCGGGCGCACGCTCCAGCGCCAGGGGCGCCACGACGACGCCGCGCCGCATCTGCGGCTCGCCGCGGCACTCGCAGGCGACTTCACGGAGGCATGACCCCGGGGCCCCTGCCCCCGGGGTTCCGGGGGCAGGCCCTCGCCACCGCCACACGCCGCACCTGTCATGCTGGCCCGATGACTTCCGATGCCGCCCGCAGCGACTCCCCCGACCGCCCCCTCGCCGATCTGGTCGAGCAACTCCTCGCCACCGACGGCCCGTTGCCGATCGTCACGGCCGGGGATCCCGTGCTGCGCCGTGACACCGAACCCTTCGACGGCCAGTTGGACCCGTCGCTCCTCGCGCGCTTCGTCACCGCCCTGCGGGAGACCATGCACGCGGCGCCCGGGGTGGGGCTGGCGGCACCCCAGGTCGGGGTGGCCCTGCGGATCGCGGTCGTCGAGGATCCCGCGCCGGTCCCCGAGGAGATCCGGACGGCACGCGGGCGGACGCCGCAGCCCTTCCGGGTCCTGGTCAATCCGTCCTACGAGGCCGTCGGACCCGAACGGGCCGCGTTCTTCGAGGGCTGCCTCAGCGTGCCCGGCTGGGGAGCCGTGGTGGCCCGGCACGCCCGGGTACGGCTGCGGGCGCTGGACGAGCACGGGGCGCCGGTGGACGAGGAGTTCACGGGCTGGCCCGCCCGGATCGTCCAGCACGAGACGGACCATCTGGACGGCACGCTCTATCTGGACCGGGCGGAACCGCGCTCGCTCTCCTCGGCCGAGGCGATGACCACCCGCTGGACCCAGCCCACCCCCCACCGAGCCGCCCGAGAATTGGGATTCGACCTCCCGTCCTGAAACGCCGTCGCGCGTCCCTGGTGCCGTCCCGGAGCCTCCGGGACGGCACCAGGCCATCGGTGAGGGAGACCATCGGACGAGACCGGGCGGAAACCTTGTTTGACCTTCACCTTGGGGGAGCCCACAGCATCGGTGGGGCCGGGCGACGCGCTCGGCATGAGGAGGGACGAGCATGGGTTTGCTGACCATCGGGGCGTTCGCGAAGGCGTCCCGTCTGTCGCCGAAGGCACTGCGTCTTTACGACGAGCTCGGCCTGCTGACGCCCGCCCGCGTCGACCCGGTGACCGGCTACCGCCTCTACGCACCGGAGCAGCTGGACCAGGCCCGACTGGTCGCCTGGCTCCGCCGCCTGGGAATGCCGCTCGCCCGCATCCAGCACGTCGGCTCGCTGGATGCGGTCGCCGCGGCGCAGGAGGTCCGCGCGTTCTGGGCCCAGGTCGAGACCGACACAGCCGCACGGCGGGACCTGGCCACCTTCCTCGTCGACCACCTGTCACGGAAGGACCCCGCCATGTCGCCGACCGCCCAGACCCTGGGAATCCGTTACGCCGCCCTGTCCGACACGGGCCTCGTCCGCGAGAGCAACCAGGACACCGCCTACGCCGGACCCCGGCTGCTCGCCGTCGCCGACGGCTGCGGCAGCCAGGGAGCCCCTGCCGGCGCGGCCGCCATCGATGCGCTCAAGCACCTGGAAACCGACGGCGTCCCGGCCGACGGTCTCCTCAACGTCCTTGAGGACGTCGTCGAACAGGCCAAGCAGGCCGTGCACGACATCTCCGGGAGCTGCTCTTCACCCGGACTCTCCGGCACGACACTCACCGCGATGCTCTGGACCGGATCACAGCTGGCCCTCGTCCATATCGGTGACTCCCGCGTGTACCTCCTGCGTGACGGAGAACTGCTCCAGATCACCCACGACCACACCATGGTCCAGTCGATGGTCGACGAAGGACGCCTCAGCCCGGAAGAAGCAGCCTCCCACCCCCAGCGGTCGCTGTTGGTCCGGGCCCTGGCCCAAGGAGCCGACACCACCCCCGATATGCGCCTCCACGACGCCCGACGGGAAGACCGGTATCTGCTCTGCTCCGACGGCCTGTCGACCGTCGTACCGACCCAGGACATCCACCGGGTTCTCTCCGGGACCGGCGAACCCGAGCGGGCCGTCCAGGAACTCATCGCCCTCGCCAACGCCTCCGGCGGCCCCGACAACGTCAGCTGCGTGGTCGCCGACGTCATCGAGGTTCAGCAGTAGGAGCGAGCGGCCCTGGTGCGGCTCTCGCTGTCCGGCGCCGTGGGGAGGGGTCAGCCCCGGTACGCCTCCAGCAGGCGCAGCCAGATCTCGCTGATCGTCGGGAACGAGGGAACCGCGTGCCACAGGCGGTCGATCGGGACCTCGCCCACCACGGCCACGGTCGCGGAGTGGATCATCTCGCCGACGCCCGGGCCGACGAAGGTGACGCCCAGCAGCGTCTCGCTGTCCAGGTCGACCACCATGCGGGCGCGGCCCCGGTAGCCGTGGGCGTACAGGCCCGCTCCGGCGACCGACGCCAGGTCGACGTCGACCGCGCGGACCCGGCGGCCCGCCTGCTCAGCCTCCGCGAGGGACAGCCCCACGGCCGCCGCCTCCGGGTCGGTGAACACCACCTGCGGCACGGCCCCGTGGTCGGCGGTGGCGGCATGGGTGCCCCAGGGGTCGGTCTCCAGGAGCGGAACGCCCGCCGCGCGGGCCGCGATCGCCGCGCCCGCGATCCGCGCCTGGTACTTGCCCTGGTGGGTGAGGAGCGCGCGGTGGTTGACATCGCCGACGGCGTACAGCCATTCGCTGCCGGTCACCCGCTGGCTGTCGTCGACCGACAGCCAGGAGCCGGGCTCCAGGCCGACGGTGTCCAGGCCGATGTCCTCGGTGCGGGGCGCCCGGCCGGTGGCGAAGAGGATCTCGTCCGCCTCGATGCGGTCGCCCGCGTCCGTGACGACCACGACGGTGCCGCCCTCGCGGCGGACCGACTCGGCCGACGTGCCGGTGCGCACGTCCACGCCCTGCTCGGCCAGCGACTCCGCGACCAGTTCCCCGGCGAACGGCTCCATCCGCGGCAGCAGGCCCTTGCCGCGCACCAGCAGGGTGACCCGCGATCCCAGGGCCGCCCACGCGGTGGCCATCTCGGCGGCCACCACACCGCCGCCCACCACGACCAGCCGCTCGGGCACGGCCTTGGCACTGGTGGCCTCCCTGCTGGTCCAGGGGTTCACCTCGGCGAGCCCCGGCAGGTCGGGCAGCAGGGCCCGGCTGCCCGTGCACACGGCCACCGCGTGGCGGGCGGTGAGCACCTTCTCACCGTCGTGGCCGCTCACGGTGACCCTGCGGGGGCCGGAGAGCCTGCCCTGCCCCCGGTAGAGGTCGGCACCGATGCCGTCCAGCCAGGAGACCTGGCCGTCGTCCTTCCAGTCCGACACCTCGTAGTCGCGGTGGGACAGGACCGCCGGTACCTCCAGATGGCCCTGTGCCAGATGGGCGACACCGGGGACGCGGCGCGCGTCGGCGCGGGCGATCACCGGGCGCAGCAGGGCCTTGCTGGGAATGCACGCCCAGTACGAGCATTCGCCGCCGACCAGCTCGCTCTCGACGACCGCGGTGGAGAGTCCGGCCGCCCGGGTGCGGTCGGCCACGTTCTCACCCACGGGCCCCGCACCGAGCACCACGACGTCGTAAGCGATGGATTCCGTTTCCGTCATGGGGCCAGTCTGGTTGTTTGTGTGGCCGCCGCGCCACACGGGTACGCGCGCGGAATACATGACCGGCACCCGCCGTTGTCGCCAGCGGCCCCGCACCGAGACCAGGAAGAGGGAAACACCATGAGCAGGACCGTGGAGCTCACCAAGGAGAATTTCGACCAGACGGTCAAGGACAACGAGTTCGTCCTGATCGATTTCTGGGCGTCCTGGTGCGGGCCGTGCCGTCAGTTCGCCCCGGTGTACGAGAAGGCCGCCGAGGCAAATCCGGACCTGGTGTTCGGCAAGGTGGACACCGAGGCGCAGCCCGAGCTGGCCTCGGCCTTCGACATCCAGTCCATCCCGACGCTGATGATCGTCCGGGACCAGGTCGCCGTGTTCGCACAGCCGGGCGCGCTGCCGCAGGCCGCCCTGGACGATGTCATCGGCCAGGCTCGCAAGCTGGACATGGACGAGGTCCGCAAGGCCGTCGCCGCGCAGCAGGGGCAGGGCGGGCCGGACGGGGAGTGAGCCCGGGCCCCGCCGCGCGCCGGGCGTGTCGCGCCCGCGCGGGGCGGGGGCTCAGCTCGATTCCCGGTGGACGATCCGCGCGCCGAGGACCTGGTGCACCTCGGGGACGCCGCCGGGGTCGCGCACCACCCGGTCGACCAGCTCGGCCAGCTCGCGCCCGGACGGCAGTTCGATGTGGACGGTGCTCAGCCTGGGCCGCAGCAGCCGGCCGAGCATCAGGTCGTCCGCGCCGACCACGGCCGTCTCCCCCGGGACGGCGATGCCCTCGTCCTGGAGCGCGCGCATCAGCAGCATGGCGTACTCGTCGTTGTACGCGAAGACGGCGTCCAGACCGAGTGAACGCCAGCGCGCCGCGAGACCGGCGGCGGCCTCCTCCTCGTAGGCGAGCGGCAGTTCGGTGACGGTGGCGCCGGTGCCGTGCAGGGCGCGGCGGACACCGGCCAGCCGGGGTTCCGAGTAGGGCGCGAGTCCGACCTCGCGCGGTACGACCACGCCGATCCGGCGGCGGCCCCGGGCCAGCAGATGCACCCCGGCGCTGTGCCCCACCCCGTCGTGGTCCAGGAGCAGCGCATGGGCGCCCTCGACGTGTTCGGGTCCGAGGGTGAGGACGGCGCGGGCGCCGGAGCGTCTGAGGAGCCGCACCCCCTGCGGGCCCGGGCCGCCGCCGGTCACGAGCACCGCCACCGGCCGCAACTCGGCCCAGGCCCGGGCGGCTTCGTCGCCCTGGAGGCCGACGCTCCCGTACTGCACCACGGTGTACTCCAACCGGCCCAGCGCCCACTGGAGTTCATTGATGAACGTGCTGTACAGCGGTCCCACCGGCACCGTCGGGGCGGGCATCAGCACCATCCGGCTGTGCCCGGCGCGCAGGCTGCGGGCGGCGGCGTGCGGGACGTAGCCGAGTTCCCGGGCGGCCTCCCGGACGCGGCGGCGGGTGGGTTCGCTGATCCGTACCGCGGTGGTGTTGTTGAGGACGTACGAGACGGTCGCGCGCGAGACACCGGCCAGACGTGCCACATCGGCACTCGTCGGCACGGTCGGCGGTGCGGGCGACGGGGGGACGGGCTGTTCCGGTATCTGCGCCATGACGCACCGCATCTAAGCAGAACGCCTGCGCGGGACGGCCTCCGGGTACCTCGCAAGGCCCGCAACGGGCTTTTCAGCGGCGGCAGTTGGAGTCTCCTTCCCTTCGCGCGGAGCACCGGTTACCGTTCGGTAGACCCTGTGTCCGCGTCCCGGAGGTGCCCCCATGGCTTCGGACCGCACCGCCGGGGTGGCCGAGTCCGCCCGGGCGCTCGCCGCCGGTGAGGTGACCTCCCGCGCGCTCGTCGAACGCGCGCTGGCCCGGATCGAGGCGGCCCAGCCCTCGCTGAACGCGTTCCGGATCGTGCGCGCGGAGGCCGCGCTCGCCGAGGCGGACACGGCCGACCGGGAACTCGCGGCCGGGGTGCGCCGACCGCTGCTCGGGGTGCCCCTGGCCGTCAAGGACGACACGGACGTGGCGGGCGAACCCACCGCGTTCGGCTGCCCCGGCGCCTTTCCCCCGGCCGCCGAGGACGGCGAGGCGGTACGGCGGCTGCGGGCGGCCGGAGCCGTGATCGTCGGCAAGACCAACACCTGCGAACTGGGGCAGTGGCCCTTCACCGAGGGGCCCGCCTTCGGCGCCACCCGCAACCCCTGGCATCCGGAGCACACCCCGGGCGGCTCCTCGGGCGGATCCGCGGCCGCCGTCGCCGCGGGTCTGGTGCCCGCCGCGCTGGGCTCGGACGGCGCGGGCTCCGTCCGCATCCCGGCCGGCTGGACCCATCTGGTGGGCATCAAGCCCCAGCGGGGCCGGATCTCGACCTGGCCGCGCCCGGAGTCCTTCCAGGGCATCACGGTGAACGGGACCCTCGCGCGCACGGTCGCGGACGCGGCGCTGCTGCTGGACGCCGCGAGCGGCAACCACGCGGGCGATCTGCACCGCCCGGCCCCGCTCGACGTGGCTGCGGCGGCGGGGCGGGACCCGGGCCGCCTGCGGATCGCGCTCTCGCTGAAGCCGCCGTTCACCGCGGTGCCCGCCCGGCTGGACCCCCGGGTACGGGCGCGGGTGCTGGCGCTGGCGGAGCGGCTGGCCACGCTCGGGCACACGGTGGAGGAGGCGGAGCCGCGCTACGGGCGGATCGGGCTCGCCTTCCTGCCGCGCGCGACCGCGGGGCTGGCCGAGTGGGCGAGCGAGGTCCCCTCCCCCGAACTGCTGGACCGGCGCACCCGTGACGCCGTCCGGCTCGGACGGCTGCTCGGCGGGGCGCCGCTGCGCGCGGCACGGCGCGCGGAGGCGGCGCTGCACCGGCGGGTGGGGGCGCTCTTCGCCTCGTACGACGTGGTCCTCGCTCCGACGACCGCGACTCCCCCGCCGCGGATCGGGACGCTCGCGCGCATGAGCGGCTGGGACACCGACCGGGCGATGATCGCCGCCTGCCCGTACGCCTGGCCGTGGAACGTGCTCGGCTGGCCCGGGGTCAACGTGCCCGCGGGCTTCGTGGGCGAAGGGCTGCCGGTGGGGGCCCAGTTGCTCGGTCCGGCGCACAGCGAACCGCTGCTGGTGTCGCTGGCCGCCCAGTTGGAGGCGGACCAGGGGTGGGCCGGGCGCTGGCCGCCGCATCCACGGGCCGCCGACGCGCGGGCCGCGTAAGGCCGTTGGGGCCGTACTCTGTCGCCATGGACGATGCGTCGATGGTGGGCTTGATGGGGCGGGTCACCGGGACTGTCGGGCCCGGGCTGGTCGGCGAGGTGATCGTCCGGGTGCGCGGCGGCGCCGAGCACTTCCTCGCCTACCCCGCGGACGGCAAGGGCCGGATGGAGCGGGGCACGGTGGTGATGGTGGTGGAGCACCTGCCGCCGCGGACGGTGTACGTCGATGCGGTGTACGACAGTTGAGCCGCTTCCGGCGCAGGTGAGTGACGTGCATCAAGATTGCAACAAGGATTCGTCAGTGTCTTCTCTGCGCCCTTGCGCAGGCGCAGACTCCCTTCGTTCGGTGCCGACCCGGCACCAGGCAAAGGGGGCGTAGCCGATGGTCATCGGCGTCGTCGCGGGGGCAGCTGTCCTCGCGCTGGTATTCATCGTTGGTGTCTTCAAGCTCATGTGGCGTGTCGCGGAGCCCAACGAAGCACTGATCATTTCCGGTTCGAAGCATCGGACCGAGGGTCTCGAGGAAGGCATGGGCTTCCGCATCGTCACGGGGCGCGGCACTCTGGTGCTGCCCGGTGTGCAGGCGGTGCGCAAGCTCTCGCTCGACCTCAACGAGACCGAACTGCATGTGGACTGCGTGACCCAGCAGGGCATTCCGCTGAAGGTGCGGGGCGTGGTCATCTTCAAGGTGGGCGACGACTTCGTGTCGATCGCCAACGCGGGCCGCCGCTTCCTGGACCAGCAGCGGCTGATGTCGGAGCGGGTGCACAACGTCTTCGCGGGTCATCTGCGGTCGATCGTGGGCGGGCTGACGGTCGAGGACATGATCCGCGACCGGGAGAAGCTCACCGGCCAGACCCGCGCCGCCTGCGGTACGGAGATGGAGAAGCTGGGCCTGATCGTGGACTCGCTCCAGATCCACGAGATCGAGGACCCCACGGGCTACATCCAGAACCTCGCCATGCCGCACGCGGCGGCGGTGCAGCGGGACGCGCGCATCGCGCAGGCCGAGGCGAACCGGCTCGCCACCGAGGCGGAGCAGCAGTCCTTCGCGCGGATGGCGGAGGCGACCCGGGACAGCGAGATCCTCCAGGCCGGGTACCAGGCCGAACGCGACAAGGCGGCGGCGAAGGCCCGTCAGGCGGGTCCGCTCGCCGAGGCCGGGGCCCGCCAGGAGGTCGTGGTGCAGGAGACCCGGGTCGCGGAGCTGGAGGCGAACCGGCGGGAGCAGCAGCTCCAGGCGGACGTCCGCAAGCCCGCGGACGCGAAGGCGTACGAGAAGCGCACGCTGGCCGAGGCCGAGCGCGACGCGCGGATCTCGGCGGCGCAGGCCAAGGCGAGGGAGACCGAGCTGGCCGCGGCGGCCGAGGCGACCCGGGTGAAGACGGCCGCGGGCGCCGAGGCGGAGGCCACCAAGACACGCGGTGCGGCCTCGGCCGAGGCCACCCGGGCCACCGGTGAGGCGGAGGCGGCCGCCGCCCAGGCGAAGGGTCTCGCCGAGGCGGAGGCGACCCGGGCCCAGGGCCTGGCGGAGGCGGAGGCCATCAAGGCACGTGCCACGGCCCTCGCCGAAAACCAGGAGGCCGTGGTCGCGCAGCAGCTCGCCGAGCAGTGGCCGGAGATCGTCCGGGCGGGTGCGTCCGCCTTCGGCAATGTCGACAACATGGTGCTGCTCAACGGCGCCGACGGCATGGCCGATGTGTTCGCCAAGGCCCTGACGATGGGCGGCACCGGCCTGGGGCTGGCGCGTCGGCTGCTGTCGTCCATGAACGGCGAGGGTGCGCCCGCGGAGGGCGCACCGGCCCATCAGGCGCCCGGACTCAACGGGTTCACCCCGCCGCGGCCGGAGAGGGTCGCGGTGGAGAAGGACGAGGACTGACGTCCCGGGGTGCCCGCCACGGCGGGCACCCTCCGGTTCTTCCGACTTCTCCGGCTCCCCGGGCGTGCGGCTGCCGTACGCCCGGGGCCGCCCGACGCGTTCGAGGGGGCGCGCCCGGCCAGGTGAGGACGGTCATGCGCCGCCGGACCCGTCAGGGGCCCCGCCAGACGTTGTCGAAGGCCGCCTTCTCGATGGCCCGCCGCTGCCGTACGGCGGTCAGTTCGGTCACCGCGTCGTCGACGGCGGCCAGTACGGTCCCGGTCACGCCCTCCGTGATGTCCGGGCCCTCTTCCCGGGGCGCCTCACGGATGCCGATGGTCGCGCCGAGCGTGGCGAGCACGGGCTCCCCGGCGGCCCAGCGCTCCGCGGCGTACCGGCGGGCGGGGGAATCGGCCGGGGTGGCCTCGCCGGTCCAGGCGGGCAGCCAGCGGCGGCGCTGCCGGGCGAGCAGCCCCTCCTCCTCGAAGACCGCCAGATACGCCGAGGACAGCCCCCGGCCCCGGCGCCACAGCCAGTCCTCGACCGACTCGTAGGGCGGCTGCCGTACGAGTTCGGCCCCGGCCTCCCGCAGC
Source organism: Streptomyces sp. NPDC052040 (assembly GCF_044548405.1). Taxonomy (NCBI): domain Bacteria; kingdom Bacillati; phylum Actinomycetota; class Actinomycetes; order Kitasatosporales; family Streptomycetaceae; genus Streptomyces; species Streptomyces sp. NPDC052040. The sequence goes on along the minus strand of NZ_JBIUBV010000022.1, from coordinate 43,905 downwards.
AGGCGGTCGTCCGTCACCGGCGGGTCGGCGGGCACGAGGTCCACCGCGTCCAGGGCGAGGGCCCGCAGCTCCACGAGGTCCAGCAGCTCGGCTCCCGCGAGGGCGAGCGACAGGTCACCCGGTTCCGCGCGGCGGCCGGGCTCGGCGTCCAGCGCGACGGTCAACAGGTCCCGTGCGGTGCCCATGCGTGCCTCCACGACACTGGCTGATCACTGATCACTGCTTGCTGTTTGCGGCCTGCTGCTTGCTCGGCGGGCTCCCGGACGGCCATCATGCCCGCTTTCCGCGCACCGGGGGCCCTGTTCATCCCACCTCGCACCCGCGGGCACCGCATCCCCAGGGCGCCGATCGGGCCCCGGGGGCGGTGTCAGAGAGCGGCGGCCGCCCCCGCAGCGGATGCACCCTCGGCCCACGGCGCCGATGCTGGAGGGAGGGGGAAGATCGGCAAGGAGGCCACGATGTCCATGATGGACAAGCTCAAGCAGATGCTGAAGGGGCACGGGGACCGTATGGGCCAGGGGCACGATACCGCCGGCCGGACCGTCGACGAGACGATGCGCGGCCGCCCCGGGCAGGGCGACAAGGGCCCCGACGCGATCAGGGACCAGTTCCAGCCTCCCCAGGACCGGGACAATCCGCCCCGGCCGTAGGGCAGGACGGCCCGCCGGGGCGGAGGAGCGTCCGCCCCGGCCCGGGCGCGGGGACAAGGGTGCCGACCAAGGGGCGCCGGGGCCGGAGCGCACGGGGCTCGCGCGCCGGACGGCCCGTTTCTTCGTGCGGCTCTTCGCTTCCTCCGCGGGGCGCCACGGTCCGGGCGCACGAACCGGAATGACGAGGCATCAGGTGGCTGCCCCGGTGAAGGACCGGTTCCGGCCACCTTCTACGGTGAGCCGCGTGACTGCCTTCACCGATGAGACCGATGCGAACATCCAGGGCCGCTACGGCTCCTCCGCGACCACCGAGGCCGACCCGCGCGCCGTGGGCCGGGTGCGGACCGAGTACTCCCCCGCGCACGACGGGGACCCCGACCCGGGGGAAATCGTCTGGACCTGGGTGCCGTTCGAGGAGAACGACGGGCGCGGCAAGGACCGTCCGGTCCTCGTGGTCGCCCGGGAGCCGCGCGGCACGCTGCTCGCCGTGCAGTTGTCCAGCAAGCGGCACGACGCCGACCGGGAGTGGGTGGCGATAGGCAGCGGCCCCTGGGACCGGTCGGGGCGTGACTCCTGGGTCGATGTGGACCGGGTGCTGCGGCTGCACGAGGCCGGGATGCGCAGGGAGGCGTGCGCCCTGGACCGGATGCGGTTCAACCTGGTGGTGCACCGGCTGCGGGAGCGGTACGGCTGGAACTGAGCGATACGGCGGAGCCGCGGGTCGGCCGGTGAGCAGTACGCCTGACCCGCCGGTCCACGGGTCGGCCGGTGAGCGGCTGGACCCGACGGCCCCCGGCTCAAGACCCGCCGGTCCGCAGGTCAGGCGTCCTCCGCCCCCGTGAAGACGCGCTCGAAGGCGGTGCGGGTGGCCGCCCCCGGGGTGCGGTCCAGTACGGCGAAGACCACCTCGTCGAAGGCGCCCGCGAACCGCCCTGCGACCAGCAGGCCGTGGAACACCCCGGCCACCTGCCGCGGCTCGTTCCGGAAGACTCCACAGCCCCAGGCGCCCAGGACCAGGCGCCGGTAGCCGCAGACGGCGGCCGTCTCCAGCACCCGCCCGGCCCGGGCCGCCAGGGCGCCGGGCAGCTCGGCCGCCCGCTCCGGCTCCCTGCTCAGCACCACGCCCGCGTTCGGCGCGGCGGCGGTCAGGAAGCCCACCGCGAACGGTTCCTCCAGCAGTCCGCCGCGCTCGTCCCGGAAGACGGGCACGGCCGGTGAGTGGATGACGCGGTCCGTGTACAAGGGATCCCGGTGCGCCCGGTGGTGGTCGTAGAACTCCCGGACCCGCCGCACGCACGTGTACAGCGCGGAGGCGCGGCACAGCGCCTCCTCCTGGGCCTGGGCCCCGTTCAGAAAGCCGCCGCCCGGGTTGCGCGCCGAGGCGAAGTTGAGCACGGCCACCGGATCACCCGATCGGCCCACCAGGCGCCGGGCGGCTTCGAGGCTGCTCTCCCCGGTCACCTCCACGGCCATGGCCGCCGGGCGTATCGGCGGTGTCTCCGGCGGTCCCGGACCGTACATCCGTGTCCCGGCGCGGGCGGCCTCCACGGCCGCCGCGAGGGCCACGGCGCGGCCCTGCGGGCTGCGGTATCCCCCCGCCTCGACGATCTCCTGCGTGTGCTGCGCGATCCCGCGCAGCCGGGCGCTCACGGCGCCACCCCCGTGGGTGCCGTGAGCACCCGGCGCGCGGCGCTCGGCGGCGCGCTGCCGATCTCCCCCGTGGTGCTCATGAACGCATGGTGAGCGATGCTGGACCTACGCCGCAACAGAGTTTCCCGCTCCCAGGAATCACCCTCCCCGGCCCGGGAAACAGGGAGAAAGCAGTCCGCGAAGCTCCGCTGCGCACTCTTGTGCGACCGCACGGGAGGGTCTTGGGTGGGACGAGCGACGCCGGCCCGGCCCATCCGAAGCCCAGCCGGCGGCATGGTGGAATCTCAGGAGGATCCCGACATGTCCGATGCGGTGAGTGGCTCTACGGAGCCCCGCTCCGCGGCAGCCGAAGCCGAGGTGGAAGCGCTGGTCCGCGGTATCTGTTTCAAGACCGGACCGCCTCGCACCCTCGGTGTCGAAGTCGAGTGGTTCGTCCATGAACTGGGCAGACCCTGGCTCCCGGCACCCCATGAACGCCTTCGCGCGGTCTACACCGCGCTGCGGACCCTGCCCCTGCGTTCGGCCCTCACCGTCGAACCGGGCGGGCAACTGGAGCTGAGTTCCGCCCCCGCCGCCTCCCTGATGGAGTGCATCGGGTCGGTCTCCGCCGACCTGGACGCGGTCCGCGCCCTGCTGGCCGAGGCGGGTCTGGGCCTGAGCGGCTACGGCCACGAACCCTGGAACCCCCCGCGCCGCTTCCTGCGGGAGCCGCGCTACGACGCGATGGAGCGCTACCTCGACCGCACCGGTCCCGAGGGGCGGTCGATGATGTGCTCCTCGGCCTCCGTCCAGGTCTGCCTGGACGCGGGCCACGAGGAGCCCGGCCCGCTCGGGCACGTCCGGCGCTGGTGGCTGGCGCACCAGCTGGGCGCGGTGCTGGTGGCCGCGTTCGCGCACTCCCCGCTCTCCCGGGGCCGCCCCACGGGCTGGCGCTCCACCCGGCAGTCCCTGTGGGCCGCCATGGACCCGGGGCGCACCGACGCGCCGCCCCTCCTGGGCGATCCGCGCGCCCGCTGGGCCCGCCATGTGCTGGAGGCGCCCGTGATGTGCGTACGGGGCGGCCCCGGCCCCTGGCAGGTGCCGGACGGCCTCAGTTTCCGGGCCTGGACCCGGTCCGCGGATCCGCCGGACCGCGACGACCTGGACTACCACCTCACGACCCTGTTCCCCCCGGTGCGGCCCCGCGGGCACATCGAACTCCGCATGATCGACGCACAGCCCGGCGACGACGGCTGGATCGTGCCGCTCGCCGTGACGGCGGCGCTGTTCGACGATCCGGAGGCCGCCGAGACCGCGTACCGGACCGTCAAGCCGCTGGCCGAACGGGCCGGGCCGCTGCCGCCGCCGCGCAACGGGCTCTGGGTGACCGCCGCCCGGGAGGGCCTCGCCGACCCCGAGCTGCAAGAGGCCGCCGTGGCCTGTTTCGCGGCCGCCGCCGACGCGCTGCCCCGGCTCGGCGCCACCGACGACGTACAGGAGGCCGTCGCGGAGTTCACCGACCGCTATGTGGCCCGGGGCCGCTGCCCCGCCGACGATCTGCTGCTCCGGTTCCACGGGAAGGACATCCCCGCCGCCGGGGACGGGACCCGGTTCCACGGGAAGGACACGCACTCATGACCGACGCCCGGTCGCCGATCGACCCCGGCACCCTGCGGGAACGTGCCCTGGACGCGCTGGTCGCGGCGCGGGACCGCACCGCGCTGCTGACCGGCTGCGTGGACGACCCCGATCTCACCGCCCAGCACTCCCCCCTGATGTCGCCGCTGGTCTGGGACCTGGCGCACATCGGGAACCAGGAGGAGCTGTGGCTGCTGCGCGCGGTCGCGGGGCGGGAGGCCATGCGGCCCGAGATAGACGGGCTGTACGACGCCTTCGAGCATCCGCGCGCCGCCCGGCCCACGCTGCCCCTGCTGCCGCCCGAGGAGGCCCGCCGCTATGCCGCCGAGGTGCGGGGGCGGGCCCTGGACGTGCTGGAGAGCACGCCGTTCGAGGGCCATCGGCTGACGGAGGCGGGCTTCGCGTTCGGCATGATCGCCCAGCACGAACAGCAGCACGACGAAACCATGCTGATCACCCATCAGCTGCGCCGGGGCCCGCAGGCGCTCACCGCCCCGGACCCGGATCCGGCACCGCCGTACACCGGTCCGTCCGAAGTCCTCGTACCGGCGGGCCCGTTCACCATGGGCACCTCCGCGGAGCCCTGGGCGCTGGACAACGAACGGCCCGCGCACCGGCGTGAGGTGGCGGCGTTCTTCATCGACACCCTGCCGGTCACGAACGCCGCCTACCAGGAGTTCATCGACGACGGCGGCTACGGCGACGAGCGCTGGTGGGCGCCCGAGGGGTGGGAGCACGTCCGCTCCCAGGGTCTTCGGGCGCCCCTGTTCTGGCACCGTGAGGGCGGCCAGTGGCTGCGGCGGCACTTCGGCGTGACCGAGGTGGTGCCGCCGGACGAGCCGGTGCTGCATGTGTGCTGGTACGAGGCGGACGCCTATGCGCGCTGGGCGGGCCGCCGGCTGCCCACCGAGTCCGAGTGGGAGAAGGCGGCCCGCCACGACCCGGCCACGGACCGCTCCCGGCGCTATCCGTGGGGCGACGCCGACCCGACGCCCGAGCACGCCAACCTCGGTCAGCGCCATCTGCGTCCGGCACCGGTGGGCAGCTTCCCGGCGGGTGCCTCGCCGCTCGGCGTACGGCAGTTGATCGGCGACGTGTGGGAGTGGACGTCGAGCGACCTCGCGCCCTATCCGGGGTTCACGGCCTTCCCGTACAAGGAGTACTCGGAGGTCTTCTTCGGGCCCGAGTACAAGGTGCTGCGGGGCGGTTCCTTCGCCGTGGACCCGGTGGCCTGCCGGGGCACCTTCCGCAACTGGGACTACCCGGTCCGGCGGCAGATCTTCTCCGGTTTCCGCACGGCAAGGGACGCGTGATGTGCCGTCATCTTGCCTTCCTGGGACCCCCGGAGCCGCTCGAACGGATCCTCATGGCACCGGCGCACAGCCTGTACCGGCAGGCCTGGGAGCCGCGCCGCCAGCGGTACGGCAGTGTCAACGCCGATGGCTTCGGGGTCGGCTGGTACGCCCCGGGCGACCCCGTGCCCGCCCGCTACCGCAGGTCCGGACCCATGTGGTCCGACACCTCCCTCACCGATCTGGCGCGGGTGGTGCGCTCGGGCGCCGTGCTGGCCGCGGTGCGCGACGCGACCCGCGCCGACCCCGACCTGGAGGCCGCGGCGGCCCCGTACACCGGTGACCGGTGGCTGTTCAGCCACAACGGGGCCGTGCCGGGCTGGCCGGATTCCATGGCCCGGCTCGCCGGATCGCTGCCGCCGGTGGAGCTGCTCTCCCTGGAGGCGCGCTGCGACTCGGCGCTCGTCTGGGCGCTGCTGCTGAACCGGCTGCGCGCCGGGCTGGAGGACGCCAAGGCGGTCACCGAGACCGTGCTGGAGGTCGCCTCGGCGGCACCCGGCGCCCGGCTGAACCTCCTGGTCACCGACGGCACGACCATCACCGCGACGGCCTGGGGCGACACGCTCTGGTGTCTCACCGGGCCGGGCGACCGCGTCGTGGTGGCCTCCGAGCCCTACGACGACGATCCGCGGTGGCAGGAGGTGCCCGACCGCACCCTGCTGTCGGCCACCCGCACCGGAGTTGCCCTGACCCCGCTCAAGGACCCACGCGACGACCTGGCACCCGCACCATCGGAGGAGTCCCGCACGTGAGCCCCTTCCTTGTCACCCGCACCCTGCCCGAGGACGCCACCGGTGCCGCACTGCGCGCCGATGTGCTCCGCGGCCTCACCGGCACCCCCAAGACTCTGCCGCCGAAGTGGTTCTACGACGCGCGCGGCAGCGACCTGTTCGAGAAGATCACCGAACTGCCGGAGTACTACCCCACCCGCGCCGAGCGGGAGATCCTGGTCGACCGCGCCGGGGAGATCGCGGCCGCGACCGGTGCCCGGACCCTGGTGGAACTGGGCTCCGGTTCCTCCGAGAAGACCCGCCATCTGCTGGACGCGCTGACCGCTCTGCACACCTATGTTCCGGTGGACGTCAGCGAAAGCGCGCTGGTCCAGGCGGGAGAAGCCCTGGTCGCGGAGCGGCCGCACCTCGATGTGCACGCGCTCATCGCCGACTTCACCGCGGGACTGACGCTCCCGGACACGCCGGGTCCTCGGCTGGCGGCCTTCCTCGGCGGCACGATCGGCAATCTGCTGCCCGCCGAGCGGGCGGACTTCCTCGCCTCCGTACGGGCCCTGCTGTCGCCCGGGGACGCCCTGCTGCTCGGCACCGACCTGGTCAAGGACGCGTCGGTGCTGGTCGCGGCGTACGACGACGCGGCCGGGGTCACCGCCGAGTTCAACAAGAACGTGCTGTCCGTGGTCAACCGGGAGCTGGGTGCCGACTTCGCCCCGGACGCGTTCGACCATGTGGCGCGGTGGGACTCCGGCCTTGAGTGGATCGAGATGCGGCTGCGGTCGCGGACCGCCCAGACCGTGAAGATCCCCGCGCTGGACCTGGCAGTGGACTTCGCGGCCGGGGAGGAACTGCGCACCGAGGTGTCGGCGAAGTTCCGCGAGGACGGCGTACGGGCCGAACTCGGCGCGGCCGGGCTGGAGCTGACGCACTGGTGGACGGACGCGGAGGGCAGGTTCGCCCTCTCGCTCAGCACGGTGCGCTGACGGCTCCTGCACGACGGTCGGCGGGCGCCCCTCGCGACGGCGGGGGCGCCCGCCACGGTGCGGACCGCCGTCCGGTGCGGCACGGTGGAGGAAGTGTGACACCCGCCGCGCGAAGAGGAGCACCCGCCATGACCGACCACACCTACCGGGTCACCGAGATCGTCGGCAGCTCGCCCGAGGGCTTCGACCAGGCCGTACGCAATGGCATCGCCCGCGCCTCGCAGACCCTGCGCAATCTGGACTGGTTCGAGGTCACCCAGGCCAGAGGACGGATCGTGGACGGCCGGATCGAGCACTACCAGGTCGGCCTGAAGGTGGGATTCCGGCTGGAGGACGGCGAGTAGCCCGGCTCCGGTCAGGTCAGGTCAGGTACGGCCCTCCCGCTCCTGCGCGTCCTTCAGCGCGGCGGAGGGGGAAGCCCAGCGGGCGCGTACGACGGTGAAACCGTCCTGTTCGGCGTCCCGGCAGACCAGTTCGTCGTCGTCGACGAGCATGCGGACCTCCCGGCCCCGGGACAGCTCCCTGAGCAGCTCCAGCTTGGTGACCCGGGCGGGCCTGCGGTCGCCGTCGGCCCGCATGTACACCCGCCCCTCGGGCAGCCCCTGCGCGGCGAGCCAGGCGAGGGTGTCGCGACGGCAGCGGGCGGGGCGCCCGGTCAGATAGACCAGCTCGCAGTCGGCGGCGGTCCGCAGCGCCAGCGCGACCCCCTCGGCCAGGGGCGGATCCTGCGGGGCGGCGGCGAAGAACGCCGCCCAGTCGCGCGGCTTCCGCTCCAGGAAACGCTGCCGGTGCGCGGTGTCGGCGAGGGTGTTGTCGAGATCGAAGACGGCGACCGGCCTGCTGTTGTTCGTCACCGGCCCACTCTACGGAAGGCGGCCGCGGCACCGGACCGCCCGGCCCGGTGGACGGCCCGCGGAGCGGGGAGCAGGGGGGCCACCCGGACGGCCCAGTGCGGGAGTTCGGCCGCTCGGCACGGACGCCCTCACCTTGTTCAGCACTGAGTCACGACAGACTCTCGTACAGCAGTGGTATACGACCCTTTCATGGCCAAACCTCACGTTGCGGACCGCCTGCCCATAACGCAGGGTCAAGGTGTGAGCGCACTCTCGCCCGCCCCCGCCCCCGAACGGGCCGGTGGCACTGACCGGCGCGTCCGCCTTCCCCTCAGCACCCGGCTGGTGCCCGGTGCCGCACGGGCGCTCGCCCTGTTCGCCGTCATCCGCCTCGCCGGGCTCGCGGCGGTCGCCCTGGCCAATGAGCGCATGGGCCAGCCGCTGCTCAGGGGGCTGGCCCACTCCTGGGACTCGCGCTGGTACCTGCACATCGCCCAGCACGGCTACGGCACCCAGACCCATGTCCTGGCCACCACCGGTGCCGTGCAGCGGGACTGGGCGTTCTTCCCGCTCTATCCGGCGCTCATCCGGGCCGGGTACACCGTCCTGCCGCTCTCCCCGGGCGCGGCCGCGCTGCTGATCGCCTGGGTCGCCGCCGTGGTGGCCGCGTACGGCATCTACACCATCGGCCACCGCCTGTACGGCCGTGCGGTGGCCACCGCGCTCGTCGGGCTGTGGGCCGCCCTGCCCCACTCCGTCGTCCTGGACATCGCCTACACCGAGCCCCTGCTCACCGCCCTCGCCGCCTGGTCGCTGTACGCCCTGCTGCAAAGACGCTGGCTGTGGGCGGGCGGGCTGGCCGCCCTGGCGGGCCTGTCCCGGCCCACGGGGTTCGCCGTGGCCGCCGCGGTGGGCGCGGTGGCGGTGCAGGAGATCGTCCGCAGGCGCGGCCGGGTGCCCGCCGGGCTGTGGATCGGCACCGCCGTCGCACCGCTCGGCTGGGTGGGGTTCGTGCTGTGGGTGGGTGCGCACACGGGCAACCTCTTCGGCGGCTACTTCACGGTGCAGCGCGCCTGGGACTCCCGCTTCGACTTCGGCGTCGGCTCGCTGCACTTCCTCAAGGCGCTGCTCGAACACGGCGGGCGGGCCGTGTACCCGCTGGCCCTGGTGCTCGTGGTGACGGCAGTCCTGCTGTTCTGCCTGCTGTGCATGGACCGCGCACCCCTGCCCCTGATCGTCTACGCGGGCGTCCTGCTGCTGATCACGGTGGGCGGCTCGGGCCCCTACGCCTCGAAGCCGCGCTTTCTGCTGCCCGCCTTCCCCCTGCTGATCCCGCTGGCCCACAGCCTGGCGCGCAGCTGGCGCACGCGCCCGAAGCAGGCCCTGCTGATCGGGGCGACCCTCGCGGCCACCTCCGTGGCCTACGGCACCTATCTCCTGACCGCGGGCCGTACACCGCTGTGAGCGGGGCTTCCGGAAACTCCCCCCGCGTTGTCTCGCCCGTGGCGGACCGGGTACTCGGGGGTGGCCGGAACTCCCTGAGGAGATGACTCGGATGCTGTTGCTCGGACTGCTTCTTCTCGCAGCCACCGTCGCCTTCACCGCTCTGGCGATCGCAGGAAACCTCTCCGGCGGCCCCCAGTACTCGGTGTCGGTGCTGGACCACCACATCGCCACCATCAACACCCTGGCCGTGTTCGCCTCCGGTCTCGCCCTGTCGCTGCTGTTCTGCCTGGGCCTGGCCACCGCGGTGACCGCGGCGACGCACCGGCACACGGCGCGGCCGGCCCGCGTCCGCCGCGACGCCGGGATCGACGAGCGGACGGGGCCCGACCCCCGGCTGTGAGGCAGCGGACCGGGAGCGGCACCCGGCGGTGAGGCAGCGGCCGCGGCGGGGCGGTCACCCGTCCGCGCCGGACCGGTGCGGCTCGGCGGCGCGCCAGCCGGTCCAGCGGTGCACGGCGACCACGACGACCGGTCCGTCCGGCGGGGTCCGCCGGTACTGGGGGTATTTGTGTCCCAGTAGGGCCAGGGCCTCGTCGTACTCCTCGCGGTCGCCTTCCGCGGGGGCGCCGGGCGGCACCGTGCGGGCGCCTCCGTCGGCCCGGACCCACCACAGCCGCTCCCAGTCCTCGTCGTAGGCGTCCGCCAGCAGGCAGACGGCGGGCTGCACGGCGATGTTGTGCAGCCGCTTCAGCCGGTGGGTGCGCTTGGGCTTGCGGTCGACGGCCAGCACGATCCGGTCGTCGCCGCGGCACGCGAACACCACCGGTACGAGATGGGGCCGTCCCGCCTGGTCCACGGTCGCCAGACGCGCCACCCGGGCGTCCGCGAACCGTCGTCGTGCCTCGTGCTCGGGCATCCGTGGCACCGTGCGGCCCTCCTTCCCGCCGCGGCGGCGGTGGGCGTCTCCGGGTACCCGGCGTCCGCGCCGCCTACACGATCACGGCCCGCACGCTCCCGGCGCCGAGGGGCCACCGGGCGGGCGGGTCCGGATGCCGGGGCGGCGGACGGCGGGGCAGACTGGAAGGACGATCCGTGCCGCACCGGCCGGGTGGCGAGATGGCTGCCGTGGCACACGGGGCGGGCACGGAGACCGACGCCGCCCATCGGGCCGACGGGCGGGGAAGGACCGCACCATGACGGCCGATCCCCACTCCGTCTCCGAGACACTGACCTTCGTCTGCGAGGACTGCGGGCGCCTGTGGGACGCGGTGTTCCGGGTCGTGTTCTTCACCGACCAGGCCGGGCTGACCTCGCACGCCTATATCGACGAGCGCGGCCGGGTGCTCAGTTCACCGCTGGCCGACGCGGTCTGCCCGGGGTGCGAGGGCGCGCAGGTGCGTGCCCTCGCACCTGGGCTCGCCGAGCGGGCGCACGCCGCCGAACACGCCGTGCACGGACACCACACCCGTACACCGCATCTGCGGCACTGAACGGGACGGGGTCAGCCGTGGGCGCCCTCCCGCGCACGGGGAAGCACCGTGACCCGGCGGAAGTTGCAGGGCTCGCGGGGCGGTGACTCCGACGGGGGACGCGTCTGGTGGGCGTGCAGCGCCACACTCACCAGGCTCAGCAGCAGGTCGACATCGGTGTCGCAGTCCAGGTGCACGGTCACCCAGCGCGAGCCGGGCACCATCCGGATGGCGGTCGATCCGGCGAGGTCGCCGGAGAAGCGCCGCAGGGCCCCGTTGGTCAGATGCAGGTCCGCCTCGTGGTCGCCGTGGATGTGGACGATCTCGCTGTACCGGGAGCGGAGAGCCCGCCCGGTGCCGCAACTGGCGGGCTCGACCGTGAGGTCGGGCCAGGCCTGAAGTCGCTCCAGGGCGCGCTGGGCCAAAGTCATGACCCCATCGTTGCGTTCTTACTCTCCGGCCACCAGAGGTTGAGGGTTCCGTAACCGGGACGTGAGGTTACCGACCGTGATCCACTGGCCAGGATGTCGGCGGGGCCCCGGACAAACGCGGGGAGGCGGACCCGGGGCCCGTCGTGGACACTACGCCCGGCGCACCGCCGCTCCGACCCCTCATGACGCGACAATGACGGTGAACGTCCCGGTCCTGACGGGCTGTTGACACGCCCGCAGAGGGGGTGCGGGCGGGCGGGGTTCACTCCTCGAAGCGATAGCCCATGCCCGGTTCGGTGATGAGATGGCGGGGGTGCGCGGGGTCCGGCTCCAGCTTGCGCCGCAGTTGGGCCATGTAGACCCGCAGATAGTTGGACTTGTTGCTCCGGGTCACCCCCCAGACCTCCTGGAGGAGTTGCTTCTGGGTGACCAGCCGCCCCGGGTGGTTGACCAGGATCTCCAGCAGCTGCCACTCGGTGGGGGTGAGCCGAATGTCGCGGCCGTCGCGCACCGCCTTCTTGGCCGAGAGGTCGATGGTGAAGGCGTCGGTGGCGATCCGCGGGGGCCGGGGGGTGAGCGGTGTCTGTGCCGAGCGGCGCACCGCGGCCCGCAGTCGGGCGAGCAGTTCGTCCATGCCGAACGGCTTGGTGACGTAGTCGTCGGCGCCCGCGTCGAGGGCGGCCACCTTCTCGTCCGAGGCCCGCCGGGCGGACAGCACCAGCACCGGCACCCGGCTCCAGCCGCGCAGCGCCTTCAGGACGTCCACCCCGTCCATGTCGGGCAGCCCGAGGTCGAGCAGCACCGCGTCGGGCCGGTGGGCGGCGGCGAGGGTCAGGGCGGTGGCGCCGTCGGGGGCCGCGTCCACGTGGTAGCGGCGGGCCTGGAGATTGATCACAAGGGCCCGGACGAGCTGCGGGTCGTCCTCCACCACCAGCACCCGGCTCATGGGTGTACGCCTCCCTTTCTCGTTCGGGCTCGTACGGGTCGTACGGGTCAATACGGCTACGTGCGACCAGTTCCGGGCCGACGCGGGCGGGAGCCGGCGGTCCCGGAGGGTCTCCGGGCCGTCGGCTCCCAGGGGGCGGGCCACGGCGGGCCGTCAGTGCTGCGCCACGAGGTCCTTCAGCGCGATATTGAGCTGGAGGACGTTGACCGTGGGGTCTCCGATGAAGCCGAGGGTGCGGCCCTCGGTGTGGTCCTCGACCAGCTTCTCCACCCGGGCGACGGACAGGCCGTTGCGCTCGGCGACCCGGTGGACCTGGAGCTCCGCGTACTGCGGGGAGATGGCGGGGTCCAGGCCCGAGCCGGAGGAGGTGACCGCGTCGGCGGGCACCTGGGAGGGCTCGACGGTGTAGCCGGGCACCGAGTTGTCCTTGACCACCGCGGCCTTGGCGTCCCGGACCTGCTGGAGCAGGACCTTGCTGTCGGCGGCGAGGTTGGTGGCACCGGACAGCAGCAGCTTGTACCGGGTGTTCACGCTGTTGGTGCCGAGGCCGTTCGCCGGGCGGCCCTGGAACCAGCGCAGATCGGGCTCCGGGCGCTGCGCACCCTTCTTCGGCGGCAGGTCGTAGGACTGCCCGATCAGCGAGGATCCGACGACCTTGCCGTCCGCCTTGATCTCGGAGCCGTTCGCCCGGGAGGGGAAGAGGGCCTGGGCGACACCGGTGACGGCCAACGGGTAGAGGACGCCGGTCACCAGGGTCAGCACGAGCAGGGCACGCAGGCCCGCCCCGAGCAACCGGGCCGTGGTGGATACCGAGTTGTTCATGGTGATCAGCACGCTTTCAAGGCATTACAGCCCGGGGATGAGGGAGATGAGCATGTCGATGATCTTGATCCCGATGAAGGGGGCGATCAGGCCGCCGAGACCGTAGATCCCGAGGTTGCGGCGGAGCATCCGGTCGGCGCTCACCGGCCGGTACTGCACGCCCCGCAGGGACAGCGGCACCAGCGCGATGATGATCAGCGCGTTGAAGACGACCGCGGACAGGATCGCGGAGTCGGGCGACGACAGCTGCATGATGTTCAGCTTGTCCAGGCCGGGGTAGACCGCCGCGAACAGCGCCGGGATGATCGCGAAGTACTTCGCGACGTCGTTGGCGATGGAGAACGTGGTCAGCGCGCCACGGGTGATCAGCAGCTGCTTGCCGATCTCCACGATCTCGATGAGCTTGGTCGGGTTGGAGTCGAGGTCGACCATGTTGCCGGCCTCCTTCGCGGCCGACGTGCCCGTGTTCATCGCCACGCCGACGTCCGCCTGCGCGAGGGCGGGGGCGTCGTTGGTGCCGTCACCGGTCATCGCGACGAGCTTGCCGCCCGCCTGCTCCCGCTTGATCAGCGCCATCTTGTCCTCGGGAGTGGCCTCCGCGAGGAAGTCGTCGACGCCCGCCTCCTGGGCGATCGCCCTGGCGGTCAGCGGGTTGTCCCCGGTGATCATGACGGTCTTGATGCCCATGCGGCGCAGTTCCTCGAACCGCTCCCGCATGCCGTCCTTGACGACGTCCTTGAGATGGATGACGCCCAGCACCCGGGCGCCCCCGTCGTCCTGGACCGCCACCAGCAGCGGGGTGCCGCCGGCCTCCGAGATCGTCTGGGCGATCCGGTCCGCGTCCTCGGCGACCGTGCCGCCCTGCTCCTGCACCCAGGTGATGACCGAGCCCGCCGCGCCCTTGCGGATCCTGCGCCCGTCGACGTCCACACCCGACATCCGGGTCTGAGCCGTGAAGGCGATCCACTCGGCGCCGGCCAATTCGCCCTGGTGGCGCTCGCGCAGCCCGTACTTCTCCTTCGCGAGGACGACCACGGAGCGGCCCTCGGGGGTCTCGTCGGCGAGCGACGACAGCTGGGCGGCGTCGGCGACCTCCGCCTCGGTGGTGCCGCGGACCGGGAGGAACTCGGCGGCCTGCCGGTTGCCCAGGGTGATGGTGCCGGTCTTGTCGAGCAGCAGCGTGGAGACGTCGCCCGCCGCCTCCACCGCCCGTCCGGACATGGCGAGGACGTTGCGCTGGACCAGCCGGTCCATGCCCGCGATACCGATGGCGGACAGCAGCGCGCCGATGGTGGTCGGGATCAGGCAGACCAGCAGCGCCACCAGCACGACCATCGTCAGATGGGTGCCCGCGTAGTCGGCGAGCGGCGGCAGGGTCGCCACCGCGAGGAGGAAGACGATGGTGAGCGAGGCCAGCAGGATGTTGAGCGCGATCTCGTTCGGCGTCTTCTGCCGGGCGGCGCCCTCGACCAGGTTGATCATGCGGTCGATGAAGGTCTCGCCGGGCTTGGTGGTGATCTTGACGACGATGCGGTCGGAGAGCACCTTGGTGCCGCCGGTGACCGCGGACCGGTCGCCGCCGGACTCGCGGATGACGGGGGCCGACTCGCCGGTGATCGCCGACTCGTCGACGGAGGCGACGCCCTCGACGACGTCACCGTCGCCGGGGATGATGTCGCCCGCCTCACAGACCACCAGGTCGCCGATGCGCAGCTCGGTGCCCGGTACGCACTCCTCGGCGCCGTTCACCAGGCGCCGGGCGACGGTGTCGGTCTTGGCCTTGCGCAGGGTGTCGGCCTGCGCCTTGCCGCGGCCCTCGGCGACCGCCTCCGCCAGGTTGGCGAAGACGACGGTCAGCCACAGCCAGGCGCTGATGGCCCAGCCGAACCAGTCGCCCGGGTCCTTGAAGGAGAAGACGGTCGTCAGGACGGAGCCGATCCACACCACGAACATGACGGGGGACTTGACCATCACCCGCGGATCGAGCTTGCGGAAGGCGTCCGGCAGTGACCTGACCAGCTGCTTGGCGTCGAAGAGACCCGCGCCCACGCGGCCCTCGTCCTTGTGGCCGGTCGGCACATCGCTGTGCGGCGCCCGGGTCGGGGTGGCTGTGGACATGGTGTCCTCGTGCTTCTGGGTGTCGGTGGTCATGACGCCAGCCCCTCGGCCAGCGGACCCAGCGCCAGCGCCGGGAAGTAGGTCAGACCGGTGATGATCAGGATCGCGCCCACGAGGAGGCTCGTGAACAGCGGCTTCTCGGTGCGCAGGGTGCCCGCGGTGACCGGTACCGGCTTCTGCTGGGCCAGCGAGCCGGCCAGGGCCAGGACGAACACCATCGGCAGGAAGCGGCCGAGCAGCATCGCAAGTCCCGTCATGGTGTTGAACCAGTCCGTGTTCGCGTTCAGGCCCGCGAAGGCCGAGCCGTTGTTGTTGGCGGCGGAGGTGAAGGCGTACAGGATCTCGGAGAAGCCGTGCGCGCCGGAGTTGAGCATCGAGTGCGGCGGGGTCGGCAGGGCCATGGACAGCGCGGTGAACACGAGGACCAGGGCCGGGGTGATCAGGATGTAGACGGCCGCCAGTTTGATCTCGCGGGAGCCGATCTTCTTGCCGAGGTACTCGGGTGTGCGGCCGACCATCAGACCGGCGATGAACACCGCGATGACCGCCATGATCAGGATGCCGTAGAGACCGGATCCGGTGCCGCCCGGCGCGATCTCGCCCAGCATCATGCTGAGCATGGTGATGCCGCCGCCGAGCCCGGTGAAGGAGGAGTGGAAGGAGTCCACCGCGCCGGTCGAGGTGAGCGTGGTCGCCACCGCGAAGATCGACGAGCCGCCGACGCCGAAGCGGACCTCCTTGCCCTCCATCGCGCCGCCCGCGGCCTGGAGCGCCGGGCCGTGGTGGGCGAACTCGGTCCACATCATCAGCGCGGTGAAGCCGATCCAGATGGCGGCCATGGTGGCGAGGATCGCGTAGCCCTGGCGCACCGAGCCGACCATGATGCCGAAGGTGCGGGTGAGCGCGAAGGGGATCAGCAGGATCAGGAAGATCTCGAAGAGGTTGGTGAAGGGCGTCGGGTTCTCGAAGGGGTGGGCGGAGTTGGCGTTGAAGTAGCCGCCGCCGTTGGTGCCCAGCTCCTTGATGGCCTCCTGGCTGGCGACGGCGCCGCCGTTCCACTGCTGGGAGCCGCCCATGAACTGGCCGACGGCGTGGATGCCGGAGAAGTTCTGGAGGGCGCCGCAGGCGACCAGGACGACCGCGGCGACCGCGGCGAGCGGCAGCAGGACGCGGACGGTGCCGCGGACCAGGTCGGCCCAGAAGTTGCCCAGTTCGCCGGTGCGGGCCCGGACGAAGCCGCGCACCAGCGCGACCGCGACCGCGATGCCGACGGCCGCGGAGACGAAGTTCTGCACGGCCAGTCCGGCGGTCTGCACGACATGGCCCATGGCCTGTTCGCCGTAGTACGACTGCCAGTTGGTGTTGGTCACGAAGGACGCGGCGGTGTTGAAGGCCTGCGCGGGCTCGATCGAGGAGAAGCCGAGGGAGCCGGGCAGCACGCCCTGGAGCCGCTGGAGCAGATAGAGGAAGAGCACGCCCGCGGTGGAGAAGGCGAGGACACCGCGCAGATAGGCGGGCCAGCGCATCTCGACGTCGGGGTCGGCACCGATGCCCCGGTAGATCCACTTCTCGATCCGCAGATGCCGGTCGGAGGAGTAGACCCGGGCCAGGTAGGAGCCGAGGGGGATGTACGCGAGTGCCAGCGCCGCTATCAGGGCGAGCAGCTGGAGCGCTCCGGCGAGGACGGGACTCATGTAACCCGCCGCGGTAGCAGCTGTTGTCACCGTCAGAACCTCTCCGGGAAGATCAGGGCGAGGACGAGATAGCCCAGCAGGGCGACGGCCACGACCAGGCCGACGATGTTCTCGGCGGTCACAGCTTGGTCACCCCCTTGGCGGCGAGGGCCACCAGCGCGAAGACCGCGAGGATGGTGACGACGAAGGCCACATCGGCCATCGTGAACTCCTGGATGAGGTTCGGATCGGACTGGAACGGTTCGAGGAAACCGTCTTTCCGGCCGGATTCGGCCGCCGTTGACGGGTCCCTTACGGGGGGCGTCGGGCCTTTGACGGGACTCTTACGGACCCCGCCGCGACCTGGGGCGAGGCACGGCCGACCGGCGCGCCGATTCGTCAGAACAGCCGGAAGCGCAGTCGGCAGATCACCGCGTCGGTCTCCCGTCGCACGGCATGGGCGACCACGGCACCGCGCTGGTTCTGGAGCAGCCGCTGCCACAGCCGCTCGGGCTCGGTCTCGGGGATCAGCACGGTCACCCGGGTGGCCGGTTCCGCGGCGGCGGCCTCCCGGACGTAGGCGGCGATCGGCCGTCCCAGGGCGCGCCGCTCGGCGGTGAGCCGGACCAGGGGCACACCGGGGTCCCACGCGGCCCAGGCGCGCTCCAGGGCGTGCAGCTGGGCCCGGTCCTCGGCGTCGGGATGGCACACGGTGACCGCGCGCACCTCGTCACCGAGGGAGGCGGCGGCGGTCAGCGCCTCGGAGGTGAGCCGGGACAGGGACGAGACCGGGACGATCACCAGGGACCGGTCGCGGTGCGGCGGCTCGGGTATGCGGCCCAGTCCGAGTCGGTCGCCGATCCGGGCGTAGGCACGGTGGACGGTCTCGAAGGCGGCGACCAGCAGCGGCAGGGCGATCGCCACCAGCCAGGCGCCGTCGGCGAACTTGGAGGCCGTCACGACCACCGTGGCGACCGCGGTGAGTACCGCCCCGAAGCCGTTGAGCAGCGCCTTGCCGCGCCATCCGCGGCTCCGCTCGGCACGCCAGTGCCGGACCATGCCGATCTGGGCCACCGTGAAGCCGACGAACACCCCGATGGCGAACAGCGGCACCAGGGTGTTGGTGTCGCCGCCGGAGAAGACCAGCAGTGCCGCGGAGACGAGGGCCAGGGCGAGCACGCCGTGGCGGTGGACCTGGCGGTCGGCCTTCAGGGCGAAGACATGGGGGAGGTAGTTGTCGCGCGCGAGCAGCTTCAGCAGCACCGGCAGGCCGCCGAAGGAGGTGTTCGCGGACAGGGCGAGCAGGATCATCGTCGCGAACTGGATGACGTAGAAAGCCCCGTTGTGGCCGAGTGAGGCGTCGGCGAGCTGGGCGAGGACCGTGACACCCGCCACCGGCTGGAGGTGGAAGCGGGAGATCAGGACCGACAGGCCGACCAGCATCAGACCGAGCACGGCACCGAGCGCCACCTCCGCCCGCTGGGCCCGCCTGACCCGCGGGACACGGAAGGAGGGCACCGCGTTCGCGATGGCCTCGACCCCGGTCAGGGCGCTGCACCCGGAGGCGAAGGCCTTCAGCAGGAGCAGGGCGCCCACGGAGGTGGCGTTGTCCGCCAGCACCGAGGCGTGTCCCTCGGCGGCGGCCGTGCTCACGGGTGCGGAGCGGAGGAGGCCGGACACGATCAGCACGAAGATCGCGCCGACGAAGACGACGGTGGGCACGATGAACACCCGCGCGGACTCCACGATGCCGCGCAGATTCACCCCCGTGACCAGCACGAGCACGGCCAGGCACAGCCACAGCCGGTCGCCGTAGAGCCCGGGGAAGGCGGAGGTGAGGGCGGCGACCCCGGCGGTGACGGCCACGGCGACGTTCAGTACGTAGTCCAGGACCAGGGAGGCGGCGGCCACCAGGCTGGTGCGCGCGCCGAGATGGGCCCGGGCGACGGCGTAGGAGCCGCCGCCGTCCGGGAACGCGGCGATGACCTGGCGGTAGGAGGCCACCAGCACCGCCAGCAGGGCCGCGATGGCGAGCGTCACCGGCACCGTGAAGCCGAGCCCGTGCGCGCCTGCGGCGGCCAGGACCAGAACGATCGCCTCGGGACCGTAGGCCACCGACGCCATGGCGTCCAGGGAGAGCGCGGCCAGTCCGGTGACGGCGGTCAGCCGGTGGCGCTCCCCGGCGTCCGGCGGCTCCTCCCCTGCGGGCACGGCCCCGGGTTCGGCGGTCAGAAGGGACATGGGCGGGCGCTCCTTCGTGCGGGAGCCGCATGCGGAGAGGCATGCGGGTGCACCCAGGTTCTGGCCGCTTCCGGCCTGATCCGAGCGCTCATTGCGGTTTCTTCGCGCCGCGCCCGGCGACCTTGACGGCGCCTTGACGCCCGGTGTGACGGGGGCGACAGCCGGGGGCGCTGCGGCGGCGTCAAGAAGCGCCGGGGACACGTCAGGGTCGTATCAAGGTGCGCCCGGCCGGTGCCCCGGCTGTCTACCGTCGGTGTCATGGAAGGCCGCGACTACGCGCGACACGAGGTGGCCGGTGTCCCCACGGCGGGACCCGGCGCGGTGGTGTCCGACCGCCGCTGGGCGAAGGAGCTGTACAGCTCGGTCCGCTGTGCGGCCGCCCTTCTGGTGATGCTGCTGCTCATCGACTGGGCCGCGGGTGATCTCACCGGATGGCGGGCCGCGCTGTGGTGCGCGCTGGCCCTGCTGCTCTTCCTGGTGCTGTGCCCGCGGCGGGTCTTCGCGGGCGAGGGCTGGCTGGCCTCGCGCGGCCTGCTGCGCACCCGCCGGGTCCGTACCGATCTGCTGGTGTCGGTGCGCTGTCTGGACGGCGTCTGCCAGCGGCTGGTGTTCCGGGACGTCTTCGGCAGCCGGGTCGAGATCGATCCGCAGGTGCTGGTGGACAACCCCGGGCTGTGGCACCGGCTGGACGAGGACGTACGGAAGTCCTCGGAGCCGGACGGCCTGCTGTGCGGGCAGACCGCACTGCACCGCGTCCGCCTGCGCATCGACCGCGAGACCGCCCGGACGGTCTTCAAGGTGTCGGGGCTGGAGTAGGGCGGCGGGGGGTACGGCGCCGGGGCCTGGGACGCGGGACATTCGAGCCCCTGTCGCCACCGCTCGGCCGTCGTCGGCCGGGACCGTGGGTCAGGCGCGGGGCGCGCCCGGCTGGTCGGCTGGAGCCGCGCGGCCGGCCGTCTGAGCCCGTACGGTCGGCCCGCGATCCGCGAGTCCGCTCCTCGTCCCAACCGCGGGTCTGCCATCACCCCTCCCGGCAGCGCCGGTCCCGCCGACGGCGAGCTGGACCCGGTCGTGTCCCGGCTCCCGGCCCGCGCTCGGTGACCGCGGCTCAGGGGCACTCCCTGCCCACCCCGGCACCCGGCCCCCTGCTCAAGGGGTGCCGCCGCGTACGCCCTGCGGTTGCCCGGACGGCACGGCGACGGGCAGGGACAGCACCATCGTCAGTCCGCCGCCGGGGGTGTCCTCCGGGGTCAGGGTGCCGTGCATCGCCTCGGTCAGGCCCTTGGACAGGGCGAGCCCGAGCCCCAGGCCGGTGGTGTTGTCGCGGTCGCCGAGGCGCTGGAAGGGCTCGAAGAGCCGCTCGCGCCCGGCGGGAGGCAGGCCGGGGCCGCGGTCCACGACGCGCAGTTCGACCCGGTCCGCCAGGGCGCTCGCGGTGACCAGCACCGGGGTGCCGGGCGGAGTGTGGCGGGCGGCGTTGCCGACCAGGTTGGCGATCACCCGTTCCAGCAGGGGCGGGTCGGCCAGCACGGCGGGGATGTCCTCCGGGGCGGCGGCCTCTGCCGCGGGGACGTCGGCGAGTGCCGTCGGCAGAATCTCCTCCAGCGCGGTGGCGCGCAGGTTCAGAGTGAGGGCGCCCGCCTCCAGCCGGCTGAGGTCGAGCAGGTTCTCCACCAGCCGGCTGAGCTTCGCCATGGACTCGTCGGCGGTGGCGAGGAGTTCGTCCCGGTCCTGGGCCGAGAAGCGCACCTCGCGGCTGCGCAGCGAGGTGACGGCGGCCCAGCCCGCGGCCAGCGGGGTGCGCAGATCGTGGCCGACGGCCCGCAGCAGCGCCGTACGCATCCGGTCGGCGGCCCGCACCGGCTCGACCTCGGCGGCGGCCTCCGCCAGCCGGGCCCGCTCGACGGCGGATCCGACATGCGCGGCGAAGGCGGCGAGGACCCTGCGCTCAGAGGACGACAGGGCGCGGCCGCGCAGCACCAGAAAGGCACCGGGTCCCGCCGGTACGGCGGTGACGCCCTCGGCGGCGGGCGGCTCATCCACCAGTTCGACGGACGCCATGCCGAACGTCTCGCGGGTCCGTTCCAGGAGCGCCGGGATCGTCTGGCCGCCGCGGACGATGCTGCCCGCGAGCGAGGACATGGTCTCCGCCTCGGCGGTGGTCCGGGCCGAGCGCCGGGACAGCCGCAGCGAGCGGTCGACGACCCCGGCCACGGTGGCGGCCACCACGGCGAACACCCCGAGCGCGAGCAGCGCGTTGGCATCGTCCAGGGTGAACTGCCCGACGGGCGGGATGAACCAGTAGTTCAGCAGCAGCGAGGCGGTCACGGACGCGATCACGGCCGAGGCGACCCCGCCGATGCAGGCCACGCCGACCACGGCGAGCAGGAACAGCAGGGCCTCGCTGGTCAGGTTCACGGTGCCGCGGATCTGGGCCAGGACGGCGGTGAGCAGCACGGGCAGCACCAGTCCGGCCACCGGCCCGGCGACCAGGCGGGAGGTCGACAGGGTGCGGCGGCGCGACGGCAGCAGGGTGCCCCGCCCGGCGCGCTCGTGCGTCACCCGGTGCACATCGATGTCCCCGCTGAGGGCGGTCACGGTCTCCCCGGTGCCGAGGCCGGTCAGGAACCGCTCCAGACGGCCCCGGCGGCTGCTGCCCAGGACGAGCTGGGTGGCGTTCTCGGCGCGCGCGAACTCCACCAGTGCGGTGGCGACGTCGTCGCCGACGATCGAGTGGTAGCTGCCGCCGAGGTCCTCGACGAGCCGCCGCTGCCGGGCCAGGGAGGCGTGCGAGACACCGGCGGCGAGCCCGTCGCTGCGGGCCACGTGCACGGCGAGCAGATCTCCTCCCGCCGACCGGTCGGCGATCCGGGCCGCCCGCCGGATGAGGGTGTCGCCCTCCGGGCCCCCGGTGAGCGCGACCACCACCCGCTCCCGGGTCTCCCAGACCCCGCCGATGGCGTGCTCGGCCCGGTAGGACTGGAGCGCGTCGTCGACCCGGTCGGCGACCCACAGCAGGGCCAGTTGGCGCAGCGCGGTCAGGTTGCCGGGCCGGAAGTAGTGGGCGAGGGCCGCGTCGATCTTCTCCGGCGGGGAGATGTTGCCGTGCGCCATCCGGCGGCGCAGCCCTTCGGGCGGGATGTCCACCAGTTCGATCTGGTCGGCGCGGCGTACGACGTCGTCCGGGACCGTCTCGTGCTGGGGCACCCCGGTGATCTTCTCGGCGACGTCCTTGAGGGACTCCAGATGCTGGATGTTGACCGTGGTGACGACCTCGATCCCGGCCGCCAGCAGCCGTTCGACGTCCTGCCAGCGCTTGGGGTTGCGGTCGCCGCCGGGCACATTGGTGTGCGCCAGGTCGTCCACGAGTACGACCTCGGGGCGGCGCCGCAGCACCGCGTCGAGGTCCAGCTCCGGGAACAGTCCCGTGCGGTAGGGGCACTGCGCCCGCTCCACGGCCTCCAGGCCCCGGAGCATCTCCTCGGTGCGCGGCCGCCCGTGGCACTCCGCGAATCCGACGACCACATCCGTGCCGCGGGCGGCGCGGCGCCGCCCCTCGTCGAGCATCCGGTACGTCTTGCCGACCCCCGGTGCGGCCCCGAGGTAGACCTTCAGACGTCCGGGCCGTACGTCACTCATGGCAGCCGAAACGCTCCGCTCACTGGCTCAACACCCCCGTGGGCAAGGGTGACTCTGGTGTCCGCTGCTCCCACGAAAAGCCCCTCCGGGGCCGGTCGGGGCCGCCGTTGGCGGATCCTTGGCGCGGCCCCCGTGGACCTTGACGCCGCCTTGACGCGGCCAAGACCGGATAGGGTGTGCCGCGGTGTGCCGGGAAGTCTGGTCGGCTGGGAGCCGTCCGGGCTCCCCTCGAAACCGGGGGACGGCATGCGCAGCGTAGGGACGGTTCTCGCACTCGTGGTCCTGGCCACGGTGGTGGCGACGTTCGCCCGCCGGTGGCGGATTCCGGCACCCTCCCTGCTGGTCGTCGCCGGTCTGGCCGTGGCCCTGCTGCCGGGCACCCCGGAGATCCGGATCAGTCCCGAGGTCATCGGTCTTGTCGTGCTGCCGCCCCTGCTGTACGCGAGCGCCGAGGAGATGTCCTGGCGGGAGCTGCGCGCGGTGTGGAAGCCGGTCGGGATACTCGCGGTGGGGCTGGTGCTGGCGTCGGCGGCCGCGGTCGCCCTGGTGGCGTCGCTGGTGACACCGCTGCCGTGGCAGATGGCGTTGGTGCTGGGCGCGGTCCTCGCGAGCACCGATCCGGTGGCGGTCACCGCGCTCGGCCGACGGCTGGCGCTGCCGCCGAAGGTGCAGGTACTGGTCCAGGCGGAGAGCCTGTTCAACGACGCGACCTCGCTGGTGCTGTTCCGGGTGGCGGTCGGTGTCGCGGTGGCGGCGGGCGCGGCGCACTGGGACTCGGCGGGCGGCGAGTTCCTGGTACTCGCGGGCGGCGGCACGGTGATCGGTGCCGCGCTGGCCGGGGTGGTGGCGCTGATCCGGCGGCGCACCGAGGACCCGGTCCTGGAGACGGTGATAGCGCTGGTCACCCCGTATGCCGCCTATGTTCTCGCGGAGGCGGCGCACACCTCGGGTGTCACCTCGGTGGTGGTGGCGGGGGTGGTCCTGGGCGGTCGGGGCGACCGGCTGACCAACGCCCGCATCCGGCTGCAACTGCACGCGGTGTACGGCACGGTGGTGTTCCTGCTGGAGAGCGTGGTCTTCAGCCTGATCGGGCTGGCCCTGCCCACCCAGGTGCGGGCGCTGGGGGACGGCGGCCGGGCCTGGCCGCTGTACGCGCTCGCCGTCGCCGCGACCCTCGTCGCCGTGCGGCTGCTGTGGCTCGCGCCGCTGTCGGCGGTGGTGCAGCGCAAGGGCGGGATCCAGCGCATGAACTGGCGGGTGCCACTGGTGCTGACCTGGGCCGGGACCCGGGGTGTGATGCCGCTGGCGGCCGCCCTGTCCATTCCGGTGACCGCCGGGGACGGTACGGCGCTGCCGGGACGGCCCCTGGTGCTGGTGCTGACGACCTCGGTGGTGGTGGTCACGCTGGTGGTGCAAGGGTTCACCCTGGCTCCGGCCGTCCGCCGCTCGGGCATCGCGCTTGAGCCGGACCACACCGAGCGGGAGGAGGCGGCGGCGCGCTGCCGTCTGGCCGGCGCGGGCATGCGCCGCCTGGACGAACTGGCGGCGCTCCAGGCCGCCCCCGAGGTGGTCCTGGACCGGCTGCGCCGGGGCCTGAGCGCCCGTCTCGACGACGCCCGCGAGCGGCTGGAGGACACCGGCGGTCCGGCGCCCGGGGAGTCCGCCGACCTGGTCTACCGCCAGTTGCGGCGGGACCTGATAGCGGTGGAGGCGGCCGAACTGCGGCGCCTGTTCGACGACCACGCCGTCAGCGACACGACCAGGCGGCGGCTCCAGCGCTCCCTGGACCTGGAGGAGGCGCGTCTTTCGGACGCGTGAGCCCGGGTCGTCCGGGCGGCCCGGGCGGTGACGCCAGGGAGGTGGCACGGCGTCAGGGCGGCGTATGGGAGGTCGTGTCCCGCTTGCCGGGGCGCCCGCGGAACACTTCGATGGACGGCGTGAACAGCGCATGGCTTCTGCTCGACCGGCCGCCGAGTCCCGGCGCGACCCGTCGTGCGCTCAGGGCCTCTCGTTGGGATCATGCCGGGCTCGCGGGGTCTGGCACCGCACCTCGCGGCGTTGTCGTCGGTTGCCATGGCTCCGCCATGACGCCCTCCTCCGCCTTGCGACGCACGGCACCAGACCCCGCTCCCTGACCCGGCCCGACCCAAACGAAAAACCCTAGCTGTCCGCAGACGCCCGCGTCCGCCGCAGTCCGCTGACGCCCGTCCGCCTTCCGCAGCCGGGGGCGCCGTGACCCGCGTCCGGCGCCCCCTCCCCCGTATCCGCACGCCACCGGCGCCCCGCCCCGGGGTGTCCGGGCGTGCCCGCACTTCTGGAGTGGACCATGTCCGGCCTTTCGACCCGTACCGTCCTGGTCACCGGAGCCACCACCGGTGTCGGCCTGGAGACCGCCCGGCTGCTCGCCGGGCGGGGCGCCACCGTGCTGCTGCACGGCCGCACCCCCGAGGAGGCCGAAACTGCCGTGGAGCACCTCGTCGCCACCACCGCCGCGGACTCGGCCCGACTCCGGCCGTACGCAGCCGACTTCGCGCACCTGGCGGAGGTGGAGTCCCTGGCGCGCCGGGTGCTGCGGGCGCATCCGCGGCTGGATGTGCTGGTGAACAACGCCGGGATGGCGGCGCCGGAACGCCACACCCGCACCGCGGACGGCAACGAGATCGCCCTCCAGGTGAACTTTCTCGCCCACTACCTGCTGACCTGCCTGCTGGAGCCCGCGCTGACCGGGGAGCCCGGCGGCCGGGTGGTGAACGTGTCCTCGTCCCTGCACCGCACGGGCTCCATCCAGTGGTCCGACCCGCACCGTGCCCGCCGCTACTCCCGGCTCGCCGCCTACGCGCAGTCGCAGCTGGCCCTGACCGTCTTCGCCGCCGATCCCCGGGTCACCGCGGTCTCGGTGCACCCGGGCGTCTGCGACACCGCGCTGCTGCCGCTCTACGGCCTGGAGGGCGCCACCCCGGCCGAGGGCGCGACCCATGTGGTCCGGCTGTGCGACCCGGCGGTGGAGATCGTCAACGGCGCCTACTACGAAGGTGACGAGCGCGTCGAGCCCGCTCCGGCCGCCCGGGAGGAGCGCACGGTCAGGCGGCTGGGCAGGCTGGCGGACGCCCTGGTCGGCCGCGCCGCCTGACGGTCCGGGCCCGCGGCGGGGAGGGACGGCGGGGCGGGAAAGCAGCGGCGTACGTCATGACCCTGCGTGTTCGCCGCGGCCGGGACGGCCCGGCTCCCCGCTCCGTCTTCCCCGAGCTGTGGCCTCCCGGGCATTGATGCGTCCTTGATGTCGGTTTTGACACCGTACTGATACCGGTTCGGGGGTTCTTAACGGAAGCTTGACGCCATGACCCGCCCCATCCGTGGGCCGGAACGTCACTCTCTGCTTACGCTGGTGCGGCCGTCCGTGTGATGGCCGAATCCTCACCGAGCCGTACCTCAGGAGTGCACGCCGATGGCCACCACCGAACGCCCCCCTGCGAGCCGATTGCGGGCGTGGATGCTGGAGGGGCTGTCCGACATGGGCAAGGGCACCTCGCAGGGACCCCATGCCCAGCCCGAACCCGCCCACCGCGGCCAGCGCTGGTGGCGGGTGATGTGCCTGACCGGCGTCGACTACTTCTCCACCCTCGGCTACCAGCCCGGCATCGCCGCCCTCGCCGCGGGACTGCTCTCCCCCATCGCCACCATCGTGCTGGTGATCGTCACCCTCGCCGGGGCCCTGCCCGTCTACCGCCGCGTCGCCGACGAAAGCCCCCGCGGCGAGGGCTCGATCGCGATGCTGGAGCGTCTGCTCTCCTTCTGGCAGGGCAAGCTCTTCGTGCTCACCCTGCTCGGCTTCGCCGCCACCGACTTCCTGATCACCATCACCCTCTCCGCCGCCGACGCCTCCACCCACCTGGTGGAGAATCCCCACCTCACCGGGGCCCTCCACGGCCACCAGATGCTGATCACCCTGCTCCTGGTCGCCCTCCTCGGCGCCGTCTTCCTCAAGGGCTTCCTGGAGGCCATCGGCGTCGCCGTCGCACTCGTCGGCATCTATCTCGCCCTCAACGTCGTGGTCGTCGCCGTCGGCCTCTGGCATGTGGCGACCGCCGGACATGTGATCACCGACTGGACCGGTGCGCTGACCACCGAGCACGGCAATGTCTTCGTGATGGTGGGCCTGGCGCTGCTCGTCTTCCCCAAGCTGGCCCTGGGCCTGTCCGGCTTCGAGACCGGCGTGGCCGTGATGCCGCACGTCCAGGGCGACCCGGCCGACACCGAGGAGAAGCCCACCGGCCGGATCCGGGACACGAAGAAGCTGCTCACCACCGCCGCCCTGATCATGAGCGGCTTCCTCATCGCGACCAGTTTCATCACCACGCTGCTCATTCCGGAGCAGGAGTTCCGCACCGGCGGCCAGGCGAACGGGCGTGCGCTGGCGTTTCTGGCGCACCAGTACCTGGGCAGTGCGTTCGGCACGGTCTACGACGTCTCGACGATCGCGATCCTGTGGTTCGCGGGCGCCTCCGCCATGGCCGGTCTGCTGAACCTGATGCCGCGCTATCTGCCCCGCTACGGCATGGCCCCGCACTGGGCCCGCGCCGTACGGCCCATGGTCATGGTGTTCACCCTGATCGCCTTCCTCGTCACCTGGATCTTCGACGCCGACGTCGACGCCCAGGGCGGCGCTTACGCCACCGGCGTCCTCGTCCTGATCAGCTCCGCCGCCATCGCCGTCACCATCGCCGCCCGCAAGGCCCGCCAGCGGAACTGGACCGTCGCCTTCGCGGTGATCTCGGCGGTGTTCCTCTACACCACCGTCGTCAATGTCATCGAGCGGCCGGACGGTGTGAAGATCGGTGCCTGCTTCATCGCCGGGATCATCCTGGTCTCCCTGCTCTCCCGGCTGGCCCGCGCCTTCGAACTGCGGGTGACCAGCGTGACCCTGGACGACCTGGCGGAACGCTTCGTGCGGGACATCGCCAGCCGCCGTATCCGGCTCATCGCCAATGAGCCCGGGGAGCGGGACGCCGCCGAGTACCGCGAGAAGATCGAGCAGATCCGCGCCGACAACGACATCACCCCCCAGGACGACCTGGTCTTCGTGGAGGTGACGGTCACCGACCCCTCGGAGTTCGAGGCGGGCCTGACCGTCCGCGGAGAGGTCCTGCACGGCCGCTACCGGGTGCTCACCCTGGAGTCCTCCTCCATCCCCAACGCCCTCGCCGCCCTGCTCCTGCACATCCGCGACACCACCGGCTGCACCCCCCACATCTACTTCGAGTGGACCGAGGGCGGCCCCTTCGCCAACTTCCTGCGCTTCTTCCTCTTCGGCCAGGGCGAGGTCGCCCCCGTCACCCGCGAGGTACTCCGCGAGGCGGAACCCCAGCGGAGCCGACGGCCCCGCGTCCACGTCGGCTGAACCGCCGCCGGGGAGAGGCCCGGAATCCGGGAGAGCGGGAATCACCGCTCTCCCGGAGTGTTGAACCCCCTGTGGGCTCAGTGATCGCAGACACCCGTTTCTCCGTACTCGACCGCTCGCGCGTCCGCGAGGGGCACGACCCCTCCGAGGCGCTGCGCGACACCGTGCGGCTGGCGCGGGAGGCCGAGGCGCTCGGCTACCACCGCTTCTGGGTCTCGGAGCACCACGGTGTACCCGGTGTCGCCGGTTCCGCGCCGACCGTGCTGGCCGCGGCCGTCGCGGCGGCCACCCACCGCATCCGGGTGGGCACGGGCGGGGTGATGCTGCCCAACCACCGGAGTCTGGTGGTGGCCGAGCAGTTCGGCGTGCTGGAGTCCCTCTTCCCCGGCCGGATCGACATGGGGCTCGGCCGTTCCGTGGGCTTCACGGACGGGGTGCGCCGGGCGCTGGGGCGGGGTCTGGAGGAGGCCGACGACTTCGCCGCCCGGATCGGGGAGTTGCTGGAGTGGTTCCGGGGCACCTCCCCCACCGGTGTGCACGCGCGGCCCCCGGAGGGCCTGACCGTGCCGCCGTTCGTGCTGGCGATGGGCGGCGGTGCCCTGATCGCCGCCCGGGCCGGACTGCCCCTGGTCATCGGGGATCTGCGCGACCGGAACAAGATGCTGCGCGGAATCGACCGGTACCGGGAGGAGTTCCGGCCCTCGGCGTGGGCCGGGCAGCCGTATGTCGTCGTCTCCGGCACCGTCGCCGTCGCCGACACCCCCGAGAACGCCCGCCGGATCCTGCTCCCCGAGGCCTGGTCGATGGCGTACGCGCGAACGCACGGCACCTTCCCGCCGCTGGCCCCCGCCGAGCGGATCGAGGCGCTGGCCATGAGCCCCAAGGAGCGCGGACTCCACGAGGCCGGGCTCGCCGGACAGCTCGCCGGCACCGAGGAGCAGGTCGCCCGGGAGCTGGAGGGGCTGATCGAGGAGACCGGCGCGCAGGAGGTGCTGGTCACGACGAGTACCTACGACCGTGCGGCGCTCATGGACTCCTACCGCAGGCTGGCCCGGATCGTCCGGCCCGGAGCAACCGCACACGACGGGTCCCGCCCGGCGGTCACAGGCCCAGCTCGCTGAGGCCCGGATGGCCGTCGGGGCGGCGTCCCTGCGGCCAGTGGAACAGGCGCTCCGACTCCTCGATCGGGAGGTCGTTGATGGACGCGTGGCGCCTGCGCATCAGGCCGTTGTCGTCGAACTCCCAGTTCTCGTTGCCGTAGGAGCGGAACCAGGTGCCCGAGTCGTCGTGGCACTCGTAGGCGAAGCGTACGGCGATGTGGTTGCCGTCGAAGGCCCACAGCTCCTTGATCAGGCGGTACTCCAGCTCCCTTCGCCACTTGCGGGTGAGGAAGGCGACGATCTCGTCGCGGCCGTCGACGAATTCGGAGCGGTTGCGCCAGTGGGAGTCCACCGTGTAGGCGAGGGCGACCTTCCGCGGGTCGCGGGTGTTCCAGCCGTCCTCGGCCCCCCTGACCTTCTGCACGGCGGTTTCCCGGGTGAACGGGGGGAACGGGGGGCGCGGTTCGTCGGTCATGCCGCCTCCGGGACGCAGGACTTCACAACAGGGGAAGACGGGGATCCAGGGGTGCGGAGGATCCCCGCAACGGGGAGAACCAGCGTTCTCCCGTCGGTCGTCACCGTACACGAGAACGTGCGTTCTCGTATGGGAGCAGCCCCTCGCGGGCCGTCGTCGCACGGACGGCCCGCGGCCCGGCCCGGTCAGCCCAGCGGGATGGTCACCTCGTCCTCGACGGGCGGGTCGACCTCCTGCCGCAGATTGCCGGTTGCCGCGAAGCAGCGCAGCCGGACGGAGTCCGGGGTGACGTCCAGGCGCAGGAAGTTCTTGAAGAACGGCGGGCTGTAGGTGGCCGAACCCGGCGAGAAGAGGCGGGTGTAGGCCGTGCGGACCGGCAGCCGGAACCGCGCGGGGCGGTCGGGGCGGCCCCCGGCGCCCAGCAGTGAAGCCACCAGGCGGGTGCGCAGGGTGACCCGGGCGGCGGACACGCCCGAGGTGCGGACCGGGCCGGTGCCAAGACGCCGGGCCATGACAGCGGCCGCCTCCGCCTCGGTGAGCGTGAAGAAGCGCCGCAGCCGGAGCCTGCGTCCGTAGAGTCCGCTGTAGAAGGCCAGGGAGTCGCCGCGCAGCGGGTAGCAGCGGAAGTCCCGCTCGGTGACATTCGCGACCGACACCCGCGGGATGGTATGCGTGGCGTGCATAAAGGCACCGCCGCCACCGGAGACCACGTACTGGATGGTGCGGCCGTCCACGTCCGCGGGGTAGCGCTGGTAGTTGTGGATGTCGCCGCCTATCGCCGCGACATAGTGGTGGTCCGGGTCGCGGACCACGTCGTCGACCGTGCCGCCGCCCTCGATGGGGCAGGGGTGGTGCTCCCCGTCCACATAGAGCGGGGATCCGGTGACCAGGATCTTGGCGCGGGGTCCCCGTGAGACCTCGCGCAGCCATCGGCCCTGTTCGGCGTCGAGGGTGCCGAGCAGCCCGGTGTCGATGCCGACGATACGGAGGGGCCCGGCGTCGATCGCCCAGTACGGCCCTGGCTGCGCGGCCCGCTGGGCGGGGGCCGAGCGCAACTCCCGTGCCTCGGCCAGGCGTTGGCGGTCCGGGGCCTTCGGGCGGTGCCACAGCAGGGAACGCAGCCGGGCGCGGAGCGGCGTACGGGACGTGGACCCGGGGGCGGGCGGCTCGGCGTCGCAGAAGACGCGCATGAACCCGTGCAGGTCCTCGTACCAGTCGTGGTTGCCGGGTATCGCGTAGATGGGTGCCCGGTAGTCCTGGTAGGGACGGAAGAACTTGGTGCCGTAGTCGTCGGTGGCGCCCACCGGGTAGATCACATCGCTGGCGACCACGGCGAAGCGGGTTTCCTGACTCATCCTCAGGAAGCCGGGGACCACGGCGTACTGGGGATCGTCGCCCTCCCCGGTGTCGCCGACGACCATGAAGGAGAACCGGTCCGGATCGTCGCGCCGGATCACCTTGTCGGCGGGGGCACCGGCCGCCTCCTGCTGTTCCACCCAGCGCGCCCGGGTCCGCCCGGTGGGGTCGCCGAGCCACGAGGCGAGCACCCCGTTGCGGGCCGCCCAGAGGGTCTTGGGGTTGAACCAGAAGACCTTGTCGACCTTGCGCGGCATCAACTCGTGGTAGGTGCCGCGCTCCGCGGCCCCCCAGCCTGCGCCCTCGGCCGTATCGCGTGAAGATTCGGACATCTCAGCACCGTAGCAACGCTCTCCGGGGCGGACGGAGCCTCCGTCCCATCATCCCTGTCGTGCAGCGAATATGACGGTCCGTCATATCGACTCAGCTGCCGTGCTCGTCTCCGGGGAGGGCCAGGGAACGCCGGGCGGCCAGGGCCAGGGCGCGCCGGTCGGTGCCGGGGTCCGGTACGAGCAGTGGCGCGACCCGGACCTCGGCCACGAGCCGCCGCGCCGCCACCACCCGCCACACCGAGGACAGCAGCGAGTCGCTGCCCACGAACGCGGGCGCGGTGCTGACCGGACCGCTCTGGTGCCGGTAGCGGAGCCGCACCGGCTGGACGGGGGCGCCCGCGTCCAGGGCGGCCTGGAAGGCGGCCCGCCGGAACCGCCCCTGCGACCGGCCGCACCAGGTGCTGCCCTCGGGGAAGACCACCACCGCCGAGCCGGCGCGCAGGCCCTCCGCGATCCTGGCGACCGTCGCGGGCAGCGCCCGCAGCCGGTCGCGGTCGATGAAGAGGGCGCCGCTGCGCGCGGTGAGCGCACCGGCCACCGGCCACCGACCGACCTCGGTCTTGGCGAGCATCCGGCCGGGGCGGACCGCGGCGAGCAGCGGGATGTCCAGCCAGGAGACATGGTTGGCGACCATCAGCAGTCCGCCCTGGGAGGGGGCGGCGCCGGTGATCTGCACCCGGACACCCGCGGTCCGCACCACCGTCCGGCACCAGGCCCGGATCATCCGCTCACGGGCCCCGACGGGCAGTCGGCCGACGGCCGGGGTGAGGGCGATCCCGGCGAGGACCAGCGGCACGAGGGCCGCGAGCCGCAGCACCGCGCGGGGTACGGCGGCGGCCGTCGCCCCGGCGTCCACACAGGATCCCGGGGAGCAGGGGGCGCTGGGCAGCCAGGCACTCACCGGCGCGGCGGCCGCGGGCGTCGGCCGGGTCCGCCGGGGTGCGGGCACCGCCACGGGGGCCGGGACGACCGATGCGCCCGCGCCGGGGCTCGCGGGTACCGCGGTCCGGCGCCGGGGGCGCAGGCCCGGCACGGGGCGGGGGGCGGTGTGCGTACCGGCCCTGGACATGGCCGTCACGCCGGAACGAGCGAGAGGAAGTGGCGCAGATAGCGCGGGTTGACCCGGCGCATCGACAGCAGGACATAGAGGTCGGCGACGCCGAAGTCCGGGTCGTGCGAGGGCTCTCCGCAGACCCAGGCGCCGAGCCGGAGGTAGCCGCGCAGCAGCGGGGGCAGTTCGGTGTGCCCGACCGGGGCCGGAAGCTCCGGACGCCAGGGCAGCAGCGGCCGTACGCGGAACTCCTCGGGCGCCAGGTGCTTGGCCTTGACCCGCTCCCAGGTGCCCGCGGCGAGCATGCCGCCGTCGGCGAGCGGCAGCGAGCAGCAGCCTGCCAGCCACTCATGGCCGCCGTCGATCATGTAGCGGGCGATGCCCGCCCAGATCAGTCCGATGACCGCACCGTCGCGGTGGTCGGGGTGGACGCAGGAGCGGCCGACCTCGACGAGCCCGGAGCGGATCGAGGCGAGCGGGCCGAGGTCGAACTCGCTGTCCGAGTAGAGCCGCCCGGCGATCGCGGCCCGGTCGGGCGGCAGCAGCCGGTAGGTGCCCACCGCCTGGCCGGTCACCGTGTCGCGGACGATCAGGTGGTCGCAGTAGGCGTCGAAGGCGTCGATGTCGAGGCCGGGCTGCGGGGTGGACAGCAGGGCGCCCATCTCCCCGGCGAAGACGTCGTGGCGCAGCCGCTGTGCGTCCCGGACGTCGGCCTCGTCGCGGGCGAGGGCGATGGTGTAGCGGGTCGGTGCCGTGGGCGGTGCGGGGCTGGCGAGGGCGGAAACACCGGTCATGGCTCTCTCCTGGTCACGGGGACGGCGGCACCCCCTGCTCGAACGGACCCGAGAGCCGGGGGAGGCAGACCGGGCTGTACGGTCTGTGCGTTCCTGTTCTTCCGATGCCGGTTGGCCTGCGCGTGACCGCAGCCAGGAGGGCGGATGTGGGAATGCTGAATGCCAGGGTGCGGCGCGTCGGCCGGTTGCCCCGCGCCGGGCCCGGCGGGGGCCGTGGGTCAGGTGGCGGGACCGGGGTTTGAGCACCACACCCGGTCCCGCCCGTCCGCACCCTGCCGGCGAACGTCCTGTGGCCGGTGCCGCCCGTCCCCGGCGGCACCGGCCCGTCCTGGTGGAGGGGCCGCTAGCGCCGGTTCGCCTTGCGGGCGGCTCGCAGCCATTCCCTGTTCATGCCGGTGATGGAGACCAGCGGGATGCCCTTGGGGCAGGCGGTGGCGCACTCTCCGGTGAGGGTGCAGCCGCCGAAGCCCTCCTCGTCCATCCGGGCCACCATGTCGAGGACGCGGGTCTCACGCTCCGGCGCGCCCTGCGGCAGCACATTGAGGTGGTTGACCTTCGCCGAGGTGAAGAGCATGGCCGCGCCGTTCGGGCAGGCCGCCACGCAGGCGCCGCAGCCGATGCACTCGGCGTGCTCGAAGGCGAAGTCGGCGTCCGCCTTGGGGACGGGCGTGGCATGCGCCTCGGGGGCGGCTCCGGTGGGGGCCGAGACATAGCCTCCGGCCTGGATGATCCGGTCGAAGGCCGAGCGGTCCACGACCAGGTCCTTGACCACCGGGAAGGCGGCGGCCCGCCAGGGCTCGACGTCGATCGTGTCGCCGTCCTCGAAGGACCGCATGTGCAGCTGGCAGGTGGTGGTGCGCTCCGGGCCGTGCGCGTCGCCGTTGATGACCAGCGAGCACGCGCCGCAGATGCCCTCACGGCAGTCGTGGTCGAAGGCGACCGGGTCCTCGCCCTTGAGGATCAGCTCCTCGTTGAGGGTGTCCAGCATCTCCAGGAAGGACATGTCGGAGGAGATGCCGTCCACCTCGTAGGTGGCCATGATTCCTTCTGCGTCGGCGTTCTTCTGCCGCCAGACGCGCAGGGTGAGCTTCATGCGTAGCTCCGCTGGGTGGGGTGGACGTACTCGAAGACCAGGTCTTCGCGGTGCAGGGCGGGGGCCCGGCCGGTGCCGGTGAACTCCCAGGCGGCCGCGTAGGCGAACTCGTCGTCCTTGCGGGCGGCCTCGCCGTCCGGGGTCTGGGACTCCTCGCGGAAGTGGCCGCCGCAGGACTCGGTGCGGTGCAGCGCGTCCAGGCACATCAGCTCGGCCAGCTCCAGGTAGTCGACCACGCGGTTGGCCTTCTCCAGCGACTGGTTGAACTCCTCGCCGGTGCCGGGGACCTTGATCCGCCGCCAGAACTCCTCACGGATCTGCGGGATGCGCTCCAGGGCCTTGCGCAGGCCCGCGTCGGTGCGCGCCATGCCGCAGAACTCCCACATGAGTTCGCCGAGTTCGCGGTGGAAGGAGTCGGGGGTGCGGTCGCCGTCGACGGCCAGCAGCAGGTTCAGCCGGTCCTCGGTGTCGGCCACCGCCTCCTGGACGTCGGGGTGGTCGTCGGTGATCGGGTCCTGGTGCGGGTGGCGGGCGAGGTAGTCGTTGATCGTGGAGGGCAGGACGAAGTAGCCGTCGGCGAGCCCCTGCATCAGCGCGGAGGCGCCGAGACGGTTCGCGCCGTGGTCGGAGAAGTTGGCCTCACCGACCGCGAACAGGCCCGGGACCGTGGTCTGGAGGTCGTAGTCGACCCATAGGCCGCCCATCGTGTAGTGCACGGCGGGGTAGATCCGCATCGGCACCTCGTAGGGGTTCTCCGCGGTGATCCGCTGGTACATCTCGAAGAGGTTGCCGTACTTCTCCTCGACCTTCGCGCGGCCCATGCGCCGGATCGCGTCGGCGAAGTCGAGATAGACGCCCTGGCCGCCGGGGCCGACACCGCGGCCCTCGTCGCAGACGTTCTTGGCGGCGCGGGAGGCGATGTCGCGGGGGACGAGATTGCCGAAGGCGGGGTAGATGCGCTCCAGGTAGTAGTCGCGCTCGTCCTCGGGGATCGCGTTCGGCGGGCGGTCGTCGCCCTTGGCCTTCGGCACCCAGATCCGGCCGTCGTTGCGCAGCGACTCGCTCATCAGGGTCAGCTTGGACTGGTGGTCCCCGGTGCGCGGGATGCAGGTCGGATGGATCTGGGTGAAGCAGGGGTTGGCGAACCAGGCGCCGCGCCGGTGGGCCCGCCAGATGGCGGTGGCGTTGGAGTTCATGGCGTTGGTGGACAGATAGAAGACATTGCCGTAGCCGCCGGAGGCGAGGACGACGGCGTCCGCGAAGTATGTGTCGATCTTGCCGGTGACCAGGTCGCGGGCGACGATGCCGCGCGCCCGCCCGTCGACGACGAGCAGGTCCAGCATCTCGGTGCGCGGGTGCAGTTCCACGTTCCCGGCGGCGATCTGCCGGGAGAGTGCCTGGTAGGCGCCGAGCAGCAGTTGCTGGCCCGTCTGGCCGCGGGCGTAGAAGGTGCGGGAGACCTGGACGCCGCCGAAGGAGCGGGTGTCGAGCAGTCCGCCGTACTCGCGGGCGAAGGGCACGCCCTGGGCCACGCACTGGTCGATGATCTCCACGGAGATCTGGGCGAGGCGGTGGACGTTGGACTCGCGGGCCCGGAAGTCGCCGCCCTTGACGGTGTCGTAGAAGAGGCGGTGGACCGAGTCGCCGTCGTTGCGGTAGTTCTTCGCGGCGTTGATGCCCCCCTGGGCGGCGATGGAGTGGGCGCGGCGCGGGGAGTCCTGGTAGCAGAACTGGACGACGTGGTAGCCCTGTTCGGCGAGGGTGGCGCCCGCGGAGCCGCCGGCGAGTCCGGTGCCCACGACGATGACGGTGTGCTTGCGCCGGTTGGCCGGGTTGACCAGCCTGGCCTCGAAGCGGCGGGTGTCCCAGCGTTCCTGGACCGGCCCCCGGGGCGCCTTGGTGTCGACGGCCGGTGTGCCGGTCGTGTAGTCGGTGTATGCGGCGGATGCGGTCATGTCAGCTCACCACTCCGGTCATGACACCCACGGGAACGGCGACGAATCCGGCCGTGAGCAGCAGCGCGAGTACGTTGGCGATGGTCTTGAGGGCGCGGTCGCGGGTGCGGCTGCCGACGCCGAGGGTCTGGGCGGCGCTCCAGAAGCCGTGCCGGATGTGCAGTCCGAGGGCGATCATCGCGACGATGTAAATGACGTCGCCGTACCAGGTGGAGAAGGTGTCCACCACGTTCTGGTACGGGTGGCCCTCCTGGAAGCCGCCGGAGTGCACGGTGCCGGTGGTCAGGTCGAGGATGTGCCAGACGATGAACAGGCCGAGGATGACACCGCCCCAGCGCATGGTGCGGGTGGCGTAGCTCGCGCGCGGCCTGCGGTGCACGTACGTGGTGGGGCGTGCCCTGAGGTCACGGCGGCTGAGCTGGTACGCGGAGACCGCGTGGGCGGCGACGGCGGCCACCAGCACCACGCGGATCAGCCAGAGCGTCCACTCGTAGTGCATGAACGGCTCGCCGACGGTGCGCAGCCAGTGGGCGTAGTGGTTGTACTCGGCCGCCCCGAAGTAGATCTTCAGGTTTCCGATCATGTGGGCGACCAGATACAGCAGCATGATCAGGCCGCTGACCGCCATGACGGTCTTCTTGCCGACGGTGGAGTCCCACACGGTGCGTGCCATGGACGGCCGTCGGTCCGTCCGCGTTGCCAGAGCCATGGCACAGAACGCTAGGTCCGAAGGTCCTCATCGGTCCAAGACATGGTGGGGCTTGTTTCGATAGGCCAGGCCTATCCTTGCTGGATGCAGTTTCATCAGCTCCAGTACTTCGTGGCGGTCGCCGAGACGCGCCACTTCACCCGGGCCGCCGAGCGGGTCCATGTCGCCCAGCCGTCGCTGTCGCAGCAGATCAAGGCGCTGGAACGGGAGCTGGGGGCGGACCTCTTCCTCCGGGCGCGGGGCAACATCACGCTCACGGACGCGGGTGAGGCGCTGCTGCCGCTGGCCCGGCGGATCCTCGCCGACACCGACACGGCACGCCACGAGGTGCAGGAGCTGGTGCAGCTGCGCCGCGGCCGGGTGCGCCTGGGGGCGACGCCCAGCCTGTGCACCGGGCTGCTGCCGGATGTGCTGCGCGCCTTCCACGACCGCTACCCCGGCATCCGGCTGCTGATCGAGGAGGGCGGTTCGCACGATCTGGTACGGGAGCTGGCCCGCGGCGCCCTGGACCTGGCTCTGATCGTGCTGCCGCTGCCCACCCCCTCCCCCGCGCTGACCACGGTGGAGCTGCTGCGCGAGGATCTGGTGGTGGTGTCCTCGCCCGACGCCCCGAGACCCGGCGGGGGCCGCCGCACGGTCCGTGTCACCGACCTGGAGGGGGAACGCATGGTGATGTTCCGCCACGGCTACGACCTGCGGGAACTCACCGTGTCCGCCTGCCGTGCCGCCGGGTTCGAGCCGGACTTCGCGGTGGAGGGCGGCGAGATGGACGCCGTGCTGGGCTTCGTACGTGCCGGGCTCGGGGTGGCGGTGGTGCCGC
Source organism: Streptomyces sp. NPDC052040 (assembly GCF_044548405.1). Classification (NCBI taxonomy): domain Bacteria; kingdom Bacillati; phylum Actinomycetota; class Actinomycetes; order Kitasatosporales; family Streptomycetaceae; genus Streptomyces; species Streptomyces sp. NPDC052040. The sequence goes on along the minus strand of NZ_JBIUBV010000022.1, from coordinate 6,224 downwards.
GGATGGTCGCGACCCGGTCCGGACGCGGGCTGCGGGTCACCCCGCTGGCCCCGCCCGGCCTCCACCGCACGATCGCCCTGGCCCACCGCAGCGATGTGGCTCCGCCACGGGCAGCGAGGGAGCTCCAGCGGATGCTGCTGGAGCGGTGAGGGAACCCCCGGGTCTCGCGGTCAGCCGTTCGCGTCCACCAGGGCGAGGTCGTGCAGGCGTTCCGGCGGGCCGGGGCGGGCGTAGTACCAGCCCTGGGCCGTGTCGCAGCCCAGGATCCGCAGCTGCTCGGCCTGGGCGCCGGTCTCCACGCCCTCGACCGTGACCGCGAGGTCCAGGCTGTGGGCGAGGGAGACGATCCCCTCGACGATCTTGAGGTCGACGGGGTCCGCCGGGCACTGCTGCATGCTCTGGGTGAAGGAACGGTCCAGTTTGAGGGTCCGCACCGGCAGCCGCCGCAGATTGGCCAGGTTGGAGTAGCCCGTGCCGAAGTCGTCCAGGGCGATGTCCACCCCCATCTCCGCCAGCCGCCTGAGGGGTTTGAGGACGTCGTCGTCCGCCCCGATCAGGGCCGACTCGGTGACCTCCAGGCAGAGCGCGCCCGGTTCCAGGCCCGACTGCTCCAGGATGTCCACGGTGTCGGAGACCAGCCCCGGATGGGTGAGCTGGCACGGCGACAGATTGACGTTGATCCGCAGCGGGCCCTTCTGGTCGTGCTTCCGCTGCCAGGCGCGCGCCTGCCGTACCGCCTCCTGGAGGACCCAGCGACCCAGCGGCACGATCAGTCCGGTGCGCTCGGCGAGCGGGATGAAGCGGTCGGGGCCGAGCACCCCGTGCTGCGGATGCAGCCAGCGCACCAGCGCCTCGGCACCGTGCACGGTGCCGTCGCCGAGGTGGACCAGCGGCTGGTACTCGATGAAGAACTCGCCCCGGTCCAGGGCCGTGGGCAGCGCCGTGGTCAGCCCGTGCCGGGTGATGGCCCGGGCGTCGGCCTCCGGGTCGGCCAGCTCGAAGCGGTTGCCGCCCGCCGACTTGGCCCGGTACATCGTGATGTCGGCGCTGCGCAGCACCTCGGCCGGGCCCCGCTCCCCCGCGGGCCCCTCGACCACGCCGATGCTGCCGCGCACGGTCAGCTCCCGGCCGTCGACACTGATCGGGGTGACCAGGGCGTTCATGATCCGACCGACCAGTTCGTCCACCCCGCGCTCGGTGTCAGGACCGGTGGTGAGCGCCACGAACTCGTCGCCGCCCAGCCGGGCCACCATCTCACCGGGCGCGGTGGCACAGGCCTGGAGCCGGTCGGCGACCTCGACGAGCAGCCGGTCGCCGGCCGCGTGCCCGAGGCTGTCGTTGACGGTCTTGAAGCCGTCGAGGTCCAGGTAGCACAGGCCGAAGCGCTGGCCCTCGCCCGCGCCGAGCGCCTTCTCCAGCCGCTCGAAGAACAGGGTGCGGTTGGGCAGTCCGGTCAGCGCGTCATGGGTGGCCTCGTAGCGCAGCCGGAGGTTCAGCAGGCGCCGCTCGGTGGTGTCCTCCATCAGCGCGAGCTGGTACTGCGGGTTGCCGTCCGCGTCCCGGAGCAGGGACACCGTCAGATTGGTCCACAGGACGGTGCCGTCGGGCCGGTAGAAGGCCTTTTCGACGTGGTAGTGGTCGCGCTCGCCCCGGACCAGTTCGTCGTAGAGGCGCCAGACCTGCGGCGCGTCGTCGGGGTGCGTCCACTCGGCGACATTGCGGCCGCGGACCAGATGGTCGGAGCCGCCGAACATGCGCATCAGGGCGCCGTTGGCCTCCAGCACATTGCCGTCCAGGTCGGCGATGCCGATCCCTATCGCCGCGCCCTCGAACACCGCGCGGAACCGGGCCTCGCTGGAGTGGAGCGCCTGGGCCACCACGCCCTGGGCGGTGAGCGCGGCCCCCGCGATGGCCTCCTGCTCGGCGAGGGTGCGCTCCTTCAGGGCCGACGCGAACCCGGCGGCGATCGCGTGCTGCAACCGGGAGGACCTGGTCCGCAGGGCCTCCTGGGTCTCCAGTGACGCGTCCGGATCGCCGCAGTAGAGCACCAGATAGGCGTCGACGCAGTCGAGTGTGCGGCTGAGCGCCTCCGGGTCCGTGCAGTGCGCGCCCGTGAGCGCCGCGCCGATCGCCCTGGCCGCGGCCGCGTCGAACGCCCTGGTGCGCAGCGCGTCGCGCAGCCGCCGGGCCAGCGGCAGCAGTTGCGCCTCGAACTCCGGCCGGGTCAGCGGCGTCGAGGTCACCGGGAAGACGGCCCGGCTCCAGATCGTCGCGAACCGGCGCAGTCTGTCCTCCGGGCCGCCCGGCTCCCCGCTCACGCGGCGCGCCCCACGCCGGCGAATCCGGAGAAGGCGTAGGGATCCTCGTCCTCGGGTGCCGTGTCGGGCCGCCAGTCCGGCATCGGCACCAGCCCGGGTTCCACCATGTCGTACCCCTCGAAGAACCGTGCGATCTCGTCGCGCGAGCGCATGATCAGCGGATTGCGGATGTTCTTGTACACGTCGACCGCACCCTCGGCGCGCTCCTGCGCCAGCGGGATTCCCTCGTACGAGGCATGCGTGAGGATGAGCAGGCTGCCCGGCGCCAGGGCATCGCGCAACTCGGCCACCGCACTGTAGGGGTCGTCCGTGTCCTCCACGAAGTGCAGTATGGCAACGAGAAGCAGGGCGACTGGCCGGTTCGGGTCGATAAGTCGCTCCACCTGAGGGCTCGACAGGACCTCCCGGGGCTTGCGGAGATCGGCCGCGGCGACGTCCGCGTCCTCGTTCGCCGCGAGAACCGCCTGGCTGTGGGCCACTGCGACGGGGTCGTGGTCGACGTACACCACCCGGGCGCCCGGCCGCGCGCCCTGCGCCACCTCATGGACATTGCCGAAGGTCGGAATGCCGGAGCCGATGTCGAGGAACTGGGTGATGCCCTCCTCGACGGCAAAGCGCACCGCGCGCCGCATGAACGCCCGGTTCGCCTGCATGATCTTGGGGAGTCCCGGCATGAACTCCAGGGCCTTGCGCGCCGCCTGGCGGTCGACCTCGAAGTTGTGCGACCCGCCCAGGTAGAAGTCGTACATGCGGGACACACTAGGCACGGAGATGTCGATGCTCCGTGGCGCCCAGGCAGGACGCTCCATGAAGTTCTCCAAGGCGTAGACGGCTGCGGATGCGATCCGGTGTTCGAGCAGAGGCTACTGATCGTCCGCCAACCGGGCGAGCAAAAACGGAAATTGACCGTCCGTTCCCGGTCACTGCCGGTGGCACGTGCCGCGGAGTCGCCGGAGCCGTGACCGGCGGGGCCCGGAGCCGTCACGGGCGGAGCCCTGCGAGTACGGCAACGGGTACGGCAAAAGGCCCGCCCCCTCCGTGCGGTGGAGAGGGGGCGGGCCTGGTCGCGCGCGTCGGTGTCCCGTTCGTCCTGCTGGTGCGTCTCACTCCCTTCGGCGTGCGGGGGGGTTGTGGCGAGGCGATCGATCGACCCTGGGGAGGTGATCTCTACTTGGACGCGCCGACCGGCTTTCCGTCGGGCGCGACGGCGTACCAGGTGCCGCCCACGCCCTGCCCGTTGGTCTCCCCCGGCGCCTTGTCGCCGGAGAAGGTGTAGACGGGCCAGCAGTTGATGGTCATCTGACGGGTGCCGTCGGGACGGGTGAAGCCCATGAGGCCCTTCTTCTGGACGCCCTTGGTGTCGCTCTCCGAGACCGGGGCGACCGCGGGCCACTTCTCCAGGCAGGCACCGGTGCAGTGGGACACCGGCTCGGGCCAGGCCTTGTCCTTCAGGAAGCGGTAGACCGTCTTCCCGTTCTTGTCGACCACGATCGGGCCGAGCTTGGCGTCGTTGCGGACCGACAGACCGGGCAGATCCTCGACGGCCGCCTTCTTGCCGTCGGGCGCGGTCGCGAACCAGGCACCCTTCAGGCCCTCGCCGTTGGCGTCACCGGCCTTGGTGTCCTTGGCGTACCGGTACATCGGCCAGCCCGCCACGGTCAGCTGCTTGGTGCCGTCGGCCCGGGTGACCTCGCCGAGCAGGGACGCGTCGACGCCGGAGGCGGCCGAGGCGCCGTCGGCGGGCACCGGCGGCCAGGTCTTGGCGCAGTCGCCGTCACAGGAGGACTTCGACGGCTCGGCGGTGTCCTGGTCGAAACGGTAGAGGGTGAAGCCCGCGCCGTCGGTGACGATCTTCCCGAGCTTCGCGTTCTCCGCGAGGGCGAGCCGTCCCGCGGACTGGCCGTTCGGCGCGGTGCTGGGGGCGGTGGTGGAGTCCGCGCCGTAGCCGTTTCCGGGGTCGGCCGAGGTGGAACCGTAGCCGCCCGCGACGGCGGTGGCCCCGACGTTCTGGGTGCCCGCCGACGGTGTGCCGCTGTCCTGACCGCACGCCGTCGTGAGCGCCAGCACGGCCGCGGCCGTCGCCACGAGAGAGGCGCTCCGCCAGGATGTCTTCATTCTCAACTCCCGCTATCCGCTTGGGTGTTGCAGCGTTCACTGAGCGCCGCTTCTGACCATGGGTACGGACGCGAGGGCACTGTGCGTTCAATCCGGCCGCGAAATTCTTTCCGGGAACCGCGCGGCCGGAGGGGACCGGCGGCCCACCCGAGCGGTACTCCCTCGCACAGAGGTGCTGAACTCGCCCCGGCCCGGGAGCCGTTGGCCAAACCGACCCGAGCCCGAAGTCCCCCCTTCGGACCAAATAGGTTCGGCGCGGGCGTGCGCGGGAGCGCGACAGCTCATGATCTCCGTCGTGCATCGACCCCAACGAACCCGGTCCGCCCTCGTCAGAGGGGCATTGGCCGTGGTGACGGTGGTGTGGGCCCTGCTCGGCGCGTACGCCCGTCCGGCGTCCGCCGACGCGTGCGCCTACGCCTCCACGGGCCCGGACGGCACGGCGGCGGTGGCGGTCGCGGGCGGAGACCCGGCGTCCGACTCCACGCTCTTCGGGCAGGAACTTCCCCCGCTGCCCTGCCGGCCCCCGAGCCCCACACCCACGCCGCCCCCCAGGCCCGTACCACCACCTCCGCCGCCACCCCGTCCCGCCCCACCCCCGCCCCCGAAGCCGCGGCCTGTTCCCGTGCCGCCGCCACCGCACACCACGGCACCGCGCCCCCGTCCGGCGCCCGTCCTCGCTCCCCCGCCCGCCCCCGAACCGGCCCCGACGCCCTCGCACCGGCCGAGCCCGCGCCCCCCGGCGCCCCCGGTGCACTACCCGGCGTATCGCGCGGTGTCCCATCCGCGACCGCCGCACGACGGGCCGACGCCACTCGTGTTCACCCTGCTCATCGCCGCGCCCGCGGTGTTCGCCATCGCCGCGCTCCGCCCGCGCTGACCCCCTTGGAGGGACCCCTTGTCGGAATGGCTTGTTCTCACCCTCGCGATGGCCTCCGCGTGTGCCGTCGTGATCGCGGTGACGTTGGTACGGCAGCGCACCGCCGCCGCGGACGAGGACCCGTCCGAGACGCCCGATGTGATCGAGTACATGACGATGTGGATCGGTGTGGTCTACGCCATCGTGCTGGGTCTGGCCATCGCGGGCGTCTGGGAGGCCCGCAGCGCCGCCCAGGACCATGTCCAGGCCGAGGCCCAGGCGCTGCACGAGATCTCGGAGCGGGTCCGCGTCTACCCGGCCGATGTCCGCGACCGCATCCGCGCGGACGTCAACGCCTATGTCGGCCAGGTCGTCGGTCCCGAGTGGAAGGCCATGGCCGACCACGACAAGGTGACCGCGCGCGGCGGTGACCTCCTTCAGCGGATCCGCGAGGACGTCACCGACTACAAGCCGCGGTCCGACTTCGAGGCCCAGGCGTACCAGCCGCTGCTGGACCAGGTGACCGCGGCCGACACGGCACGGGCGGCCCGTGCCGACTCCACCGGTTCGACCATGCCCCGGGTGGTGTGGTTCGGGCTGCTCGCCGGGGCGGTGATCACCGTCGGGATGGTGTTCGCGCTACAGATCCGGCGAACACCCCGTGAGTTGCTCCTCGCCGGTCTCTTCTCCGCACTGATCGCTTTTCTGCTCTTCCTGATCTGGGACTTCGACGCCCCCTACAGTCGGGGCATCAGCGCCTCCTCGGAACCCTTCCTGTCCCTGTTCCCCGGTCTGCACGGCTGAGGGAGCCCGCACCCCGCACCGGCCGGGGGCGGGCCCCCCCCGGGGCCCCCCCCCCCCCCCCCCCCCCCCCCCCCGCGCCCCCCCCGGCCCCCCCACCGCCAACCACCGGAGGCGGCAAAACCCCCCACACG